>NZ_JBYTST010000006.1:0-291349 GCF_058111565.1 Telluria sp. AZSoR62
CACTGGCACCTTCATCAAACGCCCACACTTATCGACTGTTGATTGTTAAAGAACGGTATTCGGTACTGCCTTGCTGTATTCGACGAAGCGTTGTGTTCGTCAGCAGCAGAGAAGCGAGAGTATGCAGTGTTTCGCGTAACTCGTCAACCCCTCGTTCGCTTCGCTGCAGATTTCTCTGCAGCCCGTTGTTACCGTAAGCACTTGATTACGTTAACCTTTTCAGGCGCCCACACCAGCATTGACTGCTGAGTGTCCCGAAGCGGAGGCGAACTATAGCAACCGCCCGAGGCTTACGCAAGAGGCAATTCAGCTGTTGTATTTCTGCCGCCTGACGCCGTTCCGGCGCCTGGCGGCGGGGCTGGCGCCCCGCATTACTTAGATGCTTAGAGCCCGTCGAAGTTCGGCTTGCGCTTCTCGAGGAAGGCCGACATGCCCTCTTTCTGGGCTGGGGTGCCGAAGCCGGCATGGAAATAACGCCGCTCGTAACGCACGCCTTCGGTCAGCGGCATCTGGTAAGCCTGGTTGACGCAATCCTTGATCTGCATGGCGACCGACACCGGCATGTCCGCAATACCCTGGGCTGCCTTGATCGCCTCTTCCATTACGCTCTCGGCGGGGTACACGCGCGAAACCAGACCGGTGCGCTCGGCTTCGGCGGCGTCGATCATGCGGGTGGTGAGCAGCATGTCCATGGCTTTGGACTTCGAGATTGCCCGCGGCAGGCGCTGGGTGCCGCCGGCGCCCGGGGTGACGCCGACCTTGATTTCCGGCTGGCCGAACTTGGCATTGTCTGCCGCGATAAGGAAGTCGCACATCATGGCCAGTTCGCAGCCGCCGCCCAGGCAGTAGCCCGACACCACGCCCACTACCGGCTTGCGGATGTTCAGGATGTGTTCCCAGTTACGTCCAATATAGTTGCCCGGATAGGTGTCTGCCGCATAGGTGTAGTTCGCCATTGCTGCGATGTCCGCCCCAGCTGCGAAGACCTTGTCGCTGCCGGTCAGGACGATGACGTTGACGGCCGGATCGGCATCGAACTTGTGCAAGGCGTCACCCAGCTCGTTCATCATGTTGTCGTTCAGTGCGTTCATCGCCTTTGGACGGTTCAGGCGGATCACGACGACTTTGCCGTGGTGTTCGATAAGCAGATCTGCGTATTCCATGAGGCATCCTCTTTGTGAAGTGTGACGGATTGGAGCTTAGACGCGCGATTGTAACGTCTTGAACAGCGCCAAACACAGGTATGATTATTTGTTCAGCAACATCCCTAGGTGAGATCACTATTTTCTCGTTTGGCTCCAACTGGCTGCAAGGGCGCGTCCCGCTCGACTCGGTGATGCGCAATCCGGATTTCCGCCGTTTCTGGTTCAGCAGCATCCTGGCCCAGTTCGGCGCCCAGGTCACCCTGCTGGCCTTGCCGATCTGCGCGGTGCTGTTCCTGCATGCGACCCCGGGCCAGATGGGCGTGCTGGCCGCCTTCGAGTCCCTGCCCTTTCTATTGTTCGGCCTGCCGTCCGGCGTCCTGTTGGAGCGCAACCGGCGCCTGCCGATCATCATGTGCAGCGACCTAGCGGTGGCGATCGCCCTGGCCACCGTCCCGGCAGCCTGGTGGCTCGACCTGCTCACGATCGAATGGCTGTATGCGGTGGGCTTCGTGATCGGCGCCGGCCACGTGGTGGGCGGCAGCGCCGAACAGGTCTTCCTTACCTTCCTGGTCGGGCGCGACGGCCTGGTCGACGCCCAAGCAAAGTTCGCCGCCACCGAATCCGGCGCGCGCGTCCTTGGTCCCGGGCTGGCCGGGGGCCTGGTGCAGCTGCTCGGCGCGCCGGTCGCGATCCTGTGCAATGTGGCCAGCTTTGCGATCTCGCTGCTGAACCTGCGCCGCACCCGCACCCGCGAGCCGCAGCCGCCGGCATCCACTTCCCACCCGCTGCGCGATATCCAGGAAGGTTTGGCTTTTGTCTGGAACCAGCCCTTGCTGCGCACGCTGGCCTGGGTCTCGGCCTGCTGGCATTTGCTGTTCTATGGGTTCACGGCCCTGCATGTGATCTTCGCCACGCGGGTGCTCGGCATGACGCCGGGGACCATGGGGATGGCGAACATGCTGGGCGGCCTGGGGGTGCTGGCGGCTTCGCTGCTGGTCAAGCCGCTGTCGACGCGCTTCGGCACGGGCGGCGAAATCCTGATCGGCCTGTGCGTCTCGGCGCTCGGCTTCGCACTGGTGCCGGCGATTCCGCCCAAGCTGTTCGGCAGCGATGGCTGGACGGTTGCCGCCTACGCCATCGTGGTGTTCTGGATCGACTGCGGTGCGACGCTGTTCTTCGTGCCGTATATCGCGCTGCGCCAGCGCGTGACGCCGGACGCGGTGTTGGGGCGCATGGTGGCGACCATGCGCGCACTGACCGTGGCGGCAGCGCCGCTCGGCGCCTTGCTGGCCGGCGCGCTGGGCGAAGGCTTCGGCGTGCGCGCAGCCCTGGCCTGCATCGCCGCGGGCGCCGTCATGCTTGCGCTCGGGGGCGTATTCGGCACCCGCCTGCGTATGGCAAAGGACTAGCCCTCAGGGCGCGGCGGGACGCGGCAGCAGCACCCAGATCATGCCGCGCTGCTTCATCTTGCCGGCCCGGTCCATTGCATCCGGACCGAAACCGTAGAAGAAGTCCGCACGCACCGCGCCGCGAATCGCGCCGCCCGTATCCTGCGCCATCATCAGGCGCTGCATCGGAGTTTCGCTTGCCGCCTCGGTCGTGGCCAGGAACAGCGGCGCACCCAGCGGCAGCAAGGTCGGGTCGATCGCCACCGACCGGCCAGGGGTGAGCGGCACGCCAAGCGCGCCTTTGGGGCCGAGCGACGGATCGGGCAGCTTCTCTTCCCGGAAGAAGATATAACTGGGGTTCACATTGAACAGCTCCTGGCGGCGTCCCGGATTGCCGGCGATCCAGGCGCGGATGCCCTGGGCCGTCGACTGCTCGGCGGTGAGTTCGCCCTGCTCCACCAGCCAGCGGCCGATGGTTTTATAAGGATGGCCGTTCTGGTCGGCGTAGGCCACGCGCACGGTCTCTCCCGTATCCAGCTGGACGCGGCCCGAACCCTGCACCTCGAGGAAGAAGGACTCGACCGGATCGTTCACCCACAGCAGTTCCTTGCCCGCCAGCGGCGCACGCGCGATCTCGGCGCGGGTACTGTAGGGAACCACGGTCTTGCCGGACAAGCGCCCGCGCAGGCGCATGTTCTTCAGCTGCGGGTAGACGCTGCCAAGGTCCACGGTGAGCAGATCGTCCGGCACCCGGTAGAGCGGCGTCTGGAAGGCGCCGCCGCGCTTGCGCGAACCGTACAGCATGGCTTCGTAATAACCGGTGATCAGTCCCGTGTCCGCCCCGTCGCTGCTGCGCACCAGGTTCGGTACAAAGTAAGCTTCGAAGAAGCGGCGCACCGCGGCCGCATCGCCCGCATCGACGGCGCGCGCCGCGGCGCAGGTGGCCTTCCAGTCCGCCTTGCCCCCGAGCGCCCGGCACGACTGCATGAAGGCCGGCCAGGCCTGGCGCAGGTCGTCCTGCTCCCAGCCCGGCAGGGCGCTGAAGCTTGTCGGGGTGAAGAGCGGGACAGGCGCCGGCGGCGGGGCGGGCTGGGACGGCGCCGGCTGCTCCGGCACATAAACCGGACCGACGGGCGGCGGCATGCGTACCGGCTCGGCGGGCTTGGGTGGCTGCGGCTGCTGGGGCGGCGGCGTGGTCGAGCAGGCCGCCAAAAAGACGACCAGGGCAAGCGAAGCGGTTACACTGCGGCGTGTTGAAAGCATAAGGAACGATATGTGGATCTTGATGGTGGAAGCCGGCGTGGCGCTGTTCCTGCTCGTCTTTATCGTCTGGTGGACGATGTTCGCCGGCCGCAAGGACGTGCCTGACGACGAGGCGCAGGACGACCGGGACGCCGGCGGACAGCCCTAAATCAGTGCAGCGCGTGCGGCAGCGACAGCACGAACTCGGGTATCGGGACTTCGAAACGGTGGCCGTCCTCGGCCACGCAGAAGTATTCGCCATACATCGAGCCCTGGGCTGTCGCCATCTGCGTGCCGCTGGTGTACTCGAACTCTTCGCCCGGCTTGAGCAGCGGCTGATGGCCGACGACGCCCAGGCCGCGCACTTCCTGCACCGTGTTGTTGGCGTCGGTGATGACCCAGTGGCGCGAAATCAGCTGGGCGGGGACGGTGCCCGTGTTCTTGATGGTGATGGTGTAGCTGAACACGAACTGGTCCCGGTCCGGTTTGGACTGTTCCGGCAGGTGCTGGGTCCTGACGGTGACAGTGAATTCATAGGCGGACATACTATTTCCTTGCGTGATCGGCAATGCGGTTGTCGGGAATGCGCGGCTGTCGAGCCGGCGCGCCGGTGTGGCGCAAACGACAATCATACTCCGCGCCGCCCTTTCCCGGCGCCCTGCCACAGCACCAGCCCCTCTCATCGGCGTAGAATAGCGGCTTCACTTTACCTGCACTCCCGCCCATGACCACCTACCGCATCGCTCCCAGCATCCTGTCCGCCGATTTCGCCCGCCTGGGCGAGGAAGTGCGCAATGTCGTCGCCGCCGGCGCCGACATTATCCACTTCGACGTCATGGACAACCACTACGTCCCGAACCTGACCATCGGCCCGCTGGTATGCCAGGCGATCCGCCCGCACGTGCAGGTGCCGATCGACGTGCACCTGATGGTCAAGCCGGTCGACCGCATCATTCCCGACTTCGCCAAGGCCGGCGCCAACATCATCACCTTCCACCCGGAAGCCTCGGACCACATCGACCGCACGCTGCAGCTGATCCGCGATAACGGCTGCAAGGCCGGCCTGGTGTTCAACCCGCACACGCCGATGCATTACCTCGACCACGTGATGGACAAGATCGACATGATCCTGATCATGTCGGTCAATCCGGGCTTCGGCGGCCAGTCCTTCATCCCGCAGGCGCTGAAAAAGATCGCGATCGCGCGCCGCATGATCGACGAGTCGGGCAGCGACATCCTGCTGGAGGTCGACGGCGGCATCAAGGCCGACAACATCGCCGAAGCGGCCGCCGCCGGCGCCGACACGTTTGTCGCCGGCTCGGCCATCTTCGGCAAGCCGGATTACAAGGCGGTCATCGACGAGATGCGCGCCCAGCTGGCCAAGGTCGGCAAATAATGCAGGCCGGCGCACCAGCCATCCGGGCCGCCATCGTCGACCTGGACGGCACCATGCTCGACACGCTGCCCGACTTCGAGGCGGCCCTGAACGGCATGCGTGCCGACTTCAAGCTGGCGCCGATCACGCAGGCGGTGATCAAGCCGCTGATCGGCAAGGGCTCGGAAAAGCTGGTGCGCGATGCGCTGCTGCTGGATTGGGAACCCGCGCGTGTCGACGCGGCGTTCGAGGAGGCGCGCGCCGGCTACCAGCGCCACTACCTCGCCATCAACGGCGACCACAGCCTGCTGTTCGACGGCGTGCTCGAAGGCCTGGATGCATTGAAGGCGCTCGGGCTGCGGCTGGCCTGCGTGACCAACAAGCCGATGGCCTTCACCACCCCGCTGCTCGCGCAAAAGGGATTGGCCGGATATTTCGAGCTGGTCTACGGCGGCGACTCCTTCCCGAAAAAGAAGCCGGACCCGATGCCGCTGCTGGGCGCGTGCAGCGCCTTCGACCTGCCGCCGTCAAGCGTGGTGGCCATCGGCGACTCCTCGAACGACGCGGAAGCTGCGCGTGCGGCCGGCTGCCATGTGCTCACCGTGCCATATGGTTATAACCACGGACGGCCTGTACAAGAAATTAATTCCGATGGTATAGTTGGTTCGCTGCTCGATGCAGCGCACCTGATCGCTGCCCACAACCGCACGACAACCTGAACTTATCTATACATGTTTTTCACCAAAAAACACACTGTCAACCAGACCGGCGCCCTTGAGGCCTGGCTGTGGCGACGCTGGCAATCCTGGGCTGACTAAGCCGTACCGATTGCTGCCTGTGTTCGAGCCTACGCTCGTCCCCGGCAGGTTTTTTGAAACAACCACCGCCCTCTTCCCCCTTGGGCGGCACGGAGAAAAGCATGACCGAACTCGAATTCAAGTCGCTGGCCAGCCAGGGCTATAACCGCATCCCCCTGATCGCGGAAGCCTTCGCCGACCTGGAAACCCCGCTCACGCTCTACCTCAAGCTGGCCCAGTCGCAGGGAGCCGGCAAGAACACCTTCCTGCTCGAATCGGTCGTCGGCGGCGAGCGCTTCGGCCGCTATTCCTTCATCGGCCTGCCGGCGTCGACGCTCTTGCGCTCTTCCGGCAACCTGACCGAGATCGTGAAGCACGGCGCAGTCGTCGAAACGCATGAGGGCAACCCGCTCGACTTCATCGAAGCCTACCAGGCGCGCTTCCGTGTCGCCCTGCGTCCCGGCCTGCCGCGCTTCTGCGGCGGCCTGGCCGGCTACTTCGGCTACGACACCGTGCGCCACATCGAGCGCAAGCTGGCGGACACCGCCCCGCCGGACGCGCTCGGCCTGCCGGACATCCAGCTGATGCTGACCGAAGAACTGGCGGTGATCGACAACCTGTCGGGCAAGCTCTACCTGATCGTGTATGCCGATCCGGCCCAGCCCGAAAGCTACATGAAGACGCGCCAGCGCCTGAAGGACCTGCGCATGATGCTGCGCCGTAGCGTGGACGCACCGGTGACCTCGAGTTCGGTCCGTACCGAAGCGGTGCGCGAGTTCAGCAAGGAAGACTACCTGGCGGCGGTGGCCAAGGCCCACGACTACGTGATGGCCGGGGACCTGATGCAGGTGCAGATCGGCCAGCGCATCCGCAAGCCCTATGTCGATTCGCCGCTCTCGCTGTACCGCTCGCTGCGCTCGCTGAATCCGTCGCCTTACATGTACTACTACAACTTCGGCGACATGCAGATCGTCGGCTCCTCGCCGGAGATCCTGGTGCGCAACGAGGCGCTGCCCGAAGGCGGCAAGAAGGTCACGCTGCGCCCGATCGCCGGTACCCGCCCGCGCGGCGCGACGCCGGAACGCGATACCGAGCTGGCGGCCGAACTGCTGTCCGACCCGAAGGAAGTGGCCGAGCACGTGATGCTGATCGACCTGGCGCGCAACGACATCGGCCGCATTGCCGATACCGGCAGCGTGAAGGTCACCGACCGCATGGTCATCGAAAAATACTCGCACGTGCAGCACATCGTCTCGAACGTCGAGGGCAAGCTGAAAGACGGCATGTCCAACCTGGACGTGCTGCGCGCCACCTTCCCGGCCGGCACCCTGACCGGTGCACCGAAGGTGCGTGCGATGGAAGTGATCGACGAACTCGAACCGGTCAAGCGCGGCATCTACGGCGGCGCCTGCGGCTACCTCAGTTTCGGCGGCGAGATGGACGTGGCGATCGCGATCCGCACCGGCGTGATCAAGGACGGCAACCTGTACGTGCAGGCCGCGGCCGGCATCGTGGCCGACTCGATCCCCGAGATGGAATGGCAGGAGACCGAAAACAAGGCGCGCGCCGTGCTGCGCGCGGCCGAGCAAGTGCAAGACGGCCTGGATGGGGAGTTCTGACATGCTTTTGATGATCGATAACTACGACTCGTTCACCTATAACATCGTCCAGTACCTGGGCGAATTGGGCGAGGACGTGCACACGGTGCGCAACGACCAGATCACGCTCGAGCAGATCGAGACGATGGCGCCCGAGCGCATCTGCATCTCGCCAGGCCCGAAGGCGCCGAAGGATGCCGGCATCTCGCTCGACATCCTGCGCGAGTTCAAGGGCAAGCTGCCCATCCTGGGAGTGTGCCTGGGCCACCAGGCCATCGGCGAAGCGTTCGGGGGCAAGGTGATCCGCGCCAAGCAGGTCATGCACGGCAAGACCTCGCTGATCGCCCACACCGGCGAAGGCGTGTTCAAGGGACTGCCCAGCCCCTTCACCGTGATCCGCTACCACTCGCTGGCGATCGAGCGCGCGTCGCTGCCGGACTGCCTGGAAGTGACCGCCTGGACCGACGACGGCGAGATCATGGGCGTGCGCCACAAGGAGTACGACATCGAGGGTGTGCAGTTCCATCCGGAGTCGATCCTGTCGGAGCATGGGCATGCGCTGCTGAAGAACTTCCTCGTGCGCTGACGCACCCCTCGCGTATGCGCCGTCACCGCGGCGCAATGCCCGCGCAGTGACAACAACATTACGCCTAGCCTGACTGGACCCGCCATGCCGATCACCCCACAAGAAGCCCTGCTGCGCTGTATCGAACACCGCGAAATCTTCCACGACGAGATGCTGCACCTGTTCCGCCAGATCATGTCGGGCGAGATGTCGCCGACCATGGTGGCGGCGCTGACCATGGGCCTGCGCGTCAAGAAGGAAACCATCGGCGAGATCACCGCCGCCGCCCAGGTCATGCGCGAATTCTCGACCAAGGTGCCGATGGCCGACACCAGCCGGCTGCTCGACATCGTCGGCACCGGCGGCGACGGGGCCAACACCTTCAACATTTCGAGCGCCTCGATGTTCGTGGCCGCCGCCGCCGGTGCGCGCGTGGCCAAGCATGGCGGGCGCAGCGTCTCGTCCTCGAGCGGCAGCGCTGACCTGATCGAAGCGCTGGGCGCCTGCATCGACCTGAAACCCGAGCAGATCGCGCAGTCGATCGCGCAGACCGGCATCGGCTTCATGTTTGCGCCCAACCACCATGCGGCCATGAAGCACGTGGCGCCGGTGCGCCGCGAGCTGGGCGTGCGCAGCATCTTCAACATCCTGGGCCCGCTGACCAATCCGGCCGGCGCCCCGAACATCCTGATGGGCGTGTTCCACCCCGACCTGGTCGGCATCCAGGTGCGCGTGTTGCAGCGCCTCGGCGCCCAGCATGCGATGGTGGTCTGGGGCCGCGACAACATGGACGAGGTCTCGCTCGGCGCCGGTACCCTGGTCGGTGAACTGGTCAATGGCGAGATCCGCGAATACGAGATCCATCCGGAAGACTTCGGGATGTCGATGATCTCGAGCCGCAACCTGAAAGTGGCCGGCACCGCCGAATCGAAGCTGCGCGTGCTGGAAGCCCTGCGCGGCGACGCCGGGCCGGCCACCGATATCGTGGCCCTGAATGCCGGCACCGCACTGTATGCGGCCGGCGTGTGCGCCTCGATCGAGGAAGGCCTGGCCAAGGCGCGCGCCACGATCGCTTCGGGCGCCGCCACGGCCAAGCTCGAGCAGTTCGTGCAGGTGACCCAGCAGCTGGCGGGCCAGCGCTGATGCCGGGCGGCGCCGCTTTTACCTCACCTACCCTGGCCGAGCAGAATTAAAGGTTTTCATGTCCGACATCCTCAACAAGATCCTGGCCGTCAAGGCCGACGAAGTCGCTGCCGCAAAGAAGCACCGCGACCTGTTCAGCCTGCGCCGCGAGGTGGAAGGCGACGCCGAGGCGCGCGGCGGCATCCGCGGTTTCGAGAACAGCCTGCGCGCCAGGATCGCCGCGGGCCAGGCCGGCATCATTGCCGAAGTGAAGAAGGCTTCGCCGTCGAAAGGCGTGCTGCGGCCGGACTTCCAGCCTGCGGCGATCGCGCAGAGCTATGCCGAGCATGGCGCGGCCTGCCTGTCGGTGCTGACCGACGTGCAGTTCTTCCAGGGGTCGAGCGACTATTTGCGCCAGGCGAGGAGCGCCTGCTCCCTGCCGGTCATCCGCAAGGACTTCATGATCGACCTGTACCAGGTCTACGAAGCGCGCGCCATGGGGGCCGATGCCATCCTCCTGATCGTGTCGGCCCTGGACCATGGGCTGATGGCGGAACTGGAAGCCTGCGCCCACGAACTGGGCATGGACGTGCTGGTCGAGGTGCACGACGGTGACGAGCTAACCGCGGCGCTGAAGCTGCAGACGCGCCTGGTGGGCATTAACAACCGCAACCTGCGGACCTTCGAGGTGTCGCTGGAAACGACGCTGGGACTGCTGCCACGCATTCCGCCGGAGCGCATGGTGGTGACCGAATCGGGCATCATGGGCCCGGCCGACGTGACGAAGATGCGCGCGGCCGACGTGCACGCCTTCCTGGTGGGCGAAGCCTTCATGCGGGCGCCCGATCCGGGAGCGGAGCTGGCGCGCCTGTTCGGGTGAGCGCGCAGCGCGCTCAACACGATATGGAACTCCGGATGAATCGACGGGTCAAAGGATAGCGCTCCAGAAGCGCCAACCTGCGACCTTCATTCATCCGCCATGAACCTCACTCCTCGCAGTCAAGCGCTTCCCGTCTTTTTGCTGGCAGTCCTGTGCGGATGCGCCAGTCCCCCACCGCCCAACGCGGCGCCGGAGAGCCGGGTTGTCGTCAGCATCGCTCCCTTGCCGGCCGCAGCACCCGTCCCGCCTCCATCGCTGACGCTCGAGGCCTACAAGGCGAGTGTGGCGCGCCACATCGTCGAGCGCAATGCGGTGCACACCTTCAGCGGCAGGCTGCCGGCCATGCTTCCCGCCATCGTGGTGGTCAACATCACGGTGGACCGGGAAGGCCGGCTCACCGATGTCCAGGTGCAGCGCTCGCGCGACCCGGAGGCCTCGACGGTCGCGCTGGCCTCGATGCGGCGCAGCGGCACGCTGCCCCGGCCCGCTGGCCTGCTGGCGGCGAACGCCAGCGCCATGACCTTCTCCGAGACCTTCCTGTTCAACGGCGACTATCGCTTCCAGCTGCGCTCGCTGGCCGGGCCGCAGGAGTGAGGCTGCGCGGGTGCGGTCAGCGCCCGAGCACGTTCAACACGGCCAGGCTCATGGCCTGCGCGGCGGTCTTGATCGACGGTTCCGGCACCGGCGCATAGAAGGGCGAGTGGTTGAAGGCGATCGGCTTGCCGCCTTCGCGCTCGGCCTCCTGCACGGCTTTCGGGTCGTAGATGCCGGTGAAGAAGAACATCGACGGCACGCCTTCGTTGACATAGGCCGAGAAGTCTTCGCTGGCCGTCATCGCCGGCATGCGCTGGGCATTGGCCGCACCAAAGGCATCCTTGAACACCGCCTCGGTTTTTGCCACCAGCGCTTCGCTGTTGACGATGGCCGCGCCGCCGGTGATGAAATTGAGCTCCGGAGCCGGTGCGCCGGCCATGGCGGCGGACGCATTGGCGACCCGGCGCACGCCTTCGAGCAGCTTGGCCCGCACGGCCGGGCTGTACGAGCGGATGGTGCCGCGCACCAGCACGCTGTCCGGGATGATGTTGCCGACCGTGCCGCCCTGGATGGCGCCGATCGTCACCACGCCGAATTCCTTCGGATCCTTCTCGCGGCTGATGACGGTCTGCACGTCGACCACGAAGCGTGCGGCAATCGCAATCGGGTCGACCGATTTATCGGGCGCCGAACCATGGCCGCCGCGGCCCTTGAACACGAATTCGATGGTGTCCGAATTGGACGAGACCGCGCCGGAATTGAAGCCGATCGTCCCATGCGCCAGCGGCCAGGAATGCAGCGCGAACGCGTAGTCGGGCTTGGGGAAGCGCTTGAACAGGCCGTCGTCGAGCATTGCCCTGGCGCCGGCGCCGATTTCTTCGGCCGGCTGGGCGATGAAGACCAGGGTGCCCTTCCATTTTGGCTTGATTTCTACCAGGGTGCGGGCAGCGCCAAGCCAGCTGGCCATGTGGACGTCGTGGCCGCAGCTGTGGGTGACGAAGCTTTCGCGCCCGTCGCTCGTGGCCCGGGCGCGGCTGGCATAGGGCAGGCCGGTTTTTTCTTCCATCGGCAGGCCGTCCATGTCGGTGCGCACCAGTACCGTGGGGCCGGCGCCGTTCTTCAGCACCGCGACCACACCTGTCTTGCCGACCTTTTCGGTGACCTCGAAACCGAGCTTGCGCATTTCGGCGGCCAGCTTGCCGGCGGTGCGGGTTTCCTGGAAGGCGATCTCGGGATGGGCGTGCAGGTCCTTGTAGACGCTGTCGAGCCAGGGGTACATGGCGTTGACGCGGGTGCCGATGTCGGATTTGAGGGGAGCCGGGAGCTGGGCCGATGCGGCGCCGGTGGCGAGAGCGAGGACGGCGGCAATGCTGGTCAGGGCGGTTTTCAAATGGACCTCGAAGCTGGCACTGGTTGAACGCGTGGGCAGGAAAACCTGCCCACCCTACGGTGATGCGGGACGCAAGCGTCGCTTGTTAAATCGCGCTGGGACGCTTGAGTGCCGACGACTTCTTGCCGGCGACGGCCTGGGTCAGCGTAATGCACGGCACGCGGTCGCCCTGCAAGACCACGTCGAAGGCCATCAGCTCGTCGCGGCGGAAGGCGTGCACGACCACCTTGTCGCCGACGCGGTAGCGCGCCACCAGCGCGTCGAGGTTCGAAGGGTTGCCGTTGACGCGCAGGCCGTCGACGGCGATGACGATGTCCTGCGCCGACAGGCCGGCCTTGTGCGCGGCGCCGCCTTCGTGGACCTGGGTCAGCTTGGCCCCCAGCGGGTCGCGGCCGATGCCGGCGTCGAGCGAGGCCTTGGCGTTCTTGCGCTCGTCCACCAGCTTGACGCCGAAGGGCGCGTACAGCTTGGCCAGCGGCAGGTCTTCCATGCCCCGCACCCAGCGCTCGAACAGGCTGCGCAGCCTGGCGCCGCAGACTTCGTCGAAGATCGCCTCGACTTCCGCCTCGGTCACGCCGCGCCCTGCCCCGGCATAGAAATCGCGCCCGAAGCGCTCCCACAACGCCAGCATCACATCGTCGAGCGATTTGGCGCCGCCGGTCTTGGCGCGGATGGTCAAATCAAAAGCCAGCGCGATCAGCGAGCCCTTGGTGTAATAGCTGATGATCGCGTTGGGCGAATTCTCGTCCTGGCGGTAGTACTTGCTCCAGGCGTCGAAGCTCGAATCGGCCACGCTCTGCTTGGTGCGCCCGCTGCCGCGCAGCACGCCGCCGATGGTCTTGGCCTGCAGCTTCAGGTAAGTGGCCTCGCCGATGATCCCGGCGCGCACCAGCATCAGGTCGTCGTAATAGCTGGTGAAGCCTTCGAACAACCAGAGCAGCGGCGTGTAGTTCTCGACCTGCAGGTCGTAGGGTGCGAACACGGCCGGCTTGATGCGCTTGACGTTCCAGGTGTGGAAGTATTCGTGGCTGCACAGGCCCAGGAAGCGCAGGTAGCCTTCGCCCGGCTCGGCGCTTTTCGCGGCGGCCGTGCAGGGCAGGTCGGCGCGGGCGCAGATCAGGGCGGTCGAGGCGCGGTGCTCCAGGCCGCCGTAGCCGTCGCCCACCGCCATGGTCATGAACACGTAGCGGTCCATCGGCGCGCGCTGGCCCTGTGGGTCGAAGAAGGCGATCTGGGTTTCGCAGATGAGCTTCAGGTCGGCCTGCAGGCGCGCCATGTCCAGGTTGGGCACGCGGCCGGTGATGACGATGTCGTGCGGGATGCCGCAGGCGGTGAAGGTGGCCAGTTCGAAGTCGCCCATTTCCACCGGATGATCGATCAGCTCGTCGTAGTCGCCGGCGACATAGGTGCCGAAGCCGTAGCGCTTGGCGCCGAGCTCCTTCATGGCGGTGGCGACGCGCCAGCCTTTCGCTGCCGGGTCATGGGGACGCTGGATGTCGACCTGGTGCGCCAGGGTTTCCTGGCCGGCCACGCGCAGGAACACGCTGGTGCCGTTGAAGAAACCGTGGGTCTGGTCCAGGTGCGCGGCGCGCACCGACAGGTCCCAGGCATAGACCTCGTAGTGCAGGCTCAAGGGCCCAGAGGCGGGTGCGGCGCGCCACGAATGCTTGTCCAGTTTCGCCAGCGCGACGTCGGCCCCGCCGCTCTCGGCGCGGATGCGCACGATGTTGCGGGCAAACTCGCGGATCATGTAGCTGCCCGGGATCCAGGCCGGCAGTGCGAACACCTGTCCTTCCGGATCCGGGTTGGCAACCGTGAGGGTCACGTTGAACAGGTGGCCGGCCAGGTCCTTCGGCACGATGGTGTACAGGATGGCGGGCTGCTTTTTCGGGGATGGTTTCTTCATGATGGGATCGTGGTCGTCCGGCCGGCTTATAGTTGTTGTTCTTCCTAGTGTAATCGGATTCGATCACAGCGGGAAACAATGGCATGCATATGTCATGCCGGGAGGTCGGACGCGGTATCGATATCGCGCAGGATGCCGGGGTCGTCGACCGCGATCTCGGTGACCGGATGCTCGCGCAGCAGGCGGCGCGCGCCCTGGTCGCCGCCCAACTGCAGCAGCGCATCGCGGTGGGGGGCGCCGAAGGCCACCGGATTGCCGCGCTGGCCGCCGCTGACCGGCACGGCAATGCCGGCGCCCTCTTCCAGCGCCGCGCGCAGTGCGGCCAGCGTGGCCTCCTGCACGAAGGGCATGTCGCCCAACGCCACCAGCCAGCCGTCGGCGGGCAGCGCATGGCGGATCGCATGCACCAGCGAGGCCCCCATCCCGCTATCGGCCTGCGCGCACACGGTGACGTCGCAGCCGAGCGCACTCAAGGCGTCGGCCACGCCGCCATCGTCCGGCGGCACGACCGCCACCACGCGCGGAAGGCAGGACAGCAGCCGGCGCGCGCTGGCGACGACCACCAGGTCGCCGCCGGGCAAGCGCTGCAGCAGCTTGTTGCGTGCTCCGGAAGGATCGAAACGGCGTCCGCGTCCGGCGGCAAGCAGGATGCCGGCAAGGACCATGTCAGGCGAGGGTGGCGGCGGCATCCTTGATGGCGGCGCGGATGCGTTGGTAGGTGCCGCAACGGCAGATGTTGCCGCTCATCGCGCTGTCGATGTCGGCGTCGCTCGGGCGCTTGTTGGTGCGCAGCAGGACCACGGCGCTCATCACCTGCCCGCTCTGGCAGTAGCCGCACTGCGGCACGTCGTGCCTGACCCAGGCGTCCTGCACCGCCTTGCCGACCGGGTCGGCTTCCATCGCTTCGATGGTCGTGATCTGGCGGCCCTGCGCGCTGGCGATCGGCGTGATGCAGGCGCGCACCGGATTGCCGTCCAGGTGCACGGTGCACGCGCCGCACAGTGCGGCGCCGCAGCCGAACTTGGTGCCGGTCATGTCGAGGTTGTCGCGCAGCGCCCACAGGATGGGCGTGGCGGGATCGGCGTCGACCTGCCGGTCGCGCCCGTTGATGTGCAAGGTGACCACGCGGGCGCTTCCCGATTATTTGCCGAGGGACTGCAGCTTGGCTTCCAGCGACTTCAGGTCGATCGCGCCCGGGATGCGGCTGCCGTCGGTGAAGAAGATGGCGGGCGTGCCCTGGATCTTGAGCTTCTGGCCGAGCGCGGCAACCTTTTCGTTGGGCGAATCGCAGGCGGCAGGCGCCGTCGGCGGCACCTTGCCGTTGATCATCCAGTCGTCCCAGGCCTTGACGCGGTCCGGTGCGCACCAGATGTTCTTCGACTTCGTGAACGAATCCTCGGACAGGATGTTGTACATGAAGGTGTAGATCGTGACGTTGTCGATGTCCTTGAGCGTGGTCTGGCGCAAGCGCTTGCAGTAGCCGCAGTTCGGGTCTTCGAACACGGCGATGGTGCGCTTGCCGTTGCCCTTGACCTGCTTGAGGGCCATTTCCAGCGGCAGGTCGGAGAACTTGATCTTGTTGATCTCCTCGATCCGGGCGGTGGTCAGGTCGGTCGAGGTCTTGGTGTCGTAGACGCGGCCGATGAACAGGTAGTCGCCCTTCTTGTCGGTGTACAGGATGTCGCCGGCCACGCGCACTTCAAACAGGCCGCCGTAAGGCGTTTCACGGATCGATTCGATCTTGGCGCCGCCCAGGCGCGGCTCGAGCGCCTTGCGGATGCCGGCCTCGGTCGTGTTCTGCGCCTCGACGCAGGATGCCAGCAGGCCCGTCGCCAGCAGGACGGCGACCTTCGTTTTCAACATGGTATTTCCTTCAATAGTTACTTGCCCATCGCGTGCGCCATCAGGCGGCGCTTTACACCTGGCAATTTATCGAGCAAGTTTAATCCGAAATTGCGCACTACGCGCACTGGTTCGAGGTTGGCGCCGAACAGGCGCTCCAGTCCGTCGGTTGCCCATTGCATCAAGAGCACGTCTTCCTTGCGCTTGCGGGCATAGCGCGCCAGCACGCGTTCGTCGGCAATGCCGCGGCGGTCTTCGCGCTCGCGCAGCACGGCCAGCAGGTCGACGATGTCGCCGAAGCCCAGGTTCATGCCGTGGCCGGCCAGCGGATGCACCGCGTGGGCGGCATCGCCCACCAGCGCCACCCGCGGCGCGACGATCGAATGCGGGCGCACCAGCGCCAGCGGCACGGCCTTGACGTCTTCCGGCAATAAGGGACGCAGCGCACCGAGCTTGTCGTCGGCGTATTCGCCCAGCCGGATCGCCATTTCGCCCAGCGACTCGTCCATCAGGGTATCGGCCAGGGTTTCCGGGGCCGACCATACCAGCGACACCCGGTTGCCCGGCAGCGGCAGCAGCGCGATCACGCCGTCGGCGCAGGTGAACCACTGGTAGGCCACGCCGTGATGCGGCTTGTCGCAGGCAAAATTGGTGACGATGGCGCGCTGGTGGTACATGCGGTAGTCGACCCCGATGTCGCACTGCCCGCGCACCCAGGATTCGCGCCCGTCCGCGCCGACCACCAGTTCGCAGTCGATGCGCGTGCCGTCTTCCAGCTGCACGCCCGCACCCAGTTCGCTGCAGCCGAGCTTGATGGCGCAGCCCGTGACCAGCTGCACGTTGGCGGCGAACTTGAGCGCGGCGTCGAGCGCCCCGTTCAGGTTGCTGTCCTCGACGATCCAGGCCAGGGTGCCGACATGGGCGCCGAAGGCGTCGAAGCCGAGGTTGCCGCCCTCCTTGCCGTCGCCGTGGATGGCCATCGCATCGACCGCCTGCACCCGCGCCAGGTCCAGCGCACCCCAGACCTTGAGCGAGGCCAGCAGGTCGTGCGCCGTGTGGTTCAGGGCATAGACCCGCGCATCCCAGGGTTTGTCGGCGGTCGAGACGGCCGGTTTGTCCGGCGCCGGGCGCGACGGCGGCACCAGCAGTGTGACGCTGTACCCCGACTGGGCGAAACCAAGGGCGGCAGTCTTGGCGATGGCGCCATTGCCGACGATGCAGACGTCGCTGCGGTGCTGGGCGGTGGTGGTAGTCATGAAACACATTATAGCGAGATGTCAACAGCGCGCCGGGGCGCTTTGGCGCGTGCGGCAATTGTTCCGTGATCTCGGGGGCTTGCGCAGATGAAAAACGCTGGCTATAATCATGCCTCTCTTGGCCTGGTAGCTCAGTTGGTAGAGCAGAGGATTGAAAATCCTTGTGTCGGTGGTTCGATTCCGCCCCGGGCCACCAAGAATTCAGCAGCAAAGCACAACGCCAACCCATGCAGGTTGGCGTTTTTGTTTCCGAAGCTCGGAAGCATCGCGATCAAGCCCTGGCCGGCAAACCCGGGGCGACCGCCCCTTTAGTCTTTCTTCTCTCGAAATTCACCCTCGATCACCCTGTCATCGACGCGCGTGGACGGTTTTCGGCCGGTGAAGGCGGAGACGGACGAGACGATGCGATCGAAGACGGCCCTTCTCAACCAGGGATAGCCGAGAAGAAAAGCCATCGCAAACCCCGTGAACCCGGCAGGCGGGTAGTCGCCTCGCGACAGGAAAGTCACGAAGCACAGTGCCAATATGCCCAGGATGAGCGGCCGGCGGGCAGGTTTCGGCAGTAGGCCGACGATGCGCGGCTTGCCTTTGCGAATCCAGGGAAACCTCGCAAAGAGGATGCCGAGCAGCAGCCCGGCGGTAACGCGGCCCGTGCCGAGATACTCGGCCAGCACCCCGACCACCAGGAAACCGGTATAGGTCATCGTGCTGGCCAGGACGACCAGTACGAACAGGGTAACAGCGAGGGTGAGCTTGGGCGTACGGATCGCCGCTCTGAGTAGAAGACCTAGGATTTGTGTACTCCTGCAAATGGCGCCGGACGGCCAGGACAAATTCTAACCGGGGATCGCGCAACGCGCGCGACACTACCCCGGTTCAGGCCGGCGGCGCGACCCGCGTCATGACAAATTCCGCCCGCGGCCTGGCATGCCGCTCCAGCCGGTAGCGCAACTCCTTGCCATCCTCGCTCAGGCTGACGGTCCAGACATTGGTTTCCGCCCCCGGCACCATCTTCGCGGTGGCGGCATCGGCCAGGAAGGATTGCGAACGCGCCGTACCGCCCTCCTTCGCCATGCCCCCATACATGGTCACGGCATCGGGCGTGCCGTCCGGATGGCGATGGTCGTGGCGCAGTTCCAGCCCCGCTAGCGAGCGGGTAAAGATCCAGGTGCGCGAGCGGTCTTCGCCAACCCGCACCGGCATGCGCACGCTGCCCGCGGTGCAGACCACTTCGGTCGAGATTTGCTTGCCGCGGAATTCGCTGTTCGGGTCGATCGCATAGGCCAGGGCGCCTTCGAAGCGCTGGCCGCACATGCCCTGCAGGGTCGCCATGAAGGCGTCGCGTGGGTCAAGGGGCGCCGTGGCGCAAGCGCCCAGCACGAGCGCGGCGAAGAGGGGAACGAGTACGGGTTTCATGGCTGCGGACAGGAATGGATGAGCAACAAGGGTAGCATGCGCCCGGCTTCCCGCATGTGCCGAAAAGCGGTTCACATCGCCTCAATGACGCTCAATTGAACCGCTTATAGTTCGCACAATACGGTTCATGACTCGACATTTTAAGAATTTAGGCATAAATTCTAATGCAACAGCGGTACAAACCCACCCCCAAGGAGCTCAAGATGAAGAAACTGGTACTCGGCGCCGTCATGGCATTCTCCCTTTCCGCCGCACAGGCTGCCGACATCGTCGACACCGCCAAGTCGGCAGGCAGCTTCAACACCCTGATCGCAGCCGTCCAGGCAGCCGGCCTGGTCGACACCCTCAAGGGCCCAGGCCCGTTCACCGTGTTCGCGCCGACCGATGCCGCCTTTGCCAAGATCCCGAAAGCCAAGCTCGATGCGCTGCTGAAGGACAAGGCTGCCCTGACCAAGGTCCTGACCTACCACGTGGTGCCGGGCAAGGTGATGGCTGCCAGCGTCAAGCCGGGCGACGTCGCTACCGTCGAGGGCAGCACCTTGACGGTGAGCATGAAGGGCAAGAACGTCATGGTCGACAAGGCCAAGGTCGTCAAGACCGACGTGGAAGCCGACAATGGCGTGATCCACGTGATCGACTCGGTGATCATGCCGTAACGAGCGGCACCCAAGTCATTGGTAGGCCCAGGCCGGGCGGATGCATGCATCCGCCCGGTTTGCTTTATCGCTCAGCCGCCGTAGGGCGTGTAGGCGATCCCATGGCCGATGATGCCGATCAGCGCATCCTGGTTCTCCGCCGATTCGCTGAAGCTCTTGAGCAGCTCGGCCTGCGTCATGGCGCCGCGGTCCATCACGCTCACCCAGAAGTCGACGCCCGCGGTATCGGGCGTGCGGTGCAGTACGTGGCGGTACATGCCGTCCACCAGCTTGGTATTGCTCGGGTTCACGCCGAACACCGTCTTGAATTCGAGCGAATCCACGAAGTTCTGCGCCACTGCGTCGATCGACATGCCCGAGGCCAGGCGCGAAATCCAGTATCCCAGCCCTTCCAGGTCGGGCTTGCGGTCGAAGGCCGCCTGGTAGAGCCGGTAGGCCATGGCGGCCGTGCCGGTCGTCTCGAAGGTGACCTCGGCATCGGCAAACTTCAGGTGCTCGATGCCCTGCAGGTAGCTGACCGGGCCGCCACCGGTTTTCGCCACTTCGTGGCGCCAGCTGGTCCTGGTGAAGGTGTAGTCCTTGATCGAGCCGGTGAAACTCGCGATGTCGAAGCCGGCGTCGCCGTGCAGCGTGTCGGATCCGCCGTAGCCTTCGAGGACGTCGTTGCCGGCGCCGCCGCGCAGGACGTTGTCGGCTGCGGTGCCGCGCAGCAGGTTGTCCAGGGCGTTGCCGTTGGCGTTGAGCGCCGCCCCGGCCAGGTGCAGGAATTCCACGTTTTCCGGCAAAACGTAATTGTTGACCGATGCGACGACCAGGTCGCCGCCCTGCCCTGGATGCTCGATGACGATGTCGCCGTAATGGTTGACGTCGTAAATGTCGCTGCCCAGTGCCCCTGCGAAGGTATCCGCGCCGGTACTGCCGGAAAAGCGCGAGCTGACTTCCGCCGTCGTGAAGGCCGGCCGCGGCGCAACGAAGACGTGAAACACGGGGTGCAGCGACGGCGCGTCTTCCATCTTGACGCCCATGTAGGTCACCATCTCGCCGTTGGCCGAGATCTGGGAGGCCTCGACCGTGCTGGTGACGACCGCCGGGCTGCGGTTGACCAGGCCGACGCCGCCGGTCTGCAGGTCCTTGACGATAATGTTCGGCCCGTATTCCAGCGCGCCGGGAAGCCCCAGGCCGGTATGCGTCACCAGCGTCACGTAGCGGCCATCGGCCGAGATGCTCGAGACGCTGGCGCCGAACTCCAGCGGATTGCCTGCCGCATCCTCGGAGATCCGCACCAGTGCGCCGGTCCGCAAGTCCTTGACGTAGGCGGCTTGCTTGACGACGGCGCCGTCGGCGACCAGGTTGGTCGAATTCGAATCGAAGGCCACGTAGCGGCCGTTGGCGGACATGACGGCATTGAAGATATAGCCATTGCCGATGGTGCCATCGGTGCTCGACTGGACTGCCGCTGCCCTGCCTGTGAGCATGTCCTGGACAAAATAATCGTGGGACTGGTTCGTGTCGCCTGCCACGACGTTCGACGAATAGGTATGGAACATGACCGTGCGGCCGTCATCGGACACGCCGATGGCGCGCGGCGGACCATCGCGCAAGGTGTTGGCAACCGATTCGACCGGGCGCATCGCGCCGGTCTGGCGGTCGTGCCACTGGAGGCCGCCGAAGATCTGCCCGGGCTCCGCCTGGGCCTGCGCCAGCATGTAACGGCCGTTGCCGGACATCGGGCCGAAAGCGCTCGGGAACGAAGCGGCCGCCACGGTGACGCCGGTAATACCATCCGTCATGTATACGGTGCGCGCACCGCTGGAAGGCGTCGTGATCGACGAGAAAAAGACCTGGCTGGCGTCCTGGTTCATCCCCACGAACTCGGGATAGGGCTTGCCTTCCGCCTGGAGCGGCGGCGGCGTCATCGGCACCACGCTGCCATCGACGAGATCGAGGATGACCAGGCCGGTGGTGTATTGCTTGCCTCCCAAAAACTCGGTATTGCCTTCGACATTCACGACGAGATAACGGCCATCGTCGGACAGGAAAGGCCGCTTGGAATAGAAAGGCGCGGTGAGGATATGGGTGAGCGAGGCGATCGCCATGGTACGGTCTCAGCGTAAATAGGAAACCATTAGTATACCAACGGCAACAATTTGATTGCCAATGCAGCAAGCATCGATATGCCGGTATCGACGATAAAACAACGGGCCCACATCGCTGTGGACCCGTTGTCCCTGGCTGGCGCCGCTTACCAGAAGATCACACGCTCCTGCGGCGCCAGGTACATCTTGTCGCCCGGCTTGACCTCGAAGGCCTCGTAGAAGCCCGGGTGGTTGCGCAGGCTGCCGTTGACGCGGAATTCCGCCGGCGAGTGCGGATCCGACTTGACCTGGGCGACCAGGGCCGCATCGCGCGCCTTGCCCTTGCGGGCTTGCGACAGGCCCATGAACAGGCGCTGCTCGGCGGTAAAGCCATCGATCACCGGGCCGGGCCTGCCCTTCAGATAGATCTTGTAGGCGCGGCTGGCCATGATGGCGCCGGCGTTGTCGGCGATGTTCTCGCCCAGCGTGAGGTCGCCGTTCACCGTGTAGCCCGGCAGCGGGCTGTAGCCGCCGTATTGCGCCACCAGCACCTTGCCCCGCGCGGCGAATTTCTCCGCGTCGTCCTTGGTCCACCAGTTGCGCAGGTTGCCGTCGCCGTCGAACTGCGAGCCCTTGTCGTCGAACGCGTGGCTGATCTCGTGGCCGATCGAGATGCCCACCGAGCCGTAGTTGACCGCCGGTTCGGCGTCGGCGTCGTACAGCGGATACTGCAGGCGCGCGGCCGGGAACACGACTTCGTTCAGGGTCGGGCTGTAATAGGCGTTCACGGTCTGCGGCGACATGCTCCAGGCGCTACGGTCGACCGGCTTGCCCAGGCGTCCCACGTTGTACTCGTGGGCGAATTCGCGCGCGCGCATCACGTTCCCCACCAGGTCGCCGCGCACGACCTTGAGCTTGCCGTAGTCGCGCCACTTGTCCGGGTAGCCGATCTTGACCTTGATCTTGGAGAGCTTGACCTGCGCCTGCTTCTTCGTTTCCGGCGACATCCAGTCCAGCAGTTCGATGCCTTCGCCGAAGGCGGTGATGAAGTGCTTCGCCATGTCCTGGACCTGCTGCTTGCGCTCGGCCGGGAAGTGCTGGGCCACATAGGCCTTGCCGACCACTTCGCTCAGGTTGCGGTTGACCTCCGCAACCGCGCGCTTGTCCAGCGGACGGTTCTCTTTCGCGCCCGACAGCACGGCGCCGCGGAAGGCAAAGCTCTCGTCGACGAAAGCCTGCGACAGGTAGGGCGCATAGGCGCTGAGCAGGCGGAACTCGAAATACGGCTTCCACACGTCCAGCGGCGTGGCGGCGACCAGCTTGTCCAGGGCAGCCAGGTAGGAAGGCTGGTTGACGATCACCGATCCGGCCTGGCCCGCGCCGGTGCCCTCGAGGTAAGTCTTCCAGTCGAAGCCCGGGGTCAGGCTGGAGAGCTCGGCCAGGGTCATCTTGTTGTAGCGCTTGACCGGATCGCGGTTCTCGACCTTGGTCCACTGTGCGCGGGCGATCCCGGTTTCCAGGGCCACGATCTGCTGCGCCTTGGCCTCGGCATCCTGGTGGCCGGCCAGCGCCAGCATTTTCGCGATATGCTCCTGGTACTTCGCGCGAATGTCCTTCAGGCGCGCGTCGTCCGCCGACAGGTAATAGACGCGGTCCGGCATGCCCAGGCCCGACTGCGAGATGCCGACGATATAGCGGGTCGAGTCGCGGTTGTCCTGGCCGACGTACATGTCGAGCGGCGCATCCGCGCCGATGCGCGCAAAGCGCGCCATCAGCGACGCCAGCGCGCGCTTGTCCTTCAGCGCGGCGACGCGGGCGAGTTCGCCCTTCAGGGGCGCCAGGCCCAGTGCATTGCGGCGCGCTTCGTCCAGGTAGCTGGTGTAGAAGTCGCCCATCTTCTGCGCGTCCGAGCCGGCTGGCGCCTTCTTCGCCGCGGCGGCGCCCTCGATGATGGTGCGGACCTGTTGCTCCACCCGGTCCTGCGCGATATTGAAAGCGCCCCAGCTCGACCGGTCCGACGGAATCTCGACATCCTTGAGCCATGTGCCCTGGGTGTAGCGGAAGAAGTCGTCCTGCGGGCGCACGGTGCGGTCCATCGCCGCGACCTCGATACCGGAAGCCGCGCCTGCGACAGCGGCCGCCGCACCATGCGGGCCATCGTGCTCGCCGGCGTGGGACACGCACTGGGCGGCGAACAGGCCCGCAATCAAACTGCTGCACAAGCTGCGCTTCATGTCTCTCTCCGTATTGTTGGGAACCGGTCGATGCTAATCGAACTGGAGGAGCGATGCCAAGCGCATTGTTGTATGCATGTTGCGTCACGCGCCCCGTCAATACAGGCGCTATGCGAAGCTGTCCTTACTTGCCGCGCACCACCAGGAGCTTGGCTTTCTTGCCCTTGCGGTAGGTGTAGAGCGTCATCGCGGCGTTGCGCAGGTCGCCCTTCGGATCGAAGGCGATGCTGCCGGTCACGCCCTCGTGCTTGATACTGGCCAGCACGGGCAGGAACTTCGCTGGCTCGACCGACTGCGCCTTTTGCATCGCGGCGGCGAACACCATCACCGCATCGTAGGCATACGGTGCATAGGTTTCCACCGGCAGCTTGAAGCGCTCGCGGTAGCGTTCCGTGAAGGCCGTGTAGCCGGCTTCCTGCGCGCCGGTAACGCCGCCCGCCACCACGCAGAACACCTTGTCGTCGCCGAGTGCGTCGCCCGCCAGCAGCGGCAGCTTTTCCGAGCACACGCCGTCGCCGGCGACGAACCTGGCCTGCAGCCCGAGGGTCTTCATCTGCTTGAGCATGGGTCCGGCCACGGCATCCATGCCGCCATAGAAGACGACGTCCGGCTTGTGCGCGCGGATCTGGGTCAGGATGGCGTTGAAGTCGGTGGCCTTGTCGTTGGTGAACTGGCGGCTGACGACGGTGGCCGTGCCCAGGCGCCGCACTTCTTTTGCGAACTGGTCGGCCAGGCCCTGGCCGAAGGCCGTGCGGTCGTCGATCACGGCAATCTTCTTCGCCTTGAGCGTATTGATGGAATAGGCCGCCAGCGTGCGGCCGATCAGGTTGTCGTTGGCCACGACCCGGAAAGCCGTCTTGTAGCCCTGCTGGGTGTAGAGCGGCGTCGTGGCGGCCGGCGAAATCTGCGGGATGCCGGCGCTGGCATAGATCTTCGACGCGGGCACGGTGGTGCCCGAATTGAGATGGCCGACCACACCGGCAACGCGCGCATCGACCAGCTTCTGGGCGACGGCCGTTCCGGTCTTCGGGTCGGCCGCGTCGTCTTCGGCCTGCAGCACCCACTTGAGCTTGCGCCCGCCGATCGCCGCGCCCTTTGCATTGAGCTCGTCGATGGCCATGCGGGCGCCGTATTCGATGTCCTTGCCCTGGTGGGCGCCGGGACCGGACAACGGCGAGGCGGTGCCGATCTTGACCTCGGTCTGGGCATGCACGCCCGATGCGGCGAGCGCGAGGGCAAGGGCGGGAATCACGGCGGACGAACGCATGGGCAGCCTTTCAGCGAATGGATGGGGTCGATTGTACTGCCGCCCCGCAAGGCCGGGCGCTGCCCTGCCCGGCCCCGGTGTTACCCGCTAGTGCAGCACGTCGGGCGGACGCTTGACGATCACCGCCTCCAGGTATTCGGCAGGCACCACCAGCGAATCGTCGCCCGAGACATTGAAGCGCTCGAGCAGCGCCCGGATCTCGCTTTCCAGGCCCTGCTGCCCGGCCGGGTCGAGGGCGGCAAAGGCCTTGTGCACCGGCCCGTAGTAATCGCGGAACACCTGCAGCCAGTGCGCGATCGAGCCATAGCGCATGTTGAAGGTCTTGCGCTCGGCGCGGATGCTGGCCGCACTGCTGCCGAACAGCTGGCGCAGGTAGTCTTCCTGGCCCCATCGCGGTGGCGGGGTCAGGCCGGCCGGCGGCGGCACGAACCTGCCGACCGTCTTGAACAGGTTGCCGATGAAGCCGTCCGGGGTCCAGTTGGCGATACCGATCCGCCCGCCGGGACGCACCACCCGCATCATCTCGCTGGCCGAACGCGCGTGGTCGGGCGTGAACATGATGCCGAAAGTCGAGAGGGCGACGTCGAAGGCGCCGTCGTGGAAGGGCAGCGCTTCCGCGTCGGCTTCGCGGAAATCGACGGCCAGGCCTTCGGCCGCGGCGCGGGCCCGGCCTTTTTCGAGCAGCGCGGGCACGTAGTCGGTCGAGGTCACGTGGGCGAAGCGGCGCGCCGCGGCCAGGGTGGCATTGCCGTTGCCCGCGGCGATGTCGATGACGCGCTCGCCGGAGCGGATGTCGACCGCCTCTGCCAGCGACTCGCCGACGATCTGCAGCGTGACCCCGATGATGGCGAAGTCGCCGCTGGCCCAGGTGGCCTGCTGGCGCTGCTTGATGGCGGCGAAGTCGGGGGTGGGAAGAGCAGGCGCCTGCTCCGGCGCCGGCGTGGAAGGGGTGGGTTGGCTCATGACAGGTCTCCCCCGGGAAGTCCCGGCAGTTGATATCACGATTAGACTCACGGGAAGCGAAAAAGATCGTTGCCCCCGGCGCCTGCCAGGAACCGTCCGCCCATCCATGCGCACGCTAGCGCGGCGTTGGTGCGCCGGGTTTCTGGAGCCAGGGCTATACTCAGTTGTAGCCTGATCGACATGCACTGGCCCCGTCATGGGCCGGATGGCAGGCGATCGCTGGTCCATAGCGCTTACGTCGTTCCCGGCTGTTGCGCACCTGCTTGCCGCGGAACGAACATACCAACAATCCATATACTGACAGGGGGTAGCATGCCAACAACCTGGATTCTTTCGGCCAACGCTGGCCGTGCACGATTCTTCTCGGAGTCCGATTCTTCCAGTCCGCTGCAGGAAATCGAAGACATGGTCAATTCCGGCGCGCAGCTGCGTACAATGGACACCGAAACCGACCGCCTCGGCCCGACCTCGGCGTCCAACAGCAGCCATAATATCGGTCACTCCGGTGGCGCGGGGCCCGGCATGTCCCACACGGCCAACGCCGGCGCGCCGAACAAGCAATACGAGCCCAACCAGACGCCTGCCGAACACGCAACCGAGCTGTTTGCCAAGGACGTATCGGCTTACCTGCTCAAAGCGCAGCAGGAGGGCCGCTTCCAGCAGCTGGTCATTTCCGCTTCGCCCGAATTCCTGGGAGTCTTGCGCCAGAACCTGGATCCGCAAGTGAAGGGGCTCGTCAAGTCCGAGTTCAACAAGGACTACACGCACTCGAATGCGCAGCAATTGCGCGAGCAACTGCACGCACAGCAGGCGAAGTCCGAATAAGACCCATCGCCCGGACACCAGGCGCCAGCCGATACGGTTGGCGTTTTTTTTTGCGCAAAGCCCCGGGGGCTACCTCAGTGCCGCGCTGCGCAGCTGCCCCGAGGACTCCGCGCAGACCCGGTTACGCCCGCCCTCTTTCGCTTGGTACAGCATCGCGTCCGCGCGCAGGAAGAGCTCGTTCTCGCTCTTGTACTCGGGATAGGCCGCCACCCCGCCGCTGAAGGAAAAATGGCGGATGTCGCCGGCGCCGACCTCGAAGTGAATGGCGCAGAAGGCCCGGCGCATGGCGTCTAACCTGGCCTGCCCCTGCTCGAGCGTGCAATCCCAGAATACGACCACGAATTCCTCGCCGCCGAAACGGCTGAGCAAATCCGCGTCTCCCACCTGCGCGGCCAGCGTCAGCGACAGGCGCTTGATCACGATATCGCCGAAATAATGGCCCCAGGTATCGTTGATGGTCTTGAACTTGTCGATGTCGATCACGCCAAAGGCCAGGGAGCGGTCTTCCTGCCCGGCGCGGCGGATCAGGTCCTGGGCTTTCTTTTGCAGGCCGACCTTGTTGAGCAGGCCAGTGGCGCGGTCCTTGCCGATCAGGTCGCGGCCGATGCGGATCTTGCTGGCCCGGTTGATCAGCTGGGCCGCCAGCAGGTCGGCGTCCCCTACCGGCACGATCGCATCGAAGCCGCTGGCCAGCGCGCGCCGGGTCAGGGCCGGGTCCGGCTGGCGCTGCAGCAGGGCGATTTCGCGCACCGGGTCGGCTTCCATGTTCTTCTTGAGCACCCGCACCAGCGACTCGGTGCGCGCGTATTCGGCGTCGGTAATGAGGACGATATCGGGCTGCAGCTCCTTGACGCGCAGGTGCAGGGTCTGGGCGTCGAGGTGCTGGGTCAGCTCGATGCGCTGGTCCAGCAGGGCCGCCGGATCGAGCCCGGCCAGTTCGCCGAGATGAATCAGGCGCACCAGGTCGCCGCGCTTTTGCTGGACAAAGAGGTTGAACAGCTTGTCGACCAGCACGTCGTTGGCGATGGGTTTTTCGGCATAGGCCAGGCAATTGCTGTCGACCAGGCGCTGCTGGAGCAGGAAGCGGCTGCCCTGGCGCGCGCTTTGCAGGTAGACATAGCTGTGCTCGCACGGCAGGCGCTGCAGCAATTCGCCCAGCATCAGGGTCTTGCGGCTGTCGTGCATGTCCGCCTGCATATTGTGCAGGGCATCCAGGTCGATTACGTACAGGCTGTTGCACGCGTCGTGCTCGACGGCCGCGACGAAATCGCTCACTTCGCTAAAAAACAGGATGTCGAAATCGTACTTGTGTGCGCACAGCAGCAGCTCGGACTGGTTGTCCTTGATGAAAAAGTTTTGAGACAGGAACAGTACCTTGTTCTTATAAAGTGGCACGTCGCTCATCGTGTTCTCGTCAGCGTCATTGTTGCGGTAAATACCCGTCTGCAACATCAACCATACACAAGAATCGCTGTCCCATGTGCAATTCTGGAGGGCCTGTTGCGAAAAAACCGGGGTGGCCGCGCGTCCCGTTCGGCTACCCGGACAGGCCGTCCGCCGGACCCGTGCTTGCTGGGGCGGGAGCGCGGTGCGACAATCCCCGTTTCCCCCTGGATTCACGACCGCCATGAGCGCCCTGCCCCCTTGCCCGCAATGCCAGTCCACTTATACCTACGAGGACGGCTCGGGCCAGTACGCCTGTCCCGAATGCGCCCATGAATGGCCCATTGCCGCCAGCGGCGCCGCGGCGGAGAGCGCCCGCGTCTACCGCGATGCCTCGGGCACGATCTTGCAGGACGGCGATACCGTGACCGTCATCAAGGACCTCAAGCCGAAGGGCTCGGGCGGCGTCATCAAGCAAGGCACCAAGGTCAAGAATATCCGCCTGGTCGACAGCGACCACGACATCGACTGCAAGATCGAAGGCTTTGGCGCCATGAGCCTGAAAACGGAATTTGTCAGGAAAGTCTGATTTAGCTCAAGACGGTCGCCAAAGGAGACGCTAGACCCTTCGGCTGTCTCGAACTCCCCTTCCCCGCATCGACTCCAATCCGGATGCCCTGGCATGTGGGAGCGGATTGATGAAAACAGCACAGTTCTTTACGGCAGCCGGCGCCATGGCGCTGGCAGCAGCGGCCACGGTGGCCGCGGTCTCTTCGGCGCAAGACGCACCCACGGCGGCTCAGCCTGCCTTCGATCCCCTGTTTGCCGGCGGCGCCAACTGCGCGCCGGCGCGCGGCGGCCGTCCGCCCCTGCTCGATCGCCTGGTGCTGGCCCAGGCCGAAACGGCGCCGTTCAAGCCGGGTCAGCAAAAGCCGGTCGCAAGCGACAGCGCCATGCCGCCCCTGTACGACAACCTCGGCGCACTGCACGTCCCGATCACCACCGGCAACCCCAAAGCGCAAGCCTATTTCGACCAGGGCATGCGCCTGACCTTCGCTTTCAACCATGCGGAGGCCGCGCGCGCCTTCCGCGCCGCGCAAGCTTTCGATCCCGGCTGCGCCATGTGCTACTGGGGCGAGGCGCTGGTGCTGGGGCCGAACATCAATGCACCCATGTTCCCCACTGCGGCGGCGCCGGCCGCGGCGGCGGCGGCCAAGGCCGTGTCCCTGGCCGGCAAGACCACGCCGCACGAACAGGCCCTGATCCGCGCCGTGTCCAGGCGCTACCTGGCAGAGCCGCCGCAAGACCGCTCCCCGCTCGACAGGGCCTATGCCGATGCGATGGCCGAGGCTGCGCGCGCCTTTCCGACCCACGACACCATCCAGGTGCTGTTTGCGGAAGCGCTGATGGACCTGTCACCCTGGGATTACTGGCAGGCCGGTGGCGCCCAGCCGAAGAACCGCACCCCCGAGATGCTCGCGGCACTGGAGCGGGTACTCGAGCGCAATCCCACCCACCCGGGTGCGGCCCACTATTACATCCATGCCATGGAAGCGTCCACCCATCCGGAAAGGGCGCTGCCGGCGGCCAGGGTGCTGGCGCGCCAGATTCCGGGCGCGGGCCATATCGTCCACATGCCCTCGCATATCTATTACCGGCTGGGCATGTACCGCGACGCCCTGCAAGCGAACCTCGACGCCATCGCCATCGACGAGCACTACTTCAGCCGCTCGCCGAGCGACCCGGTCTACCGCGGCGCCTACTATCCCCACAACATCCATTTCGTGATGGTGTCGGCCCTGATGGGCGGCGACGGCCGCACGGCGCTCGAAGCGGCCGGCAAGCTGGACAAGGCGATTGCCGCCGACGTGCTCAAAGAGTTCGCCAGCCTGCAACCCGTGAAGGCGGCGCCGTATTTCTCGCACGTGCAGTTCAGTTCGCCCGACGTGCTGGTCTCCCTGCCCGACCCGGGACCTGACTTCGTGCTGGTGAAAGCGATGTGGCATTACGCCCGCGCCGTCGGCTTCGCGCGCAAGGGCATGCTGGTCGAGGGCAAGCGCGAAGTCGCTGCCCTGGACCGCATCGAAAAGACCGCCGACTTCAAGCCGATCGCAGACTGGGGCATCCCGGCGCGCCAGGTCGTGCAGACGGCGCGCGCCGTCGCCCGCGGCCGCCTGGCCGATGCAAGCGGCAAGCTGCCGGAAGCCATCGCTGCATATCGCGAAGCCATTGCCGTGCAAGACCAGTTGCCGTACATGGAGCCGCCGCACTGGTATTACCCGGTGCGCCAGTCGCTGGGCGCGGCCCTGCTGCGCGCGGGACAGCTCGACGCCGCCGAGCAGGTGTTCCGCGATTCGCTCGCCCGCATCCCGAGCAATGGCTGGGCCCTGCGTGGCCTGATCGAGGTCTATCAACAGCGCGGCGATACGCGCGCGCTGGCGGCGGCGCAGAAACGCTTCGAGACGACCTGGCTGGGGGAACGGGGCGGCCCGCCCCTGGCGCGGCTGTAGCGCCTTGTTACAGACCGGCGCTTTCGCGGCGCCGGTGCGGCTGCTATAGTGAGATCTGCCGCGCGGGTTTGCTTCACCTGCCGGCCCATGAAAACGCTGACTTCCCCGGTCGGCGTTTTTGCATTCTTGCTTGAGTTTATTTACTGTCAATGCAACTTTGTCATACCGGCGCCCGCGCGCGACGAGGAATCATCTTGCACCCGACCATCCCGACCCTTGCTTTTCCTCCTAACGCCATCCGGCAAGGCGTGCTGCTGCTCGCGCTCGCAGCGTCCTGGCCGATGCAAGCCTCGGCCGCGCCGTCGCCGGCCGAGGCAAGCCTGACTGCCCTGATCAATGCCTACCGCACCGCGCCCGGCAGCTGCAACGGCCGCGCCGCGAACCCGGTCGATGCGCTCACTGCGCACCCGGCGCTGGCGCGTGTGCGCATCGGCCCGGCCACCTTCATCGAGACCGCCCTGGAACGCGCCGGTTATGACGCCGACCACGCCGAAACCATCAGCGTCACCGGCCCTCAGAACGCCTCCGATGCAATGACCGTGATCCAGGAAAAATACTGCAAGACCTTGCTGAATCCGCGCTTCTCCGCGGTCGGCAGCTACCGCGACGGCAATGCCTGGACGGTCGTGCTGGCCCGTCCGTCGCCACCGCTGCCCTCCAGCGTCTATCCGGACTGGCGCGATGCGGGCCAGGCGATCCTGGCCGGGGTCAACGCGGCTCGCGCCAGCGGGCGCACCTGCGGGACGCAGTCGTTTGCGCCGGCGCCGCCTTTGAGCTGGGACCCGGAGCTGGGCAATGCCGCCCTGGCCCACAGCCGCGACATGGCGGCGCGGCGCTATTTCAGCCACAAGGCCAAGGATGGCAGCACCGCCGCCGAGCGCGCCCGGCGCGCCGGCTACCAGTGGCAGCGCGTGGGCGAGAACATTGCCTTCGGCCAGCGCACCCCTGAAGAAGCCATCGCCGGCTGGCTGGACAGCCCGGGGCACTGCGCCAACATCATGAACCCGGGCTTTACCGAGATGGGCGCGGCCTACGCCCTGGCCAGCCAGCACCGCGCCGGCATCATCTACTGGACGCAGGTGTTCGGCCGCCGGGGTTGACGCCGGGACGAATCCGGGACGCCGTTCGTGCCGTGTGCAAGGGTCGCTTAAGATAGAGTTCCCTGCCCAGCCAGTCGACTCCAGCTACCATGCTACCCCATCTCGGCCTCGTTTGCATTACCGCCTCGAAAGACGTCCGCTACCGCATGGTGACGCGCAAGCGCCTGCTCGAACACGACGACGCGGGACAGCGCCGCATCCTCGAAGACATCTACCGCGACAATATCCAGACCTTCGACAAGGCGATGGCGTATTGCCAGGGCGAAGGCATCGGGCTCTACCGCATCCCCTCGTCGATCTTCCCCTTTGCCGATGAAGACATCGGGCGCGAGGTGCTGGCGCCCTTTGCCGCTACCCTCGCGCGCTCGGGGCGGCGCGCGACCGAGCGCGGGATCCGGCTGGTGATGCACCCGGACCAGTTCGTCGTGCTCAGTTCGGATTCGGAGGGCGTGGTGGCGAACAGCATCAAGATCCTGCAGATGCACGCCGACATCATGGACTTGCTCGAACAGCCGCGCTCGCCGTGGGCCCTGCTCGAGGTGCATGGCGGCAAGGGCAACCGGGCCGATGCGCTGGTGGCACGCATCGCCACCCTGCCCGACGGCATCCGCCTGCGCCTGGGCCTGGAGAACGACGAATATGCCTACGGCGCCGAGGAGATCCACGCCATCTGCATGCGTAGCGGCGTGCCGATGGTGTTCGACGCCCACCACCACATCGTGCACGCCAACCTGTCCAGCTACGAGGATCCCAGCGTCGGCGCCATGCTGCTCAAGGCGCGCGAGACCTGGGCCGATCCGGCCCACCAGCTGGTGCATATCTCGAACGGCCGCGAAGGCTTCAACGACCGCCAGCATTCCGACCTGATCGCCGTCATGCCTTCGTCCTACCTGGCCGCGCCGTATATCGAGATCGAGGCCAAGCTCAAGGAAGAAGCGATCCGCGGGCTGCGCGACTGGTCGCTCACCCAGCCTGGCGTCGCGGCTACCGCATCGCTCTAGGCGGGCAGCACCCGCTCCAGCCAGGGCAGCACGGCCCCCAGCAGCGCCTCAGGCGCCTCCAGCGGCAGCAGATGGCCGCTCTCTTCGATCACCACATACTCCGCGCCCGGGATGCCCGCATGCAGCTCGTCGGATTCCTCGCGCGTGCGCAGCCGGTCCTGGCCCGCCGCAATGACCAGGGTCGGGCAGCGGATCTCGTGCAGGCGGTCGAGGTCGCCCGCGCGCTCCAGCGCCGACTGGCGCCGGAACACCTCCCCGCCCAGGCGCACGCCCATCGCGCGCACGCGTTCGATCAGCGCGTCGTTGTCGCGCTGCTCCGGGTGCAGCGAGGTGGCGATCGCCGTGCGGCTCAAGCCCGAGAACGATACCGACTGGGCTGCCGCGCCGACCCGGCCGCGGCTCTGGCGCAGCGCCGGCGAGTCCGGACGGGTCGAGGTGGCGATGAGCACCAGCGCCTGCACGCGGTGGGGCGCCATGCGGACGATCTCGCGGGCGACATAGCCGCCCATCGAAAAGCCGACCAGGATGAAATGCTCGGGCGCGTTGGTCAGCGCGCGGCTGGCCATGGCGTCGATGGTGGCATCGTGACGCAGGTCGGCGTGCACCAGCGGTCCGAACCTGTCGAGCCCCTGGGCGACGTCGTCCCACAGTGTTTCATCCAGCATGTAGCCGGGAACGAGGAGAAGTGACATCGCGCCATCATAGCAAAGCGCGCGCGGCGAACTGCCGCGCGACGCATCAGGTATTGCGCGACTGGGCCTGCGAGACGTTGCTGCCGGGCGGCACGCTCTGGGTCAGCCAGACGTTGCCGCCGATGGTCGAACCCGCGCCCACCGTGATGCGCCCCAGAATGGTGGCGCCGGCATAGATGACGACGTCGTCTTCGACGATCGGGTGGCGCGGCGCGCCCTTGACCAGGGCGCCGTTGGCGTCGACCGGGAAACGTTTCGCGCCCAGGGTCACCGCCTGGTACAGGCGCACGCGCTCGCCGAGGATTGCGGTCTCGCCGATGACCACGCCGGTGCCGTGGTCGATGAAGAAGCTGCCGCCGATGGTGGCCGCCGGGTGGATGTCGATGCCGGTCAGCGAATGGCCGATGTCCGCGACCAGGCGCGCCAGGAAGGGCACCCCCAGGCGGTGCAGGCAATGCGCCAGGCGGTGGTAGAGGATCGCGATGGTGCCGGGATAGCACAGCATGATCTCGGCCACCGAGCTGGCGGCCGGATCGCCCGCCAGTGCGGCCTGCACGTCCGACACCAGCAGCGCGCGGATCGCCGGCAGGCTGGCGGCGAATTCGTGCGTGATGGCGCGCGCCCGGTTGGCCAGCAGCGCCTCGTCGTCTTCCTCGAACTGGGGCGAGAAGCGCAGCGCCCGCCGCACCTGCTCGACCAGCCGGTCGAGCGTCACGTTGAGGGTGTCGCCGACAAAATAATCGATGCTCTCGTCATTCAGGTCGGGCCGCCCGTAATGGGTCGGGAACAGCGCCGCCGAGACGCCGTTGACGACCTGCGTCAGGACGTCGCGCGAGGGTAGTTCGCGCACGCGCCCCTGGTGGCGGATGTTGTGGGTCGACTCGCGCGAGGTGCGCAGGGCATCGATGATCGGACCCAGGTGCCATTGCACGGAGCCGCTGGAGGGAGGGAAATCGCTGTTCATGTGCCGAGCCTACCCGATCCGCCGGGGTACGTGAACGATTCAGATCACACTTAGATATAAGTAAATCGTCATAAGGCATTCGCCGCCGGTTTGATCCAGTCGCTAGTCCGCAGGCATCCTTTTGCTCTACGTTAATAGTTTGCGGGCAACACCTGCACCTGCAGCCCCGCCACGACCCAGGAGCCACCGTGTTCAAAGCAGCGTCCCATGTCCGTGCCCAACTGCGCATCGCCTTCGCCTTCGTCATCGTCATTTCCTTCCTCTCCACCGCCGTCGCAATCTGGCGCCTGCAGGTACTGGCGCAGGAAACCAAAGCGCTCACCCAGCGCCCGCTGGTCAAGGAGCGCCTGATCTCGCAATGGCTGCTCAACCTGTCGGTGTCGGCCAAGCGTACCTCGGCGGTGGCGCGCTCGACCGACGCGGAGCTGGCCAAGGTGTTCGCAGTAGAGAGCACCGAATCGAGCCAGCGCACCAGCGTGCTGCAGGAGAAGGTGGGACAGCTGCTCGACACGGCGGCGGAAAAGGCCCTGTTCGACGCCGCCGTCGAGGCGCGCAGCCGCTACATCGCCAGCCGCGACCGCGTGATGCAGCTCAAGTCCGGCGGCAGCGCCGAGCAGGCGATGACGGTCTACGAACGCGAGTTCCTCCCCAGTACCCAGCAATACCTGGACAAGGTCTCCGAACTGCAGGCCCTGCAGCACAACACCATCGACAGCGCCACCCGCGAGGTGCTGTCCGGCGCCGGCGACAGCACCAGCATGCTGGTGCTGCTGTGCGGCTTGAGCCTGGCGGGCAGCCTGGGCGCATCCGCCCTGTTCTCGCGTTCCCTGTTCCGCCGCCTGGGCGGCGAACCGGCGGAGGCGGCGCGCATCGCCAATGAAATCGCCGCCGGCAACCTGGACGTGCGCGTCGCGCTGCGCCCGGGCGACGAGTCCAGCCTGCTGTACGCCCTGCAGCGCATGCGCGACAGCCTGGCCGAGATCGTCGGCAAGGTGCGCGAAGGCACGGTCACCATCGCCTCGTCGGTGGATGCGATGGCGAGCGAAGCGCAAGACCTGTCGCGCCGCACCGAGAGCCAGGCCGCGGCGCTGGAGCAGACCGCCTCGTCGATGAACGAGCTGGCGCATGCGGTCCAGCACAGCGCCGCCAATGCCGAAGAAGCCAATGGCCTGGCGCTGGCGGCGTCGAAAGTCGCGCAGCAAGGCGGCGACATGGTGGGCCAGCTGGTCGAGACCATGGGCGCGATCAACGAATCCTCGGCGCGCATCGTCGACATCATCGGCGTCATCGACGGCATCGCCTTCCAGACCAATATCCTGGCGCTCAACGCCGCCGTGGAAGCGGCGCGCGCCGGCGAGCAGGGACGCGGCTTTGCCGTGGTAGCCGGCGAGGTGCGCTCGCTGGCGCAGCGCTCGGCGGCCGCGGCCAAGGAAATCAAGGAACTGATCGACGACTCGACCCGGCGCGTGTCGAACGGCGCCGACCTGGCCGGCCGCGCCGGCACCACCATGACCGGCATCGTCGAGAGCATCGGCCGCGTAACCGCGATCATGGGCGAGATCGTCCACTCCAGCCACGAGCAGGCCAGCGGCATCGGGCAGGTGCATGGCGCGGTGGCGGACATGGACAGCGTCACGCAGCAGAACGCCACCCTGGTGGAAGAATCGGCCGCCGCCCTCGAGTCGATGAAGGACCAGGCTTCAAGCCTGGCCCAGCTGGTGTCGGTGTTCCGGCTGGCCGGCAAGCCGGTCCGCGGCGCGGCGCGCTTGAGCTCGCCCGTTCCACCCGCGAAGGCCGGCGCCAGGGTGGAAGCTCGGGCGAACGCCAAGCCGGCGCCCAAGGCTACCCATTCCGTGCAACCTGTCACGCCGGCCGTGCGCCCTGAACCTGCCGCGCGCCGCGCTTCGGCCGCTGCCGCCAGCGCCGACGAGGCATGGGAAGAGTTCTGAGCCCATACGGGGCCGCGGCAAGGCGACCCCGCCCTACCAGCTCGCCGTCATTGCCTGTTGGGCATTTCTGAAGCAACATAGGACTTTGCCCTGAAGCGAGTCCCGCATGAACCTGCCCTCCCACCAGCTGTCGATGACGGTCCTGATGACGCCGGACACGGCGAATTTTTCCGGTAACGTCCACGGCGGCACCATCCTCAAGCTGCTCGACCAGGTGGCCTATGCCTGCGCCAGCCGCTACGCCGGCCGCTACGTCGTGACGATGAGCGTCGACCAGGTGAGCTTTCGCCAGCCGATCCATGTCGGCGAACTGGTGACCTTCCTGGCCTCGGTGAACTATGCCGGCCGCAGCTCGATGGAGATCGGCATCAAGGTCGTCGCCGAGGACATCCGCTCCCAATCCGTGCGCCATGTGAACAGTTGCTTCTTCACGATGGTGGCGGTGGACGACGACCGCAAACCGGTGGCGGTGCCGCAGCTGACGCCTTCGACGCCGGAAGAAGAGCGCCGCTTCGAGGAAGCCAAGGGGCGCAAGGCCGCGCGCCTGGAGCTCGAGCGCCAGCACGCCGAGCGCGCCGCCGCGCGTACCTAGTTGCCGCCACGGCGGCCTGCGGTGCGGCGTGCCCGGGGCACGGGCCGCTACCATAGGCGCTCGACCATTCAAGGAAACGACATGAAAGCTGCCCTTCTCGCACCGCTGGCATTGCTGTTCGCCGTCCAGGCCCAGGCCCAGGCAGCCGGCGCGGCGCCCGCCCAGGACAAGCCGCTCGCCGCCATTGCCTCGCTCGACGTCAAGCGCTACATGGGCACCTGGTACGAAATCGCCAAGTTCCCGAACTCGTTCCAGAAAAAATGCATCGGCTTCACGACCGCCACGTATAGCGCGCGCGACGACGGCCGGGTCGACGTGGTCAACCGCTGCCGCCTCGCGGACGGCGACAACAACGTGGCGACCGGCGTCGCGCGCCAGCCCGCCGGCCCGAGCTCGCCGAAGCTGGAAGTGCGCTTCGCACCCGCCATCTTTTCCTTCCTGCCGATGATATGGGGCGACTACTGGGTGATCGACCTGGACCCGGATTACCAGCTTGCCGCGGTCAGCGAGCCCAAGCGCGAATACCTGTGGATCCTGTCGCGCACGCCCAAGGTCGATCCCGCTGCCTACGATGCGCTGCTGGGAAGACTGGCGGCCCAGGGGCTGGACATGAAGCGGCTGGAGCCGACCAGGCAGTAAGCCGGCCAGCGCCCGTGCAGCGCATATCGGCGCAACACTACCGCCGGGTTTGCGGCTGTGCTAGAATGCGAGCCCTTGGCCTGGTAGCTCAGTTGGTAGAGCAGAGGATTGAAAATCCTTGTGTCGGTGGTTCGATTCCGCCCCGGGCCACCAAGAATTCAGCAGTATGTGAAAAACGCCACCTTCGGGTGGCATTTTTGTTTCTGCATGACCCTTCAAACATTGCGTCGACACAGGCATTCAGCGATTTCTGTTGCGCCAGGAAAAACAGCGTTCGTGATACTTTAAAAAGCAGGGTTGGTCTACCGGCCATCGGACGCAAGCCATGGCCACTGTCCATGCGCCGGACCTTACTATCGCAATGTTCATTGGAGTAAGCATGTCAACACAAGCAAGTACTGGTGATGAGGACGCGGCCCGGCGCGAAACGGTCGCGGAGTTCAAGCAGGCGGTGAACATGACGCCAGCCCAACTGGAGAAGTGGCTCGACACCGACGATTCCAGGCGTGTCGGCCAGAAGCACGGCAATGCCGAATCGACCGGGCACCAGTCCGGACGCCGCATCGTCGAACTATTGCACCGGCACGCCCAGGACTTGAGTGCGGAAGACGTCGCACACATGCGCAAGGTGGTCGGGTACATCCACCGGCACCTGGCACAGGGGCCTACCGGGAGCGATCCGGCATCGAGCGATTGGCGCTATTCACTGATGAACTGGGGCCACGATCCCGAGAAAAAGTGAGCCTCTTATTGAAGCCTTGCGCCGCTTTTCGCAGGCTTGCGCCGCAACGGCAAGCTAAAACGCCAACCCATGCAGGTTGGCGTTGTCGTTTCTGGAACATGGATCAGGCGCAGCGCGCCTAGATGGTGCCCTGCCTGCCTCCGGTCTTGCCGGGAATGACGACGCTCTCGAGGTCATCGTTCCCATGCTGGAACAGGGCGGGGGAAGTCTGGACAGGCGCCTTCCTGCGCTGGCATCCAGTCTGTTTGCATTGCTCGCCGAACTTCAATTCTATGTAGGCGGGACAATTTCTATAGTCATGATCAACGCAGGGCATAGTGCCTCCCAGGATGTTGATTGATTACGAGGCTCTTTCTTCTTCAGACTACGCTGCGCGCTAAAAGTTTGCCTAAAAATAGTGCACCTTTCCTACACTGCCTCCAGCACCACCGACTTGCTGTTGAGCTCATCGGAAAATACCGATTGTCTGTATCCTCCTGTCGGCCCTATTCGCAAGCATGGGCGTCGCCCAGGCACAAGCTTCAGCCCCTGCTCCGCTGCAGTGGCTCGCCGGCATCGGCATCAGCGGCGGCGGCGACGACCTCGCCACGGCCGAATACACCAACGGCAGCTCGCAGGATATCAAGGCCGGCGGCGGCGTTTACTTCACCGCCGGTGCCAACTACCGCTTCAGCCCTGCGTTCTCGGTCCAGGGTTCGCTCAACTTCCACGTCGACGACACCAATGCCGATAACGGCAGCATCAAGTTCAAGCGTTTCCCGGTCGAAGTGCTGGGCTACTACCACCTGAACGACGCATGGCGCGTCGGCGCCGGCGTGCGCTATGTCAGCGGCGCCAAGCTGAGCAGCAGCGGCGTTGCGTCCGGCCTGGAACTCAAATTCGACAACACCGTCAGCGGCGTGATCGAAGCGGAATACTTCTGGTCGCCGCAGGTGGGCGTGAAGCTGCGTTATGTGAACGAAAGCTTCGAAGCCCCGCGCTATCGCGATGTGAAGGCAAGCCACGTCGGCATCTCGGGCAACTTCTACTTCTAAGCCTTGCCAGGACCTTGCCCCAGGGCGAGGATCGACGCTCGATGCGTCGTCGCGACAACGCCAACCCTCGCCGGTTGGCGTTGTCGTTTGTGGACTAGCTGCCGCCCTGCGCCTGCGCCATCTCCAGCGCCGGCAGGGTAACCGTCAGGAAGGACGACACTTGCCCGATCAGGTCGGCGGCCTGCTGGCGCACCTGCCCCATTTGCAGGATCGACAGTTCCGCCTGGCGCACCGCCTGCTGGATCAGGGTGCGGCGCTGAGTGAGCGCATCTTCCAGCGCCGCATCCAGGGCGCCGCCGGCCAGCTTGGCCACCACGGCCAGCACGGCCCCGTGCAGGGCCAGGTTGCGCGCCGATGCTTCCAGGTTACGGGTGGCGCCTTCGCTGTCGGCCAGCAGCTGCACCAGCTGCTCGCGCGACGCCATCAACACAGGCTTGTACTGCGCGGGCGTCATCTGGCGGCGGAACAGCTTGCCGAACATGCCGGGCGCCGCCCGCGTGCTCTCCAGCGCAGCCTCCAGCTGCGCGGGCACGGCCAGCTGCGCGAATGTGAGCACCAGTTCCGTGATGGGCTGGAGCTGCGCCGCCTGCTCCATCAGCGCCCCTTCCGCCCAGTCCGTGACCAGCTTCAGGCGGACCGGCAGGATGCGGCGGAACAGGGCCGCCATGCGCTGCTCGGCGTGCTCGAACAAATCAGGGTAGTCGGCCCAGGCCAGCGCCAGGGCATCGCGCACTGCGGGATGGTCTTCGCTGTCGAACAGGGCCTTGGCCACGGCCTTCGGCATGGCGCTGGATGGCGCCGGCGCCGCGGGAAGCTCGTCAAAGGACAGCGCCCTGGGCGGGCTGGCGGGAGCCGGCGGCGCCGGCTCCTCGCCAAGGTCGAAGGCCCGCGGCACGGCCTCGAACCCGGCCTGCGCCGTGGACGGCTCCGGCTCGTCGTCGAAATCGAAGGCCTTGGGCGTCTGGTGGGTCATTGGCTAGTCGACAGCCATGCGCGCTGCAGGGGGCAAGCGGCAGGCGCGCGGGGCCGTCTTCAGACGGTGCCGCCGAGCTTGCGGATGAAAGTCGCCAGGTTCAGCTTGAAGCCTGCGCCGACGGCATGGAAGCGCCATTCGCCATCCTTGCGGTACAGCGAGCCGAACTGCAGCGCGGTCTTGTCCGAATAGTCTTCGTCGAGGTCGTATTCGGCGATCACCTCGCCGGTCTCGTCGTTGTAGACCTTGACGTAGGCGTCGGTCACGCGCCCGAACGTCTGCTTGCGCGCCTCGGCCTCGTGGATGGTGACCACGATCGGCATTTCCATGACGGCCGGGTCGACCCTGGACAGGTCGACGGTGATGACCTCGTCGTCGCCATCCTTGTCGCCTGTGCGGTTGTCGCCCGAGTGCACCACCGCGCCATCCGGCGAGGTGGTGTGGTTGTAGTAGACGAAATGGGCGTTGCTGAGCATGACCGGGTGGTCGCTCGCATCCTTCTTGCACAGGAATACCGACGAGTCGAGGTCGAAGGCCTGGCCCTCGGCCGCGTTGACCTTCCATCCGAGGCCGATCCGCACACGCTTCAAGCCCGGGGCAGATTTTTCGAGATTGATGCGATGGCCAGTTTCGAGCGTCGTCGACATGATGTTCCTTATAGTGAAAATGTTGGTTTCGCTGGAATGCCCATCGCCGGCAATGGGCGCCCTTCTGCTTACGCCCCGCCCGGCGAGAAGCGTTCGATCAGCTCGCGCTCGAGTTGCTGCAGTTTCGGCAGCTCGTCGCGGCGGCGCTGCTGGCCTTCGTTCGAGATCTGCTCGAGCTTGTCGAAGGCGGTAATGAGCTGGGTCTGGACATGCTGGGCGGTTTCCAGGCTGACCAGGGAGCGCTGCTTGGCGCGGGCCACGGTCTCGGTATTTTCCAGCAGCATGTCGGCCTGGGCGCGGAAGGCCGCGTCGGTGGCGTCGTAGGCCGCATTGGCGACCGCCGCGCTCTGCTTGGCCTCGAGCTGCAGCAGGTACAGCGAGAACACGTTGCGCCAGGCCGGGATCGACACGTTGACGATGTCGGTGAAGGTGTCGGTCAGGGCGCGTGCATTGTCCTGCGACAGGCGGATCTGCGGCACCATCTGCGTGGCCATCAGCATGGCGCGGCGCAAATCGTCGATGCGCTTTTCCAGGCGCTCGAGACGGCGCTTGAGCTCGGTAGCCTGCTGGGCCTCGAAGGCATTGGCCGGCGCAGCCTGCTGCGCCACGGCCTGCCTGAGCTGCTCGGCCCAGGCTTCGCCCTTCTTCACGTCGGCATCCAGGCCCTGGTAGTACATCTCCAGGCCCTTGTACATCTCGTCGAAATCCTGGATGCGTCCGCGGTGCACGTTGGCATGGCGCGTCATCTCCGACACCAGCGTATCCATGCGCGACTCGACTACCTGGTATTGCGACAGCATCTTTTCCTTGACCGAGCCGAACATGTTCGTCACGCGCGACAGCAGGCCGCCCGAGCGCAGCTTGGCCGGGTCCAGCCCCTTCGATGTAGCGATCAGTTCGTTCAGCTGTGTGCCGAACACATCCGCATCCGACGCGCGCACGGTGCCGAGCAGCTTGGCCGAGACCTTGGCCACGCCGGCGCCGGTGTTGCCCCCCAGGGCCTCGATGGCCTTGTCGTCGATGCCGGAGACGTCGACGCGGACCAGCGGGGCCGCGTTCGCCTCGGGACGCAGTGCAGGCAGCGCGTCGGGCATGCCGGCAGGCGTGAGCAAGGGCGCCAGTGTGGGCGCGGGCGCCGCGGGTGCTGCGTTCGCTTCTTCGTCGGAGGAGAACAGCGGTTTCATAACTTTCCTTCAGGTTGAAGTGACAACGTGAATAGCTTACCACCGGACAATGCCGCTGGGCGAGCATCGCCTTGCCGTCCTGCCTGGCCTCAACCAGCCATGCCCAGGGTGTCCGTTCAGTATAACCAATCTGCGCACCGCCATTTCTCACCAATCGACACGCCTTCGGCCTGGCCTGGCCGGCAACGGCCACGGCCTCGGCCGCCAGGGGTGGGCAGCCGATCGCGCGATCCGGTAGGCTGTTGTTTCGATAGTAAAACCTGCCGGCGCCCTGCCGCACACATGGATCCTTATGAAAATGCGCAAGAAATCCGAGCTGCCAGCCAAGCTCTGCGCCCATTGCGGTCTTCCTTTCAGCTGGCGCAAGAAATGGGAGCGCGACTGGGAGCAGGTCAAGTATTGCTCCGACCGCTGCCGGCGTGCCACGCGGCCGGCCACCGCCGATACGCCGCAACGCCCTGCTTGACGCGCCGCCTGCACGCTTCTTTTCACAAGGTCACCTCCACGGCGGCCTTGCCGCTTCACCCGGTCAGGCGTACCTCGATGCGTTCGATGACCTGCTGTACGTCGGCAGGCGGCACTGGCGGGCTGAAGAAATATCCCTGGCCGACATGGCAGCCATGGGCCAGCAGCCAGTTCATCTGCTCGCGGGTCTCCACCCCTTCGGCCACCACCGTCATCTTCAGCGCGATGCCCATGGCGACGATCGCCTGGGTGAGTTTTTCGGCGTTCGGGTCCTGCAGCATGGTGCGGGTAAAGGACTGGTCGATCTTCAGGCATTGCAGCGGCAACTGGCGCAGGTAGCTCAAGGAAGAAAAGCCGGTGCCGAAGTCGTCCAGCGCCGTGGCGATGCCGCTCTCGTTGAGCGAACGCAGCACGTCCTGGGTTTCGACCAGCTCGCGCATGAAGCACGACTCGGTCACCTCGATTTCCAGGTCGGTGGGCGGCACCTGGTATTCCTCCAGCAAACCGGTCAGGTAGCCGACCAGGTTGGGCGAGTGGATGTCCGCGATCGACAGGTTGATGGAAATGGGCAGCTTCATCTGTCCCTGGGTACGCCAGCGGGCCTGTTCCGCGATCGCGCTGCGCATGACCCAGCGGTCGATGCGGATGATCTGGTCGCTGTGCTCGGCGATCGGGATGAAGGCGGCGGGGCTGTTCTGGCCGCGGGTGGGATGGTTCCAGCGCACCAGCGCTTCCAGGCCGACCACCTTGCGGCTGATGAGGTCGACCTTGGGCTGGAACACCAGCGACAGCTGGTTGCGCTCGACCGCCTCGTCCAGGTCGCGCTCGAGCAGGTAATGCTCGAGCTGGTCGGCCGCCATCGCCAGCTCGAACACCACGCTGCGGCTGCGTCCTTCCGATTTGGCCTGGTACAGCGCCAGGTCGGCGTGCCGCAGCAATTCGCTCACCGTGCGCCCATGCGCCGGCGGGATCGCGATGCCGACCGAAATCCCCAGCCGGAATTGTTGTCCCTTGATGTAGAACGGGGCGGCCATGGCCTGGTGCAGGCGCTCGGCAAAGGTCAGGGCGGTGGCCGCGGTCGGGTGCGGGATTTGCAAGAGCAGCATGAACTCGTCGCCGCCCAGGCGCGCCAGCAGGTCGAACTCCCGCATCACGGCCTTCAGCCGCAGGCTCAGCTGCTGCAGCACCAGGTCCCCGGTTTCGTGGCCATAGGTGTCGTTGATCTTCTTGAAGTGGTCCAGGTCGAGCAGCATCAGGGCCGTGTTGTACTGGCCGTCCTCGAGACGGTGCGACACCTCGTCTTCCATGGCGCGGCGGTTGTACAGCCCGGTGAGATGGTCGTGGTGGGCGCGCCAGTGCAGGGTTTCCTGCATCTTGCGGTTCATCTGCAGCTTGTTGACTTCGCTCAGGATGCGCAGCAGGTTCTGCAGCGCGTCGGCATCGACCTGCAGCCACGGGTCCGAATGACCCCGCACGGATTGTTGCCATTCGGCAAACGAACGGCGCGGCTCGAGGCGGATGCGGCCATTGGGCAGCGCCCGCACATCCTTGACGGGCTCGCCGCCCCAGCGCACTTCGCGCACCACTTCGCGGCGCGTCAGGAAGCAGAAGATGACGTCCTCGTCGCGCCGTTGCGCCAGCAACAGGCCGGCCGCCTCCGGCAGGAACACCAGGGCATTGCGGCTGGACGTGAGCAGGTTGTCCCACATCCGCACTTCGGGGCTGCTGCTTTGCAAGTCGACCCGCGCCCCGACTTCGTCGAGGATCTGGTGGGTCGACCCCTGGCGCCGGCCTGCCCCGCCGATGCAGGCGAGCGTACCGATCTGCACGCCGAAATTGCTGGCATTGAAAGCCTGCAGCAGCTTGGGCAGCCACAGCTCCAGGATGACCGGAATATCGCCGTCGTGGATCAGGGCCTGGTGAAACTGGTTCAGCAGGCCGTCGAGGGCCAGGCGGTGGCGCACCGCCTCCAGGTGCGACAAGGCCTCGATCCGCATGTTGGCGATTTCCGCCAGCAGCTCGGCGATCTGGCGCATGCCTTCCCGGATCTGGTACGGCGGCGTCCTGGGGCGGTGGTGGTGGCAGGCGATCAGTCCCCACAGCTTGCCGTCGCAGACGATGGACAGGGTCATGGTCGCGCGCACGCCCATGTTGCGCAGGTAGGACAGGTGCACCGGCGACAGGCCGCGCAGCATGCAGTGGCTCTGGTCGAGCGCCTCGCCGTTGGGAAGCAGCCTGGGCACCAGCGCATCCATCGAGGCTTCGACATCGGCCAGCACGCGCAGTTTGTTGGTCAGGTAGAGCGTGCGTGCCTGGCTGGGGATGTCGGAGGCGGGAAAGCGCAGGCCCAGGTATTTTTGCTGGTACTCGCTGGAGGTGTGCTCGGCCACGACTTCCCCGCAGCCATCGGGCATGAAACGGTAGAGCATGACGCGGTCGAAGGCGCTCACTTGCTGGACCACCTTCACGCACACGCGGAAGAAGGCGTCGAGCCCCTCGGCGCGGCGCAGGCGGGCAATGACGTCGGCAAAATCGGCGAAGATCTGGTGTTGCCGCCCCGGTTCATCCGGGCAGGCATTCACGGGCAACCATTCGATCACCGCCATTGCCCCGGACCGGTGGCCCAGGCACTCCCATTCGAGGCTGGCAGGATGGGCCTGCGCGCTTGTATGCTCGAAGCGGGGCCGCCAGGGCAAGGCAACCGGATGCGACGGCGGCAGGCTGTCGAGGTCGAAGGGATCGGCGGCGTCGGCGGAAGCGACGAGCTCACTGAGCGGCCTGGAGAGGAGCGCGGTGGCGTCGTGCAAGCCCGGCCAGTGGCGCACGACCCCGGCCGAGACCTGGACGGTGCAGCCGCTGGCGATGTCCACGACCATGAGGAAACCGTAGGCCTGGACCGTGCCCAGGAGGTGGATGGCCTCCTGGGCACAGGATTTCTCCAGTTCTGCAGGGATGGTGTCGTCATGCACACCCGGGCTCATGCTCTCCAACCTTTTCCAGATTGCGGACAACGGAAAGTGAGACATGCGCCATGGCCGTTGGTTCCGCCCCCGGGCAGGCAGTGCCCGGGAGCGGATCGCATGTGCCGCCGAGAGGCGGCGCCGGGTTAGTTGCGCTCGGCTGCCGACTTGTCGCGCGCCGCGCGGAACTCGGAATCGACCGACCAGTTCGGCCAGGTCTTGCCATTGGCCAGGTCCAGGCCCAGCGAGTACAGCAGCCCGAGGTCGCGCGCCATGCCGGTGAAGGTCCAGCTCGGGTCGAATTCATCGGCCGGCTGGTGGTAGGCCTTGGCCGTATAGTCGTCCTCGGCGGCCTGGCCGGCCTTGTCTCCGCCATCGATCCAGTTCTTGCCGGAGCCGAAGGAAATGGCCGGCACACCGCGTTTTGCGAATGGGAAGTGGTCGGAGCGGAAGAAATAACCCGCTTCCGGCTTCGGATCCGGCGAGTAGCTGATGTCCGCCGCCTTGGCCTTGGCGACCAGCTGGTCGAGCAGGTCCAGCTTGGCATTGCCCGAGATATTGAAGTCGCGCGAAGGACCACGCGGGTTCAGCGCATCCATGTTGATCAGGGCGACCGTCGTGGCCAGCGGATAGACCGGATTGGACGCGTAGTATTCGGAACCGAGCAGGCCCTTTTCTTCGGCTGTCAAGGCCAGGAACACGACGCTGCGCTGCGGCGCCGGCGCCTTGCCGTAGGCGCGCGCCAGTTCCAGCAAGGCGGCGATGCCGGTCGCATTGTCGACCGCGCCGTTGTAGATCTTGTCGCCCTTCGCATCGGGCTGGCCCACGCCCAGGTGATCCCAATGGCCGCTATAGATCACGACTTGCTTCGGTAACTTGCTGCCTTCGCGGATTGCCACCACGTTCTTCGATTTGATCACCTGCGCATCGACCGCGTAGTTGGCCGACAGGGTCACGCCCTTGAGCTCGACCGGCTTGAAGGTGCGTGCCTGCGCCTGCTTTTTCAGGGCCTCGAAGTCCAGGCCGGCTGCCTTGAACATGTTGGCAGCCAGGTCGCGCTGGATCCAGGCTTCCATCGGGGCATGCGCCTTGCGCGGCTCCTTGCGCACGATGTCGTACATCGTGTTGGTGTTCGAGTTCTTCACCGTCGGCCAGCCATAGGATGCCGGGGCGGTCTCGTGCACGATGATCGTGCCCAGTGCGCCGCGGCGCGCCATTTCCTCGAATTTATACGTCCAGCGGCCGTAGTAGGTCATTGCCTTGCCGCCGAACTCGCCCTGGCCCGTCTCGAAGTCCGGGTCGTTGATCAAGACCACTGCGAGCTTACCCTTCAGGTCCATGCCCTTGAAATCGTCCCACTTGCGCTCGGGGGCGGTGACGCCATAGCCCACGAACACCAGGGGGGCCTTCTTGAAGTCGACCTGCTTCGCGCCGCTCATCGATGCGCGCACTGCCATGTCCTCGCCCTGCACCAGCTGGCGGCTGCCCTTGGCGTCGACCAGGGTCAGCTGGACCGGACCCTTGATCTCGAAACGGCCGAGCGGCACGTCCTGGGTCCAGCTGCGCTTGCCCCCTTGCAGGTCGCCGCCGGGCTGCAAGCCGGCCGCCCTGAATTGCTCGACCAGGTAATCGACGGTCTTGGTCTCGCCGGGGGTGTTCGGGCCGCGGCCTTCGAACGCGTCCGACGACAGGACCTTGACGTCCCGCGCCAGGCGCTGTGGATCGATGACCGGGGTTTCAGCAGCCTGGGCGCATGCGCCCACCAGGCCCAACAGCACGAAGCTAAGGTGTTTCAATCTGGCTCTCCATCGTGTGAACATAGCAAGAAGGCCACATTATCACAGGCGCCGCCGGAAACGGGCGGCGTCCCGCGCCTGCCTTCCGGGGTTCACACCTTCTTGAGCGCATCCGCCTTGTGCGCCGCTTCGGCGCCGGTCTTGTCGCTCACGACCAGGTATTCCGGATGGTCGGGCGAGGCCGCGACGTGGTGCCCCTTGATGTCGGTGGGCGAAGTCAGCTTCTTCTTGATGGTGCCGTGCACGGTGCCCTGGGATGATTGCCAAGTCACCTTGTCGCCAGCCTTGAATGCGTTCGTCATGATGTCCTCCGAAATGAGCGGCCTGTCTGCTCTCCCCCCAGGAAGAGCCGGCCAGGCTGTCATTTGACCATACATCGCCAAGGCGTCCTGCACGCTATGGCGCCGCGCCATCGGGCCGGCAGCTAGTCGAGCACGATGCTGCCGCTGCGCAGCCGGCTGCTTCGCGCGGCAGTGGGCGCACGCCCATTGTCGTAGTCGACTACGTCTGCCTTGCTGGCCGGATCGGTATGCCAGATCCTGAGCCCGAACCGCCCTGCCGCGCCCGCGGCGCCGGGATCCGTCGCCAGCCTGAACCGGTAGCCGTCCTTGCCCTGGAGCCTGCCGCTGCCCTCGAACACGTGCTGCGTCCCCTGCCGTCCCAGCAACCGGATGCTGTCGCTGCGGAAGTTCCAGCCCGGCAGGTCGAACTGCAGCCGGGCCGGCAGGCCGGCATTGGCGGCCGAGGGCGCGACCAGGCTGAACGCCGCTGGCCCCGCATGCGAGGGCTGGCGCCGGAGCGCGCCGGGCGGCGACATGATGGCGCCGCTTCCCGCCACCATGCTGCCGGACGGCCCCGCCACCGCGACGTTGCGGCTCACGGTCGTGCTGCGGCCCCTGCCGTCGGTCACGGTGGCGGCGACCCGGTAGATGCCGGGAGCGGCAAAACTGTGGCCGGCGCTGGCGCTGCCGGCGCCATTGGCCTCGGCCACCCGGCCCGCCTGGGCGCCGCTGCCGTCGCCCCAGGACCAGCTGACGCTGCGCGTGCCGGCCCGGTCTTCGTCGACGAAGGCCAGGGTTGCCTGCAAGGCCACGCCGGCCCTGGCCACGGCCGGCAGCACGATGGGACCGGCCACGGGGCCGCCGGCCAGCTCGCTCTTGCTGGCCATGACCGGCTTGAGCAGCACCAGGCCCGCATTCGAGCTCGCCACGATGGCGCCGCTGTCGTTGATGGCGATGGCGTTGTCCAGCACCAGTCCGGCCGGCGCCTTGCGCAGGCGCTTGTTGAGGTCGACCATGCCGCCCTGCGCGGTCCAGGCGAAGGCGCGCGCTTCGCCGGCCCGGTTTTCGGCCAGGCCGACGATCTGGCCGAGGCCGTTGATGCCGAGCGCAAAGGAGGTAGCGCCGCCCAGCGTGCCCAGGTTGCGCATGCTGGTGGCGCGGGTCCAGGACATGGCGCGCTGGGTGCCGTCGGGCAGGTTGATGATGCCTGCGATGTGCAGGCCGGGACTCATCGCGCTGACGAAGGATTCGGTGCCGCCGGCCGTCCCCAGGTCTTTCATCGAGCCGCCCGGCGTCCACAGGAAGGCATGGTAGAGGAAGCTGGTGTCGAGGATCACGTTGCCGGCCACGTGCCCGCCGGCGCCGACGGCCACGCCGATGGAGTCGAGGCCGCCCAGGGTGTCGATATCGAGCAGGCCGCCGCCGCGCGTCCAGGCAAAGGCATGCCCGCTCATGCTGGCGCTGGTGGAGCTGCCGGTGATCAGGCCGGCATCGTTGAGCGCCGTGCCCGAGGAAAAGCTTCCGGAGCCAGGCGTGAGGGCCCCGAGGTCTTCCATGCCGCCGGCCGCGCTCCAGCGGAAGGCGCGCGGCGGGAAGGACGGCACCGCGTCGGAAGTGCCGGTGACCACGCCCTGCCGGTTGATCGCGGCGGCGCGCGCAAAGCTCGCCTGCGGCAGCACGCCGATGTCGCGCATGCCGCCGCCGGCCGTCCAGACGAAGGCGTGCTCGTTGCCGTTCGCCAGCATGGAGCCGCCGGTGACCTGTCCTGCATTGTTCAGGTCGACCGCCAGGGTCTCGGCGCCGCCCAGGGTGCCGATGTCCTGCACCGCATGGCCGTTATAGAAATAGCCGCGCGAGCCGGCGCCCGGGTTCAGCGAGAACGACACCTGGCCCATGGCGTTGATCTTCGGTAATGCGCTGAGCGGATCGGCGCCGAGGTTGACGACGCGATAGGCCGTGGGCAGCGCTGCAGCAGCCTGCTGGGCGCGCGCCGCGCCGGCCACCGCCAGCACGAGGACCAGCAGCAGGAGGGATAGCCAGGCTGCACCGCTGCTTTGTAAAAGGTTTCGAGGAAGTCGTCGCATGATTTCTCTACCGGTCGGGATTGAAGAAGCGGCCTCGGCGCCACAGCGCAGGTGGCGACGGCAAGCCGACCAACGATCATGCGCCGCATCGGCGCCGCGCGGTAGGGGTCATGCACGCCAAAGCAGGCGCGCGTGGCCTAAATCAAACGACTTTTTGGCTCTATTCCCGCTAGGTTATTGCACAGGCAAAAAAAAGGCCTGGCGTCAGCCAGGCCCATCAGCGTTACCTTCAGGCAGCGTGCTTACGCCGCCTTGCCCGGCAGCGGCAAGCCTTCGGCCAGCGCCAGCCTTTCCATCGCACCTTCCAGCACCATGCGCGCCCGGGCCGCGGCCAGCCCCAGCTCGTGGTGCAGGCGCGCGTCTTCCTGGTTGCGCGAAGCGCATTGGGCGCTGTAGCGCTCGAAGCTGCCGACCATCATCAGGATGTCCGACAGGTGGCGCGGGCATTCGCAGGACAGGCGGTTGCCGGCGGCAATAATAGTCGCCAGCATCTCGTCGTCGAAGCGGCGCGGCGCGATCTGCTCGCTTGCCTGCTCGGGCGCCGGCAAGCCCTGCCCGGCCAGGGCCGAGCGGCACAGCAGCACCAGTTCGCCGATCTCGGCCGGCACGCGCGCCACCAGGCAACCCTGCTCGCGCAGGGCGCGGATGGTAGCGCTGCCGCAGAAGCGGTACAGCACCACCACGGCCGTGGCCCGCGTGATGTCGCGCGCCGCCGCGATTTGCGGCACCGTCTCGTCGTTCAGCTCGGACGCCTCGATCAGCAGCACGTCCAGGCCCAGGCCGTCGGCAACCGCCGCCACCCCTTCTAGGCGGGCGCAGTGGCGCTGCACCTGGAGCGCGCGGCCGTCACGGCCGCTGGCCGCGATGCGGCGCACCAGGCTGTCGCCGACCACCAGGGTACGCATCGGCCCGCTGACGTCCGCCGCGCGCGACGCGTCCGGCGCGATCATTTCCTCGAGCCGTTCGACCGGCAGCTCGGTCAGCACGCCGATCGGATGGCCGAGGTCGACCAGCTGCTTGAGCAGGCCCAGGCGGCGCACCTGCTCGGCCGTATAGAGCCGTTGCCCGTGCGGCGAACGCTGGGTATCGGACAACGCATAACGCCGCTCCCACACCCGCAAGGTTTCCACCGGCAAGCCGGCCAGCCGCGCCGCCACGCCGCTACGGTAGGTTACCTGCCGCTGCCCGTCCTGCTTCTCATCCGTTTTTTCGATCATCTGACCCGCCGTTGAACCTGTATTTTAAATATATGTCCCGCGACAAACCCGAGACATACAGAGTGTAGCGCAAAAATATGCCGAATATGAGTACAAATGCCATTTGTGCGCTGCATTCAGGCAAGAAAAAGCCACCCGGAGGTGGCGGCGCAGATGGCAAGGCTGGCCCGGATTACCAAGTGAAGTCGTCCGGAATCTGGTAATCGGCATACGGATCGTCCGCGTCGACCTCGTTGACTGCCTGCTTCACCTGGATCACGATGGCCGGATCGCGCTCGGCGATCTTGGCGGCAATGACCTTCGGCACCAGCTCATAGGTCCCGTTCAGGAACACGATCGCCAGGCGCCCGGCCACCAGGTGTTTCTGCACGGCGGCCGAGACGTGGATGCGCTCGATCTTGGTGCCGTGGGTGAAGTTGTAGGCGATGTCGCCGGCGCCGCGCGGCTGGCGGTTGGTGTGCACCAGCTGGGCAATCTGCGCCGCCACGGCTTTCTGCTGGGCCGCCGCGTCGCGCTGGGCATTGAGCTCGCGCGCCCGCTCGGCATTCTTGCGCTGCAGCTCGAGCGCGGCCTCGCGCGATTCGTTGACCGACTCGGTACCGGTACGGCGCTCGATCTTTTTCTGCTTGGTCTTGTCCTGCGTGACCTTCTGGACCTTCTTCTTGTCTACCAGACCTGCTTTGAGCAACTGCTCCGCCAGCGACACCATGTTCTTGCTCCTTCGAATGCCGGCCAGCACCCTGCCGGCCGCCGTCAAGCCGCTAGCATAGCAAACCATTGCCAGGCTGCGGCTATCCTTCCCGGCGAGAGCCCATGCCGGGCAGCCGGAGCAGGCATGCGACCGGCAAGGGCCTTGTGGTGCAATCGCCTCAACTATTTCGCCACGACATCGTATTTGCCGCATAATCCCTGTAACTACAGCAACCTTCTCCTGCGATGCCTTGCCGCTTTGCGCCACGCCTGCTATTCGCTTTCGCCGCCATTGCGGGCGCGACCCCATGACTACCAAGGCGCCGTCGCGCGTGTCGCGCCTGTACGAAGTCATGGACCTGATGCTCGACTCGGTTGGCGAACCGCTGGCGCTCGATGGCCTGGCCGCATCGGCCAGCTACTCCAGCTTCCACTTCGACCGCATCTTCCGCGAGCTGACCGGCTTTTCGGCCGTCGAATACCAGCGCAAGCGGCGCCTGCGCCGCGCCGCGCACCAGCTGCGCCATGAGCCGGACGTGCCGGTCGGGCGCATCGCCCAGGATTGCGGCTTTCCGTCCAATGCGGCCTTCGCCAAGGCCTTCAAGCAGCAGTTCGCGATGTCCGCCAAGGCCTGGCGCGAAGGCGGCTGGCGCGCCTACATGGACCAGCAGGTCGGGCGCGAGAGCGACGTCAGTTTCTTTGTCGCGGAGCCGGGCAACCTCGACGTGATCCTGGCGCCGTATTGCGCGCCCGAGCCGGGCACGGTGGCCGCGCGCATCGAGGTGCGCACGCTGCCGGCGGTGACGCTGCGCTACCAGCGCTTCTTCGGCCAGTCCGGGGCGGCGCTGTCGATCGCCTGCCATGGCTTCATCTGCGAGGCCGAGCGCCGGCACGGCATCGCGCCCGGCGCCCCCTGGTATGGGGTGTTCGACGAAGACCCGGGCTTTACCGGCGAAGACGAATACTGCTACGACTTCGGCCACGCGGGCGCGGCCGCCGATGCGGGCCTGGGCATGCGCGTGCTGCCGGCCGGGGCCTACGCCTGCCTGGATTTCCGCCACGAGTGGCCGCGCTTCCGGTCGATGTATGAAGATTGGCTCGACCGCCAGGCGGCCTGGCGCCTGGACAGCACGCGCCCGCACATCCAGAAGGTCGAGCGCGACGGCGCCGGCCAGTGGCGCGGCTACCTGGCCCTGCCGGTCAAGAAGCGCTGACTTCTTTCTCTCCGCCGGTTTCGAGCCGCATGAAACGGCTCAGCACCAGCACCGGCAGTGCGCAGGCCAGCACCCACAGGAAGAAATCGCGGTAGCCAAGCCAGCGCTGGATGTCGCCGCTCACCATCTTGGACAGCACGAAGCCGAGCTGCATGAAACCGGTGCCCAGCGCATAGTGGGCCGTCTGGTAAGGGCCGCTGGCCACCACCTGCATAATGAACAGGATCACCCCGACGAAGCCGAAACCGTAGCCGAACATCTCCAGTCCCAGCGCGGCGGCGATGACGCCGAGCGACTCCGGCTGGGCCGTGCCCAGGTACCAGAACACGGCATTGGGCAGGTTCATCGCCACGATCAGCCAGGGCATCGCGCGCCGCAAGCCCAGGTAGGCGGTGAAATAGCCGCCCGCGATGCTGCCGGCCAGGAAGGCCACCGTGCCGGCGGTGCCATACACGGCGCCCACTTGCGCCGTCGTCAAGCCCAGGCCCCCCAGGGCGCGCGCGTCGCGCAGGAACAGCGGGCCGATGGTCTGGATCTGCCCTTCCCCGGCGCGGAACAAAATGATGAACAGGATCGCCATCCAGATGCCCGGCTTGGCGAAGAAGGCGCGGATCACGTCCAGCAGCGTGGCGGCCGCGCCGCGCGCACCGCCGCCGGGGCGCGCCACCGGCGCCGCCGCGGGCAAGGCCCACAGGTGGTACAGGCCCAGGCCCGCCATGAGTGCGCCGAGCAGGCCGAACACCACCGCCCATGCCTGGGCGGGCCCCATGTGCTGCTCCAGGTGCCCGGCCAGCATCACCAGGGCGCCCAGCGACAGGAATTTGGCGGCATTGAAAAACGCGCCCTGCCAGCCGGCGTAGGCAGCCTGCTGGCGCCCGTCCAGGCTGGCGATATAGATGCCGTCGGCCGCGATGTCGTGCGTGGCCGAGGCGATGGCCACCACCGCGAACAGCGCGATCGCCAGGCCGAACCAGCCGGGCAGCTGTAGCGCCAGCGCCACCGCGGCCAAGGCCAGGCCCCCGGCCAGCTGGAAAGTCACCACCACCCCGCGCTTGCTGCGCGCCAGCTCCAGGAAAGGGCTCCACAGCGCCTTGAAAACCCAGGCCAGCCCGAGCACGCCGGTCCAGCGCGCGATCTGGTCGTTGGGCACGCCCATCGACTTGAACATCAGGCCCGCCACCAGGGCCACCGCGTAGAAGGGCAATCCCTGCGCCAGGTACAGGGTCGGCACCCAGGCCAGCGGGTGGCGCTTGCGCGCAGGTTGATGCGAGGCGGCGGGGAGTTCGTGCATGGCGGTCATGGCGACTCCACGGTCGGGGCCAGGTTGAGGGTGACGATGCGGCTGCCACGGCCGCGGGTGTCGAAGCTGGCCAGTTTCACCTGCGCCGCGCCGAACACCGGCACCGGCGCATCGTAACGCAAGCCGCGCACACAGGGGTCGCTGCCGTCGACAGTGTAATGCAGCGCCAGCCCCGGCAAGGCGACATTCGCATGCAGCACGCCGCCGCGCACCACCGCGCCCGGCGGCGGCAGCCGGTAGTCCCAGGGCTGGCGCGCGCGGTCCAGGCGCGGGAGCTCGCGCTGGCCGAGGCGGTTGGCGAATTCGTTCCAGTCGCGCAGCGCCAGGGCCGCGCGCCGGTCCGGCTCGCGGATGTCCTGCCAGGCCGGGTCCTGGGTCCAGGCCCGCTCGGCCAGGCCGATCAGGCGCGGCAGCGCCAGGTAGTCGAGCCGCGCGCGGGTGCGCACGTTCTCGCCCCACAGCTGGCCCTGCAGGCCCTTGATGCGGCGCCGGCCTGCCGCGTCGAGCGGCTGCAGCGCGGCGAGCATGCGAGGGTCGAGCGCCCTGCCCATCGCATCGGTGCCCGCCATCGCCCCTGCGTCAAACGGGCAAAAGCCGAAGGCGTCGCGGGTGTCGACGAAGCCGGCCCAGTAATAGCCCGGCTCCTGCGGATGCTTGGCATGGGCCAGGTCGAAGTACAGGTTGGCGGCATTGGCCAGCACCACCTCGTAGCCGGCATTGGCCAGCCGGTGCGCGCAATCTTCCTGGCCGGCGCCCCAGGCATTGTTCCAGACATAGACCTGCAGGCCGGCGCCGGCAAAGCGCGGGTTGGGCAGCATGCGGCCGTCCTGGTGCACCAGCGCGGTCTCGTCCCAGCCGGCGAAGGCCACGCCATGGCGCGCCAGGATCGCGCGGCAGCGTTCGGTGAAATCGTCGTGCAGCTGCTGCACCCCGGTCCAGCCGTGTTCCCGCATGCGCGCTCGGCAGCGCGGGGAGCCGAGCCAGGCGCCCTTCGGCACTTCGTCGCCGCCGGTATGGATGGTGCGCAGCGGCACCCCGGCTTCGCGAAACAGCAGGCAGACCTCTCCCACCACGGTCTCGATGAAGCGGTCGACCGAGGGCAGCGCAATGCAGATCACGTTGTCGTGCCAGAGCTGCACCGATTCGTAGACCGACGCGTCGTCCGGGTCGTGCAACAGGAAGCGTTCAGCCGCTTCGGGCTCGCCGGCGGCCAGCAGGCGCAGGTAGCGTTCGCGCATCGCCACCACCGCGGCGCGCGCATGGCCAGGCATGTTGAACTCGGGGATGACCTCGATGTGGCGCGCGTGCGCGTGGCGCAGGATGGCGACGAAGTCCGACGCCGTGTAGAAGCCGCTGCCCCCGGCGCCGTCGATGTCGGCCCCGGAGCCGAAGGACGGCGGCAGGCAGGGCCGGCCGGGCGCCACGCCGCGCAGCGCGCCGATGGCGGTGAGTTCGGGCAGCGCGCCGATCGCCAGGCGCCAGCCCTCGTCGTCGGTCAGGTGGAAGTGGAAGCGGTTCAGCTTGTAGCTGGCCATGCAGTCGAGCAGGCGCAGCACCGTCGTCACGTCGGCGAAGTGGCGCGCGACGTCGAGCATGAAGCCGCGGTAGCCGAAGCGGGGGGCGTCCAGCACGCGCCCGGTCGGCAGTTCGCCACCCTGGCCCAGCAGCTGGCCCAGGCTCTGGATGGCGTTGAACACGCCATGCGGGCTGGCGCCGCGGATGCGCACCCTGCCCGGCTCGATATCGAGAAGATAGGCTTCGGGCGCGTCGCCATCCAGGCCCTCGATGGCGCCGACTTCCAGCAAGACGTCGGCCGAGCCGCCCGGCACCAGTCCGGGCAGGCTGCCCAGCATCGAGGCCAGCAGCGACGCTTCGTTCCACAGCGCGCCGTCGTAGCTCAGCGGCGCGTGGCGCGACAGCAGGCAGCGGCGACCGTCGAACTGGGCCGACAAGGGTCGCGGCGTGATGCGCCCTACCCCTGCCTCGGGCAGACGGTACAGGGCGGCATTCTGCTCGAAGCGCCACGGTGCGTCGGCGGTCGGCAACAGGTCGCCGCGCATCCGGTGGCGCTGCTCCGGCCGCACGAAGGGCGCGATCTCCGGGTCGCCCAGGTCCAGCGGCGCGCCGCCGTCGCCCGGCAGCAGGTAAAAGCCGAGGGGTGCGTCGGTGAAGCTGATGGCCCAGTGCAGCGCCTCGTATTCCACGACCAAGCTGTCGCCCGGCATCCAGGCGCCGGCGCCGGGCATGCTCAGGCAGAACAGGTCGCCGTTGACGTGGACGATCGCATGGCCGGCGCTCACGCTCTCCGGCAGCACCTTGCGGCAGGTATTGAAGCACAGCCGCCAGCCGGGCGCGATCGGCGCGCCGGTATCGTTGCGCAGCGCCAGGCGCGCGGTGAACGCGTCGTCGCGCGTGAAGTTGCTCAGGCATTCCCAGGCGATGGCGATCGCCGGGCCGCCTGCCGGCAGGTCCGTAGTCGGGATCATGATGGGTCTTGTGCAGCCGGCGGGCAGCCCGTTCCGGGGCGCCCGCCGTGGTGGGACCGGCTTACAGCTTGCCGCGGATGCCGACGTAGAAGGTGCGGCCGTTCGAGTAGAACGCGCGCGGGCGGTCCTCGTTCTCGGCATACATCTTGATCGTCTCGTTGGTCAGGTTCAGCGCATCGAAGGTCAGGGTCAGGCGCTCGGTGAGCTTGACGTTGAGCGAGGCCGCCAGCGAAGGCATGCTGTCCACGTGCTGGCTGGCGCCGCGGTCCACGCCGGCCTTGTACTTCGAGCGGTAGTTCCAGGCCAGGCGCGCCGAGAAGCGCTCGTTCTCGAAATAGCCCGTCACGTTCCAGGTGTTCTTCGAGGAGTTCAGCAGCTCGCCGCCGTCATCGAGCTCGCCGTCGGCGTGGGTGTAGTTCACCAGCGTGCCGAAATTGCCCCACAAGGGCTGCTGCCAGCTCAGTTCCATGCCCTTGTTGGTGCCGGTCGTGTTGAACGGCGAGGTGATCTGGTAGACCGCCTGGGCGCTGCGCTTGTTGTTGTAATAGGTGCCGGTCGAGGTGCCCTGGGCCACGATCGAGCGCAGGTCCATGTAGAAGAAGCCGGCCGAGAGCAGCGCCTTGGGCGCGTAGTACCACTCCATCCCGAGGTCGAAATTGGTCGAGCGCACCGGCTCCAGGTTGACGTTGCCGCCGCTGCCGCTCAGGGCGTCGTCGTTGAGCGAGACCGAGCCGCCCAGCGCGCTGTAGTCGGGACGCGCAATGGTCTTGGCCAGCGCGCTGCGCACCACCAGCTGCGGCGTCACCTCGTATTTCACGTTCACGCTCGGCAGATAGTCGCGGTAGCTGCGCTTGAAGGTGGTCGGGGTGTAGGGGCCGAAGGCCGAGCCCGTGATGGGGCTGGGGCCGCCAGGCAGGTTGACCACCGTGGTCTGGCGCGTCTCGACCGCGCGCAGGCCGATGTTGCCGCTCCAGTTGTCGCCGCCAAAGTCCGCCATCGCATACAGGGCCGCGGTCTTCTCGCCGACCTGGAATTCGTCCATCCAGTTGTGCCGCAGGGTGTAGTCGAGCAGGCGGTTGCCCGGCGCCGCGCCCCAGGCGCCCAGGGCGGCGCCGTCGTACTTGAAGTAGTTCGACGAGAGATTGCCGCCCAAATCGTTGGCGAAGTCGGACGGGTACATCTGGCCGCTCCAGGCCGGGCCCGGCGCCGTGAAGCCGTTCGGGCCGGGGCGGGTTTCCAGCGGGTGTTCGGCCGTGCGATGGTGGTCGGTCCAGCGCGCGCCGAAGCGAATCGCCTGCAGGCTGGAATCGCGCACCCGCCATTCGCCATCGAGCTGCGCGTATTTTTCCTGGTCCACCGATTGCGCTTCGCCGCCGCCGGCCCAGGCCGTGGTACCCGGCGACGTCGTGTTCCCGCCCGGGTAGCTCACCGAAGCCGGCGACAGGCCGTTCAGGGCGTACACCATGCCGCCGTCCACGTTGTTCTGGTAGAAGACGTCGTCGCGGTCCCAGCCCACGCCATGGGTTTTACCGAGCTTGCCGGAGACGGTGAGCTGGTCGCTCACGCGCATCTTGCCGTTGAAGTCGAGGTACCAGGACTCGCCGCCGGCGTCGGGGCGGTAGATGTTGTCGACCTCGCCCGCATTGCGGGTGAAGGCCGCCGCCACCAGGGTGTTGTTGCGCACCACCGGGTTTTGCGGGATCAGGTTCAGGCTGTTGATCGAATTGGCGGGCGCCGCCAGCCAGTTGGTGTTCAGGTGCGGCGCTTCCAGTTTCGAATAGAAGCCGTTCAGGTCGAGCGAGAGCCCCTGCATTGGACGCACCTCGATGTCGAAGGCGCCCCCTTGGCGCTTCTTGGTCTGCTCGAACAGGCTGGCGCCGATGAAAGTCGGGATGGCCACGCCCGCCAGCGCCGGGTTGGCGATCGCTGCGGCGCTGGTAGCGCTGATCGGCGTATAGCCGAGGATCTCCTGGCCGTCGCGGCGCACGGTGGCCTTTTCCGAAAACGCCTGCACCAGCACGCCGGCGGTATTGGCGGCGTTCTTCCAGCTCACCAGTCCCGACAGATGCGGCTGCGCCTTGTCGGACAAGTCGTTGTAGTTGGCCTGGACCGAACCTTCCACCGTCAGCTGCTGGCGGAAGTCGAGCGGGCGGCGGGTGATCACATTGATGGCGCCGGAGACGCCGCCTTCGACCAAGTCGGCGGTCGGGCTTTTCTGCACCACGATCGACCCCACCAGCTCGGAAGGCAGGAGCGAAAAGCTGCTGGAGCGGCCGACATTGCCGCCGATCTGGTTCAGCAGGAACCAGTCGCCGGTGCTGATCGCGTGGCCGTTGAACAGGGTCTGCTGCAGGCTCGGGCTGGTGCCGCGCAGGCTGACCCGGTCGTTCTCGCCGAAGCCGCCTTCGCCGCCGGCCGAGGACTGGGTGTTCACGCCGGGCAGGCGCTGGATCGCGTCGGCCACGTTCTTGTCGGGCATCTTGCCGATGTCTTCGGCCGTGACCACTTCGACGAAGGCATCGGCATTGCGCTTCTGGCGCAGCGACTGCTCGAGCGCGGCGCGCACGCCGGTCACCACCACGGTCTGCGGCTCCACCGCTTCCTGGGCGGCTGCCTGCGGGGCCAAGCCCATGATGACGCCCGCTACTGCCGCCGCGATCGCGGTGCGCTTGTACTGCCCTGCCTTCATCTCGTTCATGTTGTCTCCCAAAATCAGGTTGGTGGTTCGGCGACGGGCCGGAACCGCTTCACTTCAGCCTTCGGCCGTGCCTGGACGTTCGGCGTCTCTCGTGTGAAGGCATTGTGTCGTCATCGTTTGGGCGATGTTTGTCAAATCTTGCTATGACAAGAAGATTTCATGCAACAGGCGGGGTGCAGGCAGGCTGCGGGGAGATGCGGGCAAGGCGGGCGCCTTGCCGCTGCGGGAGGGGTGCGGGCTGAGGCGCCGTCAGGCGGCGTCCGCCATCGGCAGGCGCGCCATCGCCTTCTTCAGCGCGGCGAAGCAGTCCGCGTCGAGCGCGCTGCCGACGGTCTTTTCCATCATCTCCAGCGCCTGCGGCACGGGAATCGCGCCGCGGTAGGGGCGCTCGGCGGTGATGGCGTCGAAGATGTCGGCGGTGGTGATGATGCGGGTCTCGATGCCGATCTCCTCGCCGCTCAGGCCGCGCGGATAGCCGGTGCCATCGAGGCGCTCGTGGTGCGCGCCCGCGATCCGGGCCAGGCCCGCGAACGCGTGGATGCGGCCGAGGATCGTTTCGGTGTACTGCGCATGCTGGCGCACCGCGTCCCATTCGTCGCGGTCGAGCGAGCCTGCCTTGTCCAGCACGCTGTTGCTCACGCCCAGCTTGCCGACGTCGTGCAGCAGCGCGCCGCGCTTGAGCCAGCGGCGCTGCTGCGCGCCCATGCCGAGTTCTTCCGCGATCAGGTCGGTGTACAGCGCCACGCGCGCACTGTGGCCGCTGGTATAGGGGCTCTTGGCGTCGACCACCTGGCCGAAGGCAGTAGCGATGTCGTCGAGGTAGTCGTCGTCCAGCGGCACTTCGCGGCCGGCCGGCTCCAGCGCGAACACGGCCTGGTCGATGTCTTTCGATGCCAGCATGTCCCAGAAGGCCGGGGCGGCGGCTACCTGCTCGAAGGCCGCCGCCAGGCGCGGGTCGAACCAGCTGCCGGCGCGTTTGCGTACTTCCTTCATGGCGCTGTCGCGTCCCGACGAGGTGTTGAACACGTCGATCACCTGGGCCAGCAGCGCGATGCGCGCATACACCGGGATGGCCTCGCCGGCCAGGCCCGCGGGCTTGCCCTTGCCGTTGAAATGCTCGTCGAGCGAATAGATGCCGGCCGCAACCCCTTCGGAAAAGCGCAGCAGGCGCGCGATCTCGGCGCCGCGCTGGCAGCGGGTGGCGATCAGGCCTTGCGCGATGGTAGGGCCGTCGCGCAGGATGGTCATCACGCTGCGGAAGCGCTCGGCCAGGCCGGCCTTCAGGCCGGTATGGGACAGCACGAAGGAGAGCACCTGCGGCAGGCTGTCGCCCACCAGCTTGAAGTCGCGCTTGAAATTCCGGTCGTCGGTGAGATACAGCTCGCAGATGCGCGCCGCGTTGCTGCTGCAGCCCAGGTCCTTGAGCAGCAGGGTGTAATACAGCTCCCACAGTTCTTCACGCGGCAGGCCGATGGCCTGGCCGATGTGCATGCCGATCCAGCAGGAGCGCACGCAATGGCCGTCCGGCTGGCCCTCGGTGATATCGAGCGCGTAGCTCAAGGCGCCGATGAGTTCGGAAAGCTTCATGGCGCTGGGCGGAAACGCCTGGACTGGGCCGGTGGCTTTATTCATCGTTATAGTTCCTGTGGGTAATATCAGTTAATTCTACGCCACAAAATCCTTGTCAAACCATCCTGTCGTCAATTTCGACAATACTGGTGCTAGCTTGCCACAAACTCCCCGCCCGGAACGCGCCGCTGCCGAGGCGATCGGGCCTGGGCATCGTGCTACGGGCTTTCCCGACGCCCGGTAGACTGTGGCCGAGGACTGAGCGGCCGCCCGCGGCCCGTCCTGCCTTCCCGCGCCGGCGCCCGGCGCCCTGCACAGAAAGGATGACGACATGGCTGCTACGACGAATGGCGCTTCGGTCTCGCTCTGGCTCGACACCGCCGACCTGCCTTCCGCTCCTCCCCTGTCCGGCGAACTCGATACCGAGGTCTGCATCATCGGCGCCGGCATCGCCGGCTTGACTACCGCCTACCTGCTGGCCAAGGAGGGGCGCTGCGTGGCGGTGATCGACGCCCTCGGCATCGGCGCCGGCGAGACCGGCCGCACCACGGCCCACCTGTTTCCGCCCGACGAGTGGTATGCCACCATCGAAGACAAGTTCGGCGCCGGCAATGCCCGGCTGGTGGCCGACAGCCATGCGCGCGCAATCACGCTGGTGGAGGCCATCGTGGCCGAAGAACACATCGACTGCGGATTCGAGCGCCTCGACGGCTACTTGTACGCCCTGCCCGGCAACGGCCTGCGCGATCTCGAGAAAGAGTACGCCTGCGCCAAACGCGCCGGCGTGGCCGTCGAGCTGTTGCCGGGCGTGCCCGGCCTGCCCTTCGATTCCGGCCCCGCCGTGCGCTTCTTGCGCCAGGCCCAGTTCCATCCGCTGAACTACCTGGCCGGCCTGGCGCGCGCCATCGAGCGCCTGGGCGGCAGCATCCATGGCGCCACCCACGCGCGCCGGGTGCGCGGCGACCAGCAGCAGCAAACCGTCAGCACCGACCGCGGCGACATCCGCGCCCGCGCCGTGGTGCTGGCCACGCACACGCCCTTCAACGACCGCGTGGTGATGCACACCAAGCAGGCCGGCTACCGCACCTATGTGGTGGGACTGCAGGTAGCACGCGGCGCGCTGCCGCGCATCCTGCTGTGGGATACGGGCGACCCGTATTACTACGTGCGGCTGGAGTCGCCGGCTGGCGCGGAGCACGATATCCTGGTGGTCGGCGGGGCCGACCACAAGACCGGCCAGGACGACCATCCCGAACACCGCTACGACGAGATCGAACGCTGGGCGCGCGAGCACTTCCCGCAGGCGCAGGCGGTCGCCTACCGCTGGTCGGGCGAGGTGATGGAACCGTCCGACGGCCTGCCCTACCTCGGCCGCAATCCGATGGACGACGACAACGTCTACCTGATCACGGGCGACTCGGGCAACGGCATGACCCATTGCACCATCGGCGCCATGCTGATCACCGACCTGATCGGCGGGCGCGAGAATCCCTGGCAGGCCCTGTACGACCCGGCGCGCAAACCCGTGCACGGGCTGGCCGATTTCGCCTCGGAGCAGGCCAACACGCTGGCGCGCTATGGCGAATGGCTGACCGGGGGCGACGTCGATTCGGTGCAGGAAATCGCGGCCGGCGAAGGCGCGGTGGTGCGCGACGGCCTGCGCAAGATCGCCGTCTACCGCGACGCCCAGGGCGGGCTGCACGCGGTGTCGGCCAAGTGCACCCACATGGGCTGCGCCGTACACTGGAATTCGGCCGAACGCTCCTGGGACTGCCCCTGCCACGCCTCGCGCTTCGACATCGAGGGCAAGGTGCTGCATGGACCGGCGCCCGAGCCGCTCGAGAAGATCGAACTGGCCGAAGGCAGCCCGCTTCCCCGTTCGCCGCGTCCCGGCATGCGGGGACGCAATGCCCGCTGAGGGCGCGCCGGCCCTGTAAACGAGGACACCAGCCCGCAGGCTGGTGTCGGGCGCGGCCACCTGGCCGCGCAGGGGGATAACCGAGCGTGCTGGCGTGTCAGTAGCCGCGGCCGGTGCCGCCGGTGGTACCGGTCGTACCCGTGGTCCCGGTCGTACCGGTGGTGCCAGTCGTGCCGGTGGTGCCAGTCGTGCCGGACGTACCTGAAGTTCCCGAACTACCCGTGGTTCCGGTCGTGCCGGTCGTACCCGACGTGCCCGAGGTACCGCTGGTGCCAGTGGTGCCGCTACGGCCGGTGGCATCCATCGTGCCCGTCGAACCGCTGGTGCCCATCGAACCGGTAGTGCCGGTGGTGCCCATGGTGCCGGTAGCGCCCGTGGTGCCGGTCGTACCGGTAGCGCCGCTGGTGCCCATCGAGCCCGAGGAACCGCTGGTGCCCATCGTGCCGGTGGTACCGGTGGTGCCGGTGGTGCCGGTGGTGCCGGTCGTGCCGGTAGCGCCGCTGGTGCCCATCGAGCCCGAGGAACCGCTGGTGCCCATCGAGCCGCTGGCGCCCGACGAACCGCTGGTGCTGGAACGGGTTGGCGGCTCGCTCGAGGCGCCGGTGCTGGTGCGGCCGGCTTCGACGCCCATGCTGCCCGATTCGGTCTGGCCGCTGGAGCCGGTTGCGCCCATCGAGCCGGTGCTGCCGCTCGAGCTGCTTGCAGCGCCGGTGTCGCCGCTGGTGGCGCCGCTCATGCTCGAGCCGCTGGTGCTGCCGGTGCTACTGGCGCCGTGCGCAGCGTTATGGTGCTTGCCCTTCTTGCTCTGTTTCTTGTCCTGCTTCTGCGAGCTGCCCGTGGCGCTGGCCGAGGAGCTGCCGCTGCTTTGATCGTTCATGCTGCCGCTCTGGCTGGTGCCGGCGGTGGTGCCGGTGCTCGAGGTCGTGCCGGACTGGCCGGCAGTGCTGCTCGATTGTGCATGGACGGTAGTGGCGCCGAACATGGCAGCGGCAACGGAAGCACCCAGCAGGCCTTTCAGTAGCTTATTCATCTTCATGTCGATCTCCTAAAATTGTGTTCGGACGAAATGCTGAACAATATCAATGAGATATTGCATAGGTCTCGAAGTGTAGGGATGCACGACACAGGCAGGCGCACGGTAGCCTGCTGGAAAAATAAGCAAGTCCGGTCAGTTGCGGATCGCGGCAATGGCAGGGGCCGCCACGCGCACGGCCTGGGCCGACAGCGTGCCGAGCTGGGTGTACAGCGCCAGCACATTGCTTTTGTCGTCAGGGTAGACCCGGTTGGACAGGAAGACGTAGAAGCTGCGCGACTGCGGATCGATCCACAGGATGCAGCCGGTAAAACCCGTATGCCCGTAGGAGCCGACCGGGAACAGCGTGCCGCGCGGCCGCTGGGCATAGGGCGAATCGATGTCCATGCCCAGGCCGCGCAAGACCAGGCCGGGCGGAGACTGCGCGGTGGTGAGCAGGCGCACGCTCTCGTTCGACAGCACGCGCACGCCGTCCAGTTCCCCGCTGCCCAGCAGCATGCGGGCAAAGCGCGCCACGTCGCGCGCGGTGGAAAACACGCCGGCCGAACCGGCCACGCCGCCCATGCGCCGCACGGTGGGGTCATGCGCGGCGCCCTGCAGCATCTGGCCGGGGGCCAGGTCGCCATGCAGGGCCGCATTGCCGTCAAGCGGCGCGCGCTGGGTCGGCGCGATCCGCCCCGCAGGCATGCGCGCCAGCGGCAGGTAGCCGGTATCTTTCATGCCCAGCGGCATGAAGATGCGCTGCTGCGCGAACTGGTCAAGCGGCATGCCGGCGACGCGCTCCACCAGCCGGCCGAGCAGGATGTAATTGATGTCCGAGTAGCGGAAGAAGCTGCCCGGCGCATGCGTCACCAGCTGGGCGCAGGCCAGGGCATGCGCGGCATCCCCGCCCTGCCAGCTCGGCTTGGCCGGCAGGCCCGCAGGCAGCCCGGAAGCATGCGCCAGCAGATGGCGCACGGTGATGGCCTCCTTGCCGCCGTTCGCGCATTCGGGAAAATAGCGCGCCAGCGGCGCGTCGAGCGCGAGCTTGCCGTCCTGGGCCAGGATCAGCACCGAGGGCGCGGTCGAGAGCACCTTGCTCAGGGATGCTGCATCGAACACCGTATCGGTTGTTACCGGCGTGGCATCGGGCTCATAGGTATAGCGTCCAAAGCCCTTTTCGTGCACCCTGCCCGCGCGTTCCAGATGGAAGACGGCACCCGGCAGTTTGCGATCGGCGATATGGCCGAGGATGGCGCGATCGAGCTCCGCCAGCGGTCCCGCGTCGAACCCCGTTTCAGCAGGCACGGCGGCGCCTCCCATGCCCGGCAGCTGCGCGCAACCGGTGGCGAACAGAACGGCGCAACAGGCGGCGAGGATGGTCGTGCGGCTGCATGGCAAACTCAGGAATCTGGACATTGGCAGGAGTAAAGTATAGGGACTGCGCGACCGATCATAAGGACGTGTTCGTCTTTGGTCAATCTTTAGGCGCTGTGCCCGTTACGTGTGGAAGATGCCCAGCGCCGCTCGGAGCAGCTGCTCGGGCGAAGCAATGCGTTCGCCGTCGAGCGCCCAGCGCCAGCCCAGGTAATTGGTCAGGTAGTGCGAGGCGACACCGCAAAAACGCGCAAGCCACTGTCGGAAGCGCTGGTGATAGCCATTCACGTTCTGCACGTGAACTGCGCCGCGCACCCGCTCACCAAGGCGCAGATTGACGATAGCGTGCGCGATGCCTGCTTCGCGCGCAAAAGCCCGGTAGGCAGGATGCCCGTCAGTCACGAGCAGCACATCCTTGTCGAGCCTGGGGCCGAGATGGCGGTGTAGCTGCCGCTTGGTGACGGCGGCCCGGCCGGTGATGAAATCGAGGGTTCGGCCGGTGCGGTCGCGCGCGACCAGAATGCAGACGTGTTCATGGGTAATGCCGCGTATGGAGGCGACTGCGCCGCGCCGCCGGGCTGGCCGGTCCAGCTGTCGCGAGCCCTTTTGCGACTCGAGTAAAAACATCTCGTCGGCTTCGGCAATCCCGGAGAGGCGCTCGACCCGGTCGTGCTGCGTGAGCGCGAGAAAACGGTGGCGCCAGCGAAAGCTGGTGTTGCGGTGCACATTGGCCGCCTTGGCAGCTGCGCGGACGCTTGGTCTCAAGCATCTGTGAGAGGAAGTCGAGCCATTTGGCGCGATGGCGCAGGCGCGACAGCGGTGTGCCGCTCAAAGCGCTGAAGGTACTGCGGCAGGCGCGGCAGCGGTAGCGCTGGATCCCGCGGTCCATGCCGTGCCGGCAAGGGTGCTCGGCCTGGCAGGAAGGGCAACAGGGCCTGGGTTTGGCCTGCGTGATGGCCGCGCAGACGCGCTCGAATCCGATTGCCGGACGCAAGGCGTCCAGCAGCTGCCCTCGCTGCCGCGGCGTCAGCGAAGACAGTTTCCTCAGCAACCTGGTAAAACCTGCTCCGTTCATGCCCCACCGGGTGATCGATCGGATCATCGTTGGACTGCGCCGGAGCTCGACAGTTCAATTTCTACAGTTTGCGGTGACAGCGCCATCTTTACAGAACATCAAGCCGATACTGGCGTTCTGGGCCATCGCGCACGCGAAAAAGCGCGTCAAGGTATCATCATTGGATGATTCCATTCTCGATACTCGACCTCTCGCCGATCGCAGAAGGCAGCGATGCGGCAACATCTTTCCACCGTTCACTAGACCTCGCCCAGCACGGCGAGCGCTGGGGCTACAACCGCTTCTGGCTGGCCGAACACCATGGCATGCCGGGCATCGCCAGTGCCGCCACTGCGGTGCTGATCGGGCATGTCGCGGCCGGCACCTCGACCATCCGGGTCGGCGCCGGCGGCATCATGCTGCCCAACCATTCGCCGCTCGTGATTGCCGAACAATTCGGCACGCTCGCATCCCTCTTCCCGGGACGCATCGACCTGGGCCTGGGCCGCGCGCCGGGTTCGGACCACGTCACCGCACGCGCCCTGCGCCGCAACCTGGCGTCCGACGCCGACGCCTTCCCGCAGGACGTCGTCGAGCTGATGGATTACTTTGCCGACTCGCCACGCCGCCAGGTACGTGCGGTGCCGGGCGCGGGCCTGGACGTGCCGGTCTGGATCCTCGGCTCGAGCCTGTTCGGCGCCCAGCTGGCTGCCGCGCTCGGCCTGCCGTTTGCCTTCGCCTCGCATTTCGCCCCGCAGATGATGATGCAGGCGATCGAGATCTACCGCTCGACCTTCCGCCCGTCGGCCCAGCTCGACAAACCCTACGTCATGCTCGGCTTTAACGTGTTCGCCGCGGACACCGATGCCGAGGCTCAAGTGCTGGCGACCTCGATGCAGCAGGCCTTCGTCAACCTGCGCAGCGGCCGCCCGAGCAAGCTGCAGCCGCCCGTGCCGGGCTACCTGGAGAGCCTGGGCACGGCCGAGCGCATGATGCTCGACAGTGTCTTGTCGTGCACCGCGATCGGGGCGCCGGACACCGTGGAAGCCCAGCTGCGCACTTTCATTGCACGCACCGGGGCCGACGAGCTGATGATCACCTCGCAGGTGTTCGACCACGCGGCGCGCCTGCGCGCCTACGAGATCACGGCCGAGATCCAGCGCAAGGGCTGAGCGGCGCGCACGCCATTCGCAGCGTCCGCCGTTCCGGGAAAGCGGCAGCTACAATGCAACTGCCATTTTCCCGGGAGTCCCCATGCGTATCCGTTTTTCCCTGCTCGCCCCCGCCGTCTTCGCGTTCGCCCTGTCCGGCTGCGCCGTCATCGACAAGGTCACCACCGGGCCCCTGATCGAACGCCACCTGCCGAAGCAGTACAGCGGCGTGGCCGCCGTGCGCAAGGATGCCCGCTCGACCCTGGTCACGCACGCCAGCGGCCTGGCCCTGCGCGAGGAAGCCCAGGCCAATACCAAGGACACGCGCTTCATGATCGGCTCGATCACCAAGTGGATCAGCGCCGTCGCCGTGCTGCGCCTGGCCGACATGGGCAAGCTCGACCTGGACGCGCCGATCGCACGCCACCTGCCGGAACTGCCGGCCCCAAATGGGGCGGTCACGCTGCGCCAGTTGATGTCGAACCGGAGCGGCATCCCGAACGGCCTGTCCGAGGCGCTGAAAAAAGACAAGGCGATCGAGAACCTCGAGATCGGCCCGGTCGAAGCGGCCCTGCGTTTCGGCGCGGGCCAGACCGGCGCCGCCGGATCGGCCTACGATTACTCGGTGACGAACTGGGTGCTGGTCGGCGCCGTCGTGGAACGCGCTACCAAAAAAACATTTACCGAAGTGGTGGAAGAACTGGTGCTGGCCCCGGCCGGCGTGCGCGACACCAGCTTTGGCGCCACCGGCTACGAAGACGCGGTCGGCATGGCGGTGGCCTATACCGCCGCCGGCGTGCGCAAGGTCCCGGCCGCGCCGCCGATGGTGGCGGCCAGCGGCACCCTGTACAGCACAGCGCGCGACCTGGTGGCGCTGGCCGACAGCGTCTATTTCACCAAGCTGCTGTCGGACAAGGCGCGGCGCGAATTGTCCACCGTGCAGGTGGCGTCCGAAGACTATGCGCTGGGCGGCCGCGTAAAAAACCTCGCCACGAAAAAAGGCGCCCGTTCCCTTACGTGGGTAACGGGCGCCTTTGGCGGCTACAAGACCTTGCTGGCCTACGATCCGCTTGACGGGCGTGCGGTGGTGCTGCTCAATAACACCGACATGCCGCAGCCGGAGCAGGCGAAGATTGCGACGGCCTTGTTCCAGGACCTGGATTGATCGAGGTCGGTAACGTGGGCGGCATCGCCCACGTCATGCCTCCTTATTTAACAGGATTCCCATCCACGTCGATCTTGCGCACTTCGCCGATGTTCAGCGAGCGGATGCCCGATTCGATCTTGCCCAGGTCACCCACCACGACCCAGACCAGGCGGTCCGGCGTGTAGCTGCGGGCAGCCAGCGCGTTGGCTTGCTGCGGCGTGAGCGACAGCGCCTTCTCGGTGAAGGTGTTGTAGTAGTCATCCCCCAGGCCGTACTGCACGATGTTGGTGTAGGCGCTCGTCAGCTGGCTGGCGGTCTCGAAGCTGCCCGGCAGGCCCAGCGTGTTGTTGTCCAGCGCCGCTTTCAGCTCCTCGGCCGTGATCGGCTTGCCGCCGGCGATGTTGCGGTATTCCAGCACGAGTTCCTGCATCGCTTCGCGGGTCTTGTCGGTCTGCACCGGCGAGACGCTCATGAACGGACGCTGGCCGATGGCCGGCGACAGCTGGCTCGACACGCCGTACGACCAGTGCTTGTCTTCACGCAGGTTCATGTTGATGCGCGAGCTGAAGGTACCGCCGAAGACGTCGTTGACGATTTCCAGCGGCAGCGACTCCGGGCTGTTGCGCGGCGGGGCCAGTTGGGCGCCGACGATCACGCTTTGCAGCGCGCCCGGACGGTCGACCAGGTAGACCACGCTTTTCTCCTGGGGCGCCACGGTGGCCAGCACCTTCTTCGGCACCTCGCCCGCCTTCCAACCCGCGAACGATTTCTCGAGCAGCGGCTTGATCTCGGCCAGCGTGGTGTCGCCCACCACCAGCAGGGTCGCGTTGTTCGGCTTGAACCAGGTGGCGTGGTACCTGGCCAGGTCCTCGCGGGTCATGCGCTTGACCGCTTCCTCGGTGCCGGTGCCGGTAAACGGCTTGGCATACACATGCTCCTTGCCATACAACAGGTTCGGCAGCACGCGCAGCGCCATCAGCTGCGGCACGGTTTTCTCGCGCTGGATGGCGGCCAGGCGGTCTTTCTGCAGGCGGGTGAACTCGTTCTGCGGGAAGGCCGGATTCAGCACCAGGTCCGAGTACACGGCGAGCGATTGCGGCAGCGTGGCCTTGAGCGTGTTCATGGTGACGAAGGCGCTATCGAGGTTGGTGCCGGCGCCGAACTGCGCGCCCAGGCCCGCGAACTCTTCGCCGATTTCCAGCGACTTGCGGGTCTTGGTGCCTTCTTCGAGCATGCGCAGCGCCAGGCTGGCCACGCCCGGCTTGTCCGCCGCGTCCGATGCGTAGCCGCTGTCGACCAGCAGTTGGAAGTTCACCACCGGTGCATCGTGGCGCTCGGCCAGCACGACCTTCAGGCCGTTCGACAGCGTCGTCTTCTGCATGTCCGGCAGCTTGAGCGACATCGGCTTGCCCAGTGCCGGTTCCTTGCTGCGGTCCGCGGCGGCGCCGGCCACCAGGGTGGTCGGGTAAGGGTCGACCTGCAGCACGAAGTCGCCGTCGCTGAGCCAGTCGTTCATGGCCTTTTTCACGGTCGCCGGGGTGGCGGCCTTGATGCGCTCCAGGTAGACCTTGTAGCAGTCCGGGTTGCCGGTATAGGTGGTGCAGGAGGCCAGCAAGTCGCTCTTGCCGCCGAAGCCGCCGACGCGCTCGATCATGCGGGTGTACTGGGCCAGGATGGTGGTCTTGGCCAGGCGCAGTTCGGACTCAAGCGGGCCGTTCTTCATCAGCGCGCGCAGTTCTTCGTCCGCCGCGCGTTCCATCTTCGCCACGTCGGCGCCGGGGCGCGCGGTCAGGGTCAGGTCGAACTGGCCGCCGATTTCGGCCGCGTCGTCGCTGGCGGTCGCGCTGGTGGCCAGCTGGTCCTTGTACACCAGGCGCTTGTACAGGCGCGAGGTCTTGCCGCCGCCCAGCACCAGCGCAGCCAGGTCGAGCTGCGCTTCTTCCGGCGTGTGCGCGCCCGGGACGTTCCAGGTGCGGTAGATGCGCGATTGCGGCACGCGGTCCTGCACGGTGGTGCGATGGCTGCCGGTGCGCTTGGCGATCCAGGCTTCATGCTTGGCCAGCGGCGGGCCTGGAGGAATATGGCCGTAATACTGCTCGACCTTCTGGCGCGCCACTTCCGGCGTGATGTCGCCGGACAGCACCAGCACCGTGTTGTTCGGGCCGTAGTTGGTCTTGAACCAGTCCTGCACGTCCGTCATCGAGGCCGCGTCCAGGTCTTCCATCTTGCCGATCACGGTCCACGAATATGGGTGGCCGACCGGATAGGTGTTGGTCACCAGCAGTTCGTAGGCCACGCCGTAGGGCTGGTTCTCGCGCTGGCGCTTCTCGTTCTGCACCACGCCGCGCTGCAGGTCGAGCTTCTTCTTGTCGACGGTGCCCAGCAGGTGGCCCATGCGGTCGCTCTCGGCGAACAGCGCATAGTCCAGCATCGAGGTCGGCACGTTCTGGAAGTAGTTGGTGCGGTCCTGGTTGGTGGTGCCGTTCAGGTCCGTCGCGCCGATCCCTTCCATCGCATTCAGGTAGGTCTTCTTGAAGTTGTCGCTGCCGCTGAACATCAGGTGTTCGAACAGGTGGGCGAAGCCGGTCTTGCCGACCTTTTCGTTCTTCGAGCCGACGTGGTACCAGGTGTTGATCGCCACCACCGGGGTCTTGTGGTCTTCGTGCACCAGCACCGTCAGGCCGTTCTTGAGGACGAACTTGGTGTACGGGACGTTGGGGATCGGGATGTCGGGCGTGGTCGCCTGCTTGGCGGGCGCAGCATGCGCCGCGGAGATGCTGGTCACCAGCGCCAGCGCTGCGGCCAGCTTGAGATTGCGAACGGATACTGCCATGCTGCTCCTCCTGTGGGTCATCCGGGTCGGATGGAAAGAGCATTCTAGGCAGCTTTTCTCCTTGCAACAATCAATTGCGCATGGATTCGGGGAATCCATGCGCAACGCATTGCCGCCGGACGTGGCGGGCTTATTTCGGAACGATGCGCAACAGGCTGCCGCGGGTCTCGTCCGTCAGCGCATACAGCTGCCCGTCCGGTCCCTGGCGCACGTCGCGCACGCGCTTGCCGATGGCGAGCTTTTCCTGGCGCGTGACCTTGCCTTGGGCATCGAGCGCCACGCGGCGGATGTCCTGGCCGGCCAGGCTGCCGCTGAACAGGCTGCCGCGCCAGGCCGGGAAGGCCTTGCCGGTGTAATAGGCCAGGCCCGACGGCGCGGGCGAAGGCGACCAGACCACGATCGGCTGCACCATGCCCGGCACGGTCCGGGTGCCGATCGGCTCGCGGCTGCTGTAGTCCAGGCCATAGCTTTGCAACGGCCAGCCGTAGTTCTTGCCGGCTTCGACCAGGTTGATCTCGTCGCCGCCGCGCGGGCCATGTTCGCTGGCCCAGACGCGGCCGCTTTGCGGGTCGAGCGCCATGCCCTGGATATTGCGGTGGCCGATGCTCCACAGTTCCGGCAGCGCGCCTGGCTGGCCGGCCAGCGGGTTGCCCGCGGCGGCCTTGCCCTCGGCGGTCAGGTGCAGGATGGCGCCGTTGTGGCTGCCCAGGTTCTGCGCCTGGTCGCGCGCCAGCATGTTGCCGATGCGCTGGGGCGGGTTGCCGCCGTCGCCGATGCTCATCAACAGGGTCCCGTCCTTCAGGAAGACGATGCGCGAGCCGAAGTGCTGGCCGCCGCTCTTGGCGGGCGAGGCGGTGAAGATGGTCTTGATGCCATGCACGCGCTTGCCGTCGAACACGCCCTGCACCAGCACCGTGCGGTTCTCGTCCTGGGTGCCGCTGGCCATGGTCATGTAGATGCGCGGATTCGGGCCCTTGTCGGCCGGGTGCACGGCGATGTCGAGCAGGCCGCCCTGGCCGCCGGTGAACAGCGCCGGCAGGCCTTCCACCGCGACCTCTTCGACGCGCTTGCCGTTCACCAGGTGCAGCGTGCCCTTCTTGCCGGTGACGAGCATGCGGCCGTCCGCCAGCCAGGCCATGCCCCAGGGCTGGGGCAGGCCGTCGGCCACGGTTTCGGTGCGCCAGCCCTGGGCTGCGGGCGGCTCGTCCACCGGCGTTACCGCCTGTGCTGCGGCATGACCGGCTAGCGAAGTGAGCAAGGCGGCAATGGAAAGTAGACCCTTCGCCGGGATTCGTTGATAACTCGTCATCGAAAATCTCTCAAAGTTGATGAAAACATCAAGATCGTAGCCTAAAAGCCGCATTTATCCAGACCTTATCGGCAGATTTAACAAAACTGGCGTAAAATTGACCTTTGAGCGCAACCACCATAAGGATCCAATCCGATGATGCCACGCCGAGCTTTCCTGAAGTCCTCCCTCATCCTTGCAGCACCCACTCTCAGCATCCCAGCACTTGCCAAAACAGCACAAGCCGCCCCTGGCGAGCGTACGCTGCGCCTGTACAACACGCACACCGGCGAAAAGCTGACCAGCGTGTTCTGGGCTGAAGGCCAGTTCATCCCGGATGCAATGAAGGACATCAACAAGGTGCTGCGCGACCATCGCAACAACAAGGTTGCCGAGATGGATCCGGAACTGATGCTGCTCCTGACTGCCGTGAACGAGAAAATGGGCAACAACAAGGAATTGCACATCATTTCGGGCTACCGCTCGCCGGAGTCGAACGCCAAGCTGCATTCCGCCAGCGGTGGCGTGGCCAAGCGCAGCCTGCACATGGAAGCGAAAGCCATCGACATCCGCATCCCGGGCAAGGACCTGAAGATGCTGCAGCGTGCGGCATTGTCGATCGGTGGCGGCGGCGTCGGCTACTATCCCGACTCGCAATTCGTCCACATGGACACCGGCCGCGTCCGCTCCTGGTAAGCCGATGACGCGGCGAATTTTCCGCGTTGTCCCGGGGCTGGCGCTTGTTGTGGCCGCCCTCGCTGCTTTCCCGGCCCTCGCTGCCGGGCAGGCCGCCACCGTCACGGTGCAATCCACCCGTGATCCGGTCGATAAATCCTATAGAAAAATGATCAAGGGCATGGAGCGCTTCGAGCGCGAGCATGCCCTGGCCCCAAACGCGCCTCTGCGCTTCCAGTTGCTGCCGCGCCTGCCCACCGTCAACATGAGCGGCATCACCCTGCGCGTGGCCGGCGACAGCGTCAGCGTCCCGGTGGCGGTTGCGTCCGACAACAGCTTCGTGCTGCCGCGCGTCGATGCCGCGCTGCGCGAAGACGCCGCCGTGCTCGCCAACCGCAAGACCACCAGCATGACCTGGCGCGCCCTCGTCGTGACTCCCGGCTTGCCTGCGGGCACGCGGCGCCTGGGCGACATGCGCCTGGAATGCCGGGTCGGCGTCGAAGCCGGGCTGGTATCGAACAGCTCGCCGCTGTTCGCCTGGGTCGCCAATGCCTTGAGCTCGCCCGACCAGGTCTGCGGCAGCCCCGACGGCAATTACCTGTTCTTTGCCGACCGCCCCGTGTTCGCGGTCACCTTGCGCGCGGGCGAGCGCGTCGAAACCCTGCCCTTCAAGATGATGTACGCCGGCGGCGAGCAGACCAGGACCGATTTGCAATACTGCGACTGCCAGGTGATGCTCGACCGTACCTTCTACGCACCGATCTGGGATGCGTCCTGGCCGAACGATACGCTGGTCGAGTTCACCTATATGGAAGACGCGCCATGAAGCTGCCAGCCTCCGTCCTGGGCGCCATCCTGCTGGCCGCCTGTGCCAGCTCTCCCGTGCCGCCCGGCGCACAAGTCTCGACCGAAAGGCTGCAGCAAACCGTCGTGCCGGGCACGACGACCAAGGTGCAATTGCTGGCGGCCTTTGGGCCGACCAAGAGCGTCGTCTTCGACAGCGGCTTCGAGACCTGGGTCTACCAGTCGCCCTCGGGCGGCGGACGGTTTACCGAGTACGTCGTGCTCATCAATCCGCAGGGCGTCGTCACCAAAGCCCGCACCGGCGCGACCATCCTGCCCTGAGCGGGTTGAACGGCCTGCCCCAGCGGGCGCATCCGTAGTAGAGTTGGGCATTCTTCATTGCAACGGATGCCCGACATGCCACGCCAGCTTGCCTCCTCCTTGTTACTGACCGCCCTGCTCTGCAGCACCGCCGCGGCCCAGGGCCTGTCCCCGCTTGAACAGCGCATTGCCGGCGAGGTCAAGGCATGGCAGCCCCAGGCGATCGAGCTGCTCGAGCGTAGCGCGCGCATCAACAGCGGCACCATGAACTTGCCGGGCGTGCGCGCCGTGGGCGAGGTGTTCCGCCAGGAACTCGACGCGCTCGGCTTCAAGACCGCGTGGGTCGAGATGCCGCGCGAGATGGGCCGCGCCGGCCACCTGGTCGCCAACCGCACCGGCGCCGCGGCCAAGGGCAAGCGCCTGCTGCTGCTCGGCCACCTCGACACCGTCTTCGAACTGGACGCGCCCGGCCCGCTGTGGCAGCGCGAAGGCATGCGCGCGCGCGGCCAGGGCGTGGGCGACATGAAAGGCGGCAATGTGATCGTGATCGCCGCCCTGCGTGCGCTGCAACGTGCGGGCGCGCTCGACAACACCGACATCAGCGTGGTCTTCACTGGCGACGAGGAAAATGCCGGTCAGCCGAGAGAGGTATCGCGGCGCGACCTGGTCGAACTGGCCAGGCGCAGCGACGTCGCACTCAGTTTCGAAGGAGCGATGACCGATGCAAGCGGCCAGGCGATGGCGACTGTAGGGCGCCGCGCCACCGCCACCTTCGATCTCGACGTCAAGGGCCGCCAGGGCCATTCGCAAGGCGTGTTCGGCAATGGCGGCTACGGCGCCGTGTACGAAGCTGCGCGCATCCTCGACGGCTTTCGCCAGGCCGTGGTCGAGCCGGGCCTGACCTTCAATCCGGGCGTGATCCTGGGCGGCACCGACGTCGTCATCGACGAAGCCAATTCGAAAGGCACGGCCGCAGGCAAGACCAATGTCATCGCCAATACGGTCACCGTGCGCGGCGACCTGCGCTACCTCGACTACGCGCAGCGCGACCGCGCCCAGGCCCGCATGCGCGGGATCGTCGCGCAAAGCCTGCCGGGCGCCAGCGCCACCATTACCTTCCACGATTCCTATCCGCCGATGGCGGTCACGCCCGGCAACCTGGCGCTGCTGGCGCAGTATTCCCAGGCCAGCCTGGATGCCGGCCTGGGCACGGTCGGCGCGGTGCCGCCCTCCGCGCGCGGCGCTGGCGACATCCAGTTCGTCGCGCCCCTCATCGACAGCCTGGATGGCCTCGGCGCCAGCGGCAGCGGCGCGCATGCGCCGGGCGAAACGGTCAACCTGGAGTCGCTGGAAACCTCGGCCATCCGTGCTGCGCTGCTGATCCATCGCCTGACGCGCTAGGCCGGCCCGGCAAGGGCGTCGCGCCGCAGCCACGCTGATCTGCGGTGCGCGCGTGCGCCTGCCTTCGCTGGCAGAATGGGTTCGACGATGTGATGTGGCTCCCCTGGAGGCAACATGCTGAGCGAACACCTGCGGATGCTTTTGCGGATCGTGCTGCTGTCACTGCTGGCCTTTCTGCCGGCCTGCGGCGGCGGTGGCGGCAGTCCCGGCGCGCCCGGCCCCACCCCGCCGCCCGCGGCCACCACCGGCACGCTCGCCCTCGCTACCACCGGCCTGCCGGCGGGCGTGAACGCCTCGGTGCGCATCACCGGCCCCAACAATTTCCAGCAAGACCTCACCGGCTCGCAAACCCTGCCCAACCTCGCAACCGGCAGCTATAGCGTGGCCGCGGCGCCGGTCACGTCCGGCGGCGTCACCTACACGCCCACGCCCGCCACCCAGAGCGCGGTCGTCACTGCGGGCGGCACCGTCACCGCCAGCGTCGCCTATGGCAGCGCCGCCGTCAGCATCGCCCTGAGCGAAGTGGTGTCCAATCTCGAAAACCCGACCTGGCTGACCGCCCCCAGCGGCGACACGCGCCTGTTCGTGCTCGAGCGGCCCGGGCGCGTGCGCATCGTCCAGAACGGTAGCTTAGTGGCCACGCCCTTCCTCGACATCAGCGGCCGCGTCTTGACCAGCGGCGAAGGCGGCCTGCTGTCGCTGGCCTTCGACCCGGCCTTCAGCCGCAACGGTTACCTCTATCTGTATTACACCGACCTGCAGCAGAACATCGTCATCGAGCGCTACACCGCCGGCAGCAATCCCAACCTGGCAGACCCGACCTCCAACCTCGTGATCCTGCGCATCCCGCACCCGAACTTCACCAACCATTTCGGCGGCCAGGTCGCCTTCGGGCCGGACGGTTTCCTCTACCTCGGCACCGGGGACGGCGGTGGCGCGGGCGACCCGCAACGCAACGGGCAGAACTTCAATTCGCTGCTGGGCAAGCTGCTGCGCATCGACGTGGCGGCCGCCACCGCGGCCCAGCCCTACACCATCCCGCCCGGCAATCCGTATATCAACCAGGCCGGGCGCCGCGGCGAAATCTGGGCCGCCGGCCTGCGCAATCCCTGGCGCTTCAGCTTCGATGGCAGCCAGCTCTACCTCAGCGACGTTGGCCAGGACCGGCGTGAGGAAGTCAACATCGGCCCTGCCAGCGCCGGCGGACTGAACTACGGCTGGAACATCATGGAAGGCACGCTGTGCTACAACGCCGCCACCTGCGACCGTACCGGCTTGACACTGCCCGTGTTCGAGTACGACCACGGCGCCAACGAAGTCAACGGCTGCTCGATCACCGGCGGCTTCGTCTACCGCGGCAGCGCCCTGCCCGAGCTGGCCGGGCGCTATTTTTACTCGGACTATTGCCGCGGCTTCCTGAAGAGTTTCTTGGCAACGGGCGGCAATATCACCGAACAGCGCGACTGGAACATCACCGGCATCGGCAACGTCATTTCATTCGGCCAGGATGGCGTGGGCGAGCTGTACCTGACGACCGCGCGCGGCAGCGTCTACCGCATCGTGCGCGCCGCCGCGCCGTGAATGACCGGCTGAGGTTAAAATTGAAATATGGCACGCTTACAACTAAACTTCCCCGAAGACCAGTTCTGCTACTCCACCCCGATGTCGGTGCGGGTCACCGACATCAATGCCGCCAACCACCTCGGCAACGACTCGATGATCTCCATGATCTCCGAGGCGCGGGCACGCTTCCTGTTCGAGTTCGGCATCGGCGAGACCGAGCGCGACGGCACCGGCATCATCGTCACCGACCTGGCCACCACCTACCGCGCCGAAGCCCACGCCCGCGACCAGCTGCTGTTCGAGGTCGGCGTCATGGACTTCAACAAATACGGCGGCGACATCATTTTCCGCATCAGCCGTCCGCGCGACCGCAAGCTGATCGCCATGGCCAAGTCCGGATTCGTGTTTTTCAACTACAAGTCCAGCCAGGTCGTGGCCATGCCGGACGAGTTCCGCGGAAAGTTCGATCGGGTGAACTGGGTAGACTAGGCTACCCACCGCGGCTAGACAAAAAAGCAATGTCGTGTTGCAATAGTCGATCGTGTTCACTTCACCATCGACGGCTATCTCCATGCACTTCCTTGCCAAGCTCTGCTTTACCGGCCTTGCCTGCCTGTTTCCTTTCGCCGCCCAGGCCGAGTTGATCACCTACCGCTATGCGGCCACGATCAATGGGGTCGGGATGTCCGATGGCGACCTGGCGGAGCTTCCTTTCCGCTCCGGCGACGTCCTCATCGGCAGCTTCGCCTACGATACGGCAGCGCTGCTCAAGCCAACCCAGCCGGACTCCTACCCCAGCTTCCGCTCGGCGGTCTACGAGATGTCCTTGCCCGCCTTCATGAATTACCTGGTCGAGCGGACCGGCTACAGCTTCGCCTCCTCGCCGCTTGCCGATCTTCAGGGTTTCTCCCAAGTATGGGATTCCTACGATGGGCAAGTCATGTCCGACCAGTTCGAGCTGCTCATGTGGGACACGGATGCGCACTACGACCGCAGCATGCATCTGCGTTTCCTGCTCCCTGCCACCACCTTCCAGGAGACGGCGATGCCGCCCCTCGTCGACCCGGCGAATGTGGAGATTGCTTCCATGTATGGCAACTTCCTTCGGAAAGACGGCTCCGGATATATGTATTACTTCGCCGATGTGACCTCGCTCGAACAGGTGGCCACCGATGTACCGGAGCCCGCCTCCCTGCTGCTGCTGGCTGCTGGCGCCACCGGCCTGCTCGCCTCGCGCCGCCGCAGGGGCGTCGCTGCCATCGGCTAGCATCCCCTGCCGGCCGCGCTCGCGGCCGGCTTCCCCGGCGTCCCGCGCCGACGCATCCTTCACCGCTTTCGAAAAAAAGTTGGAACTTTTCCGCCTCCCGGGCGGAATACGGTGAAAGATGACGACCATGACCACGCCACCCGCACCCACCGCCGACGACGCCGACCTGCTGCGCCAGACCCACGCCGGCCGCGCCGAGGCCTTCACGGCGCTGTACCGGCGTCACCAGGGTCCCTTGTTCCGCTATGCGCTGATGCGCTGCGGCTCCAGCGACACGGCAGCCGACGTGGTGCAGGAAGCCTTCATGGGCCTGCTCACCAAGCGCTTCGGTTTCGACCCGCTGCGCGGCCAGCTCCAGCACTTCCTGTTCGGCGTGGCGCGCAACCTGATCCTGAAGCTGGAAGAAGCGCGCCGGCGCCAGGTGGCGCTGCCGGATCCCGACGAGGACGGCGACTATGAGCTCGACCTCGCCTGCGAAGGCGCCGGGCCGCTGGCCCGCCTGCTGGGCAACGAGACGGCCGAGGAAGTGCGGCGCGCGCTGGGACTGCTGCCGGCGCATTACCGCGACGTGGTCATCCTGTACGAACTGCACGACCTGTCCTACCTGGAGATCGCCACGGTCTGCCAGGTCGATATCGGCACCGTCCGCTCGCGCCTCTCGCGTGGCCGGGCGGCCCTGGCCAAGCGCCTCCAGGCGCATGCGCCCGGCTGCCTCGTGAATTGATGGAGTAAACGATGGACACCCAAGACAATCCGGACACCCTCGCCCCCTGCTTCGCGGCCCTGCGCAGCGAACTGGCCGGCCTCGATGCGCCGCGCTGCGTCGAAAAGGAATTGATGCAGGCCTTCACCCGCCAGTTCGCGCCGCCAAAGCGCTGGTACCACGCCTTGACCCTGCCGCAATGGGGCATGGCCGGCGCACTGTGCTCGCTGACGGCGGTGGCCATGCTGCTGGCGCTGTCGCCGCACCAGGCCGTGAGCGTGAGCGGCCAGCCGCTGGTCAGCATCGACAAGGGCGGCGCCTTCGTGGCCCTCGATACGCTCGAGCGCATCGAATCCGAACCCGATGCCCAGCTGGTCGAGGCCGAGCTGCCGCGCACCGAACTGGCCTCGCTCGGCGTCGCGGTCGATCCCGGCAATGCGCTCGATACCGTGCGCGCCGAAATGCTGGTCGCCGCCGACGGCCATCCGCTGGCCGTGCGGCTCAGTTCCACCCAGTAAGCGTCCAACCCCATCACAGTGACCCAGAAGAGGAAACCCATGACACCCACGAAGATCCTGATTGCAGCGCTGCTGGCCTGCGCCTTTGTTCCGGCCATGGCCAATGAAGCCGGCGCCGAAGCCACGGCCGCCCCGCAAGCCGAAGGCGCGCCCCGCACCGAGCGCATCGAACGCCGCATCGTCACCCGCAGCGGCGACGCCGTCCACGTGGAGATGGGCAACCTGGCCGAGCTGCGCGCCCTGGACGCCATGGGCGGCGCCACCGTCGTGCACATGCACGGCGCGAAGCTGGTGAAGAATGCCCCCTACAGCGCCGAGATGGTCTCCGAGCGCATCCAGACACTGGGCGACGGCAACCAGATCGTCAACAAGACCAGCACCATGAGCTACCGCGACAGCGCCGGCCGCACGCGCACCGAAGTGCGCAATGCCGAAGGCGAGGTGCGCAGCGTGACCATCGTCGATCCGGTCGAAGGCACCCGCACCATCCTGCGCCCGCGCGACAAGACCGCGATCCGGATCTCGGCGCCGGATGCGACTGTCGCCGCCGCCCGCGCGCATGCCCGCGCCGCCGCCGGCGAGGCCCGTATCGCCGCCGCCGAAGCGCGCGTGGCCGGCTCCGAAGCCCGGCTTGCCGCCCGCGCCGCCGCCCATGCCCGGCTCGAGGAACTGCGCAAGGAAGGCAAGCTGCCCGAGGGTGCGCACGAGCGCGTGATCGTCAAGCAGGTCGAACGCAGCGGCGCCGGCGAGCAGCGCGACGTCCAGATCCGCATCGCCCAGGTCGCCTCGCCCGCCATCGCGGCGCGGGTCGCCCCGATGATCGCCGGCGCCATGGACGAGCACAAGTGGACTGCCAAGGCGCAAACCAAAGACCTCGGCACCCGCGAATTCAACGGCGTGAAGGCCAACGGCAGCAGCCGCAGCTACGAAATCCCGGCCGGCGAGATCGGCAACCGCAACCCGATCGTGGTCAGCACCGAGACCTGGGTGTCGCCGGAACTGCAGGCGGTGGTTTACCAGAAGCGCACCGACCCGCGCGCGGGCGACGCAGTGCTGCGCCTGGAGAGCCTCAAGCGCGAGGAACCGGCGGCGGCGCTGTTCACGGTGCCGTCCGATTACACGGTGAAGGACCCGGTGGCCATGGCGAAAAGCCGCATCGAGAAGAAGTCGCAATAATCCGGACCATGAAAAACGGCGCTGTCAAAGCGCCGTTTTTCATTCCTGCAGGCAAAACTCAGCCCGGTTTCTTCTGCAAGATGGTCTTGTTGAACCACTCGTCGATCATGCGCTTTTCGTAGCGCAGGCTGTCGTGGTCCGAGAAACGGCTGCCGCGGTCGAGGTAAGACATGTCTTGCAGGCGCTCGCTGCCGCTGCCCACGACCTGGCCATTGCTGGTGAGCGTGTAGCGCAGCTCGATCATCGGCCAGTCAGCCATGCCCTTGAGCACGCGCAGCTCGCGGCCGGAACGCATATTCGGATATTCGCGGCCCGCCAGGTCGATCTCGGTGATGTCGACCGTCAGGTCCATGCCGGGCGGCAGGGTCTTGCCCAGCCTGGCGAAATGGTCGGCCAGGTCGCTCAGTACTTCCTTGCGCTCCCATGGCGCAAATGGCAGGTCCGCGAATTTATCGGACTCCACATAATTGACGGTCACGCCCGCCGAGGCGGCGCCGGCGCCCAGCGCGAGCAGGCCTGCCAGGGCCAGTTTGCCGATCGAGGTGTTCATCGCACTTCCTTTCATTGTCCGGACTATTCTCATAATTGAATATACGCCCTTTGCCCGGCTTTTCGAGGGGGGCGAGTGTCGAAGTTTTGTATCCAAATGTTAGGCCCCGCACACGGTATTTTGCGTACTCGTCCGACAATGGGGCAAAGGAGGCAACACCGTGCCCGAAGGACCCTCACTGTATATCCTGAAAGAGCTGGCCAAGGATTTCTCCGGCCAGCAGATCGTGCGCGCCGGCGGCAACGTGCGCGCCATCGACCCGGAGCGCCTGGTGGGCCAGACCATCACGGCCATCCACACCTGGGGCAAGCACTTCCTGATCGAGACGCCGGCAATCGTCCTGCGCGTGCACTTCCTGTTATTCGGCACCTACCGCATCAACGAGACGCGCGAAGGCAAGGTGCCGCGCCTGTCGATCGAGACCGCCAGCGGCGACGAGCTCAATTTCTACGCCTGCGCCATTCGCGAGATCGACCGCGAAACCTTCGACGCCTACGACTTCAGCGCCGACGTGATGTCCGAGACCTGGGATCCGAAGAAGGCGCGCAAGAAGCTGCGCGCCAACCCGGACATGCTGGCCTGCGACGCCCTGCTCGACCAGGACATCTTTTCCGGGGTCGGCAATATCATCAAGAACGAAGTGCTGTTCCGCATCCGGGTGCATCCGCTGTCCACCATGGGCGCCCTGCCCGCCCCGAAACTGCGCGCCCTGGTCGACGAAGCCCGCCAATACAGTTTCGACTTCCTTGAATGGAAGCGCCAGTACGTGCTCAAGCAGCACTGGCTGGCGCATGCCAAGAAGATCTGCCCGCGCTGCGACATCCCCTACCTCAAGGCCAACCTGGGCCGCTCCAACCGCCGCAGCTTCTACTGCGAACGCTGCCAGAAACGCTACGATTAACGCCTGCTGTATTGACACCGGGCCTGCGGAACGCAGTCTGTGACATCGTTAACCAACACTTTTAATGTTGCCTGTTGTTAAGCCACAAGGGGCGTACTACAATCGAATTGACTTGCGGCATTATTTTTGTGACTTTTCGCCGCGGATTGTGTCGTCAATCAACCAAGGTAACGAAAACCTATGTCCTTCTTGTCCTCTGCCGCGCCTAAGCTGGCTCCGTGGAAAGTCCTGCTCGTCGACGACGAACCGGACATCCATGACATTACCAAGCTGACCCTGTCGCGCTTCCGCCTCGACGGCCGGGCACTGTCCTTCGTGCACGCCTACAGCGGCGCCGAGGCCAAGGAAATACTGGCGCGCGAAAAGGACATCGCCCTGGTCTTCCTGGACGTGGTGATGGAGCGCGAGGACAGCGGCCTGGAAGTGGCGCGCTGGATGCGCCAGGACCTGGACAACCAGTTCACCCGCATCGTGCTGCGCACCGGGCAACCGGGCCAGGCGCCGGAAGAACGCGTGATCGTCGACTACGACATCAACGATTACAAGGAAAAGACCGAGCTCGATCGCACCAAGCTGTTCACCACCACCTTCGCCGCCCTGCGCGCCTACCGCGACATCATGAAGGTCGAGGACGCGCGCCGCGCGCAGCAGAACTACCGCGAAGGCCTGGAGCGCGTGATCGCGGCATCGGCCCATATTTTCCAGCAGCGCAACCTGAAGGATTTCGCCAACGGCCTGCTGCAGCAGGTGGTGGCGCTGCTGCGCCTGGAGCAGAGCATGCTGCTGCGCCTGACCGGCGCGAGCGTGATCGCCGGCGAAAGCCAGTACGAAGTGCTGGCGAAAATAGGCGAAATGGAAGGCGAGGAAATCGGCCCGGAACTGGTTGCCCAGCTGGACGATGCGCGCCATAACCGCATCTCGCGCCTGCGTGGCGACACCTATGTCGGCTACTTCCCGAACGCCAGCGGCAAGGCCTCGCTGCTGGTGCTCAAGGGCGTGGAAGAGATCGCGGACATCGACGCCCAGCTGCTGGAAGTGTTCTGCTCTGGCGTGGCGATCGCCTTCGACAACATCCTGCTGAACCAGGAGATCACCGATACCCAGGCCGAACTGATCCTGCGCCTGGGCGACGTGGTCGAATCGCGCTCGCACGAAGCCGGCAACCACGTGCGCCGCATGTCGCAGGTCTGCCACCTGCTGGCGCAGGCCGCCGGCATGCCGGAAGACGAAACCGCGACCCTGATGCACGCCGCCCCGATGCACGACATCGGCAAGATCGCCACCCCGGACGCGGTGCTGCTCAAGCCGGGCAAGCTCGATGCGGACGAGTGGGAAATCATGCGCCAGCACCCCACGGTCGGCCTGCAGATCCTGGACGGCTCGCAGCGCCCGATCCTGAAGGCCGCCGCCGTGATCGCGCACCAGCACCACGAGAAATTCGACGGCAGCGGCTATCCGCAAGGCCTGCGCGGCGATGCGATCCATCCCTACGCCCGCATCGTGGCGGTGGCCGACGTGTTCGACGCCCTGAGCCACAAGCGCTGCTACAAGGACGCCTGGCCGGCGGCGAAAGTGACCGAGCACCTGCGCGAAGTGGCGGGGCACCACCTCGATCCGTTCTACGTGGACCTGTTGATCAAGAATATGGACAAGGCGCTGGAGATCAATGCGCAGTGGCCGGATAACGAGGCGCATTGAAGCACCGCTAATCCGTAGGTGGGCAGGCGAAACAGTCCAGTGGACTGTTTTGCGCCCACGCGGTGACAGTCACAGGGAATGCAGCCGCTCGGGCAGATCCGGCCCGGGTTGAACGCGTGGGCGGAAATCTGCCCACCCTACGATTTACAGGCTGACCAGCTTCTTGCGCGAGCGCGGAAAGCGCAGGTAGTACTTCAAGCCCTTCCCTGGCGCGCTCTCCACCCGCACCGTGCCGCCGAGCGGCCCGGTCACCAGGTTGTACAGGATGTGCGCGCCCAGCCCACTGCCCCCGGTGCCGCGCTTGGTGGTGAAGAACGGATCGAACAGCTTGTCCAGCGTCTCCCTGTCCATCCCCGCGCCGTCGTCGGCGTACTCGAACACTACCTGCTCGTCTTCCTGCGCCGCCCGGATCGTGATCCGGCCCTGGTGCTCGTGCTCGTAGCCGTGCACCAGCGAATTCATGATCATGTTGGTGACGATCTGCGACACCGCGCCCGGGAAGCTGTCGAGCACCAGGTCCCTGGCGCAGTCCACTTCCACCGCCACCTTGCGGCCCTTGAACTTGGGCTGCAGCGACAGCAGCACTTCGTGGAGGTAGGCGCCCAGGTTGAAGTTGCGGATGTCGTCCGAGGACTGGTCCACCGCCACCTGCTTGAAGCTGCGCACCAGTGCGGCGGCGCGCTGGGTGTTGGTGGTCATGATGCGCAGCGACTGGTCGATGATGTCGAAGAAGGACTGCAGGCTGTCCTCGGTCATCTCTCCGGCCGCCAGCTCTTCGCGCGTGAGCTTGAGTTCCTGCACCAGGTGGCTGGTGGCGGTGACGCAGATGCCCAGCGGCGTATTGATCTCGTGCGCCACGCCGGCCACCAGGCGCCCCAGTGAAGCGAGTTTTTCCTGGCGTACCAGTTCCGACTGCGCTTCCTGCAGGCGGTGCAAGGCTTCGTTCAGCGCCGCGTTCTGCGCTTCCAGCGCTTCCTTGGTCTTGCGCATGCGGCGGTCGGCCTGCATGCGCGCCAGCGCCACCGCGACGTGGCTGGCCATGAAGGCCAGCAGGTCGAGGTCGGCCTTGGTGTAGACGATGGACGGGTCGTAGCTCTGCACGATCAGCACGCCGTAGGGCTGCTCGTGCACCAGCATCGGCGCGCCCATCCAGCTGGCGATGTCCGTGTTCCCCAGCGGCTGCTGCACCAGCCCGTTGGCGACCAGGTGGCCGAAGCTGGTGGCGTCGTGCAGCTGCGGCTGCTTGCTCGACAACACGTAGGAGCACATCGCCTTGCCGAAGGGGAAGCGCTTGACCGGCGCCTCGCTGTCTTTCTGGTCGACGAAATACGGGATGCTGATTTCCTGGGTCTCGGCGTGGTACAGGCCGATCAGGAAGTTCTCCGCCACCATCAGTTCGCCGATGATGCGATGCAGGCTGGCCGACAGCGCGGCGGTGTCGAGCGCCTGGGCCGACAGGCTGGCGATCTGGTACAGCGCATGCTGCACCTGCTCGGCGCGGCTACGCTCGGCGACTTCGTGCGCCAGCGCGGCGGTGCGCTCCTGAACGGCGCGCTCGAGCCGGTCCATGCTCTGCAGGCCCTGCAGCGCGTTGGACACGTGGTTGGCGATCTGGGAAAACAGCGCCTGGTCTTCCTCGCTGTAGGTGACGTTCTTGGTATAGCTCTGGATGACCATCGCGCCCAGCGCCTGCTGGTGCTGGTCGAGCAGCGGCGCGCCCATCCAGTGCTCGGCGGCGCTGCCGTGGCCCCATTCCATGCCTTCGCTGCGGCGTGCCTTGAAGTCCTCGGCCGTGATCATCAGGCGCTGGCGGTTCACCACCACCCAGGAGGTCGGCGACTGTTCGGGCGCGGCCAGGGTGATGCGCTGGCCCGGGGCCGGCACCTCGTCGTCGGCTTCATCGACGAAATAAGGGAAACGGATGGTCCCGTCTTCGCGGTCGCACAGCGCGACATAGAAATTGGCCGCATACATGATGCGGCCGAGCGCGCGGTGGACTGCGCCGATGAAGTCGGTGATGTCGCTGCAGGTGGTCGACAGCTGCCCGATTTCGAGCAGCATCGACTGGACGGCTTCCAGCCGGTCGAGACGTTCCATTGCTTCCCCAAGAATAAATGCACAGGGGAAATATTAACAGTTCGCGCCGGCAGGCCGAAGCGCTATCGGCGGGAGTGTGGCTTTTAAGGCTGCAGAAAATAGAGGCGCCTGACAAAACCCCGAGGGCAAGGCGCAGCGTCAAAGACAGTACGTTCGTACGGCGAGACGATGCAACGCTGCCATCGGGGGAATTGTCAGGCGCGTGGCGCTTTGAAGTCGGCTTCGATCCAGGCGATGGCCGACGACTGTGTCAGCTTGAAACTGGCCGGCACGCGCACCTTGGCCACCTGCTCGCTCATCTCGTCGGTCGCGGCCAGCATGCCGTAGGGATCGTCGTCGTCCGGCACGATATCCAGGGTCACCTTCAGGTTGCCGCTCTTCTCGGTCCAGACATGCAGGTTCTTGTGCAGGATCGCATGCAGGTGCTGCTCGTGGCGGCGGATCACTTCCGAGGCGGTTTTCACCAGGGTGTTGAAGGCGTTGGTGTCGAGCGGCTTCGGGTTCTTCTTGTCGCGGCCCATGGTCCAGGGTCCGACCAGGGCCGGTTCCGGCTCGCCGTCCTTGATCATGGCCACGGCCCAGCCCTCGTCGTCCTCGTTCTTGATGACGCGCGCGGTCCAGCCGTTGCCCTGCCACAGGCGCGGCTCCTGCACCGGTTCGCCTTCGCCGTCCTCGTGATCCTGCTCGATATGGTCGTTCATGTCGTGTTTCCTGCTTCCTCTAACGGTAAGCCAAGATCATAGAGGAAACACGGCGCAGGACGAAGCCCGTTTGGCAGACTTTGCCCTCGGTGCAATCCGGCCGCCTCAGGCGATGCGCGGAAAGCGCCAGTCGGGTCGCCTGGGCGGGCGCACCGGCGGGCGGTCCGGCATGGGGCGCGGATCGACGGCGGGCGGCGGTGTCTCGCGGTTGAACGGATTGATGATGATCGGCGGAATGGCGGGCGGCGCCGAGGGCGGGTTTTTCGGACCGTCGTTTGCCAATGTGCAATGCAGGGTGACGAGGTGGTCCGCGATTCTCTTGATGACAGCGTGCATGGGATCTCCCTGTAACGGAGCAGGCTGTCAGTATAGGTAAGGAAGCCATGATTGCAATGCCAAAGCATCCACGCTTCTTTCCCGCGCGCCAGAACCGAGTTGCAGCTTTATCGCCGCTGCGCGCCTCTTGGTGGGCCAAAATTGCAGCCTGTCGCAATCCGGTGGCCGCCAGCGCTGCACCTGCCTACAGTACCAACATTGCTTGAGCCGAAACCACACCACTTGACGAGGACTGCCATGAAAAAATATGTTCCCTACCTGCTGCTCTTCCTGTTCGCCGTGCTGCTGTGGGACATGGCCACGGCCGACTTCATGACCGTGAACTTCGACGGCGACGAGATCGACGGTCCGCTGGGCGCCTTGCTCGGACTGGTGTTTGCCGGCGGCGGCGTGATCATCGGCGGCGTGGTGATGCTGGTGGTCGGCGTGGTGCTGGCGGTGGTGTTTGCCGGCCTGGGCGTGATCCTGCTGGGCGCCCTGTGCGTGGCCGCGATCGCGGTGGCGCTGGCGATCTCGCCCCTGATGCTGCCCCTGCTGGTGCCGGTCGCGCTCATCTGGTATCTGGCCAGCCGCAAGCGCAAGACCGCAGCCGCGTCGGCTACCGCGCCGGGTACCGCGTCGGCTGCCGCGCCGGCTGCCGCCTGAGCCGCCGGCCTACCCGGGCAACACGGCCGGCGCAGCCCGGCCGTGTTGCCCGAACAGCATTTTCACTCCAATTCCGGTGTCGCATGTAGAATTGACCTGTAGTCATTCGGCAAACGACACCGGTGCACATGCCCCTCAAAAAGCCTGAACCAGGACCACCGATCCGCCCTTACCCGCTTGCCCGACTCGTGGTCGTGACGGCCGGGCTGATTGCTGCGCTCGGCCTGGTGACCGCCTCGATGCTGTATGCGAGCTACGAGGACACCTTGCGCGACCAAAAAATCACGCTGCGCAACATGGCCATTGCCTTCGCCGCCCAGACCGCCGGCGTGGCCCAGGCCATCGACAGCACGGCGCAGCGCACCGCCACCCTGTACCGCGCGCGCGGCGCCGGCGTGATGGTGCCCGGCTTCGTCGAAGAACACGCCGGCCTGGCCCACCCCTACCTGCTGCGCCTGATCGTATTCGACGCCACCGGCAAGGTCGCGGCCAGCGTCACGCCCGCCGAAGGCGGCGACCTGCCCCCGCCCACCCTGCCGCCCGCGCGCGCCGAAGGGCCGCAAATCAGCATCACCAATGTCGACCGCGCGACCGGGCACGGCATCCTCAATTTCAGCCGCACCGTGCGTGATTCGGCCGGCCATTACGCAGGCACGGTATCGGCCCAGGTCGATTCCCTCCGCTTCGAAAGCCTGTACCGCCTGATCGAGCTCGGCGAGGGCGGCTCGGTCACGCTGCTGCACCGCGACGGCACCATGCTCATCCGCGGCCCTGGCTATCCTGCCGGGATCGGGCGCTCGTTCACGGAGACGCCGCTGTTCCGCGCGCAGCTGCCCCACGCCAGCCGCGGCGCCTTCGAGTCCCGCAGCCCGATCAACGGCAACCTGGGCCTGTACGGCTACGACAGCGTGGAGGGCTTCCCGCTGGTGATCATTACCGGCATGAAACGCAACGTGGCCCTGGAAGCTTGGTACGGCCGCCTGTGGACGGCGCTGGCCTTCTATGTGTTGCTCTCCGGCGTGCTGGTGCTGCTGGCATGGCGGGTCGCGCGCGACGCGCGGCGCCAGTTCCGCCTGATCGAACTGGTCTCGGCCAGCGAGGCGCGCCTGGTCAAGCGCTTCGACTACCTTGCCTCGATCGTCAATGCGGTGGGCGCCCCGATCTGGGTGCTCGACAGCGAGCGCCGCATCGTGCTGGCCAACGACGCATTTGCCCGCCTGGTCGGGCGGCCGCGCGACGCCCTGCTGGGACAGGACGAGCACGCGGTGTTCGACGGCAGCGACACTGAGCGCGAGCGCCGCTACCAGGCGGTGCTGGACAAGGGCGTCAGCCTGGACGCTGCCGGCACCATGCGCGACGGCAGCGGCGAAACCCGCACCGTGATCCAGCTGACCACGCGCCTGACGGCCGAAGACGGCAAGGCCCACCTGGTCAATGTGCTCAGCGACATTACCGAACGCGAACGCGCCGAGGCGCGCCTGGCCTGGCTGGCCGAGTTCGACCCGGTCACCGGCCTGCCCAACCAGGCCCAGTTCGGGCGCCTGCTGGCCGCGCGCATCACGCAGGCCGGCCCGAGCGCGGTGCTGGCGGTGGTGGCGCTGGCGCTGGAGCGCCTGCGCGAGATCGTCGACCTGCTCGGCCACGAAGCGGGCGACCGCGCCCTGCAGCAGATCGGCGAGCTGCTGCGCAGCGCCTTCGGCGAGCAGGCTACCGTGGCGCGCATCCGCGGCGCAGAATTCGCCTTCCTGTTCGATGCGGGCGGCGGGCGCCAGGACGTGGAGCGCTTCGCCACCGAGGTGCATGCCCTGCTGTCGCGCCCGTTCTCGCTCGACGGGCGCGACTTCTTCCTCAACCCGGTGCTGGGCGTGGCCCTGTCGCCGCAGGACGGCCGCCAGGCGGACGAGCTCTACCGCAACGCACAGGGCGCCAGCAGCGGTACCGGCGCCGACGAAGAAGCCATCCGTTTCTTCTCGGCCGGCATGCACACCGAACTCGGCCACCGGCTCACCGTCGAGGCCCACCTGCGCCGCGCCCTGGAACGCGGCGAGCTGCGCCTGGTCTACCAGCCGAAGGTCACGGTGGAGGGGCAGGACGTGGTCGGCTTCGAGGCGCTGCTGCGCTGGACCAATCCCGAACTGGGCGAGGTCTCCCCGGTGCAGTTCATCCCGGTCGCCGAGCGTACCGGCCTGATCATCCCGATCGGCGCCTGGGCGCTGGAGCAGGCCTGCCGCCAGATCGGCGAGTGGTCCGCGATTCTGGGCCGGCCGGTCAAGGTGGCGGTCAACCTGTCGCCGCGCCAGTTCTATCAAAAATCCTTGCTCGACACGATCCGGCGCTGCCTGGCGCAATACCGCATTCCGGATGGCAGCCTGGAACTGGAAATCACCGAAACGGCCCTGATGAGCCGCGAAAAGGAAGTCGACGTCCTGATGCACGACATCCGCGCCCTGGGCGTGGACCTGGCGATCGACGACTTCGGCACCGGCTACTCGAGCCTGGCCTACCTCAAGCGCTTCCCGGTCTCGCGCCTGAAAGTCGACCGCGCCTTCGTGCGCGACATCGACCGCGACGAGGACAGCGCCGCCATCGCCCTGTCGATCGTCAACCTGGCGCGCGGGCTCAAGCTCAAGGTCGTGGCCGAAGGCGTGGAAACCCAGGCCCAGCTCGACGTCCTGCGCGGCATGGCCTGCGACGAATACCAGGGCTTCCTGTTCAGCCGGCCGCTCGAGTACGCCGACGTACTGCCCTTGCTGGAGCGCACCAAGGTACCCGGGTGAACCTGCATTGCCCCGCCCTATCAATGTTTCACGCAAGTTAATTCTTCATGTCACAAACTTACTAAACTGTTGTTTATAAAGCTGTTTTTCTTAAGCTAGTGACAATGCAACGACAATTTTTACTGCCGAGTTACTTTAGAGCAATCACTCTAGCGTAAAGTCATCACACCGTCCCTGAATGATGGTTATTTGCGCCGGCGACCTGGAATCAGGTCCAGCTGGTGGTCCCGGTCCCGACTTTATGGTGTAAAAATGGTCTTCAATAACTTTCGTATCGGCGCGCGCCTTGGCGGTGCGTTTGCCACTCTCCTCGTCTTGATGGCAATCATGCTCGGTACTGCAATATGGCAGTTGAGCCGGATCGCGGACGGCAAAACCGTCATGGCTGCTGCCAACCACAAGGCCAACCTGGCCCAGGACTGGCTGGACGGCATTGCCACCAACAGCGTGCGCACGCTGGCCAAGGTCAAGAGCACCGATCCGGACGACGACAAGTACTACACCGATGAAATGAAGGCGGTCAGCGCCGGCGTCACCAAGGTGCAGAAGGAGCTGGAAGGGCTGGTGCAAAGCGACAAGGGCAAGCAGCTGCTGCAGGACGTCGCCGCGCGCCGCAAGGAATATGTGGCCATCCGCGACGAAGCCTTCCAGCGCAAGACCGCGCTGGGGCCGGGCGACGCCGCACTCAAGGCCTACGTGGCCGGCTCGCTGATGCCTGCGATGAAAGCCTATGTCAGCTCGGTCGAGGCGGTGGTGGCGTTCCAGGAAAAGCTGTTCGACGACGCCAGCGCCCAGATCGATGCGCTGTATGCGGACGCCAAGCGCTTCCTGATCGCCATTGGCCTGGGCGCCATCGTGTGCGGCGCCGCCTTTGCCCTGCTCCTCTCGCGCAGCATCACCCGTCCCCTCGCGCGTGCCGTGGGGCTGGCGCGCCAGGTCGCCTCGGGCGATCTCACCGCCGACATCCAGGTCACCTCGCACGATGAAGTGGGCGATCTGCAGGCCGCGCTGAAAACCATGAACGACAGCCTGCGCAAGACCGTGACCGAAGTGCGCAGCAGCACCGACGCCATCGTCACCGCTTCCCAGGAAATCGCTTCGGGCAACCTCGACCTGTCGTCCCGCACCGAGCAGCAGGCCAGCTCGCTGGAAGAAACCGCCTCGTCGATGGAAGAACTGACCAGCACCGTGCGCCAGAACGCCGACAGCGCGCGCCAGGCCAGCACCCTGGCCCAGGCCGCATCCGGTATCGCGGTGCGCGGCGGCGCCGTGGTGGCGCAGGTGGTCTCGACCATGGCCTCGATCAACGCCTCGTCCAAGCAGATCGGCGACATCATCGCCGTCATCGACGGCATCGCCTTCCAGACCAATATCCTGGCCCTGAATGCGGCCGTGGAAGCAGCCAGGGCCGGCGAGCAGGGCCGCGGGTTTGCCGTCGTGGCCTCGGAAGTGCGCAACCTGGCCCAGCGCTCGGCCAGCGCGGCCAAGGAAATCCGGGCCTTGATCATTGATTCGGTGTCGAAGGTCGATGCCGGCGGACGCCTGGTCGATGAGGCGGGGTCGACAATGCAAGAGATCGTGCAGGGCATCACCCGGGTCACCGACATCGTGTCCGAGATCGCCTCGGCCAGCGCCGAGCAGACCCTGGGCATCGAAGGCGTGAACGCCGCCGTCAGCCAGATGGACGACGTCACCCAGCAAAATGCCGCATTGGTGGAAGAAGCGGCAGCGGCGGCGCAGTCGCTGGAAGACCAGGCGACGGCGCTCGCGCGCCTGGTGAGCACGTTTATCGTGCACAAGGCGGAGGTGGTGCAGGCCCAGCGGCCGGTGCAGCAGGTCCCACGCGCGCAGCTCCTTGCCGCCTGAGCAGCCGCGCATCAACGGGTGGGCGATTCCTTGCCCACCCAACGAGCTGACTAGTCTCGGCCCTTGCGGGCCGCATACTGTTCATACCCCCGCGCCCGCAGCGCACAGGCCGGGCAAGTCCCGCAGCCATGCCCCCATGCATGCGCGGCGCCGCGCTCGCCCAGGTAGCAGGTGTGGGTGTCGAACCGGATTACATCCACCAGCGCATCGCCCCCGCAGTCATGCGCCAGCTCCCAGGTCTGCGCCTTGTCGATCCACATCAGCGGCGTCTCGACCTTCAGCCGGGTCGCCATGCCCAGGTTGAGCGCCACCTGCAAGGCCTTCATCGTGTCGTCGCGGCAGTCCGGATAGCCCGAGAAATCGGTCTCGCACATGCCGCCCACCAGCACCGTCAAACCACGGCGGTAGGCGACGGTGGCCGCCACCGTCATGAACAGCAGGTTCCGGCCCGGCACGAAGGTGTTCGGCAGCCCGTTCTCCTGCATCGCGATGGCCACGTTGCTGGTCAGCGCCGTATCCGAGATCTTCGCGATCAGCGACAAATCGATCATGTGGTCTTCGCCAAGGCGCGCATCCCAGCCGGGATCGAGCGCCCGCATTTTCGACAGCACGGTCGGGCGCACCTCCAGCTCGATCGCATGGCGCTGGCCGTAGTCGAAACCGATGGTCTCCACGCGCGCATAGCGCTGCAGCGCCCAGGCCAGGCAGGTGGCGGAGTCCTGGCCTCCACTGAAGAGGACGAGCGCGGTGTCTTGGGAATGCATGGTGGTGGTCCGGAAAAATGGTGGGCACGAACGTGGGGAAGCGCGGATTCTGGCATAAAACGGGGCTTCCCGTGAAGCCGCCGGCCTCACACGGATGAGTTAAGCGTCCGTCATCATTTTTGCCGATCCGCTAAGATTGCCGTGAACCTTACCATCGGAGCGCCATGTTTGCTGCAAGATCGATTCCCCGCCACCACCTGCGTCCCCTGCCCCGCCTCGCCCTTGGCCTGGGCGCCCTGCTGGTAGCGGGCACCCTCCACGCGCAGGGCATCGATTACCAGGTCCGGATCGACGCCCCGCGCCAGATCGAGAACATGCTGGAAGACAACCTCGACCTGATGCGCTGGCGCGGCAACCCGAAGGTGGACATGGAGCAGCTCCAGCGCCTGGTCAAGGAGGCGCCGGAACAGGCCAAGACCCTGATCGCCACCGAAGGCTATTACTCGCCCAAGATCTCGGCCGGCCTCGATACCGATGGCGGGCGTCCCGTTGCGCGCGTCATCGTCGACACCGGCGAGCCGACCCTGGTGGGCGAAGTCGATCTGGTGCTGCAGGGCTTCGCGCCCCTGGAGAAAGGAGCGGCACCCTTCGACGCGGCCGCCCTGCGCAGCCGCTGGAGCCTGCCGGTGGGCGCGCGTTTCCGCATGGCCGACTGGGAAGGCGCCAAGAAAGGCCTGCTGCGCGACGTGGCGCAGACGCGCTTCCCGCGCGCCCAGCTGGTCGAGACCAGCGCCACGGTCGACCCGGAAGCGCGCCGCGCCCTGCTGCGCGTCGTCATCGACAGCGGCCCCGAGATGCGCTTCGGCGAGCTGCGCATCCGCGGCCTGAAACGTTATCCGCGCGAAGTCATCACCAACCTGAACAAGATCAACCCGGGCGACATGTACAGCGAGGCCGCGCTGCAGGCCCTGCAGTCGCGCCTGCAGGACACCGGTTACTTCGCCACCGTCGAAGTGAGCGCCGACATGCGCGCCGTGCTCAACGAAGAGCTGCGCGAACTGCGCGAAGGCGACGACGATCCCGATGGCGACGCCACCACGCCAAAACCCCCGACCGGCCCCACCGTGCTGCCGGTGCTGGTGCGCGTGACCGAAAACCTGCGCAAGAACGTCGAAGTCGGCGTCGGCTTCTCTACCGATACGGGTGGGCGCCTGCAGGCCAGCTACGACGACCTGAACGTGCTGGGCAAGCGCATGAAGACCGACCTGATCTACGAACAGAAGCGCCAGACCGCGCGCGTCGACTTCTACTGGCCGACCACGCCCAAGGGCTATAACGACAGCGTCGGCGCCGGCGTCGAGCGCAACGACGTACGCGGCGAGATCACCACGCTGGCCACCGTCGCCGCCCGCCGCGCCTGGGGCTCGCCCCTGCTCGAGCGCAGCCTGACGCTGGAGGCCCTGGTCGAGAAGCGCGAAGTGCCGCCGCAAGAAGCCACCACCACGCGCAGCCTGCCGCTCACCTACAGCATCACCCGCCGCAAGCTCGACAGCCTGATCCAGCCGACCAACGGCTATGTGCTCCAGGGCCAGCTGGGCGGCGCCCTGCTGCCGATCCTGACCGACGAGAAATTCCTGCGCCTCTACCTGCGCGGCCTGATGTACAAGCCGCTGGGCCCGAGCGGCACCTTGATCCTGCGCGGCGAATTCGGCGCCGTCGCGGCCAAGGAAAAACTCGGCGTGCCGAGCACCTTCCTGTTCCGCGCCGGCGGCGACCAGTCGGTGCGCGGCTACGGCTACCGCGAACTGGGCGTGCGCGAAAACGGCGCCATCGTCGGCGGCAAATACCTGGCCACGGCCAGCGCCGAATACCAGTACTGGTTCCGTCCACCATGGGGCGTGGCGGTGTTCTACGACGTCGGCAATGCGGCCGACAAGGTCGGCGACCTGCAGCCGAAATCGGGCTTCGGCGTCGGCGCGCGCTGGCGCAGCCCGGTCGGCCCGATCAATGTCGACGTGGCCTACGGCCATGCCGTGAAAAAGGCGCGCCTGCACTTCTCCCTGGGATTCACCTTCTGATGGACACGAACGACACCACCCCAGCCGCCGCGGATACTCCCGCGCCGGCGCCGCACAAAGGGCGCCGCTGGCCGCGCCGCCTCGCCATCGGCGTCGTCGTCACCGGCGCCATCGTCGGCGGCACGCTCTGGTACCTGGGACGCGAAACCACGCTGCAGATGATCGCGCAAAAGGTCGCCGCCTCCACCGGCGGCAAGCTGACCATGACCGGTGTTTCCGGCTCGCTGTATGGCGCGATGTATATCGACCGCCTCACCTGGCGCACCGACGAGCAGCTCATCGTCGCCAACAAGATCAACCTGGCGTGGTCGCCGCGCCAGATCGTCTCGCGCGGCATCCTGGTCGACAAGCTGCATGCGGCCAACCTGCGCGTCGAGACGCTCAAGGAAAGCGAGGAGCCATCGACCATGCCGGTCAAGCTGGCCTCGCCCTTCCCGATCTCGATCCAGGACGCGCGCCTGAACCGCGCGACCTTTGTCGCCAACGGCGCCGAAACCCATATCGACAATATCCGCCTGCGCCTGGAAGGCAACAAGACCCGCTGGCAGATCCGCGACGCCGCCGCCGTCACCCCCTGGGGCGATGTGGCGGCAGCCGGCACCATCGCCGCCCAGCGTCCCTTCAAGCTCGACGCCACCGCCAGCCTGAGCCAGTCGCAAGCCAAGGCCGGCGCCCGCGCGGCCCAGCTCAAGATGAAGCTCGGCGGCGACCTCGAGACCACCCTGCTCGACGCCAGCGGCCAGGCCGGACGCGCAGTGGGCGAAGCGCACATGGTGCTGTCGCCCTACGCGAAGATCCCGCTGCGCTCGGTGCGCATCAGCGGCCGCAATGTCGACCCGGGCTTCTTCAACCCGTCGCTGCCGACGGCCGACCTGACCTTCGCCGTCAACGGCCAGCTGGATGCCAAGCGCAATGTCAGCGGCAAGGTCGACATCGTCAACGAGGGCCCCGAGGGCACCATCGACCAGCAACGCCTGCCGCTGCGCACCATGCGCGGACAACTGGGCGGCAACCTCGATGCGCTGCAGGTGTCCGACGTGCTGATGGACTTCGGCGGCGCCGGGCGCTTCACCGGCACCGGCGGCGTCGAGCGCGGCCCCGATGGAAAAGGCGTGGGCGTCGCCCGCTTCACCCTGCACACCGACCGCTTCGACCTCAAGCAGATCCACTCCAGCATGAAGCCGACCGCGATCCGCGGCGACATCCAGGTCACCAATGCCGGCAAGACGCAAACCCTGCAGGCCAGGCTGCTGGACAAGGGCTTGACGCTGGCCGCGCTGGCCACGCTCGAAGACAACGTCGTCACGCTGCGCGAAGGCCGCCTGTCCGCGGGCAGCAGCAGCGTCGCCGCCACCGGCAGCATGAACCTGCTCAAGGACAAGGCCTTCAAGGCCAGCGCCAGCGCCAGCCGCTTCAACCCGGCCGCCTTCGGCGACTACCCGCAAGCAGACATCAACGCCAGCGTCAACGTGGCCGGCGCCCTGGCCCCAAGCTGGCGCGTGGACGCCGACTTCGCCGTGCGCCGCAGCCGCCTGTTCGACCAGCCGCTCTCGGGCGAGGGCAAGCTGCGCGCCGACGCCAAACGCATCAGCGGCATCGACGCCGACCTGGCCCTGGGCCAGAACACGGTGGCACTGAACGGCGCCTTCGGCGGCAAGGGCGACCGTCTGCAATGGCGCGTCGACGGCCGCCAGCTGGCCGCCGTGCGCAGCGACCTGTATGGCGCAGTGGTGGCCAATGGCGTGGCCACCGGCACCATGCAGGACCCGCGCACCACTTTCGAAGTCAATGCCAATGGCCTGGGTTGGGTGGCCGCCCAGCGCAAGCAGGCCAGCGGCGCCTTGAGCGCCAAAGGCGAAGCCTGGCTGGCCGGCCCCGAAGGCGCGCGCACGGTGGAAGCGAAGCTGGCCGGTACGGCCCAGCGCTTCAACCCGGCCGCTTTCGGCTCGCCCCTGCCCGGCTCGATCAACGCCAGTTTCAGCGGCAGCGGCCGCGGCGGCGCCGACTGGCGCGCCGCGCTCGACCTGCGCGTGCAGGATTCGACCCTGTCGAAGTCGCCGCTGTGGGGCCACGCCCGCTTCAACGCCGACCGCCGCCACGTCTCGAACGCCGACGTCGACCTGCATGTCGGCGCCAACGTGGTCGCGGCCAAGGGCAGCTTCGGCGCGGGCAGCGACCAGCTGGCCTGGCGCATCGACGCGCCGCAACTGGCCGCGCTCGGCCCCGACTACGGCGGCGTGCTGCGCGGCCAGGGCACCCTGTCCGGCAGCATGGACACGCCGTCGCTCACCGCGGCGCTGGAAGGCCAGAACCTGCGCCTGCTCGGCACCCACAGCATCCGCACGCTGCGCGCCAGCGCGAATCTCGGCTCCGGCCGCGGCGCGCGCGACGCGCTGGCCAGCGACATCCAGATTACCGAGTACACGAGCGGCGAGACCCGCATCGCCTCGGCCAGCTTGAAAACCGAAGGCACGCGCGGGGCCCACACCCTGCGCGCCGCGGCGGTCGGCGACACCTTCGACGCCAATACCGAAGTAAGGGGTGGCTGGACGGGCGACACCTGGAGCGGCACCCTGGCCGCCCTGCAGAACCGCGGCCGCTACGCCATGGCCTTGCAGGCGCCGGTCCCGCTGCGCATCAGCGGCGCACCGGGCAGCGGCGTGATGGGGCTGGCCAAGCCGGAACGCATCGCCTTCAACGGCGCCGTGATCAAGCTGGCCTCGGGCAGCGTCACGGTCGACTCGCTCGTGAAGAACGGCCCGCGCTGGTCTAGCAAAGGCCATGCCGACAACGTGCCCCTGACCTACCTGGCGCAGTTCTCGCCGGCGATCCGCGAGAACGCGCGCGGCGACCTGACCGTGGGAGCGCAATGGGCGCTCGACCTGCGTACCGCCACCGGCGGCGCCCCGGCGCTGGACGGCATGGTGCACGTGTTCCGCGAAAAGGGCGATGTGATTGCCGGCGGCGACAGCCCGGTGCCGCTCGGCCTGCGCCAGTTCGAGGCCCGCGCCGACGTCCAGGCAGGCGCCCTGCGCGTGCGCCTGAACCTGGACGGCGCCCGCACCGGCACCGCCAGCGTCGAAGGCAGCGCCCAGCTGCTGCAAGGCCGCCTGCACCGCGACAGCCCGATGCGCATGACGGCCAACGCCAACATGGCGTCGATCGCCTGGCTGGCTTCCTTTGCCGGCCAGCCAGGCCTGGAGCTCGACGGCGCGCTGCGCCTGGCGCTCACGGGCGCCGGCACCATCGGCACGCCCCGCCTGAACGGCAACGTCACGGGCGACAACCTGGCCGTGCGCTGGGCCGAACAGGGCGTGCGCCTGCAGAACGGCCAGCTGCGCGCCGCGCTCGCCGGCGACGAGCTGCAGCTGCAGCGCCTGTATTTCCAGGGCCGCCAGGGCAGCGCCACCGCGGACGGCTTCCTGCGCTTCTCGAGCGGGCTGTCGGCGGCCAACCTGAAAGTCACGGCGGACAAGCTCGAAGTGCTGTCGCGTCCCGACCGCACCGTGGTCGTCAGCGGCAATGCCGCGCTGGTGCGCGACGCCAGCCAGTTCACGCTGGAAGGCAATGTGCGCGCCGACCGCGCATTGATCGAATTCGCGCCGCAGGGCCGCCCCACCATCTCGGACGACGTCATCGTGCTGGGCCAGGGCGGCGCCAAGCCGGCGCCCTCGAACAAGGAAGCGGAGATGCCGCTGTCGATCAACCTGCGCGCCGACCTGGGCGACGAGTTCCGCCTGCGCGGCCTCGGTATCGACGCTACGCTCGCCGGCAACGTCCGCGTGCGCAAGGTCGGCGCGGCCGCGCCGCGCGTGAACGGCACCATCCGCGCCGTCGACGGCAATTACGCGGCCTATGGCCAGAAGCTGGCGATCGAGCGCGCCGTGATGACATTCAGCGGCGCCTACGACAACCCGGCGCTCGACATCCTCGCCGTGCGCAAGCAGCCGGAAGGCGAGCAGCTGTCGCAGACCAACGTCGAAGCCGGCGTGCAGGTGCGCGGCACCGCGCAGTCGCCGGACGCGCGCCTGGTGTCGACGCCGAACGTGCCGGACAGCGAAAAACTGTCCTGGCTGGTGCTGGGTCACGGTATGGAAGGCACCAGCGGCAACGAGAAGGACGTGCTGGCCGCGGCTGCCGGCGCCCTGCTGGGCGGCAAGGGCGGCACCGGCGGCTTCACGCAGAAGCTGGCGACCTCGCTCGGCGTGGATGAACTGGGACTGAAGCAGGCCAACGGCGGCGGCACCGGCCTGGAAGGCACCGTGGTGACGGTGGGCAAGCGCATCTCGTCGCGCGCCTACCTGAGCTTCGAACAGGGCGCCACCACGGCCTCGAGCCTGGTACGCCTGCGCTACAAGCTGACCCCGAAGATCTCGCTGCAATTCCAGACCGGCACCAATACCGCGCTGGATGTGCTGTACTCCTGGGCCTTCGACTAGCCCGGCCCGGCCTTGCCGGCAGGCTGGCGCTGGTAGAGCGGCTGCTGCAGCAGGATCGGATGCACGTCCAGCCGCATCCGGTAGACCGACATCCCCTGCCCGGTGGCCGACAGCCAGGCCTCGGTTTCAAGCAGGCGCCTGAAGGAAAATTCAAAACCCTTGCCCGGATCGGCGCCGGCCGGCCCGCCGAAGGCAAGGCCGGTCGCGCCGGTCTGGTCGCTGTCGGCCAGCTTTTCCATCAAGTCGACCACCATCGTATTGGCCAGGATATCCGGATAGAACAGCGCGCCCCGGTGCGCCGGGCGGGCCGGGTCGAGTTTTTCCTTGTCCGGCCCCGGCACCAGGCGCATGCGGGAAAAATCGATGCGGTCGCCGCTGTCGAGATAGCTGATGCGCGCATTGCTCAGGCTGAAAGCCGCGCCCGGCGCGGCGCCGATAGCGCCGGACAATTCGAGCAGCACCGCCCCCTTGTAGCCGATCACCTGCGCCTCGCGCCCCGGTCCCAGCACCACGGCGCTGTTCTCGTCCACGCCCAGGCCGAGGCGGTAGCCCTTGGCCAGCATCGCCGGCAGCATGCGGGCAAAGCGCCCGCGCACCAGCAGGTGCTGGTCGATGAACAGTTCCTCTCCCGCGAAGCCCAGGCCGGGCGCGATGTCCTTGCCGTCCACCACGCCCTGCTTGAGCAGGGCCAGCACCGGCGGCGCTTCGTAGAACATGGTGCTGCTCATGACGGCCGCGCCGGCGCTGGTGCCGGCGATGACGCCGCCGCGGCGGTACATCGACCACAAGGCTTGCAGTACCTGCGAGCGGCTGCCGTCGGGGCGCACCAGCGCGGCGGTGATGCGGCCCTGGTCGCCGCCGGTGAAGAACGCGCCCCCGGCCGCGGCGACGCGCCGGGCCAGCTCGGGATCCTCGGCCGCCTGGCGCGGGCCGGCGCCCAGTCCGGCGCCCACCGGCACCACGAAGGGCCGCGCGCCATACCGTTCCAGCTGCGCCGCCGTGCTGCGCGCGGCCCGCTCCGGATTGCCCGACGCGGTCGGCAGCACCGCCACCGCCGCGCCCTTGCCGCCGGCCAGCTGCACGATGCGTTCCCATACCTCGGCATTGTCGCCGCGCAGCGCGCCGCCGATCACCACCAGCGAACCGGCCGGCGCCGGCGCGCCGTCCCGGGCCGCGGCGCCCACCTGCAGCGCCAGCAGCAGCGCCGCCATGCATGCGCGCTTGAACATGTCCTGCTCCTTGAAAAAAAAGGCTGCCCGGGATGCCGGACAGCCGCAAGACGGCTTAACGGAAAGCGTAGTTCAGGCTGACGAACCCGTTGCGCCCGCGCGGGTCGGTGTAGGTCGGGTCATACCCGGCCAGGAAGTAATAGGCCTGGTTCGAGAACGGCGGCGCCTTGTCGAACAGGTTCAGCACCCCGGCGCGCAGCTTGAGCTGCTTGGTGATGTTCCAGCTGCCGGTCAGGTCCCACAGCGAATACGAGGACACTTTGCGCGACGGCAGCAGCGCATCGCTGACCGGATCGTAGGTGGTGTTCTGGTCGGTGTAGCCCGAGGAGAACTGGTTGGCCAGCGTCAGCCCGACCTCGCCCATGCTCCAGTCCACGCTGGCGCGGTGGCGCCAGCGCTGGATCACCTGGTCGTTCAGGAACACGCCGAGGTTGCTGCGGTAGCCTTCCTGCGGACCGAACTGGCGGTCGTACTTGAGGATATAGGTGCCGCTCAGGTTGGCGGCCAGGCGGCCATAGGCGCCGGCGGCGCCGCGCCACTCGCCCGACAGGTCGATGCCCGAGGTCTTCAGGCGCCCCTGGTTTTCCTTCTGCAGCAGGATGTTGGAGATGAAGCCGTCGCTGTCGCGCTGGATGTACTTGCCGTTGTAGGCGGCCGGGTTGTCGACGATGATCTGCTCGCCCAGGGTGCTGATGACATCCTTCTTGCTGATGTTCCAGTAGTCGAGCGCGATGCTGGCGCCGCGGCCCGCTTCCAGCACGGCGCCCAGCGAGAGCTGGCGCGACTTCTCCGGTTTGAGGTCGGGATTGGAGCGGCGCTCGACCGCCCACTGGTCGGTGCACAGGTCGATGCTGCCTTCCTGCGCGACGCATTGCGGGTCGGTCAGGAAGCTCGAGGCGGTGCCGTAGGTGGTCGGGCGCTTCAGGTCCGACAGCGAGGGCGCGCGGAAACCGGTGCCGGCCGAGGCGCGCACCATCAGCGGCTTGAGCGGCTGCCAGCGCATGCCCAGTTTCGGATTGGTGGTCGAGCCGACTTCGCTGTAGCGGTCGTGGCGCAGCGCGAACTGCATTTCCAGTTCCTTGGTGAACGGGGCGTTCAGCTCGGCGAACACCGAGCGCACCTTGCGGCTGTCGTCGGTGGCCTTCAGGTCGGTGGTCGAGCCGACCGCCACACCGCTGTCGCGGTCGCCGGCGATGTTGTTCGACAGGAGCAGTGCGGAGGGGCGGAACTGCTGGTCCTCGTGGCGGATTTCACCGCCCACCGCGACCGCCAGGTCGCCCCCGCCCAGCGCCATCAGGGCGCGCGAGGCCTTGGCGTCGAACGAGGTGGACACGCCCTTGGACTTGCGCGCCTCGTCGTTGACCTTGATGCTCTCGATCAGGTCGCGCCCCGCCTGCGACGAGGGGCCGAAGGGATTGACGGTGCCGGCGCGCACCGCGGCATCGAACTTGTCGAACAGGACGTAGCCGTCGATGTACTTGTCGACCGCGCGGTTCTCGGCGCGCGCCAGGCCCACGTCGTAGTCCCAGCCGGCGGCGATGCCGGTGGCGCCCAGCACGATGCGCTGCGCGCTGCTGGTCACTTCGTTGGTGCGGTTGCCGGCCTCGGTCATGCGGTAGCGGATGCCGCCCACGGTGGCAGGCAGGCCGGGACCGGTCAGGGCCGTGCGGTAGCGTTCCGGCAGCACCGCTACCGGCAGGTTGCGGATGCGGATCGGGTTGGGCGAGAGCACATAGCTGCTTTCGGCCTCGGACTGCACCAGCTCGGCGAACAGCTGGTGGTCGTCGGCCAGCTGGAAGGTGGCGCGGCCGACAAAGCCGATCTTGCGCGACTCCGGATAGATCTCGGTGTCCTGCATGTAGTCGTAGCTGCAGCCGAGCGCCCCGCCCGGGCCGCGCGGCACGAACACGCTGGCCGGCGGGTTGCAGCCCGGCGCGCTCGGGTTGACGCGGTTGGCGGTGGCGCCCGCGGCCAGCACGCCGGCGCGGATCAGGGCCGCGCGCTGCGCGCCCGAGATATCGATGTTGGCCGGGTAGGTGTTGCTCGACATGAGCGCCGGCAGCGTGCCCGCCAGCGGGCGCTCGGCGATGAAGTCGCGCTGGCTCGAACGGAGCGACCCCAGCTTCTGGGCGTCGAGTACGCCGAACACGTTGAAGCGGTCGCGCTCCAGGTCGCCGACGCCGCCGCTGATGCTGGCGGTCTTCTTTTCCGCCCCGCCCTCGTGCGTGGCCGCGGCCGAGACGCTCAGGTCGACGCCGGTGTAGTCCTTGCGGGTGATGAAGTTGATCACGCCGCCGATCGCATCGGTGCCATAGATCGCCGAGGCGCCGTCCTTGAGCACCTCGACGCGCTGGATCGCGCCGGCCGGGATGTTGTTCAGGTCCACGCCGGCGTTGTCGCCGGGCGAAGCGAAGTTGGCCAGGCGGCGCCCGTTGAGCAGGATCAGGGTCGAGGACACGCCGATGCCGCGCAGGTTGGCGCCGTTGAAGCCGCGCTGGCCGGAGGTGCCGTCGGTGATGCTGGCGCCGTCCGACAGCGGCGCCGTGTTGGCGCTGATGTTGCGCAGCAGCTCGGCCGCGGTGGTCACGCCGCTTTTCTCGATGTCTTCACGCTTGATGAGCTGTACCGGCAGCGCGGTCTCGTTGTCGATGCGCTTGATCGACGAGCCGGTGATCTCGACGCGCTGGATCTTCGGCGGCGTCTCCTGCCCCTGCGCCATGGCCTGGTGCGGCGCCAGGTTCAGTGCGGCGATCACGGCCAGCGCCATGACCTTCGGCTGCGGCAACCTGCTTGCTTGCTCTTTCATGCGTGTGCTCCCTTTATGTTCACTACGATTTTTGTCGACGCTTGCTGGTGCTGCTGGAAACGGGATCGGGACCGCACAGGTAGGCGGAGATGGCCTCGGTCAGGCGCGCCGCCTTGGCCACGTTGGATTTGTTGGACACCATCAGGGCCACCGCCAGCGCTTCGATGACCGCCAGCGTGGCGCTCGAACTGCTGGGCAGGACCGGATGCACGCTGTGGGCATACAGGACGTGGTGCCCGAGCCCGGCCAGCGGCGAGGCCGGCGAATCGGTGACCGCGACCACGGTGGCGCCGCGGTCGCGCGCGAACTGGGCCAGGCGCACCACGTCCAGCGCGTAGCGCGGCAGCGAGATCACGACCAGCACGTCCTTACCGGTGATGTTGGCCAGGTGGCCGGCCGCCACTTCGGTGCCGCCGCTGCCGGCCACCTCGACCACGTGCGGGCAGAAGGGTTGCAGGTGCATGGCCAGGATGCCGGCCAGGTGCGAGGACAGGCCGAAGCCCAGCACGTAGACGGTGCGCGCGCCGGTCAGCGCCGCCACCACCTTGTCCACCGCGCCGCCGTCGAGCGACTGGCGGCTGGCCGCCACGGCGGCCTCGGCGTAGTTCAGGCTTTCGAGTGCGGGCGAGGCGCTGCGCGTGCGGCGCGCGATGTTGTTGCGCAGCTTGTCGACCGGCTGCAGCACGGCCTGCAGGGTCTCGGCCACCGCCCCGCGCATGGCTGCGTAGTTCTTGAATCCGAGGTCGCGCGCAAACCGGCTGATGGTGGCGGTCGAGACCTGGCAAGCCTCGGCCAGCTCCTCGATGCCCAGCGCGGTGGCGCGCATATGGTTGCGCAGCAGGTAGTCGGCGATGCTGCGGTTCGACGCCGATCCATCGGCCAGCACCTGCAGCAGGCGCTGCCCCAGCGCCGACTCGGCAAAGCCGATGTCGGGCGAGGCGTTGTGCTTCACGGTGGCGGTGTCGTGTGGAGTCATGGGATCGGCCTTCGCGGAATGTAAGTAAATTTACATTCTACGTTGTCATGCAAATGTCCTAATTTTTCTCAACTGTAATCACATCGAGACATAAACTCAACAATATTTTGAAAATTTTCTTTCATTGATGTAGTGTGTGTAAAAAATCAAACATCGAGGGCGCAGCACATGCATACACACATCCATCCGCTCGGGACCGAGGACTGTCCCGCCGCCCACGCGCTGCAGTCGCTGCACTACGGCGCCGCCGGCAGCGGCAAGAAGGTTTACATCCAGGCCGCGCTGCACGCCGACGAAGTGCCGGCCATGCTGGTGGCGCACGCGCTGCGGCGCGAGCTGGCGCGGCTCGAAGCCGAAGGGCGCATCCGCGGCGAGGTGGTGCTGGTGCCGGCCGCCAATCCGATCGGCCTGGCGCAGACGATCCAGGGCACGCCCTTCGGACGCTTCGACCTGGGCAGCGGCACCAACTTCAACCGCGCCTTTGCGCACCTGGCCGAGACCCTCAAGCCGGCGCTGGCGGGCAAGCTTGGTCCCGATGCGGAGGCGAACGTGAAGCTGGTGCGCGCGCAGGCGCGCCAGGCGCTGGCGCGGATCGCCACCCACAGCGCCACGGACGAACTCAAGAAGGTATTGCTGACGCTGGCGATCGACGCGGACATCGTGCTCGACCTGCATTGCGATAACGAGGCGGTGATGCACATGTACACCGGCACGCCGCTGGCCGGGCGCATGCTGCCGCTGGCGGCGCTGCTGGGTGCGCGGGCACTGTTGACGGCGCGCGACTCGGGCGGCGCTCCCTTCGACGAAGCCTGCAGCCGCCTGTGGTGGGAGCTGGCCGCGCACTTCGGCGAGGACACGCCGCTGCCGCCGGCCTGCGCTGCCGCCACCATCGAACTGCGCGGCGAGATGGACGTCGGCTATGCGTTGGCCGACGCGGATGCGCAGGCCATCGTGCAGTTCCTCGCGCACGAGGGCGTGCTCGAGCTGCCGCCGGCGCCCCTGCCTGCTGCGCAATGCCAACCTACGCCGCTGGAAGGCGTCGAGCCGCTGCAGGCGCCGCATTCCGGCGTGCTGGTGTTCCACCGCGCGCTGGGCAGCCGGGTGGCGGCAGGCGACCCGGTGGCGGACCTCGTCAATCCCGTCAGCGGCAAGACGACCACCCTGCGCGCCGGCGCCGCCGGCATCCTGTTCGCCTCGACCGCCCACCGCCACCTGCTGCGCGGCATGCATGTCTGTAAAATTGCCGGCGCCGCCGCCTTCCGTACCGGCGAACTCCTGAGCCAATGATGAAGCACTTCAGACTGCCCAACACCTTCGTGCTGCTGTTCGCGATCCTGGCGCTGATCGCGCTGGCGACCTGGTTCATCCCCGGAGGCAAATACGAGACCCATCTCGTGGCCGGCAAGACCCTGGTCGATCCGGCGTCCTTCCACTATGTGCAGAGCGCCCCGCAAGGCCTGGTGGCGCTGCTCAAGTCGCCGATCCGCGGCTTCGTGGAGGCGGCCCAGATCATTGGCTTCGTGCTGATCGTCGGAGGCGCCTTCGCGGTGCTGCAAAAGACCGAGGCCATCGACAGCATGATCCTGGCGATCGTGCGCGCCCACGCCCATTCGCGCTTCGTGCGCGCGGCCCTGATCCCGCTGTTCGTCACCATGTTTTCCCTCGGCGGCGCCACCTTCGGCATGAGCGAGGAGGCGATTCCCTTCGTGCTGATCTTCGTCCCGCTGGCGCTGGCGCTGGGCTACGATTCGGTGGTCGGGGTGGCGATTCCTTTTGTCGGCTCGCAGGTAGGCTTTGCCGCGGCCTTCCTCAATCCCTTCAACGTCGGCATCGCCCAGGGCATCGCCGGGGTGCCGGTGTTTTCCGGGGTCGGCTACCGCCTGGTGGTGTGGTGCGCCTGCACCGCGGTCACCGTCGCCTTCCTGATGTGGTACGCGGCCAGGGTCAAGCGCCATCCGGCGCTGAGCCCGACCTGGCAGCTCGACGAGGCAAAACGGGCCGAGCGCAGCGTCGACGTGGCAACGCCGCAGTTCACGCGCCGCCACGGCGCGATCCTGGCGCTGTTCGCGCTGACCCTGGGCGTCATGGTGGTGGGCGTGGTCGGCTTCGGCTGGTTCATCGACGAGATCGCGGCGCTGTTCTTCGCGATGGCGATCCTGGTCGCCATCGCCGGGCGCCTCTCGCCCGACGTGTTCGTCGCCAGCTTCATCCAGGGCGCGCGCGACATGGTTTCGACGGCCCTGGTGATCGCCATCGCGCGCGCCACGGTGGTGATCGCACGCGACGGCCAGATCATCGACACCATGCTGCACCACCTGACGCCGCTGGTGCAGTCGGAACATGCTGCATTCGCAGCGCAGAAGATGTTCGTGATCCAGTCGGTCATCAACTTCTTCATCCACTCGGGCAGCGGCCAGGCGGCGCTGACGATGCCGATCATGGCGCCGCTGGCGGACCTGGTCGGGGTCAGCCGCCAGACCGCGATCCTGGCCTTCCAGCTGGGCGAACTGTCGACGCCGGTGATCCCGACCTCGGGCATCACGGTCGGGGTGCTGGCGCTGGCGCGCATTCCATGGATCGTGTGGTTCAAGTGGATGCTGCCGCTACAGCTGGCCTACCTGGTGCTGGCGCTGCTGCTGCTGGTGCCGCCCACGCTGATGGGCTGGCAGTAAAGGCCGGGGTCAAGCCGGCGCAAGGGCCGGCCCGGCCGCGGAATCGAGCTGCTGCAGGTGGTGCAGGTGGTGCAGGAAGGCGGTGGCGACCGGCGAGAGCTTCTTGCCCTTCCGGTACAGGGTCGACCAGCTCGACTGCACCGGGAAGCCGCCGGCGCGCAGGATGGCCAGGCCTTCCGCGGACGGATCGGCCCCCAGCGCATGGCGCGACACCACGCCCAGGCCGAGGCCTGCCGCAACGGCCTGCTTGATGGCCTCGTTGCTGCCCAGCTCCAGGCGCAGGTCGGGCTTGAATCCCAGCGCACGGAAGTGCTGGTCGCAGGCGAGCCGGGTGCCCGAGCCCTGTTCGCGCAGGATGAAGCGCAGCGGCGCCAGCGCGTCCAGTCCGGGACCCTCGGCGCCGGCCAGCGGATGGCCTGCCGCGGCGATGAGCTCGAGCGGATTGGCCAGGAAGGCATGGCGCTCCAGCTCCAGGTCGTCCGGCGGCATCGACATGATGTAGAGGTCGTCCAGGTTCTCGCGCAGGCGCCGCACGACGCCGTCGCGGTTGAGCACTTCGAGGGCGACGTCGATGTCGGGATGGGCGGCGCAGAACGCGCCGAGCATGCGCGGCACAAAATACTTGGCCGTGCTTACCACCGATACCCGCAGGCGGCCCCGGGTCATGCCGCGGATGCCATCGACCTGCTGCTCGAAGGCCGCCCATTCGTCGAGCATGGCGCGCGCCGTCACCGCGAGCGCCTCGCCCGCCGCCGTCAGGTACAGGCGCTTGCCGACCTGCTCGTACAGCGGCATGCCGACGCTGCCGGCCAGTTCGCGCAGCTGCATCGAGGCGGTCGGCTGGGTCACGTGGCAGGCGCGCGCGGCGGCCGTCACGCTCAGGTGCTGGGCGAAGGAGAGAAAGAGGCGAAGCTGGCGGAAGGTTGCATTCATAGAGTTTTATCTATTCTGCGCATCATAATAATCGATTTTTCTTTATTCGCTCTTGCCCTTAGGATGCAGGTCCCTTTGCCCCGGACCCATCCATGCATAATTTTCTCGATCCCGCCATCCTGTTCTTTGCCTTCGGCATCCTGGCCGGCTGCCTGAAGTCGAACCTGGACATTCCCCAGCCGATCTCGCGCTTCCTGTCGCTCTACCTCTTGATGGCGCTCGGCCTGAAAGGCGGCTTCGCGCTCGCGCAATCCGGCCTCACCGTCGAGATTGCGGCCAGCCTCGGCGCTGCCGTGCTGCTGGCGATCCTGGTCCCGCTGGCGGCCTGGCAGATGCTCAAGCGCGTGGTGCCGCCCTTCGACGCAGCCGCGGTGGCCGCCACCTACGGTTCGGTCAGCGCCGTCACCTTCATCACCGCGACCCAGTACCTGGACGTGCACGGCATCGCCTACGGCGGGCACATGGCGGCCGCGATGGCGCTGATGGAGTCGCCCGCCATCGTGATGGCGGTGGTGCTGGCCAATAGCCTGCGCCAGCGCGCCGCGGCGCCGGCCGTCCTGGGCGCGGGGCAGGTTGCGGTGCTGGGACCCGCCCCTGGCACGGGCCTGGGCAAGATCCTGCATGAGTCCTTCACCGACGGGACCCAGTTGCTGCTGCTGGGCGCGATGGCGGTCGGGCTGATCACGGGAGAGGCCGGCAAGGCGGCGATGGCGCCCTTCTCGATCGACCTGTTCAAGGGCATGCTCGCCTTCTTCCTGCTGGATATGGGATTGCTGACGGCGCGCAACCTGGGCAAGCTGCGCGGCCAGTCGCGCTGGCTGCTGGCCTATGCGGCCGGAGCGCCGCTGGCGCATGCCGGGCTGGCCCTGGGCATGGCCGCCCTGCTGGGGCTTGGGGCGGGCAATGCCGCCCTGCTGATGGTGCTGGCCGCCAGCGCCTCGTATATCGCGGTGCCGGCCGTGCTGCGCCATGCGATTCCAGAAGCCAACCCGGCGGTCTATTTCAGCATGTCGCTCGGGATGACCTTCCCGCTGAACATCGTGCTGGGCATTCCTGTCTATACCTGGGCTGCCGGCCGCGTGCTGGGGTGAGGGTTTAGCCGAACATGCTCGGCTTGGGATCGGGTACCGGTTCCTCGTTGAAAGGCGTGTGGCCGTGTCCATGGCCCGGCGGGTGGTGCGGCTGGGGCACGTCGAAGGGCTGGGGCGCCGGTTCTTCGATCGGGGCCGGGTCGGGTGCGCGGTGCGCGTGCACGGGAGGCGCCGCGGGCAAACTCGTCGACAGGGGGGCATTCATGGCGGGAACTCCTCGAAATAGCGGAGTGACAACCTTATCATGATGCCGTCCAGGCCGCGCTCGGGCGCCGCCTGCCGTGCGGCATCGCGCCGCTCCATTACAATGACGGCCTCGACTCTCACTAGCGCACCATGGACCTCTCGATCACCACCCTCGCCCTGCTCGTCCTGACCCCGCTGCTGGTCTGGCGCGTCTACAACCGCATCAAGGCCCGCATGGCGCGCCAGCGCTCGATCGTCTCGCGCCACTACACCGGCGTGCTGGTGTTCGGCGCGATGATCGTGGTGCCGGCCGCGCAGCTGCTCGACAATCCCACCAATCTCGGGGCGCTCGTGATCGGCGCGCTCGGCGGCATCGCCTACGGTGTCTGGGGCCTGAAGCTCACGCGCTTCGAGGATACGCCGCAGGGCTATTTCTTCACGCCGAATGCGCGCCTGGGCATCGTCATGGCGATGATCTTCGTGGCGCGGCTGCTGTATATCGGCGTGGAGATCTATGCGAACCAGGGCAAGGGCATTCCGGCGCCGAAGCTGACGGACAGTTCGCTGACCATGCTGTGCGTGGGGCTGACGGCAGGCTACTTCGGCTACTACTCGGCAGGCCTGCTGCGCTGGCGCCGCCGGATGCGCAAGGAGCTCGACGCTGCGTGAGCATTACCGCGGCGGCAGGTATTTGAGGAGCAACTCCGCATGCAGCGCTGTCAACTGCCCCAGCGCAGGGTTCGCGCTAGCGCCGCAGGTCTCGCTGCCATGCAGGGAAAAGTTGTGCCGGACGTCATTGCGGGTAATGGAAACGTCGTAGCCTTCCGAGCGGCATACCCCCGGCCCCGGCGGACCCGTGCGCACCGCCAGCCCCCGGATCAGGTCGGCTGAATCGACCAGGGCCGCCAGGCGCTGGAAGTCCGCCGGCGCCAGGGCCCCATCGAACTGCCGGCTCAGGGTGCCGGGCCCGGTCTCCGTATAGTGAAGCCGCCCCGGCGTGATGTCCGTCCGGCTCGATGTCAGCGTCACGAAACTGCCCTTGTAGACGATCTGCAGCGCCTGCAAGCCGGGGCCTGGCGGCGGCACAGGATCATCGCCGCCGCCGCAGCCGCACAGGGCCAGCGCCAGCAAACCTGCCGTGAAAAACCGTGTCATGCCTGCTCCATCCATGTATAGGCCTGCAGGATAGCAGCGGCACCGCCGCCAAAGGCTCACACTTATCCACGCAGGCCTTAGACGAACAGCTTGTCGCGCGCCAGGGTGCTCACGGCCACCGTGGCCGGATGGCTCATGCGGCGCTCGGTGGTGAGGGCGTAGACCTGCTCGACCACCTTGTCGATCTGGCCCAGCACCTGTACGCCGTACTGGCGGCATACCTGCTGCGCGATCACGGTGGGCGCGAAGAACACGCCCGCGCCCGACTGGCCGAAGGCTTTCATCATGGCGCTGTCGTCGAACTCGCCCACCACGCGCGGATGGACTTCGCTGTCTTCCAGCCAGCGCAGCAGGCGCTGGTGGATGGCGAAGTCTTCGCCCGGCAGCAGCAGCGGCGCCTCGTCCAGGCAGGCCGGAAACGGTGTGCCCAGGGTTTCGGCCAGGGCCGCCGTGGCGAACGCGCTCATGGTGCTCTCGCCCAGCAGGTGGCTATAGGCGCGCACGCTGAAATGCGCCGGAATCGGACGGTCGGCGATGACCAGGTCGAGGCGGTGCACGGCCAGGTCGGCCACCAGGTTGTCGAGCCTGCCTTCGCGGCAGATCAGCCGCACCGGTTCGCTCAGCTTCAGGGCCGGCTCGACCAGCTGGCAGGCGATCAGCTTCGAGACCGAGTCGGCGCAGCCGACGCGGAACGACACCGTGGTGGTGAACGCCTTGTCGCGCACCAGTTCCAGCAATTCGTCGCCCGTGCTGAAGATATCCTCGGCATAGCGCGCCACCCGGCGGCCGGTGTCGGTCAGTTCCAGGTTGCGCCCGGCGCGCCGGAACAGTTCCACCCCCAGCGTGTCGGCAAACTCGGTCAGCTGTCCCGAGATCGATTGCGGCGTCAGGTGCAGCTGCGCCGCCGCCTTGGCGATGCTGCCGGTCTTCGCTACCATCCAGAAATAACGCAAGTGCTTGTAGTTGAGCGATGCCACGGCGGACTCCATACATCGAAAAACACGATGTTACCTTATATCATATTCGAATTGTACGATGAGTTGCTCCAGCATATAGTGAAGCTTCACTCAACAGGAGAATCATCATGCGTATCGCGATCCATGCCAACGGCTTCGACATGACCACTGCCCTGCGCCAGTACACCGAACAGCGCCTGGCCACGGCGCTCGGGTGGGCGCGGCACCATATGCGCAAGCTGGCCGTGTCGCTGTCGGACATCAACGGACCGCGCGGCGGCGTCGACAAGCGCTGCAAGATCCAGGTCCAGCTCGGCAACGGCCGCGAGGTCATCATCGAGGAATGCGAGGCCGACCTGTACGCGGCCATCGACCGCGCCGCCGAACGCGCCGACCGCGCGGTAGTGCGGCAGGTCGAACGCACCCGCCAGTTCACCCACGAGCGGCTCGCCGCTCCCGCCCAGGAAGGGGACGCGGCCGAACCGGCCGGCGTGCCGGGCCACGATAACAACAAGGAGCACACCGAATGACTGGATTGGAAAGTATTGCAAGCGGCCCGATGTGGGCCGCCTTCGTCGGCTTCGTGATCGTCATGCTGGCCCTGGACCTGTTCGTCTTCGGCGGCAACAAGGCGCACAAGGTCAGCGTCAAGGAAGCAGGCATCTGGTCGCTGGTGTGGGTCAGCCTGGCACTGGCCTTCAACGGCGGCCTGTGGTGGTACCTCAACGGAACGGTGGGCGAAGCCATCGCCGACCAGAAGGCGCTGGAATTCTTCTCGGGCTACCTGATCGAGAAAGCGCTGTCGGTCGATAACGTCTTCGTGTTCCTGCTGATCTTCACGGCCTTCCAGGTGCCCCAGCAGTACCAGCGCCGGGTCCTGATCTACGGCGTGCTGGGCGCCATCGTGATGCGGGCCATCATGATCAGCGCGGGTGCATGGGTGGTCAGCGAATTCAGCTGGGTGCTGTACATCTTCGGCGCTTTCCTGCTCTACACCGGCATGCGCATGCTGGTGGCGGTCGACCAGGAACCGGACGTGGCCAACAACCCGGTGCTGAAGTTCGCACGCAGGCACCTGAAGGTCAGCGAAGAAGACCATGGCGAGAAGTTCTTCGTCACCAAGGCCGGGGTGCGCTACGTGACGCCGCTGTTCCTGGTGCTGATCCTGATCGAGGTCACCGACCTGATCTTCGCGGTGGATTCGATCCCGGCGATCTTCGCGATCACCACCGATCCCTTCATCGTGTTCACCTCGAACATGTTCGCGATCCTGGGCTTGCGTGCGCTTTACTTCCTGCTGGTGGACGTGGCCGACCGCTTCCACCTGCTCAAGTATGGCCTGGCCATGGTGCTGACCTTCATCGGCGCCAAGATGCTGATCATGCCGTGGTACCACGTGCCGGTGCAGGCCTCGCTGACGGTGGTGGCCGTACTGATCGCCGGCAGTTGCATCGCCAGCCTGATCGTGACGCGCAAGGGCGCCGGCAAGTAAGTCGCAACGAAAAAGGGAGCCAGTTCAAGTGGCTCCCTTTTTTTGTGCAGGTCAGCTTCCCGCCCCGGTCCAGCCGCCGCGCGCCGGATGCGCGTTGCGGCGCTCGTTGATCATGTCGATCAGCGCCCGCAGCTTGGGCTGGGATTGCGAGCGGGCCGGGAAATACAGGTACAAGCCCTCGTCGGGCGGGATGAAGCCTTGCAGCGCCGTCTCCAGCTCGCCGGCGGCGACGGCCTCGCCCACTTCCATGTCGGAGACGAAGGCAAGGCCGAGGCCCTGGCGCGCCAGCTTGACCAGCATGGCACGGCTGTTGACGACCAGGCCGCCCGAGACATCGACCGTGTACTGGCGGCCTTCTTCGCGAAACTCCCAGCGGTGCATGCGGCCGGAGACGGCGAAACGGTAGCGGATGGCTTCGTGCCCGAGCAGGTCTGCCGGCGTGGCCGGGCGCCCGCGGCGCGGGAAATAGGCAGGCGTGGCGACGACCGACCAGGTCACCGGCGGCGTCATGCGCACCGCCAGCATGTCCTTTTCCACCGCGTTATCCAGGCGAATGCCGGCGTCGTAGCCCTCGGCGATCAGGTCGACGAAGCCGTCGTTGCTGTCGATCTCGAGCGTGATGCCCGGATAGGCAAGCCGGAAAGCCGGCACCAGGCCGGCCAGCACGCGTTCGTTGACGATATGCGAGGCCGTGATGCGCAAGGTGCCGCCGGGACGGCCCTGCTGCTCGCGCAGGCGCGCGAAGGCGTCGGCGATGTCGAGGCTGGCGGGACGCAGGCGGGCGTACAGGGCGGCGCCCGCCTCGGTCAGCCCGACGCGCCGCGTGGTGCGCTGGAACAGCACGACCGCGTGGCGCTGCTCGAGCTGGCGCACGCTCTTGCTGACGGCGGCGGTGCTCACGCCCAGGGCCTCGGCCGCGGCGGTAAAGCTCTTGCGTTCGGCAACGGCAAGAAACACCCCGATGCCGTCGAAAGGATCGTCCATGCCCACGATTGTTAACCTCTGGTTGATAAGCCTTATAGGTGCACCTAGTTTATCTTAACAATCGTCGCCGCTACCATGGGTGCTCACTTTCACAGGAGGCTCACATGACGCAACGACATTGGTTCATCACTGGCACATCGAGCGGTATCGGCCGCGAACTCACCGAACAATTGCTGCGTGACGGAGAGCGGGTGTTTGCCACCGTCCGCCGGCGCAATGCGCTGGACGACCTGGCGGCGCGCTATGGCGATTTGCTGCAGGTGGCGGTCCTGGACGTGACCGACAACGCGGCCATCCAGAATGTGATGGCACAGGCATTCGCGCTCTGGGGGCGCATCGACGTGGTGGTCAGCAATGCCGGCTACGGCCTGGTGGGCGCGGCCGAGGAACTCAGCGAGGAGCAGATCGCCCGCCAGGTCCAGACCAACCTGATCGGCTCGATCGGCGTGATCCGCGCCGCGATTCCCTCGCTGCGCGAGCAAGGGGGCGGGCGCATCATCCAGGTGTCGTCCGAAGGCGGCCAGCTGACCTATCCGGCCTTCAGCCTGTACCACGCCACCAAATGGGGAATCGAAGGCTTCGTGGAAGCGGTGAGCCAGGAAGTGGCGCCCTTCGGCATCGAATTCACCCTTGCCGAACCCGGCCCCGCCCGTACCGCCTTCAAGGACGGCATCGACAGTGCGCCGCCGATGGCCGTCTACGAGGACACCCCGGTCGGCGCCCTGCGCCGCGCAATGGCGAGCGGGGGATTCGTCATCGACGGCGATCCGCGCAAGATGGCGCGCGCCATGATCGACTCCGTGGCGCAATCGCCGGCGCCCTTGCGCCTGACGATGGGTACGAGCAGCTACCACGGCGTGCGCGCGGCGCTGAACGCGCGCCTGGCGCAGCTCGAGGCGAACAAGGCCGTGACCCTGTCGACCGACGTCAGCGTCGCCTGAACTGCGCGGCATCGGTGCCATCCGCCGGCGCCGCAAGCGCTCCTCCTCCGCCATGCCGATGGCGATCCAGGGCGCGTAGCTAGAAATCGCTGCTCACCCTCAGGCTGGCGTTGCGCCCCTCCCCCGGCATGATCCAGCGCGAGACATGCAGGTGGCTCGACACGAAGTAATGCCGGTCGAGTACGTTGCGCAGCGCCAGCTGGACCTTGACGCTGCCGCCGCCGGCAAGCCGCGTCGTCCAGTCGTGCGTGAGGTCCATGCGGGCATAGCCGGGCAGGACGATGGTATTGGCCTGGTCGGCAAAGCGCGCGCCCTGGGCATAAAGCCCTGCTCCGCTGCGCCAGTGCTGGCTCCAGCGGTAGTCGCCCCACACGGAGAGAGCGTGGCGCCCGACATTCGGCACGCGCTTGTTCGCAAAGACGGCGTTGTCGAGATAGCTCGCGTCGGTATAGGCGTAGGCCAGTACCAGCTCGGCGCGCTGGCCGACCCTGCCATTGAGCGAGGCCTCGAGCCCGCGCGAGCGCGCGCTGCCGCCCACCGTGAAATCGAAATTGTCCGCCGGCGTGCTCAGGTCGGAGGAAATCATGTGGGTCTGCTTCAGGCGATAGACGCTGACTTCACTATTCAGCCTGCCACCAAGCCATGGCGCCTTCCAGCCGAGTTCGGCCTGGGCGGCCTTGCGCGAAGGCAGGGACTGCTTCGCCGACGAGGCAACCTGGTTGGGCGCCAGGCCGGTGCTCAGGTTGGCGTACACCGTATCGGCGCTGCCCAGCCGATACAGGATGCCCAGCTTGGGCGACCAGTTCCGCTCGCGCACGGAACGAATGCCCGCGGCCCCGTACATGAAGTCCTGGTAGGTATAGCGCAGTCCTCCCACCACCGACCACGCGCCCAGCGCGACCTGGTCCTGCAGCGACACCGCCCTGGCCGTCAGGTCCTGCATGGTCAAGGTCCGCGGCAAGACGGCGCCCGGCGCCGGACGCGTCACCCGGCCGAACACCGGCGCATGGATATTGATGGGAGGACTGATGGCCGCGGGCAGGCTCAGGCCGGGCTGATGCAGGGTCTCGCGGTAATGGTCGACTCCCAGGAACAAGTGGTGGTCCACGCCTGCCAGTCGGCGGAGTCCGGTGAGCGACACCGCGGCGGAATCGATGCGCCGCCTGGTATGCGGCTCCCAGGACGTCGCGCGCGCATAGGTGCCGTCGGGCTGTCCGGGCAGGGGAGATCCGGTCAGCAGATTCTTGATCGATGCCGATTGCGCTTCGAGGTGCGTGAAGTCGGCGCTCAGGCGCGTGTCTTGCCCGAGCGCGGCGTCGCCATGCAGGTCGACCATCCGGTTATCCGTTGTCGAATCGCCGAACGGCTCGCCGAATTGCCGGTCGCGCGGGATCGGGGCCGGCCTGCCGCCGGCGGCAGGAATGCCATAGTCGGGCCGGTACGCCTGCCGGGTCGCCTCGAACCCTGCGCGGAGATGGTAGGGCCCACCTGCCCCGTTGGCAAGGCCAAGCTTGACGCCGTCGAGCCGGTCCGGCACATGGCGCCATTCGCTCGCGCGGGAGCGGGTGGCGATCAGGCGCGCCGCCACGCCGGCACGCTCCGACAGCACGCGATTGAGGTCGATGCTCAGCTCTTGGGCCGCGTGCTCGCCGACCGATGCCGTCACCGAGCTGGCATCGCCCATCACGGGCTGGCGGCTGACCAGGTTCATGGTCCCGCCAGGTTCGCTGCGCACGCCGATCGCCGCGCCAGGTCCGCGCAGCACGTCGACCCGCTCGATGAAGGCCCGCACGAAAGGATAATTCGATAGCCGCACGCCGTCGCGCAGCACCCGGTTGGAACCGGTCCCGCTGTCGGCGACGGCGCCGCGCAGGCTGAAGAACTGGGTGTGCGCACCATTGAAGCCGGAATCGGCCTGGGCGCCAGGCACGTTGCGCAGGACGTCGTGCAGCGTCATGGCGCCCTGGCTCAGCACCAGTTCATCGCTCACGCTGCTCACGGAGAAAGGCAGCTCCATCGCCGTGGACGCGCCGCCGGTGGCCAGACGGGCTGCGCCATCGAGCGTGTTTGCCTTGCTGCCGGTGACGACGACGGTGGGAAGGCGCGTGGCGGCCGAAGCACCCGGAGGGCCGGTCTCCGCCGCTTCGGCAGCAGGAAGAAATCCGCTCAGCAGGAAAACCAGCATGGCGCCGGCAGGAGAAAATGGTGATGGTTCAGGTGTGTTCATACTGTTCTTGTTCGAGACGCAGGCATCCGTCCGGCACCCGATGGGTGACGGACAAGGCGACCATGCAGGCGCGCGCGCCCGCTGCAGCCAGGCCTCATGGAGCCGGCGCTTGGGCGATCTCGCGGTGTGTGCAGGTCGACGCGGCAGACATGGCGCGGCACTTGGCCGCGACGTTGTCAGTGAAACGCGGCAGTACGAAGCGGGGGTGCGCGCGGATTGGCGATGGTCCAGGCGAACAGGGGCGCGGCGGACCGGTAGAACAGCGCAGGGTAGGTCCTGGCTTGCACAAGGACGGGGAAGGTGAATGCCGCGACGGGCGGCAAGGCGAGGAAGGGATGGTGCGAGGTGCAGAACGGGCACTGCTTGACCATGTGCTCGGGCGCGTGCTGCGATGAGGTCAGCGGCTCCGATGGGTCGGGCACGACGCTCACCAGGCCCTTGCTGGTACACATCTGTACTGCCGGGTCCCCCGGTGCGGACGGCGCCACGGCATACGACATGGCCGGCGCGAGCGCGGCGAACAGGACGCCGAGCATGGCGATCCAGGTCACAAGCGACAGCCGTTTCAGGGACAGGTACATGTCGAAAGTATAGTCCCGCGCGACCCGATGGTAGTCTGGACAAATTGCCCTACCCCGGGCAGGGCAGTCACGCCACCGTGCCGGCCGCGCCAACGAAACAGGGAGCCTTCCGGCTCCCTCGTTCAAGCGGCTTTCGCCTCTTCTTTTCTTCTCTGCAGCACGAAGATCGGCTGCGCCCACTGCACGTCCTTCTTCTTCTTGCTGGTGATCAGCGTCAGTTCCGACGGGTCGTACACGTCCGTATTGTGCGTCAGCGGCGTCGTCATCAGGTACTGTGCGTCGGTGTTCTTCAGGAACTCGCCGACCAGCTGAATGTTGCGGATATCCAGGTGGGCAAACGGTTCGTCGATGAACACGAAGCCGCCCGAGCCTTCTTCCGATTTCAGCAAGCCGATCAGCAGCACCAGCGACTTCATCACCTGCTGGCCGCCCGAGGCTTCGCCGTCGTTCATCCCGATCTGGTCCTTGCCGTCGAACTTGAAGCGCACGTGCAGGCCGGCCTGGGCCAGTTGCACGTCGTCGTTCTCCAGGCGCACCGGGTCGGCCTGGACGTCGATGCCCGCCAGTTCGCCCAGGTCCTTGATGTTCTTGGAATAGGTCTTGATCGTGTAGCGCAGGCGCTCGATGTAGGCCCCGCGCGCATTGGCGGTGGCCTCGATCGCGCGGTTGTTCTGGTAGCGGCGCTCTTCGGTTTCGGACTGGCGGCCGCTGAGCTGGTCGTTCAGGCGGCCGTACTGGTCGATCACGGTGCCGTCCTGTTCCCAGTCTTCGCGCCCCAAGGAGTGCTCGAGCGTCGACAGGCGCAGGTTGACCTGGTGCGCGTTCTGGTGCTTGGCAACCAGGGCGCCGCGCCAGGCGCCGTTCTTCCAGGCAGCTGGCACGTGGCGCCAGCTGCGCCGCAGCGCGAGCAGCGCCCTGGCATGCTCGGCGCGCTGCTCGATCGTGCGGCGGTTGTTCAGGCGCGTGCCGGCTTCGGCTTCGGACAGCGCCATACGCGCGTTCTGCCAGACGGTGTCGGCGCGGGTGCGCGCGACCGTCGCGTTCTTGGTCAGCAGCTGCAGCTCGCCCAGGCGCGCGCCCACTTCCAGGCGCTCGGCCTTGAGCGGGGCGATCGCGCGCAGCGCTTCCTCGAACTCGGCCTGGCGCGCGGCCAGTTCCTTGGCGGCGTCGACGCCGGCGATGCGGCCTTTCAATGCGCCCACTTCCGCGGCCAGCTTGCTGATGGTGAGCGTGAGCGCGTCCTCCTGCGCTTCCAGGGTCGGCAGCAGCTTCTGGATCGCTTCCAGGCGCTGGGTCTTGCCGGCGGCGCCGAAGCGGTAGCGCGACGGCTCCACGAACAGCGAGCGGCCGCCGCGGCGTTCGCGGTGGTAGGCATCCGGCGTGATCCACTCGTCGCCCTTCGACTTGAAACCGGCATCGACCGACTCCACGCGCTCGATGCGTTCGAGCTGGTCGATCAGCCAGCCAGGGGCCTTGCTGGAGAAGCGCACCACCGACAGCAGGCTGTCGTCTTTCACGACCGGGGCCTCGACGCAATCGGGCACGATGAAGTGGCGGTAGCGCTCCTTCTCGGCCAGGCGGTAGGCCGCTGGGGCATCCTTGGCTTTTTCCAGCAGCACGACCGAGGCGTAACCGCCCAGCACACCTTCGACTGCGCCCTGCCATTTCGGGTCCGTCACCTCGACGATGTCCGACAACATGGCATGGGCGATGCCCTCGTCGCGCAGCGCGCGGCGCATCAGGCGCTGCGCTTCCGGTTCCGGCATCGCGCTCTTGCCCTGCAGGGCCGAGACGGTCGCCATCTCGGCGGCGATCTTGGCGCCGACGGCGTCGCGCTTGCCCTTCTGCTTGGCCAGCTCGGCTTCTTTTTCGTCGAGCTGCTTGGCCACTTCGGCGATGTCGGCGCCGGCGTCAAGCGCCAGCTTGTGCAGGCGTTCCTTCTGCTCGACCAGGCTTTCCAGCGGTTTCAGGCGGCGGTTGACTTCGGTCAGGCGGCCGGCCAGCTCGTTACCTTCCTGCTCGAGCTGGGTCTCCAGCTTCTGCGCCTCGGTCAGCACGCGCTGCTGCGCCGCCAGTTGCTGGCGCTTCTCGGCCAGGATCGAATCGGCCTGCAGCAGGGGCTTGCGCGCTTCGCGCAGGTTGCGGCTGATGGCGCCGCTCTTTTCGCGCGCCTCGTGGTATTCCAGAGCCGGCAGCACTTCTTCCTGCAGCTCGCGCTTTTCCTTGTGCAGGTCCGACCACTGGTGGTAGTTCGCCACGCGCAGGCGCAGGCCTTCCAGGTTGATGCGCGACGTCTCCAGCTCGGACTCGAAGCGCTTGAGTTCCGTCTCGGTGTCGCGCTGGTGGCGCTTGGCTTCGTCGTAGGCGTCCAGCACCTCCTTGTCGCCGAAGACCTGGAACACCAGGTCGAGCAGCTGGCGCGGCGCGTATTCGCACAGCTTGTCGGTCTCGCCCTGCTCCAGCGCCAGCACCTTCGACATCGCCGGCGACAGGCCGGCCGAGGCCAGGCGCTTGCGGTAGTTTTCCACGCCGAGCCAGTCGGTGGCTTCGGTGACTTCCTCGATGTCGACATTCCCCGGGCGCATCAGGTACTGGCGCTTCCAGTCGCCGCCGTTCTTCTGGACCTGGCAGAACAGGGTCACTTCGTCGTCGGCGAAGAAGCCGGAATGGCGGAACGGTCGGTTCGACAACTGCTTGCCGACCGCCTTGTTGTCGACCACGGCGCGGATCCAGGCGCTTTGCTGGCCCGAGTGGCGCGCATAGTGTTTATACGTGCGGCCCATCGAGCAATCCAGGCCGAACAGGGTGCGCAACGCGTCGAGCAGCGTGGTCTTGCCGGAGCCGTTCTGGCCGGCGATCGTGATGATCTTGGCGTCGAGCGGGATGTTCTTGATCCGCTGCCAGTAATCCCAGTGGACCAGTTCGAGTGATTTGATGTGGAACATGGGCTATCTCAGTGTGGGGTGTCGGCGGCGTCGTCGGCCGCGGCTTCAAGCGTGGTGTCGGCCACGGCATCGTTGGCGGCTTCGGTTTCCAGCGGCGCGCGGCGCGGGACGGCGGCCAGCGGGGCGCGCTGGAACACGTCGGCCAGGGCGCCGTTGATGATGCGCTCCTTGAGCACGTCGGTGTCCATCATCAGGTCGAGCAAGGGCCCTTCCAGGATCACGTCGCCGCGGCGTTCGATGAAGCCGAGTTTCGACAGCACGCCCAGGTTCATGTCCATGCGGGTCTTCTTGCCCAGCTTGTCGCCGAAGTCGGACAGCAGCGCCGTGTACGAGATGCCGATGGAGGTGTCTTCCGCGCGCGGGATCGGCGCGTCCTTCTCGAACATGTCGGTCTGGTCGTCGGCCACCGTGACGTGGGTTTCCTGGCGCTCGCGCTTCGGGAGAATGATCTGCGCCCACAGCACCACCAGCAGGGCCACGCCGTCGCGGGTCAGGCCGAAATTATTGTTCTGCCAGATGTCCTTGGCGCCGAAGATCTTCGGCTCCACGTTACGGTGCAGGGCGATCGTCACGTGGTCGGCATACACGTTGTCGAGCAGCTTCAGGCCGGATTCCAGCAGGCGCTTGTCGACTTCGATGCGGAACTGCTCGTCCGACAGCGCGCGCTTGACCATCTTGTCGTCGCGGCGCAGGGTCTGGTGCGTCAGCAGGCGCGCAATCAGGATTTGTGCATCGTCATTCATTGCTCGTACCGCTTTCAGGACTATCAGTATTCAATGAGAGGGAGGCGATCGACATGGCCGCCACTTCCGGGTCGTCCAGCGCGATCATGTCGTCGGTTGGCTCGAAGCGCACCGGCAGGCGCGCCAGCTCGGCGGTCGCGCCCTGCAGGCTGGCCTCGGCCGCGTCGCCCAGCAGCGGCAGCAGCGAAGCGCGGTAGGACGCCACCGCGAAGCTGGCCGGCAGCAGCGACTCGTGCAGCGCCACCTTCTTCGGGCCGCTCTCCGAGAACTCGGGGAAGTTGCCCAGGTTGGCGAAGTCGGCCAGCTTGTTGATCCAGTCGTTCAGCTCCCCCTGCATCGCCGGGTTGTCGTTGACCGTCAATGGCGCGTCGGTGCCGGTCGGCAGGCCCTTGGGGCCGGTCGAGGTCACGCGCTCGAGCAGCAGTTCGGTCTCGGCCACGTCGATCATCTCGGCCGGGGTGCCGAACAGCGGCACCACCGGGCGGTCGATCGCGCCTTCGGCCAGGCTGGCCAGGTCCTCGTGGGCCAGCAGCCAGCGCTTCACGTCGGTGGTCGACAGGCCGGACTGGCCCAGGTGCACGCGCTGGCGCTCGATCTGGTTCAGGGCGCGCGAGAACATGCCCTGCATGTTCAAGAGCGCGCTCTGGGCGCGACCGATGGCTTGCGCCGCCTTGTGGGTGGCCGAATCGGCGTTCGGGTCCATGGTGATGGCGCGCAGGATCACCGAGCCTTTTCCCACCCAGTCGCAGGCCATGTGCCATTTCGCCTGCGAGGTGCGCAGCTTGAATTCGGAACCGGAGGCGATCGCATCGCGGAATTCCTCGGTCAGCTCGACCAGGCGGCCCAGCAGGTGCTTCAGTTGTTCGACCGTGATGCCGCCCACGGCCTGGGCCCCGGCCACCTGCGACAGCAGGAAGCCCATCTCGGCATCGTCTTCCTCGGGCTTGGCCAGCGCGATCAGGGTGTCCAGTGCGGAGAGCACGTTGCGCGCCAGCGGCGTGATGCGGTAGACGGCGGCCGGGGCGTCCCAGGCCAGCAGGCCGTGGCCGCGCAGGCGGTTGAGCACCGTTTCCAGGCTCTCCGCGGCCAGGTAGGCCAGCTTGGTGTTGATGTCGCCGCGCGAGAAGCTCGAGGTGGCGGTATCGCCCGCCAGCTCGCGCAGTACGAGCAGGCGCACCAGCACGCCGTCCTGGGTGCCGTGGAACAGGGCCGTGAACGCCGACAGCATGGGCTGGGCACGTTTCAGGTGGTAGACCTGCTCGATCTCGTCAGGCGCCACGCCCGGCTGGAAGTGCGCCTGCAGCGGGTCGTCGTCGTGCGGCAGGGAGGAATCTACGGCGAGTGCGGCTGCGGCCAGTGTGTCGATCATCGTGAAATACCGTTCTTCATGCGTGGGCGGCGGCGCCTGTCTTGCCAGGCACAGCCGGTCCGCGGGGGCGCCAGTATAACAGTTTAGGTTGGGCAATTAGCAGTCCGGCAGGGTGTTTCAATGCAGGAAAGACACAGTCCAGCATGGTCATTCATGCAACATGGACTGGGTGGAAACGCTGAGGCTCAGAGCCGGACGATGTACGCCGCCAGCTCGTCCGGTGTGCCCTTGGGGAAGGCTTTGCGCAGGTAGTCGAGGAAGGCGGACACGCGCGTACTGAGCAGCCGCCGCGACGGGTACAGCGCCCAGATGGCGATCTCGGGCGCATCCAGCTCGCCCCAGTGTACGAGCCGGCCGGCGGCGATGTCGTGGCTGACGAGCGAAATCGGCAGCCGCGCCGCGCCCACGCCGGCCCGGACGGCGTCGCGCACCATCATCAGCGAAGACAGGTGCAGCACCGGCTCGGCCAGGATGGTGTCGCTCCCTGCGGGCGTGCGTACGGTCCAGGACGCATCCTGGACGCCGGCGCCGCGCACCACGGCCGGCACCGCGCCGCCATCCTGCGGCCGCACAATGTCCGGATGGGCCACCACCACCATCCGGTCGCGCAGGAAAATGCGGCCTACCAGGCTCGCATCCGGGGCCGGATTGACCCGGATCACCAGGTCGACGCCCTCTTCCACCATGTCCACCGGCCGGTCTTCGGTCGACACTTCCAGCCGCACTTCCGGATAGGCTCGCGCGAAGCCGGCGGCCAGCGGCCCCATCGCGCTTTGCGAGAACAGCAGCGGCGCGCTGATGCGCAGGCGTCCGCGCGCGCTGGCGCCGCTCGAGGACAGCGCGTCGGCCACCTCGTCGATCTCGGCCAGCAGCGCGCCGGTGCGCTCGTACAGGGCTTGCCCTTCCTGGGTGAGCTTGAGCAGGCGCGCGCCGCGCTCGAGCAGGCGCAGGCCCAGGCTGGCCTCGAGCTCGGCGACGCGGCGCGAGAGCGTGGCCTTGGGGCGTCCGGTGGCGCGGGCGGCGCGGCCGAAGCCACCATGGCGGGCAACGAGATTGAAATCGGTCAGGGCAAGCAAGTCCATGTGTTTCACCAGTGAGACGGTATGTCTAAATATACCGTCTATCGGTCCTTCTGTGGGACGTCTACCATGCAAAGCGTCAACCGACACTTTTCAACTACACAGGAGCACACATCATGACCATCCTCGTTACCGGTGCCACCGGCAAAGTCGGCCGCCAGGTCGTCGACCAACTCGTCCAGCGCGGCGCCGCCGTGCGCGCCCTGGTGCGCAAACCGGCCGACGCCGGCCTGCCGCCAGGCGTCGACCTCGTCCAGGGCGATCTGCTCGACGTCGACGCCCTGCGCGCCGCCATGTCGGGCGTCTCCACGCTGTTCCTGCTCAATGCCGTGGCCGCCGACGAATTCACCCAGGCCCTGGTGACCCTGAACGTGGCCCGCCAGGCCGGCGTCAAGCACGTCGTCTACCTGTCCGTCATCCACAGCGACGTCTACGTCGACGTGCCCCACTTCGCCGGCAAGTACGGGGTCGAGCGCATGCTCGAGCAGGTGGGCTTGTCCGCCACCATCCTGCGCCCGGCCTATTTCATGGACAACGACCTGACGATCAAGGACGTCGTCACCGGCTACGGCGTCTACCCGATGCCGGTCGGCGCCAAGGGCCTGGCCATGATCGACAGCCGCGACATCGGCGAGATTGCCGCGCTCGAACTGCTGCGCCGCGACCGGGCCAACGCGGCGCTGCCGCTCGAACGGATCAACCTGGTCGGGCCGGACACCCTCACCGGCGCCCAGCTGGCCGCCATCTGGAGCGAGGTACTGGCGCGCCCGATCGCCTACGGCGGCGACGACACGGCCGCGTTCGAGCAGAACCTGCGCCAGTTCATGCCGGGCTGGATGGCCTACGACATGCGCCTGATGGCCGAGCGCTTCCAGAGCGACGGCATGGTGCCCCACGCGGGCGACGCCGAGCGCCTGGTCCGCCTGCTGGGCCGGCCCCTGCGTTCCTACCGCGACTTCGCCGCCGAAGCCGCCGCCTGATCCATCCACCCACCGACAAGGAGTCCATCATGATCTATTCGACTACCACCGTCCCCGTCAACCCGGAAGGCCAGACCCGTCTTACCCGCGCGCAGGCCTGGGCCGGCCTGGTGCTCAAGGCGCGCGACGCCCGCCTGTTCCTGCCGCCGGGACTGTGCACCCGCTGCGACATCGTGCACGAGGGCGCCACCCACCTGGTGCGCGAGGCCACCATCGGCGGCCAGGACCTGCGCGAGATCGTCAGCTTCGACCTGGAAGAAAAGGTTTCGTTCTTCCAGGCCAGCGGTCCGCGCGAAGGCGTGATCGTCAACGAGCTGTTCGAGGATGCCGCCGGCGCCTTGCAGCTGCGCTTCTACTGCTACGTCGGACTGCGCGGCAAGCCCCCGGGCGGTCCCGAGGAACAGGCGGAACAGGCCGCGATGGACGGCGGACACGGTTACCGGGCCGCCTTGCTGTCGACGCTGGAGCGCACCCGCGCACTGCTCGCGCAGGGCAAGCTCGGCATGTCCTGAGGACCGGGTTGCCGCTTTGGCTATGACGCTCATCAAGAACCCCAATTGGCCGCGCCGCCGCGCAGCCCTTATGCTGTCGTTGGAGGGCAGGCCCGGGCCGGTGACGGACCCGGCCGCCTGCCCACACCACCCACAGACAAACGAGGAGGCAGCAGCATGAGCACGGAAATGGATTTGAAGAGCGCCGAACAGGAGGTCAAGTGCCCGATGGGGCATGGCAAGACTTCCCGGCAGACCCGCACCAACGCCCATTGGTGGCCCGACCAGCTCAACCTGGGCGTCCTGCACCAGCATGCCAACCTGGGCGACCCGATGCTGGAGGACTTCAACTACCGCGCCGAATTCCAGAAACTCGACCTCGACGCCGTCATCGCCGACCTGCATGCCCTGATGACCGACTCGCAGGACTGGTGGCCGGCCGACTACGGCCACTACGGCCCCTTCTTCATCCGCATGGCCTGGCACTCGGCCGGCACCTACCGCATCTTCGACGGCCGCGGCGGCGCCCGCTCGGGCGAACAGCGCTTCGCCCCGCTCAACAGCTGGCCCGACAACGGCAACCTCGACAAGGCGCGCCGCCTGCTCTGGCCCATCAAGCAGAAATACGGCAAGCAATTGTCTTGGGCCGACCTGATGATCCTGGCCGGCAACGTGTCGCTCGAATCCATGGGCTTCAAGACCTTCGGCTTCGGCGGCGGGCGCGAAGACATCTGGGAACCACTGCCGATCGACTGGGGTCCGGAATCGACCTGGCTGGGCGACGAGCGCTACAGCGGCGAGCGCGAGCTGGCCAAGCCGCTCGCGGCGGTGCAGATGGGCCTGATCTACGTGAACCCGGAAGGCCCGAACGGCACGCCCGATCCGGTGGGTTCGGCGCGCGACATCCGCGACACCTTCGGACGCATGGCCATGGACGACACCGAGACCGTGGCGCTGGTCGCCGGCGGCCATACCTTCGGCAAATGCCACGGCGCCGGCCCCGCGCACCACCTGAGCGCCGATCCCGAGGGTGCGAATATCGAAGAACTGGGCCTGGGCTGGAAAAATGCCTACGAAAGCGGCATCGGCGCACACGCCATCACCAGCGGCCTGGAAGGCGCCTGGACCGCCACGCCCACCACCTGGGACATGAGCTACCTGGAAACGCTGTTCGGCTTCGAGTGGGAGCTCACCAAGAGCCCGGCCGGCGCGCACCAGTGGAAGCCGGTCGGCGATGCGGGCCGCAATGTGCCCGACGCCCACATTCCCGGCAAGCAGCACCAGCCGATGATGACCACGGCCGACCTGGCCCTGCGCTTCGATCCGGCCTATGAAAAGATCGCGCGCCACTTCCTGGCCAACCCGCAGGAGTTCGCGGACGCCTTTGCACGCGCCTGGTTCAAGCTGACGCACCGCGACATGGGTCCGAAGATGCGCTACCTCGGCCCCTTGGTGCCGCAGGAAGACCTGATCTGGCAAGACCCGATTCCCGCAGCGGACCACCCGCTGGTGGACGAGGCCGACATCGCGGCGCTCAAGGCGAAAGTGCTCGGTTCCGGCCTGGGCATCCCGCAACTGGTGAAGGCGGCATGGGCCTCGGCCTCGACCTTCCGCGGCAGCGACATGCGCGGCGGCGCGAACGGCGCCCGCATCCGCCTGGCGCCGCAGAAGGACTGGGAAGCGAACGACCCGGACGAGCTGGCGCAAGTGCTCGGCCAGCTCGAGGCGATCCAGAACGACTTCAACGCCGCGGCGTCCGGGGGCAAGCGCGTGTCGCTGGCCGACCTGATCGTGCTGGGCGGTAGCGCCGCGGTGGAAGCGGCGGCGAAGCAGGCCGGCCACGACGTCAAGGTAGCGTTCCGTCCCGGCCGCATGGACGCCGCTCTGGAGCAGACCGACGTCAATTCCTTCGAGGTGCTCGAGCCGGCGGTCGACGGCTTCCGCAACTACATCCACGCCGGCGCGGTGGGCAACGTGGCCAATGGCATGCTCGACAAGGCCAACCTCCTGATGCTGACCGCGCCCCAGATGACGGCCCTGGTCGGCGGCATGCGCGCCCTGGGCGCCACCAGCGGCAACACCCAGCACGGCGTGTTCACCACCCGTCCCGGCACGCTCACGCCCGACTTCTTCAAGAACCTGCTCGACATGCGCACGTCCTGGAAACGCATCGACGGCACCCAGCACCTGTTCGAAGGCCTGGACCGCCAGAGCGGCGAGCGCCGCTGGACCGCGACCCTGGCCGACCTGATCTTCGGCAGCAATGCGCAACTGCGGGCGCTGAGCGAGGTGTATGCGGCCGCGGACGGCGAAGCGCATTTCGTGCAGGACTTCGTGAAGGCCTGGACCAAGGTGATGGAGCTCGATCGCTTTGACCTGAGGTATGCGAAGGCTGCTTGATCAGTGTGAAATCGTAGGGTGGGCGTAAAACAGTCCACCGGACTGTTTTACCTGCCCACGCGGTGATCGTTACGATGTGAGCCGCCGCATAGGCTGCAGCACCGTGCACTGAACGCGTGGGCAGGAAAACCTGCCCACCCTACGAGTACGTGGGGGCTCGTAGGTCATCGGCCTGACAGCCGCGCGCTCCTTTGTAGCGACTCACCGCTTCGTGAGCGTCGACAGCGTCTGCTCGATCTGCTCCTTCTCCCCATCCTGGTAGCGCAGCTTGACCGGATACCACTCGTGCTTCGGCGCCAGCCACACTTCCAGCACCTGCTCCTTCTTGTCGGCCGGCGGCCGGCGCGCCACCAGCACCGCGTCGACTTCGCCCAGGCCGGTGCGCAGCTTTTCGCGGCGTAGCACCTTGAATACCCAGGTCTCGGCATCGCGCCGGCCCGCAACAAAAAATGGCCATTCCGATCCCGGCTTGAAACGCTCGCCCGCGGCGCGCGCCACGGCGGCCAGCTGCCAAGTGATCGACGCCCGGTCCTGCTCCCCGCCCTTGAGCGGGTAGACCTGCTGGCTTTCGCTGAAGCTCAGGGACTTCGCATCGCGGTCGAAGGTCGTCGTGGTCGCCTCCTTGCGCAGGCGCTTCTCGTGGAATTCGGCCGGGGCCAGGCCGAAGGCATCCACCGTCCCGCTGCTGCGGTTGTCGGTAATGGTGCCCAGCACCGGCACGCGCGACTCGGCGCTGACGGCGTACTTGCCGTCGCCGGCGCGCCAGGTGACGAGCGCCTCCCCTTTCAGGCTGAAGCCGCGGTGGCGCGCCTGCAGCTCGTAGTTCAGGTCGGCCGATGGCGGCAAGCTGAACGGGCGCTTGATCGCGGGTGGGGCGGCCGGCGCGTCTTGCGCCGCGGCGTTGCCCAGGCCAAGGGCCAGCAGCAGGCCGCAGCAGGCAGGTCGAAGTGTGGAACTGTGCATGTCAAAATCCTGGTGGGGTCATGGCGATCTTGTTCACCGTTTGCGTGGTCACTGCGCCATTGGCTTCGCTGCTGCGGATCTGCACCGGCATCCAGCCGTGGGCCGGGGCCAGCCAGATATCGAGCCGCGATTTATACGAACCCGGCTTCGGCGGGCGGGTCAGGCGCACCGTCTGCAGGCGCCCGATCGGGGTATCGATCTCTTCCTGTCCGACTACCTTGAAGGTATAAACGCTGCCGTCGCGGTCTTCGCCGACAAACATGTCGATGTCGCCGCTTAATTGCGCCGGGTCGCCGCGCGCGATCGCCGCCAGCTGCAGCGGCACTGTGGCCTTGTCCTGGGCCCCCGGCTGCAGATCGTAGCGCGCCTGCGAGCCGGAGAAAGTCAGCTTGTTGGCCTGCCAGTCGAAATGGGTCGCGGTCAGTGCGCGCCCGCGCCGCTTTTCGGTCATGGTCTTCGGCGCCAGCCCGGTGTTGCCGACCTGCCCTTCGCTGGTGAGCACCACCAGGTTCACGCGCGCGAACACGACCCGGATGCCGGCCTCGATGCGCACGCGGTAGGCGCCCTCCCGGTCGCGCTTCCACGACAGGATGGCCTGGCCGCTCCACCGGGTGCCATCGGCATCCTGGCGCGCCACGTCGAGCGTGATGTCGGCCGGCGGCGGCACGTCGACCTGGTAGCGCCGCACCAGGTCCTGCGCGGGCGGCGCCTCGGGTTCGGTCGCGGGTCCGGCTGCCGGAGCCGGCTCGGCCGCCGCCACCGGGGCGACGACCGGGGCCGGTACAGGTGCGGACGGCGTCTCCACCGGCGGCCCGGCCGGCAGGCGCTCGCCCACGGCATCGGCCACCACCATGTTCGAGGGCAGCGGATCGAAGTCGGGCAAGGGCGGCTGCTTCATGCTGGGCGCCGGCGGCGGCACCGGTTCGGGCGGCGGCGCGGCCTTCGGCGGCAGCAGCCGGGTCACGCTCATGACGGCGCCGCCGTCGCGCCCCGGCAGCGACAGGCCCTGGGTGCCGGCGGTAATCCAGCCCAGCACCAGCCAATGCAGCAGCACCACCAGGGTGCCGAGCACCAGGGGGCGGCGCTGCCGTCGGAGGAAAGCAAGACTCATGGCGCTAGTGTAGCCTGCCGGCCGCGGCGCTGCCGCGCCGCGGCTTGCGCGCCGACTTGGTGACCGTGTTATTTATCTGCTACGCTAGGGTGTCACCCCCAACGGAGAATACCGATGCTCAAGCCCCCCATGCCGAACGCTGCCGGAATGACCGATACGCTCGAATTCGTCAAGAATCTCTGGGGCAGCATGAATATCCCCGGCGTCGCCATGCCCGGCGCCACGTCCAGCCTGTCCACCGAAGACCTGGACAAGAAAATCGCCGACCTGAAAGCCGTCGAATCCTGGCTCAACCTGAATATCGGCATGCTGCGCGGGACCATCCAGGCGCTCGAAGTGCAGCGCGGCACGCTGGCCACGCTCAAGGCGATGAGCGACGGCATGGCCCAGGCCATGGGCGGCGCCGGCGACAAATCCGCCATGGCCGCGCCCTTTGCCCAGTTCTTCGCGCAGTCCGCCACCCCTCCTGCCGCTGCCGCACCGCCGGCCGCCCCGGCCCCGGCGCCCGGCGCCCAGCCCGGAGCGGCCGATGGCGCGTCCAGCGACAACCCGATGCCCGCTGCCGTCGCCTGGTGGAACCTGTTGCAAGACCAGTTCCGCCAGGCGGTCACCAGCGCCATCCCGACACCCGGCGCGGCGCCCGAAGGCGCCTCCGCCGGGCCAGATGGCGGGGCTGCCAAGGCCTCTTCCGGGCCAACTGGCACAGGCGGCTCGCCGCTGGATGTCTCCGGTGGCGCGCCCGATCCGGCAAGCAGCAATCCGGCCGGCGGCCGCGTTGGCCGCAACCCACGGGGCAAAGCCGACAAAGCTTGACCAGCAGCAAACCCGCGCACACTTGACGCAAACGGTAGCGCACGCCTTGGCGGCGTGCTGAACTGGACCAAACGGGACCATCGCCATCGGTCCCGCCTTCCCTGTCCAGCCGGAGTGTGCGCGTGCTCGCCATCGATCCTGCCAGTCTGTCGCCGTCCCAGCTTGCCGACCTGCGCCGCAAGCTCGACGCCGCCGGTTGCCAGCCGCCCGCCCATGCGTACACCCTCGCCGACCTGGCCGCGTCCATCGTCGAGTTCCGCCGGCGCCACGGCATCGCCGGCCTCGGCCTGCTCGACGACTTCACCCTGCAACGGCTGAACGAGGTCACCGGCGCCACCTTCAACGACGTCTTCCAGGACGAGCTCGACCTGCTGCGCCCGCCATTCGGCCCCGCGCTGGACGCCAACCCGGGCGGCGAACTGCAGGAGCGCGCCCATGCGGCCGGCCTGGTCGGCCTGGCCCTGTCCGGCGGCGGCGTGCGCAGCGCGACCTTCGGACTGGGCGTGCTGCAGGCGCTGGCCCGCCACGGGCTGCTGCGCCGGCTCGACTACCTGTCCACCGTGTCGGGGGGCGGCTTCATCGGCGGCTGGCTGTCCAAGTGCATCCACGAACAGGGCGGCAACGTGGGCGCGGTCGAAGCCATGCTGGCGCCTACCGCCGGCACGCCCGAGGCCCCGGCGCTGCGCTTCCTGCGCCAGTACAGCAACTACCTGTCGCCGCACGGCGGCATGTTCAGCGCCGATACCTGGACCCTGATCGGCACCTATGTGCGCAACACGGGCCTGAACCTGACCATGCTGGTGGCCTGGCTGTGCGCCCTGCTCCTGCTGCCGCGCGCCGCCGTGTGGGCCGTGCACCGCATCGTCAGCCCTGGCGGGCCCTGGGCCGCCTGGTCCGACGCGGCCTGGATTATGGGAGCGCTGCTCTTCCTCGCCGCCGTCTTCGGCATCGCGCTCAGCATCTCCAGCAAGCCCTCGAGCTCGCGCGGGCTGCGCCGCTTCCCGCTGTCGCAGGGCGCGGTGCTGTGGTGGATCAACCTGCCCTTGCTGCTGGCGGGCTTCCTCGGCAGCGTCGGATTGTGGCGCCACGGCGGCGCGCCGGTCTGGGAAATGGGAGAACTGCCGGCGCAGCTGCAGGGACGCGCCTACTGGCTGCTGGCGCCGGGCCTGGTCTACTTCTTCGTGTGGGGCTGCGGCTGGTATCTCGCCCACGACCGCACCAGCGTCTACCGGCGCGCCGGCTATACCTTCTGCGCCGCCAGTGCCGTCGCGGTGGCGGCCATCCTCACGGCGGCGGCAGGCACCTTCGCCCCGGCTTTCCTGCTGCGCTTCATGGATGCCGATACCAGCGGCTTCCTGGTGAGCGGGCTCCTGGTGCTGGCGGCCATCTTCTTCCTGCTGGGCGTCGCCCTGGGCGTGGCGGCCTGGTTCCAGCCCAACCGGCCGTCGGCCGACGTCACGCGCAACGAGGTGTTCGAGGGCCTGGCCCACCTGGCCTGCGCGCTCGGCGCGCTCACCCTCGGCACGGTCTTGCTGCTGCTCGGGCTGGCCGTGCTGCCGGAACCGGCCACGCACCCGGTGCTGAACAACGCCATTGCCCTTACCACCTTCGGCATGCCGCTGATGATGGCGCTGTTCGCCAGCACCATGACGCTCATGATCGGCCTGATCGGCCGCATGTACAGCGACGCCAGCCGCGAATGGTGGAGCCGCCAGGGCGCCTGGGCCTGGATCTTCGCGCTGGCCTGGGTCACGATGTTCGGCATCGCCTTCTTCCTGGGGCCGCTGCTGCACTGGGCCTGGCTGACCTACGACCCGTGGGGCCACATCACCACCCTGCTCGGCTGGCTGCTCGTGACCTGGTTCGGGCTGAAGGCGGGCAGCGGCAGCGCGACCGGCATGCGCACGGCCGACTGGCGCCTCGACCTGGCCGCGCGCCTCGCTCCCTACGTGTTCACGGCCGGCGTGTTCGCGCTGCTCGGCACCCTGGTGCAGATGGTGGTGGCCCCTCCCGACATCGACTGCCAGGGCCCGATCACGCTGGTGTGCGTGTACGGCGCCCATGCGGGCGCCACGCTCGCCACCGAGGGCCAGTGGCTGGCCACGGTCTTCGGCGGTTTCCTGGCGGCCGCCCTGGTGCTCGGCTGGCGCGTCGACATCAACAAATTTTCGCTCTACATGATGTACCGGAACCGGCTGGTGCGCGCCTACTTCGGCGCCAGCAGCCGCACGCGCAACCCGCACCCGTTCACCGGCTTCGATCCGGGCGACGACCCGTTGCTGCACGACCTGAAGCACCAGCGCCCCTGCCACATCATCAACACCTCGCTCAACCTGGTCGGCGGCGAAGAACTCGCGTGGCGCACCCGCAAGGCCGCCTCGTTCACCTTCACGCCGCGCTATTGCGGCTTCGAGCTGCCCGAACAGGCCGCCGGCAGCGACGCCGCGCGCGGCTGCTATCGCCCGACCGACCTGTATGGCTCGCGCTCGGGCCCCGGGGCCGACGACGACGCCGGCGTGCGGCTCGGAATGGCGGTGGCGGTATCGGGCGCCGCGGCCAGCCCGAACATGGGCGCGCACTCCTCGCGCCGCTGAACTTCCTGATGACGATGTTTAACGTGCGCCTGGGGCGCTGGTGCCCGAACCCGCGCAAGGCCGCCTGGCAGCAGTCTTCGCCGCCGGTCGGCCTGTTCAGCCTCCTGGCCGAGCTGTTCGGCCTGACCAATGCCGACGCCAGCTATGTCTACCTGTCCGACGGCGGGCATTTCGACAACCTCGGCATCTACGAACTGGTGCGGCGGCGCTGCCGCCTGATCATCGCGGTGGACGTGGCCAGCGACGGCGCGCTGTCCTTCGAAGACCTGGGCAATGCGATCCGCAAGTGCGCAACCGACCTGCACGTGCGCATCGACCTGGACGTCTCCAGGCTCGCCCAGCGCGGCGACGAAGGCCTGTGCGGCGCCAGCTGCGCAGTGGGCACCGTGCGCTACAGCCAGGTCGACCCGGGCGGCGTCGACGGCACGCTGGTCTACCTGAAGCCGGCGATCGTCGGGCGCGAGAACGCGGACCTGCTCAACTACCGCAAGGTGCATCCCGCCTATCCGCACGAAAGCACGGCCGACCAGTGGTTCGACGAAACGCAGTTCGAGAGCTACCGGGCGCTGGGGCAGTACATCGGCGAATGCGCGCTGGGCGGCGCGGCCGAGGCGGCGCGCCAGGACGATGGCGGGATCGACGTGGGCAAGCTGTGCGCGGAGCTGGCGCGGCGGCATGGGGATGCCCCGGAACGGGCGCAGTGCGAGCCGGTGCGGGAGCGGTGCCGCTGATGCGCTGGCGGTGCTCCGGGAATCACGCCGTAGCCGACTCACTTGCCGTCTCGGCCGGCGGCGACTCCTCCACCTTCGGCACCAGCAGCATCAACTGCTCCATCAACTGGGCAAAGCGCTGCTGCCCCGGCTGCAGCCGGTCGACGTGCCCCAGCACACCCTGCGCTTCTTCCATTCGCTCGGCGCTGTAGCCGCGCTGCTGCATGTACGACACCAGGATCTGCGCCGAATTGAACAGGATGCGCACATTGTGCGGCAGTGCCGCGCGCGCGTTGCGCATCCATTCCACGGCCTCGGCCAGCTTGTTGGTCTTCCAGAGCAACACGCCCTGGTTCATCAGGTCGATCGCTTCCTTGCGTGCGCCGCGGATCAGGGCTTCGCCCTCCTCGCCCATGCGCGCCTTTTCAAAAATCTTCTGCACCTCGTCCTGCAGCAGCTGGTTGTCGTGGTTGTTGCGGATGACGTAGCACAGCAGCTCCACCGGCGCTTCCTTCACGCCCACCGCGAACAGCAAGGTCGCCATCTCCAGGCAGGTCGGCACGTCCGGGCGCTCGGGCTTGGCCTGCAGCAGCGCCTCCAGCTCGTCGCCGGCCTTGCGCGCGCGGCGGTAGTCGCCGCTCTCGTGGTAGACCAGGCCTTCGGTGATCTTGGCGCGCAGCTCGATGTCCGGATGCTCGGCGCCGAAGTCGCGCTGTACCGCGACCAGGAGCTGCAGCGCTTCCTTCGGGTCGTTCTTCAGGCCGCATACGCGCGCAAGGCCGAGGTAGGCGTCGGGCGTCTTGCGGATCGAGTATTCGCCGATCGCGATGCACTTGCGGAAGGCTTTCTCGGCCATGCCGACGTTGCCCAGCTTGAGGCAGGCCTGTCCCAGATTGCGCTGGCGCGGCACCGAATTGGGCGAGAGCTTGGCTGCGCGCTCCAGGATGCCCAGCGCTTCCTCGTGCTGGCCCATGTTCTGGTAGCTCAGGGCCAGCTGATCGTAGGCGTCGATGTAGTAGCGGTTCTCGGCGATCACGGTCTGGAACATCTGGCGCGCCTGTTCGTAGTCGCCGTCGGCCAGGCGGATCTTGGCCAGGCCTGCGCGCGCCCACTGGTATTCGCGCTGGGCCAGCACCCGTTCGTAGGTTTCGCGCGCCTTGCCCGGCTCGCCGCTTTTCTCCATCAGCCGCGCCTTCATGCGCAGCAGGTCGATCTCGTGCACCTTGTTGCCCGCCACCTGCTCGTCGCACAGGCGCGCCGCGCGCAGGTAGTCTTTTTCGGCATAGGCCTGGTCGATCAGGCTGAACACCTGCTTCTTGCGCCACACGCGGTTCAGGCGCGAGAGCAGCACGCCCTCGGTGATCGGCTTGACCAGGTAGGCGTCCGGCTGGTGCTCGGCCGCGCCCATCACCGACTCGACGCTCTTCTCGGCCGAGACCATCAGGAACACACTCGAGGGCAGCAACAGGTTGCGCATGCGCGCCTCTTCCAGCACCTGCTGGCCGTTCTTGCCTTCGCCCAGGTTGAAGTCGCACAGCACCACGTCGTAGCGGGTGCGGTTCAAGGCCCCCATGGCCTCGCCGCCGCTGGAGGCCTGGTCGATGTTGCGCGCCCCCAGGCTGCGCAGCGCTTCGCGCAGCAGCTGGCGCACGCCGATGAAGTCGTCCACGACCAGGTAGTTCTTGCCGGCCCAGTCGACCTGGTCGGCGACGACGGGTGGGCTGAAGGTGTTCACGGCGGTATTCATGGCAGCGCCAGGATGAAGCAGCCGCCGCCGAGCGGGCCGCCGTTTTCCAGGCGCACCGTCCCGGCGCGCTCGCGGTGGCGGTGCATCTTCGCGACCTCGCGCGAGAAGTGCAGGCCCAGGCCGGCGCTGTTGGTCAGGAAGTTCACGCCGCTGGCGGTGCCGCTCAGCGCCGCGCTGCCGGCTTCCAGCAGTGCAGCCGGATAGCCCCTGCCGTTGTCTTCGACGCGGATCTCCAGCCAGCCGTCCTGCTGCCGCGCCGACAGCCGGATGCGGTCGCGCGTGTAGTGCACCGCATTGTTGATCGCGTGCGAGACCACGCCGACGATCAGGTCTTCATCCAGGTGCCAGACCAGGTCCGGCTCGACCTCGAGTTCGAGCGCGATGCCGCGCGACTCCAGCAGCACGCGCTCGAGCGCCACCACCTGCTCGACCAGCTGGCCGGCCTCGATCGGCTGCACGTCGAACGGGTATTCCGGCGTGCCGACATGCTTGTACAGCGCCAGCAGCTGCATCAGGTTGTCGTTCAGGCGGCGCGTCTGGTACAGCATCTGCGCCATCTGCGGATAGGCTTGTTCGGTCTCGGGCGACGCGTCGTCGAGCAGGCGCTCGAGCGTGCCGGACAGGACGCTGATCGAGTTCTTCATGTCGTGCGCGGTGGACGCCAGGAACAGGAACAGCTCGTTCGATTGTGGTGTGTCTTCCATCGCAGGGGGCCGGCTGACCGAAAAAGTTACTGTAAGTCAATTATACCGCGATGGATTTGACGATTCGCTCCCCCAAGGTAACTATGGGCTGGACAACAACAGTTCCTTGCTTGCGCGATGATCCAGGCTGCTCGTTCCTGTCACCGCCGGTTGTCGCCCGGCCGCGCCTGGCTTGCGAACAGCTCCGCGACCACGCCCTGGACGAAGGGGTGCATCGGCCCCGCGCGCACGACGAGGTCGATGTGCTGTTCATAGCGGAACAGGTCGGGACGGATGCTGCGCAGGCGGGTGCTGGGCCTGAGCATGTCGGCATAGTGGTCCGGCAGGAATCCGACGTAATCCCCGCTGCTCACCAGCAGGGCCACGCCTTCCAGGCTGTCGGCCCGGGCGGCGCGCCGAAAGCACGGGCCCCAGCCATGCATCGGGACGCTGTCGGTATAGGGATCTTCCACCAGGTCGAGGCTGCCGGTTTCGCCGCCATGCAGGCTGGGATCGCCGTGCAGGTAGAGCGGATGATGTTCCGAACAATACAGGCTGCTGGTTTCCTTGTAGAGAGGATGGCTGCTGAGACCGGGAGACTCGCCGGTCGACGCGACCACGCCCGCATCGAGGCTGCCGTTCAGGACCTGGCGCTCGATGTCGAGCGGCTTGCCGACCGACAGGGCGATGCGCACGCGCGGCGCCCTGGCCCGATAGGCGCGCAAGGCGGCCGCCATCCTGAACTGGGGGTCGGACAGCAGCGCATCCATGATGCCCAGCTTGAGTTCTCCGACCGGGTCGGTACGCAGGCCGTTGACCTTTTCGCCAAAGCTGCGCACGGCCTGGAACAGCTCCTGGGCCGCACTGTGGACCAGTACGCCGTGGGCGGTCAGGGAAAACCCCGAACGGCCCCGATTGCACAAGCGCGCGCCCACCGCGTCTTCCAGTTCCTTCAGGTAGCGGCTGACCGTGGACAGGTCGGCCTGCAACACGGTGGTGGCGGGCGACAGGCCCCCGGCCGACACGACCACGCAGAACACGTGCAGCAGCCGGATGTCGACACTGGTGATGGCATCGGCATACTGCTCGACGTGATTTGCCGGACTTGCCGAGCTGTCCGCGGGATTTGTTTCGCTCATGTTCCGGCAATCGCTGTGGTGAACTGACTCTGAACCGCATGGCGGGCCAGCGCAGTTTACCACCTGCGGCAGGGCCCGGGCCAGCGAGCGGCATTCCATGCGGTTATGGCGCGGCGCAAGCATTTCATACGGACCGAGCGCAGCTTGCGTCAAGCCCGCGCGGCCCCGCCAGTCCCCCCAAGCCGGCGTCATCCCATAGGAGCGCGCGCCCGAATGTCCGCCACGGCCCAAGGCAAACAAGGACTTTGCTTGCAAACCATGCAACTGAGCTTTCCGAACCGGTCATTCCAGATGAAAAGTTTCATGCATAACATTCTTTTACGCTCGATCAGCCGTCGACGACATACCAACAACAATCAAGGAGACTCCATTGAACACCAAGCCAAGCGCCATCGCCGCTGCCGTATCCGCAGCCCTGATCGCCTATGCGCCCCATGCCGCGGCGCAGGAATCGGGCGGCACGCCCCTGCCCCCTGCGGGTGAGGCGGCGGCCGTCGCGACCCAGGCCTCCAAGGAGGCCAGGCTGGAAGCGAAGGAAGAGCAGATCACCAGGGTGGTCGTGACCGCATCCAAGCGCAGCGAGCTCGCCTCCAAGGTGCCCTACAACGTCACGGCCATCTCGGAAGAAACGCTGCGCCGCGAAAACATCACCGATGCCAAGCGCCTGATTGCCGAGAACGTGAGCATCAGCGCTCCCGGCAACGGGGCGCGCTTTACCGATTCCGTCACCGTGCGCGGCCTGAACGTGTCGCCGGTGAACGCCAATAACATCGAGCAGTTCGTCCGCTCCACCCTCGCCTATTACCTGGACGATACGCCCTTGCCCTTCATGGGATACCGGATCAAGGACATTTCCCGGGTCGAAACCCTGCTCGGGCCCCAGGGCACGCTCTACGGCAGCGGCAGCCTCGGCGGCACCATTCGCTACATCACCAACCAGCCCAGGCTGGGCAAGACCGAATTCAGGGTCAACACCGGCTTCTACCAGACCCGGCATGGCGGCCTGAGCAACGACACCGATGTCGTCCTCAACCTGCCGCTCGGCGAACGCCTGGCGCTGCGCGCCTCGCTGGCCCGCCTCGACGAGAAGGGCTACACCGACCGCGTGTCGAATCCGCCATGGAACGTCAATAATGGCGCCGGCACCTGGGTCACCAAGCCCGACCCGGCGCGCAACGTCTACGAGGACGACGACTGGCAAAAGGTCAATGGAGGACGGGTCAGCCTGCTGTGGAAACCGCACCGCGATGTCGGCCTGACCTTCGCCCATACCCAGCAGAACCAGCTGGCCCACGGTACCACCGGGGTCAGCCTGACCCCGCTCGGCATCGCCAACGCCACCACCGCGGCCGAGAAGCTGGCGGTGTGGAACTACGACCGCTACGGCGAACTGTGCGGCCCCCAAGGCAAGGATCCCTGCCCGACCTACACGGACGCCTTCCGCACGCCCTTTGCCGTCAACGACCACACCATCCTGTCGCGCTACGAAGAGTTTTCCGACCGCAGGTTCAAGCTCGATTCGATCGACCTCGACTGGGACTTCGCGTTTGCGAAACTGCATTCGTCGACCTCGTATTTCACCGACGAACGCCAGGGCCAGGCCGACTATACGGACCGCGGCCACGTGTTCTACTACCTGCTGGGCGACTCCGGCGCCAGGATCGACAGCGGCCGCTCCGCCTACATGACCTTCGACAACCGCTATACCGGTTTGGCCCACGAGACGCGCCTTACCTCGAACGGCGACGGACCGTTCAGCTGGATCGCCGGGGTGTTCTACACGCGTACCAACAAGAGCCTGAAATTTTCCGAGATGATGGAAGGCCTGGACGCCTACAACGGCATCGAGCGCCAGGCGAAAGGCGGACGGGTCGACGAAGGGTACACCGAAGACCTGTCGAGCAAGTACTCGGAAACCGCGGTCTTTGGCGAGATCGGCTACCGTCCGACGCCGAAGTGGCTGCTGACCGTGGGCGGACGCCTGTTCAAGTACGACGACAAGGCGCGCTCCTTCATCAAGGACTTCACCTACGACCTGGTCGACAGCGACAAGACCAATACCACCAGCGCGAGCGGGGAGTCCTATTACAAGTTCAACGCATCCTATCAATTCAACGACAACCTGCTGGCCTATGCGACGCTGTCGGAAGGCTACCGGCGCGGCGGCGTGAACGGCTTCCGCGACTTCGGGGCCAACAAGATCACCACGGAAGGCAATGAATACCGGCCCGACTCGACCCTCAACAAGGAAATCGGCATCAAGGGCTACCTGTTCGGGCGCAAGCTGTATGTCGAAGCCAGCATCTACCGGATCGACTGGAACGATACCCAGACCTACCGCAGCCAGGAAGTCGAGAACGGCTTCCCGATCAACGGCACCGCCAACGGCCCCGACGCCCACACCCAGGGCCTCGAACTGACCGCCCGCTACCGCCTCGACGCCAGCTGGAGCGTCAACATGGCAAGCGCCACCAACCGGGGCGAGTTCGACGAGACCAGGACCCACTGCCTGTACGGGAATACCTCGGGCGCCGGCTGCACGACCTGGTACGAGGGCGACCGCCTCGGCGGCGGGGCCAAGTGGAAGCACAATCTCGGGGTGCGCTACAACACCTACTTCGACAACGGCATTTACATGAACGCGGGCCTGAGCGGCCGCTATGTCGGCCGGGTGCTGACCAACCGCGATACCAACGGGGTGCCGCCTACCGAATTCCCATCCTATGCCCTGTTCAACGGCGATATATCCTTCAGCCGCGACAACTGGGAGCTGGGCCTGTGGGCGCGCAACCTCGCCGACCGCAGTGCCCAGGTATCGTCCCAGCCGATCGGGATCACCGGCGCGCGTCCCATCTTCGCGCAGCCGCGGACGATCGACATCAACCTGTCTTACCAGTTCTATTGAGTCCGGGTCCAGCCGTGCGCACAGCTTGCTGGAGAGCCCTGGCTTGTCTCGGCCTGGCGGCGGGCGCGGCCGCGTGCACGTGGACGGGAGGGTTCGGCGCCACGGAGGCGGCGCCGGGCCCATCGCGGCCAGGTGCGCTCGACCGCGAACTGCAGGCGATCGTCGCCGATCCGGTGCTCGGCATGGCCAGCCTGTCCGTGCTGGTAGTGCGCCGGGGCGAGGTCGCGTACCGGCGCGGCTTCGGCCATCGCAGTATCGACCCGCTGGACGGCTCGCGCAACCTGCCGGCCGGCCCCGATACCCTCTACCGCATCGCCTCGGTGTCGAAACTGGTCACGGCGCTGGGGGTCATGCGGCTGGTGGAAGAAGGCAAGCTCGCGCTCGACCGCGATATCGGGGACTACCTGGGCTACGCGGTGCGCAACCCGGCCCATCCAGCGCGCCCGCTCACCCTGCGCATGCTGCTGAGCCATACCTCCTCGCTGCGCGACGACGGCGGCTACAGCTGGGGTGCGCAGGCGGCGCTCGCGACGGCGCTGGAGGACAGGCAGCGCAGCTGGGACCTGGATCACCGGCCCGGCGACTACTTCAGCTACAGCAACCTGAACTGGAGCGTGATCGGTACAGTCATGGAAGCGGCAAGCGGCGAACGCTTCGACCGCCTGATGCAGCGCCTGGTCCTGGCGCCGCTGGACATGCGCGGCGGCTTCCATGCCGCGGCCCTGGCGCCTGCGGCCAGGGACAACCTGGCCACCCTGTACCGCAAGCGGGCTGCAGCCTCGGCGTCCGGGGGGTCGGGCGGCTGGGTCGCCCAGGTCGACGACTACCGCGCCGCGCCGCCCGCCGCGCCGGCCGGGCTGGAACACTATGCGATCGGGAGCAATGGCAGCCTGTTCAGCCCGACCGGCGGCCTGCGCGCCTCGGCCGACGACCTGGGCAAGGTGATGCGGATGCTGCTCGACGGCGGACGCCACCAGGGGCGGGCCTTCCTGTCGAGCGCCAGCCTGGCTGCGATGTTCTCGACCCAGTGGCGGCACGATCCGGCGCTGCGCAACGGCGACACCCACGGCGGCCTGTTCATCCACTGGGGGCTCGGTGCGCAAGGATTCGGGACCGCGAAGGGCGAGCGCAGCCGGCTGCTGGCCGAGGGCTATCCTGCGTGGGGCCACCTGGGGGAAGCGTACGGATTGCTGTCGGTCTTTGCCCTCGATTTCAAGACGCGCAGCGGGGTCGTCGTCCTGATCGGGGGCACCGCCAGCGACCCGGGCACGCTGCCGGGCGCCTATTCGGCGCTGTCACGGCAGGAAGAGGTGGTCCTGACGACGCTGCACCGGCACCTGCCGGCGCCGGGGTCGCCTTGAACAGGCGGTAAGACAGGAAGCGGCAAGCGCGGGTTCCCGCCGGCGGGCAGGCCTAGCGCCGCTCCGCCTTCACCCGCGCCAGGTAGGCCCGCAAGTCGTCGAAGCTGACGGCGCCGCGGCGCGCCGTATCGATCTCGTCGAAATGCCTGGCGACGAAGCCGAAGTTCTTGGCCTCGTCCATGCTCAAGCTGCCGTTGCCGTTCACGTCGGCCTCGCGGAACTGCTTCTCGAGCTTGGCCAGCGCCTGCGCGCGCAGCGCCGCGCCGGTCGCCGCCGGGGCATCGGGCTGGCGGTTGCGCAGCGCCGGGGGCACCATGCCGTCGACGCCGATCGGCGCCTGCGCCTGCGCCGCAGCCGCGCCCGCCGCACTCATGAATATCAAGAACAGATGCATGGTTTTCATTGTGCCACCGATACGCTGTTGTAGAAGGCGCGCAGGTCGGCCTTCTGGAGGCGGCGCACGCGGTCGTCGAGATAGCTCATGTGCCCGCTGTCGTAGTTGCGGATCTGGATACCGGCCTGCGGACCCAGCCGCGCCAGGTCGAGCTCGGTCTGGTAGAAGGGCGTCGCCAGGTCATGGTAGCCGCCCATGGCCAGCACCTTCATGGCCGGGTTGAGCGTCAGGGCCGCGGCCAGGTCCGGAATCGTGTCCGGCACTGCCTTGCCGTCATGCGAGAAGTTCCACAGGTTCAGCATGTTGTTGGACCCCAGGTAGGGCGTGACGGCCGTGTAGCGCAGTTCGTTCTTGAGATAGGTGCCGATCGCGCTGTTGAAGACGCTGCCGACCAGGTTGATCGACGGATCGCCGCCGGCGGCCAGCGCGCTGCCGACGGGCGCGCGCACCCGCGCATCGTAGCGTCCGATCACCTGCCCCGTCTGGAACCGCGCGCGGTAGGCGCCCGGCACCATCGAGAAATCCTGGCGCCAGGTCAGCGCAGGCACGCCGGTATAGGTGGCCAGCTGGGTCAGGGTGGCGTCGGTCGGCGGCGCGCCGCTGGCAATGAAGGGGCCGACCTCGCTGCGGTAGGGGCCGGCGGCAAAGTCGCGCACGCGCTGCAGAAGCGACGAGAAGTCGGTCGGCAGGCTGCCGCCGTTCTGGTAGTAGCTCGACACGGCCGCATAGCTCGGGATATAGCCTTCGCAGCTGACCTGCCCGGGATTGAACACGCCGCAGTTCGAGTTGTAGTTCATGGCGGGCGATTGCAGCATGACGCCGGTCACGCGCACCCCGGCGGTTTCCAGCAGGTTGGCCATCACGGCCGCGCGCGGCCCGCCATACGATTCGCCGAACAGGTAGACCGGCGAGGCCTGGCGGTTGTTGGCGATGAGGTAGCGGCGCACGAAATCGCGGAAGGCCGCCGCGTCCTGGTCGACGCCCCAGAACTGGGCATTGGTGCGCGGGGCGATCGCCTGCGAGTAGCCGGTGCCGATGGCGTCCACGAACACCAGGTCGGAATGGTCCAGCAACGTTTCCTGATTGTCGACCATCGCCGGCGCGGTCGCGGGCGGCTCGGTCGACGGGAAGGTGGTGGCCATCCGGCGCGGGCCGAAGGAGCCCAGGTGCAGCCAGATCGAGGCCGACCCCGGCCCGCCGTTGTAGAAGAAGGTGACCGGCCGCTGCGCCGCCGGCAGCGTGCCGGCGGTATAGGCGACGTAGAAGAAGGACGCCGCCGGCTGTCCGGTCTGCAGGTCGGTGGCCGTGAGGTGGCCGGTGGTGGCGGTGTAGTCGAGCGAGCGGCCGTCGAGGGTAATGCGGGCCTCGACCTTGGCCGCGTTCTCCGTCGCGCTGGCCAGTGCGGCCGAGGCGCCGCCCGAATAGACGACCGGATCGGCATAGCTGCCCGGCAGCGCCGCCACTGGCGGCGGCGGAGGCGGCGTCACGACCACCGGCGGCGGCGGGGCCGGCGCGGGGGCCGGCGAACTGCCGCCACCGCCGCCGCACGCGGCCAGGGAGGCGGCGAGCAGGATGCCTGTCAGCCTGGGTAACAGGGCGCCGCAATGCGGCACGAGCGCAGAACGTTGAGTCGCCAAGATCGTCCCCGTGGAAAACGGTTGAGTATGGCGTCGATTATGCGCCGACTGAAAAAAAACTCAACAATAATCACATGGCTGGCGGCTGCCCCTGGTCCAGCGCAGCCAGCGGCGCCTTGCCCGCACGCCGTGCGCGCAAGACGAAGCGCGCCGGATCGAGCGCGTCGACCAGAGTCGTCTCCAGCGGCAGCGGCTCGCCCTCCAGTTGCGCCGCAAGCAGTTCGGCCGCCAGCGGCGCCCAGATCAGGCCGCGCGACGCGTAGCCGAGCAGGCAGTGCAGGCCGGGATGGCGCGGCACGTCGCGCAGGCGTTCGGTGGCGCCGGCGGCGGCGAAGTCCGGCAGGCGGCCTACCAAGGGAAGGCGGTCTGGCGCCACGCAGCGAAAGCCCACGCGGCCGGCCAGCGGCGCGCCTTCGGCCACAAGCGGGTCGGAGACCAGGCCGCGCAGGCGCGCGATGTTCTCTTCCTGGCTCGATGCACGCAGGCCGGGATCGTCGTCGAGGTCGTAGGTGGCGCCGGCACAGGTGATGCCGCCGGCGGCCGGGGTCAGGTAGGCTTCGCGGCACAGCACCAGCGGCAAGCTGGGCGCGGCGCCGCCCGGCAGATGCGTGACCTGCCCGCGCAGCGCGGCCAGCGGCAACCCGGCCGATTGCGCCAGATGGCGCGCGCCGGCGCCGCTGGCCAGCACCACGGTCGGCGCCTGCGCGACGACGGCGCCATCTTCGGCGCGCGCCCGCCATACGCCGTCATGCTGCTCGAGCGTGACGCTGCCGGCGCCAAAGCGCCGCGTCAGCCGCCCGCCGCAGGCGGACAGCATCGCATCGCACACGCTGCCAGGTCGCGCCCAGCCGCCCTGCGCGAACAGCCAGGCGCCATCCGGCGCCGGAAGGCCGAGCAAGGCTTCGGCCTGTTTGCGCTCGAGCCAGCGCGCGAACTGCGGCGGGTAGCTGCCTTCGCGGGCGATGGCGCGCGAGACCTCGGCATGATCGGCGTCGCGCGCCAGCTGCAGCACGCCGCAGGCCTGGCCTTCGATCGCCCCGCCGATGCCGCCATACTGGCGCCAGGCCCGCAGCGCGTACAGGTAGGCGGCGCGCGTCAGGCGGGTCGGGATGTTGTCGTCGCGCGAGAGCAGCGGCATGAAGATGCCGGCCAGGTTGCCCGATGCTTCCATCGCCGGCGCCGGATGCCGCTCGACGAGCGTGACCTCCCAGCCGCGCGCGCACAGGCTGGCGCATGCCGCGGCGCCCGCCAGCCCCGCCCCGATCACGAGCGCGCGCCGCTCGGGCAGCGGCGGCACCGGCAGGCGCGGCTTGCGGCTGGCGAAGACAGCCTCGGTAGCGCTCTCGAATACGAACCCCTGCCCTGCCAGCGCCGCGCGCTGTTCCTCGTCCAGCGTCCTGGCGAACAGGCGCGCATCGCTGGCGACGATGCGCGCCAGCGGACGCACGAAACCGGCGCCGGCAACGGCATCGAGCAGGACGGCGTCGGGCTGCGCGCCCAGCTGCGCCAGCGCCGCGTCAAACGGCATGGCAAGCAGCGTCAGTGTCAGGCGGGGATCGTCCTGCGGGATGCGGTGAAAGCCGGGCTGCAGGCCTGTTGCCAGCGCCACGATGTGCAGACGCGTGCTCCGCTGCGGGTCGGCCAGCCAGTCGGCCTGCAGCGCGCGCATGGCCGCGCCATCGCCGTAAGCCGTGGCCAGCACCGTATAGCGCTCGCGGCCGCGCCAGTGCGCGCGCAGGTCCATCTCAGCGTGCCGCGCGCCGGAAGCAGGCCCGGTCGTGGTCGTCCACCATGCCGATGCCCTGCATGTAGGCATAGACGATGGTCGAGCCGACGAACTTGAAGCCGCGCTTGGCCAGGTCTTTCGAGATGCGGTCCGACAGCTCGGTCTTGGCCGGGCGCGCCTTGTCCGGCCAGTCGTTGACGATCGGTTTGCCGTCGACCCAGCCCCACAGGTAGGCGTCCAGCGTCAAGCCCTGCCCGCGCATGGCGAGGTAGGCCCTGGCATTGGTGATCGCGCTTGCGACCTTCAGGCGGTTGCGCACGATGCCGGGGTTGGCCAGCAGCTCGGCCGTCTTGGCATCGTCGTAGCGCGCGATTTTCTCGGCATCCCAGTTATCAAAAGCGGCGCGGTAGGTGTCGCGCTTGTTCAGGATGGTTTCCCAGGACAGGCCGGCCTGCGCGCCTTCGAGGTTGAGCATCTCGAACAGGGTGGTCTCGTCGTGGCAGGGCACGCCCCACTCGTGGTCGTGGTAGGCCAGGTAGCGCGGATTGGCCATGTTGGCCCAGGAGCAGCGGGTAGGAGTCGGCGAGGCGGTCATCTCGGGAGTATAAATCAGCTGCTCGCCGCCAGCACCGCGGCCAAATCCTCGACGCCGCGCCGGATGTCCGCGGGCCCGACCGCCGAAAACCCCAGCAGCAGGCCCGGATCGACCGCGCAGGCCGGCGCCGCCTGGTGATTGGCGTAATAGGCCAGCGGACGCAGTTCGATGCCGGCGTCCAGCGCCGCCTGCGCCACCCGCGCCTCGTTGGGAAAGCGGCCGTCTGCAGCGGGACGAAAATGCACGCACAGGTCCAGGCCGGCATCCGAGGGCCCGCAGCGCAGCCGCTCGCCCAGGCGTGCATCGACCGCGCCGAGCAGGGCTTCGCGCCGCTCGGCATAGGCGTCGCGCGTGCGCCGGATGTGGCGGGCAAAATGGCCTTCGCCGATGAAGTCCGCCAGCACCATCTGCGGCACGATGGCGCTGTGGCGGTCGACCACGGCCTTGGCGCGCGCCAGCGGCTCGGCCAATGCGGGCGGCGCCACCACGTAGCCCAGCCGCAGGCCGGGGAACAGCACCTTGGAGAGCGTGCCGACATAGATCACGCAGCCAGCGCCGTCCAGGCTTTGCAGCGAGGCCAGCGGCGGGCCGGTGTAGCGGTATTCGCTGTCGTAGTCGTCCTCGATGACCCAGGCCTTGTTCTCGACCGCCCAGCGCAGCAGCGCCAGGCGCCGGCCCAGGCTCATGGTCACGCCCAGCGGCAGCTGGTGCGAGGGGGTGGCGAACACCATGCGCGCATCGGGATAGTGAGCCGCGCCATAGGCCACGTCCATGCCTTCGGCATCCACCGGCACCGTGCAGATGCGCGCGCCGGCCACCGTCATCGGGGCGCAGGCGCCCTGGTAGCCGGGCGACTCGATCCACACTCCGTCGCCGGGCGCCAGCAGCAGGTGGGCCAGCAGGTACAGGGCCTGCTGCGAGCCGGAGGTGATGATGACCTGCTCGGGCGTGCACACCACGCCGCGCGCGGCGCGCAGGTAGGCGCACAGCAGTTCGCGCAAGCCCGGGTGGCCGGAGGGCTCGCTGTAGCCCAGGTGCGGGCCGGGACGGCGCAGCGCGCGCAGTTCCAGCTTGCGCCAGGTATCGAAGGGGAACAGGTCCAGCCCGGGCATGCTGGGCCGGAAGGCACGCACCGGACCGTCGTGGTAGCGCACCCGCGACATGGCTGCGGCCATCGCCGCGCCGCGCTCGGGCAGAGGGCGCAGCAGGCCGGCGCCGGCAGGCCCTGCACGCCGCGCCACCGGCAGCGCCGCATCCACGTAGGTGCCCTGCCCGACGCCGCCGCGCAGGTAACCTTCGGCCGTGAGCTGCTCGTAGGCAGCCAGCACGGTCTGGCGCGACACCTTCAACATCGGCGCCAGTTCGCGCGTGGCGGGCAGGCGCGCGCCGGGAGCCAGCCGGCCTTGCAGGATGGCGTCTTTCAGCCAGGCGTAGAGCTGGCGGAACAGTGGCGTGGCGCTGGCGCGGGCCAGTGGAACGGCGGCAAAGAGGTCGTGGATGTGCATAAAATTGGTACGCCCATCTTCGCCCGGATTGGCACTTTAAGCAAGCCAAGTGATTGCCTATGATCACGGTTCGACCACGATGGGGGACCAATGAAACAGTTCGACGCACAGGGAAAGCCGGCGCACGCGCGCTGCCACACCGCCACTTCGCTCACGACCGCGGTCGTGGCCATGGAGGGCTGATGTACCTGCCTTCCCGCCACCGCCAGCCGGACGCGCAGGCGATGCAGGCGCTCGTCGCCAGGCACGCGCTGGGCATGCTCGTCACGCACGACGGCGAATTGCCGGACGCCGACCACCTGCCCTTCGAGTGGTTCGAGGCCGCACCGCACGGGGTGCTGCGCGCGCACGTCGCGCGCGCCAATCCCGTGTGGCGCCGCGAAGGGCAAGCGGTGCTGGTGGTGTTCCGCGGCCCGGCCAGCTATACGCCGCCCGACCAGCAGGAAAAGGCCGCCACCGGGGGCCGCGTAGTGCCGACCTGGGATTACCACGTGGTGCACGCGCACGGCCGCCTGCGCGCGGTGCACGATCCGGCCTGGCTGCTGGACCTCCTGCACGGGCAGACCGCCCACCACGAAGCGGCCCAGGCGCAGCCCTGGTCGGTTGCGGATGCGCCGCCCGCCTATATCGACGGCATGGTCAAGGCGATCGTCGGCATCGAGATCGTCATCGAGCGGATCGAAGGAAAATGGAAAGGCAGCCCGCAGGCTGCCCGTTGACGCACACCCTGCCCGTTCGCCGGGCAAGCGTGGATTACTTGGTCGGCGCGCCGGCGGTGCCCATGGTGGAGCGGCCCGACTTGGCGATCATTTCCTCGGCCATGACCAGGTGCTGCTCGACGATCGGCCGCATCTTCGTGACCAGCGCCTTGACCTCGGGATCCTTCAGGTCGACGAGGTGGTCCTTGAGCTTGTTATGGGTGTCGGAATGGTCGGCACGGCCCGCCTGCTTGATATAGCTGCGGTTGAAGATCTCGCCTTTCAGGGCCTTGAGCATGGCCAGCTTGGCCTTGTACTTGACGCTCAGCTCGGTAGGCAATTCCACGCCCTTGGCCTGGGCCAGGGCCTGCACCTCGGCCTGGGCCTTGGTGTGGTCGTCGACCATGCGCTGGGCGTAGCCCTTGACCTCGGGATTGGCGCTCTTGCTCAGCGCAAGCTTCGCAGTAGCGATCTCTGCTATGTTGGCCATGGCCAGGTCGGTGAGCGCGTCGCGGTCGGCGCCGGTGAGCTTGGCTGCGGGCGCCGCGGCAGGCGCCGTTGTGGCCTGGGTGGCTGGCGCCGCCTGCCCGGACTGGGCCTGGGCCGGCGAGATGCCGAAGGTCGCTGCGGCGAGCGCGGCGGCGAGCAGGGTGATGGTGCGCTGTGTGTTCTGCATGGTAATTCTCCTTGCGCACGAACGCGCCGGCGGAACGCGAAAGTCCCGTCGGCGCGGTGCCGATGATGTGCCGCCCGGCTCGCCTGGTGGCGCGCGGGGCGGCTGAGGTAACTGCTTACTTGCCCGAGGTCGTACCCGACTTCGCCGTCGACATCTGCTGGGCCGCCTTCAGGTGCTGCTCGACGGTCGGCATGGTTTTTTCGGCCGCGGCCTTGACGTCAGGATCCTTGGCGTTCTTGGTGATCGACTTCAGCTTGGCATGGGTTGCCTTGTGGTCGGCCAGGCCTGCCTGCTTCATGTAGGCCTTGTCGAACGCGTCGCCGCTGAGCTTTTCCAGCTTGGCAGACATTGCCTTGTGCTTGGCATCGAGCTCGGTCGGCAGGGTCACGCCCTTCGACTGCGCCAGGGCCTGCACTTCGCTCAAGGCCTTGCCGTGGTCGTCGATCATCTGCTGGGCGAAGGTCTTGACCTCTGCGTTCTGGCTCTTGCTCAGTGCCAGCTTGCCGGTTTCGACTTCAGCCATGTTGGCCATGGCCATGTCCATGATGCCCTTCTTGTCGGCAGCGGTGAGCTTGGCCGTGCCGGAACCGGTGGCGCCGGCGGCGCCCGATGCGCCCGAGGTGGTCTGGGCGGTATCGGTGGCGCCGGTATGCGACTTGGCGCCGTCGGCGTGGGTCATGCCCTTGGCGCCCTTGGCGGCGGTGGTACGGTCTTCCATGCCCATGCTGCTGGTGTTGTTGACGGTGCCGTCGGCAGCGGTCTTGCCGGTCATGTTCTGCTTGCCGGTTGCCGTCTGGTTCGTCATCGATTGGGCGGTCTGGCCGCTGGTTTGCGCCTGCACGCCGAAGGCGCTGAACATGGCGGCGACTGCGCTCACTGCGAGCAATTTCTTGACCATTTGGTTTTTCTGCATGGTGTTCTCCTGATTTTTTGGGTGGTATGAGTGACGCCCAGGAACAGTCCGGGCGGCGTTCCTGTCTTTTGACATCGGTCGATGTCGAGCGAGTCGAGTGTAGACCTGCAGGTAACGGAACAGCGCACGTTAGCCGTATTGCAACATTAAGGCGCGCCGGGACCGAAACGGGCCCGGCGGCGGGCCGCATGCGCCGCCGTCCCGTGCGCCCTGCCGCATGGCGCGGCGTATAGTGGATGGACGCGGCCGACGGCCGTGGAGGAGCGCATGATGAAAACCGATTTGTCTCCCGCAGGCGCCTGGCACGGGCTTCCGCTGAGCCCGGCGCAGAACCGCGAGGTGCTGAACTACATCCAGCGCTGCGAGCGCGCCGGCGTCGCCTGGGACACGCCCGCGCTGCGCGACATGCTGCACGATATGCTCCACCCGCCCGAGGTGATGCTCGATGGCGGCGACGACCTCACGCAATACGCTGAAAACGAGGTCTTCGCGGCCACCCACGAGGAACCGGACGACCGGCCCATCGACGACGCGCCCTGAAAAGAAAAGGCCTTCGTCAAACGCCTGTCACAATCGGCCGGCATACTGGGCCTGTCCTTGGGAAGGGATGCTGGCGGCGCGAGCCGCCCTACCGGCGCCGGCGGTCGGGAAATATACCGGCACCAATTTATTGGAACCTCGAGAACCGTCGCGAGCGGCAGCAATGTTGGCCGAGAAGCGCAGCTGTACACGCGTACAGCGAGCATCGCAGGCCGACAGTGCAACGCGCAGCAGGTTATTCGAGGTTACAACAGCGGGATGAGGATGTCGTAGGCGTTATCGGGCCTGTTGCCATCGTCCAGGGTGGGCGTATAGCGGCGGTCGTAGCGCTCGATGCGCCAGGCCTCTTCGTCCGCAACCATCCCCAGTTGCTCCAGTGCGGCAGCGCCGGTCACGTACGTGGCCCCCACGCGCGCCATGGGTCCGCGATGGGTCAGCAAGGCATAGCGGCGCTCCGGGATGCGGATCGCGATCATGCCCGGCGGGAGCGAATTCAGATCGGCAACCTCGGTAGCGACGCATTCGAGGTAGACGCCGTCTTTTTCCTGCAGGCGCAGGCTGTAGCGCATGCCCTTGGGTTCGCCCAGTTCGCTTTCGCGTTCCAGGAAGGTATCCCAGGTGTCCGGCAGGTCCGCCTCCAGAACCGAAAACGGACCTGCAAGCGGCAGCCCAGCGAGCTTCATTTCAGGTAGGGTAACGGTTGAGATGTGCATGGTATTGCCTATAAGGTGACGAGGAAATTATAGCCTTAACCCTTCGACAATATTGCCATCTGCGCAATCGTGCGCGGCCATTTGTCGCGATCAACAATCTATTTGCAGGGAAATGCTTCCAAGACAGGTCTGACACGACCGCGCCCCGCTTCCGGCCCTTGCCGGACACGCCATCATCCGCTTCCGAAGCATTCCACCCCCGCAATCGTGCAGTTCGTCGCAAACGCCACCGTCCGCCGGCGCGCCTGCCTAGAATGGCCTCATACCAGACCTCTACCGGAGACCACCATGCAACGCCTGATCCTCGCCGCCGTCCTGTCCCTCGCTTCGTTCAACGCCCACGCCGACGAGCAGGTGCGCAGCGTCACGCCGTTCAAGGGCGTCAATGTCCACGGCCCGGTCAGCCTCACCGTGGAAGCCGGCAAGGCCTTCTCGCTCAAGGTCATTGGCGACCGGCGCTTCATCGAGCGCGTGACCAGCGAAGTGGTCGGCGGCGAACTGCGCCTGAACATGAAGGAAGGCAGCCGCAACTCGGTCGACATCGACTCGAACGACCGCGTGGTGGTCACCATGCCGGAATTGCAGACCTTCCGCGGCGAAGGCGCGGGGCTGATGATCCTGAATAAGGTGCGCGGCGAGCGCCTCGACGTCAGCTACCGCGGCGCCGGCCGCCTGGCCATCGACGGCGAAGTGCGCGAGTTGCGCCTGCGCGCGCAGGGCGTGGGCGAAGTCGATACCAGGCGCCTGGTCACCCAGGAGGCCGACGTCAGCTTCGAAGGCATCGGCGCCGTCAGCGTGCATGCGAAGGACAAGCTCAATGCCAGGGTGCAGGGCATGGGCAACCTGACCTATTACGGCAACCCGCGCATCGTGAACAAGTCGGTGTCGGGCATCGGCAGCGTGGTCGCGGTCAAGTAAGCGCCCTCCCCGCTCAGCGGTTGGCGACGTCGAGCAGGACCTCGGCGTGACAGGGCCCGTCGAGCGGGCACCAGCAGGCCAGGTTCTTGCCGCGCAGGGCCAGCTTCGCTTCTTGCGCAAGGCGCTGGCCGGCCGGATCCTCGGCCAGCCAGCGCCGGAAGGCGGCGACGGCATCCACCACGGTCGGCATCGCGATGTAGCGCGTGCCCACCGGGGTGCCGCGCGGTACGTCGGGCGCCACCGAAAACGGATTGCCCCAGCGGCCGGGACGTGCTACCGACACCGTATTGGCCGGCAGCTTCCAGCCCTTCTTCCTGCTCAGTCGTACCCGCACCGGCTGCATGGCCCCTCCTAGAGTTTCGCGATCTGCGCGTCGATTTTTCGCAGCGCGCGTTCGCTGCGCTCGCTGTACCGGTCCGTCAGGTAGTCGCTGCGGCCGCGCATGAGCAGCGTGAACTTGAACAGCTCCTCCATCACGTCCACCACCCGGTCGTAATAGCTCGAGGGGCGCATCCGGCCCTCCTCGTCGAATTCCTTATACGCCATCGGCACCGAGGACTGGTTCGGGATCGTGAACATGCGCATCCAGCGCCCCAGCAGGCGCATCGTGTTGACCACGTTGAACGATTGCGAGCCGCCGCATACCTGCATCACGGCCAGCGTGCGGCCCTGGCTCGGGCGCAGGGCGCCCTGCTCCAGCGGGATCCAGTCGATCTGGTTCTTCATCACCGCCGTGATTGCGCCGTGGCGCTCCGGGCTGCACCAGACCTGGCCTTCCGACCACAACGACAGTGCGCGCAGCTCGACCACCTTCGGATGGGTCTCCGGCACGCTGCCGGCCATCGGCAAGTCCATCGGGTCGAAGATCTTCACTTCGGCGCCGAAGTGCGCGAGGATGCGCGCCGCCTCGAACACGAGGAAGCGGCTGAACGAGCGTTCGCGCAACGAGCCATACAGCAGCAGGATGCGCGGCGGATGCTGCATGTCGCCCTTCTGCGCGAGCTTGTCCATGCTGGGCAGGTCGAGTTGTGCGGGGTGGATGTTCGGAAGATCTGCAATCTTGGTCATGTCGCGTCCTTGTCAGCTCAAGCGCAGCGCGAGCGCCGCCAGGGTCAGCAGCAGCACCGGAAGCGTCAGCACCAGGCCGACGCGGAAATAATACCCCCACGAGATGCGGATGCCCTTGCTCGCCAGGACGTGCAGCCACAACAGCGTGGCCAGGCTGCCGATCGGCGTGATCTTCGGCCCCAGGTCGCTGCCGATCACGTTCGCATAGATCATCGCTTCACGCACGGCGCCGCTGCTGGCGGTGGCGTCGATCGAGAGCGCGCCGACCAATACGGTAGGCATGTTGTTCATCACCGAGGACAGCGCGGCGGTGACCACGCCGGTGCCCAGCGCCGCGCCCCAGACGCCATGTTCGGCGCAGCGCTCCAGCAGCGCCGTCAGGTAGCCGGTCAATCCCGCGTTGCGCAAGCCGTAGACCACCAGGTACATCCCGAGCGAGAACACCACCACCTGCCAGGGGGCACCGCGCAGCACCTCGCGCGTGGCGATCCGGTGCCCGCGCGCGGCCACGACAAACAGCAGCAGCGCGCCGACGGCAGCCACCGCGCTGATGGGCACACCCAGTTCATCCAGCCAGAAGAAACCGGCCAGCAGCATCGCCAGCACCCACCAGCCGGCAACGAAGGTCGCGCGGTCGTGGATGGCTTCTTCGGGACGGCGCAACTGCGCCAGGTCGTAGTTTGGCGGGATGTCGCGGCCGAAGAACCACAGCAGCGCGCCCAGGGTCGCGGCCACCGACACGAGGTTCACCGGCAGCATCACCGACGCATAGCGCGCAAAGCCGATGCCGAAATAATCGGCCGTCACGATGTTCACCAGGTTCGACACCACCAGCGGCAGGCTGGCGGTGTCGGCGATGAAGCCGGCCGCCATCACGAAGGCCAGCGTCGCCTTCGGCGTGAAGCGCAGCGCGGCCAGCATGGCGATGACGATCGGCGTCAGGATCAGCGCCGCGCCGTCGTTGGCGAACAGCGCGGCCACCGCCGCCCCCAGCAGCACCAGCAGCGCGAACAGGCGCCGCCCCTTGCCCCCGCCCCAGCGCGCCACGTGCAGCGCGGCCCATTCGAAGAAGCCGGCCTTGTCCAGCAGCAGGCTGATGATGATGATGGCGACAAAGGCCCCGGTGGCGTTCCACACGATGTGCCAGACGACCGGGATGTCGCCGACCGTGATGACGCCTGCCAGCAGCGCCACCAGGGCCCCCAGCGACGCGCTCCAGCCGATGCCCAGGCCGCGTGGCTGCCAGATGACCAGGATGAGCGTGGCCGCAAAAATCAGGAACGCAGCCAGCATCAGGATTCCAGCCTGCCGATGCGGTCCAGCTCCGCCTTCAGGCGGGTGCGGTCCTGCGCCAGCTCCGCAAGGGGCAGCGCCAGGAAGGCTTCGATGCGGGCGCGCAGGATGGCGTATGCCTTGTCGAATGCGGCGGTGATTTCATCCGGCGTGCCCTCCACATGGCTCGGGTCTTCCACGCCCCAGTGCGTGCGCAGGACCGGCCCGAGATAGGCCGGGCAGGTCTCGCCGGCAGCGCTGGCGCAGACGGTGACGACGATGTCGGGCACCACCCCCAGGTCGTCCCAGGACTTGCTGTAGTAGCCGGCCGTGGGAATGCCCTTCTCTTCCAGCAGCTGCAGGGCGCGCGCATTCAGGCGGCCTGTTGGCTGGCTGCCGGCGCTCAGCGCGCGCCAGCCAGCCGGCGCAAGGTGATTGAAAACCGCTTCGCTGATGAGCGAGCGGCAGGAATTACCGGTGCAGAGAAACAGGACGTTCATGGGTTCATTCAGGTGGTGGTAATGGTGCAGGCAGGGGCGCAGACCGGCGTGCAGGGATTGCCGCCGCAGCAGTCTTCAAGCAGGAAAGCGACCAGGCCGTTCATCGTCTCGAACCGGGCCGCGTAGATGATGAAGCGCCCGTCCTGGCGCGCCGCGATCAGGCCCGCGTGGCTGAGTTCCTTCAGGTGGAAGGACAGCGACGAGGAGGGAATGCCAAGGGTCGTGGCGATCTTGCTGGCAGCCAGGCCCGCAGGCCCGGCTTCCACCAGCAGGCGGAAGACGGCCAGGCGCGATTCCTGGGCCAGGGCGGCCAGTGCCGCGATTGCGGTTTTCGTGTCCATCGGGGCGGGTCCAATCATTTCCATGTTTATCGAATTATAGCGAGAAAGGCATTACCCTTCCAAGATTATCGAAGCAATTTGACAGGATGATGACAAGCCGGCACGCATAACCGGGCTGCGGTAGAGTAACGGGTTGGGAAGAGGGCCTGCGAAAGCGGAGCCGCGCCCGCGTTAGCGCATCGGGAGAACAGCTTGTCGGCAGCACGCAAGACCATCGGCATCCTCGCCATCACGCAGATCGCGTCGTGGGGCGCGCTCTACTATGCTTTCGCGGTACTGGCGCCCGATATCCGGCGCGACCTGCAGATCAGCACCGAAACGGCCTTTGCAGCCTTCTCCTGGAGCCTGCTGGTGGCGGGCGTCGCGGCCACGCCGATCGGCGCCCTGGTCGACCGCCACGGCGGGCGCTACGTGATGGCGGCCGGCTCGCTGGTCTGCGCCGCCGGCCTGGCCTGGCTGTCCCGCTGCACCACCACGCCGGCGTATTTCGGCGCCTGGACCGTCATCGGCCTGGCCATGGCGCTGACGCTCTACGAAGCCGCCTTCGCCACCATCAACCGCAAGGTCGCGCAGGGCGCGCCGCGCGCGATCTCGACCCTGACCCTGTTTGCCGGCTTTGCCAGCACCATCTTCTGGCCGCTGACGCTGGCCATCGCATCGAAGCTCGGGTGGCGCGACACCTACCTTGCCTACGCCCTGCTGCAGCTCGTGGTCTGCCTGCCGCTGCACCTGTGGCTGGGACCCGATGCGCCCCACCGGCCGGCGGCGCCGGGCGCGCCGCGCGACAGCCACACGCTGGGCCAAGCCGTGCGCCACCCGTCCTTCTGGAAGCTGGCCCTGGCCTTCTCGGCCAACGTCTTCATTTTCTCGGCGCTGGCGGTACACCTGATTCCGCTGCTGCAGACGCTCGGCCACAGCGCGGGCACCGCCGTGCTGCTGGCCGCGCTGGTCGGCCCGATGCAGGTGGCGGGGCGCATCGGCGAGCGCACGCTGGCAAAGGACGCCGCGCCGCAGCTGGTGGGCCGCTTCGTGTTCGCGACCCTGCCTTTCGGGCTGCTGGTGCTGGCGCTGTTCGGGGCCCAGGCCTGGGCGGTGGTGGCGTTCTGCCTGCTGTACGGAATGAGCAACGGCGTGCTGACCATCATCAAGGGCACCCTGCCGCGCGCGATGTTCGGCGCCCGCCACTATGGCGCGATCATGGGCGCGCTGGCCCTGCCTTCGCTGCTGGCCAAGGCGGCCGGCCCGCTGGTCGCGGCGGCGATCCTGTCCGGCGCATCGGGCACGACGGTCTTGCCGCTGGCGCTGTTCGGGTGTGCGCTGGCGTCGTTGCTGCTGTACCTGTCGGCGATCCGGCAAACGCCGGCAGCGGAAACGGCACACGGCGACAGGCCGGACGACCGCAAGGCGGCGTGACGGGTCTCAAGCAGGCTGCTGCGCGCTAGCGCTTCGGCGCGTCCATCCGCGGCAGCAGGATGGCCAGGATCCCCAGCAGCGGCAAATAGGACGCGAGCCGGTAGACGTATTCGATGCCGGTGGTATCGGCCATCGCCCCCATGGCGGCCGCGCCGATGCCGCTGATGCCGAACATCAGCCCGAAGAACAGGCCCGCGATCATGCCGACCTTGTTCGGCACCAGCTCCTGCGCGAACACGACGATGGCGGAAAAAGCCGACGACATTACCAGCCCGATCACCACCGACAGCACCGCGGTCCAGAACAGGTTCGCATACGGCAGCATCAGCGCGAAGGGCGCGGCGCCCAGGATCGAGAACCAGATCACGCGCTTGCGGCCGATGCGGTCGCCAATCGGCCCGCCGGCAAACGTCCCCGCCGCCACCGCCGCCAGGAACAGGAACAAATACATCTGGGCCGATTCCACCGACACCTGGAATTTCTCGATCAGGAAGAAAGTGTAATAGCTCGACAGGCTGGACATGTAGATGTACTTCGAGAACACCAGCAGCGCCAGCACGGTCAGCGCCCACAGCACGCGGCCGCGCGACATGCCCGGCCCCGCATGCACGGCAATCTTCTTCGTGGCATTGCGCAGGTGGCCGGCGTACCAGCGGCTCACGAAAATCAGCACCGCCACCGCCAGCACCACCAGCAGCATCAGCCAGGCGATCCTGCCCTGCCCGCTGCCAATGATGATGGCCGCCGCCAGCAGCGGCCCGAAGGCCGAACCGAGGTTGCCGCCGACCTGGAACAGCGACTGCGCAAAACCGAAGCGCCCGCCCGATGCGAGGCGCGCCACGCGCGAGGCTTCCGGGTGGAAGGTCGAGGAGCCGACGCCGATCATGCCCGCCGCCAGCAGCAGCATGGGGTAGCTCGGGGCCGTGGCCAGCAGCGCCACGCCGCCCAGGGTGACGCACATCCCGAAGGGCAGCAGGAAAGGCAGCGGGCGCTTGTCGGTGTACAGGCCGATCCAGGGCTGCAGCAGCGAGGCGGTGCACTGGAACGTCAATGTAATCAGGCCGATCTGGGTGAAGCTGAGCGTGAACTCGTCTTTCAGCAGCGGGTAGATGGCGGGCAGCACGGCCTGCACGCAGTCGTTGAGCAGGTGGACGAAGGCGACGGAGAACAGGATCTGCATCACCGCGGCCGGCGGTGCGGAGACAAGGCCGGAGGATGCGGGAGGTGGTGTGGACATGGCAGGGAGCAGGACGGCAATCATGCCAGTGTACTATGCAAAGATCATGTGCACCGCAGGCTCTCCAGGCACATATCCTTTGCCTGCCGGGCCCCCTGTGCAAATATCGTTTGCACGTCCTGCGTCTAGCGTGATGCCGTCTCGTTCAACAGCGGCTGCCAGTTCCTGAACCAGGCGTCGGCCGCCGGCTCCCACGGAAAGACGCCTGCCGTATCCGGGAACACGATCTGCCAGGCGCGAAAGCCCGGGCCGTCGTACAGCCACCATGCCCAGCCCATGTATTCCCGAAAATGCGCGGGCGACACCTCGCGGATCTCGCATTCGAAGCCGCCGCCAAGCAGGCCGGCGACGCGCGCGCCGGGCGCCACCGGCTGCCCCGATTTCATCATGGCATAGCAGGCGTTGAGCGCGGCCTGGGCAACCTCGTGGCGCAGGCCGACCACGATCAGTTCGGGCAAGCCGAGCGACTGGCCGACGCCGATCGAATACGAGAATGGGGGCAGTTCGCCTGCGGCGGCCACGTTCAGGATATGCAGGCCGTAGGCGTCGATGTTTTCCAGCGCACGGCGTTCCGCCGCATGCTCATTGCTATCCTTCTGCCAGCGCTCCCAGGACGCCCCGGCGCCGGCGCGGTAGGCGCTCCAACCCGGCGGCAAATCGCCGAGCTGCGCCAGCGTGGGGTCGCGCTCGATCACGCAGCCCAGGCACAGCAGCCTGCACTGGCCCGGCTCGTCGGTCGCGGCATCCAGGAACTGCCAGCCGCCCCCCTGGTCGCGGGTCACCTGCAGTACTGGCAAGCGGCCCTCGGCCACGCCGGCGGTGCAGAAGGCGACGGTATCCACGCTATCGGCGAAGGGCCAGTGCGGGAACGTGTGCGTATGTGCCGACATCGCCCCCCCTGGCAGATGGATGAATCTAACTGGCGGGCACCCTGCCTGCACTTCTGGAGACACGCAGCGGGCGCTTCATTGGCGTATATGCGCGGAACATATGCATGCCCGGTGCTGCGGCCGAGGTGGCCGGCAATCCGTCAGTCTAGCAGCTCGGCGCCCGGGGAAGGCGCGCGCTCACGAACCGGCGTCAGCGCCCGGCGACGGTAGCGGCAGCTCCGGCGGACTGCGCCCGGTGCAGGCCGGGCGACACCAATTATTTCTGTTTGCGGCGACGTGCGTTCATGCCGATCAGGCCCAGACCCAGGCTCAGCAATGCAAGCGATCCCGCTTCGGAAACCGGCGAGACATTCACGTTGTCGAGAGCGAAGTAATGGTAATTGCCAGTGGCGCTGAACGTGACGGACGTCAGGTTGGTGAAGTTTGACAAGGAGAAAGTCTGGAAATCCTGCACGCCGTTGACGCCATCACGGATGCCGTCCAGCACGAAAGACTGCGTCACGGTGCCGCCTGCTGCCTTGAAACCAGTGACCAGTAAGTTAGGCGCGCCTGCGAAGCTGGTAAACACCTCTGCAGCGTCGAAACTGCTCATGCCGAATGCCGTGCCCGCATTGGCCTTGAAGCTGAAGCCTTCCTTGTAGTAGGTCATCAGGTAATTGCTGCCATTCGAGACGCATTGCGGATTGCACCAGTTGTAATTCGCCACGGCCGCCAGCGCTCCCAAGGCGGTCGTCGTATATCCCTGTTCGGTCACGGAAGTCATCATGTTCATCGGTTGCGCGTTGTAATTGATGACAACGGCGTTGGCGGCGGTACTGGTGAACAGGCTGGCTGCAGCGATGGCGAGGATGGAAACGAATTTGTACATGGTGGTTACTCTCATGGTGGGTCAAAGGTGGCATACAGCCAGACCCTTTTCTATAAGCAACAACCATGCCACCAGGAAAATAACGAGGGATATCAGGTGCTTACATGGAGCAACACAAATTCCCTTGCTGCAATTGTAAAGTTACCCGACATAAGCACTTATTAACTTAAGTAAACTTTTTGGCATGTATGGTGCATGTATGACACTCAACAGGCCCGCAGGCGGGTCGCGGGCCTCCTTGCAATCAGTCGAACTGGCTGAAATCCGGCTTGCGCTTCTGGAAGAACGCAGTGAAGGCTTCCTTCGCTTCCGGCGCCAGCAGCATGGCCGCGAAGCGCTCGTTCTCGGCCGCGATGGCAGCTTCGATGGCGTCGACGCGCGGACGCTTCATCAGCGCCTTGGTGGTGCGGATCGAGGCGGCCGGCAGCGCCACCAGCTTGGCGGCCTGCGCCTCGGCAAACGCGCGCAGTTCGGCAGCCGGCAGCACGCGGGTGACCATGCCCATCTCGAACGCTTCCTGGGCGCCGAAGGCTTCGCCCAGCAGCAGCTTTTCGGCGGCGCGCGCGTAGCCCGCCGATTGCGTCACCAAGAGCGAGGAGCCGAATTCCGGGCACAGGCCGAGCTGGGTGAAAGGCATCGAGAACTTGGCGTTGTCGGCCGCGTACACCAGGTCGCAATGCATCAGCATCGTGGTGCCGATGCCGATGGCCGCGCCGGCCACGGCTGCGACGACCGGCTTGGTGCTGCCGTGCAGGGCGCGCATGAACTGGAAGACCGGACGGGCTTCGGCGGGCACCCCTGGCACCGGAGCCGAATTCTTCATGAAGTCGTCCAGGTCGTTACCGGCGGTGAAGATCTCCGGCTTGCCGGCGATGAGGATGGCGCGCACGGCGCTGTCCTGTTCCGCATCGACGAGGGCGTCGGCCATGGCCTGGTACATCACGGCGGTGATGGCGTTCTTGCGCTCGAGGCGGTTGAATTCGATGGTCAGCAGGCCGGCGGCCTTGGTGATCAGCATGTCCATGTTCAGGGAGTCTCCGAATATTCTTAAGCTGGTTGGACGCGTGGGCAGGAGACCTGCCCACCCTACGAGTCGCGATATGTCGACGTTGTAGGGTGGGCGGGTCTCCCGCCCACGCGGTGATACGCTACTTGATGCTTAAACGCGCTCGATGATACCGGCCGCGCCCATGCCGGCGCCGACGCACATCGTCACCATGCCGTACTTCAGGTTGTTGCGGCGCAGGGCGTGCACGACGGTCGCGGCGCGGATGGCGCCGGTGGCGCCCAGCGGGTGGCCCAGGGCGATCGCGCCGCCCATCGGGTTGACCTTGGACATGTCCAGGTTCAGGTCGCGCGCCACGGCCAGCGCTTGCGCGGCGAAGGCTTCGTTCAGCTCGATCCAGTCCAGCTGGTCCTGGGTGATGCCGGCGGCGGCCAGCGCGGCAGGGATCGCGACCTTCGGGCCGATGCCCATGATTTCCGGCGGCACGCCGCGCACCGCGAACGAGGAGAATTTCGCCAGCGGGGTCAGGTTGTGCTCGCGCAGGATCTTCTCGCTGACGACGATCAGCGCACCGGCGCCGTCCGACATCTGCGACGAGGTCGCGGCGGTGACCGAGCCCTTGGCCGCGAACACCGGCTTGAGCTTTGCCATGCCTTCCATCGAGGCGTCGGCGCGTGGGCCTTCGTCCAGGTCCACGGTGCGGCGCTTCACGTCGATCTCGCCGGTGGCCAGGTTCGGCGTGCGGGTGATGATCTCGACCGGGGTGATCTCGTCCTTGAAGTGGCCGGCCTGCTGGGCAGCGATGGCGCGGCGGTGCGACTCCAGGCCGAAGGCGTCCTGGTCTTCGCGCGAGATCTTCCACTGGTTGGCCACGTTTTCCGCGGTCAGGCCCATGCCGTAGGCCAGGCCCACGTTCTCGTCCCTGAACGTCTCCATATTAATGGAGGGGTGGTGGCCCATCATCGGCACCATCGACATCGATTCGACGCCGCCGGCGATCATCACGTCGGCCTCGCCCACGCGGATGCGGTCGGCCGCCATGGCCAGGGCGGTGATGCCCGAGGCGCAGTAGCGGTTGACGGTGACGCCGCCCACGGTGTTCGGCAGGCCGGCCAGCACGACGGCGTTACGCGCCACGTTGAAGCCCTGCTCCGCTTCCGGGAACGAGCAGCCGACGATGGCGTCGATGATCAGGGCCGGGTCGAGGTTCGGCACGGCGGCCATGGCGCCGCGGATGGCGTGTACCAACAGGTCGTCCGGACGGGTCTTGTTGAAGAAGCCGCGCGGCGCCTTGCCGATCGGGGTGCGGGTGGCCGCGACGATGTATGCGTCTTGAAGTTGTTTGCTCATGTCAGTAGTCCTGTTCTGTCGTCGCGTTAGTTGCGGACCGGCTTACCGGTTTGCATCATGCCCATGATCCGCTCTTGCGTCTTCGGGTTCGCCAGCAGCTCGATGAAGGCCTTGCGCTCCATGTCGAGCAGCCACTGTTCCGACACCACGCTGCCCTGGTCGACGTCACCGCCGGTCACGATCTCGGCGATCATGTCGCCCAGCTTGTAGTCGTGGGCCGAGATGAAGCCGCCGTCGCGCATGTTGACCAGCTGGCCGCGGATGGTCGCCCAGCCGTAGCGGCCGGTGACTTGTACCTGCCGGCGCGCCGGGGCGCGGTAGCCGGCGTCGAACATGGCGCGCGCGGTGGTCTTCGCCACGTGCAGCAGTTCGTACGGGTTGAAGACGATGACGTCGTCTTCCTTCAGGTAGCCCATGGCCTTCGCTTCCAGGGCCGACTTCGACACCTGGGCGGTGGCCGCGTTGGTAAAGCCCGTCTTCAGGAATTGCAGGATGTCGTTGCCCTTGGCTTCCGTGAATGCACGGACAGCCGCTTCCTTCAGGCCGCCGCCGGCAGGCACCAGGCCGACGCCCACTTCCACCAGGCCGATGTACGATTCGATCGACGCGACGCGCTTCGAGGCGTGCAGCATCATCTCGCAGCCGCCGCCCAGCGCCAGGCCCGCCACTGCGGCGACGACCGGGATGTTCGAGTACTTCATCTGCATGAAGACGTTCTGCAGGTCGCGCACCATCGGGTCCATCGCCTTGGCGCCGCCCATCATGAAGGCCGGCATGGCCGACTGCAGGTCGGCGCCGGCCGAGAACGCGCCGCCTTCGGCCGCATCGGTATTCCAGATCACCAGGCCCTTGTAGCCTTTTTCGGCCTCAAGCATGCCGCGCTGCAGGCCCTTGACGACGCCTTCGCCGATGACGTGCATCTTGGTCTTGAGCGAGATGACCAGCACCTCGTCGTCCGCATGCCACAGGCGCACGGATTCGTCTTCGAACACGGTGGTGCCGAAGGTCTTTGGGTCAGTCGTGGTCGAACCCAGCACCGGTGCGCGGAACTGCTGGCGCTGGTACACAGGCAGGTCGGATGCCGGCACATACGCGTTCTTCGAGGCCGAGAACGAGCCTTCCGCGGTGTGCACGCCTTTTTCGGCGACCTGGCCTTCGAACACCCAGGCTGGGAGCGGCGCGTTGGTCAATGCCTTGCCGCTGTCGATGTCTTCCTTGACCCACTGGGCGATCTGGGTCCAGCCGGCGGCCTGCCAGGTCTCGAACGGGCCGACGCTCCAGCCGAAGCCCCAGCGCATCGCGAAGTCGACGTCGCGCGCGTTGTCGGCGATGGTGTCGAGGTGCACGGCGATGTAGTGGAAGGCGTCGCGGAAGATCGCCCACAGGAACTGCGCCTGCGGGTTGGTCGATTCGCGCATGGCCTTGAACTTCTTGACCGGGTCTTTCTCTTTCAGGATGCGGGCGACGATGTCGGCCGCCTTGGCGCCGCCTGCGACGTATTCGCCGGTGGCGAAGTCCAGGCGCTGGATCTCCTTGCCGACCTTTTTATAAAAGCCGCCGCCGGTCTTCTGGCCCAGGGCGCCCTTCTCGATCAGTTTCGCCAGCACGTCCGGCGTCTTGTACAGGCTGAAGAACGGGTCGTCCTGCAGCGTGTCCTGCATGGTCTTGATCACGTGGCCCATGGTGTCCAGGCCCACGACGTCGGCGGTGCGGAAGGTGCCGGATTTAGCGCGGCCCAGCTTGGCGCCGGTGAGGTCGTCGACCACGTCCACCGACAGGCCGAACTTCTCGGCTTCGTGGATGGTGGCCAGCATGCCGAAGATGCCGACGCGGTTGGCGATGAAGTTCGGGGTATCCTTGGCGCGCACGACGCCCTTGCCCAGGGTCGAGGTCAGGAAGGTCTCGAGCTGGTCGAGGATTTCAGGACGGGTCGAGGTGGTCGGGATCAGTTCGACCAGGTGCATGTAGCGCGGCGGGTTGAAGAAGTGCACGCCGCAGAAGCGCGCCTTCAGCTCGTCGTCGAAGCCTTCGGCCAGCTTGTTGATCGACAGGCCCGAGGTGTTCGAGGCGAAGATCGCGTTCGGCGCGATGTGCGGCGCGACCTTCTTGTACAGGTCGTGTTTCCAGTCCATGCGCTCGGCGATGGCTTCGATGATCAGGTCGCACCCAAGCAGTACGTCGAGATTGTCCTCGTAGTTGGCCACTTCGATCAGCGACGCGTCGTCCTTGTTGCCCAGCGGGGCCGGCGACAGTTTCTTCAGGTTCTCGATGGCGCGCAGGACGATGCCGTTTTTATTGCCGTCCTTGGCAGGCAGGTCGAACAGCACGACCGGCACCTTGGCGTTCACGCAATGCGCAGCAATCTGCGCGCCCATCACGCCGGCGCCCAGCACGGCGACTTTCTTGACGATGAAATTGGACATTCTGTATTTCCTTGTTAAGTCGCTACCCCGCACACGCGGGGCAGCGTGATGGGTATTTAGAACAGGTCTGCGTCCAGCGCCAGCAGGTTCGCCGAACCCGAACGGGCCTGGCGGATCAGCATCGCGGTTTCCGGGTACAGGCGGGCGAAGTAGAAGCGCGCGGTGTGCAGCTTGGCGACGTAGAACTTGTCGTCCGAATCCTGCTTGGCCAGCGCGATCTTCGCCATCTGGGCGAAGAAGTAGCTGAACACCAGGTGGCCGACCACGCGCAGGTAAGGCACGGCGGCGGCGCCGACTTCGTCCGGGTTCTGGAAGGCCTTCATGCCGATTTCCATGGTCAGCTTGGTGACCTTCTCACCGAGCTCGCCCAGCGGGGTCACGAATTCCGACATCGACTCGTCCAGGCCGTTCTCTTCCACGAAGGCCTTGATCTTCTCGCCGAAGGCGCGCAGCTTGGTGCCGTTGTCCATCAGGATCTTCCGGCCCAGCAGGTCGAGCGACTGGATGGTGTTGGTGCCTTCGTAGATCATGTTGATGCGGGCGTCGCGCACGTACTGCTCCATGCCCCACTCGGCGATGTAGCCATGGCCGCCGTAGACCTGCATCGCTTCCGAGGTCGCGATCCAGCCGTTGTCGGTGATGAAGGCCTTGACGATCGGGGTCAGCAGCGCGACTTCGCCGGCGGCTTCCTTGCGTACCGCTTCGTCCGGGTGGTTCAGTTCGCGGTCGATCTGCAGCGCGATGTACGAGGTCAGTGCGCGCGCGCCTTCGGCGAAGGCTTTCGCGGTCAGCAGCATGCGGCGCACGTCCGGGTGCACGATGATCGGGTCGGCCGGCTTATCAAGCGCCTTCGGGCCCGACAGGCTGCGCATCTGGATGCGGTCTTTCGCGTACACCAGCGCGTTCTGGTAAGCCACTTCGGTCAGGCCGAGCGACTGCATGCCCACGCCCAGGCGGGCGGCGTTCATGAACACGAACATCGCCTGCAGGCCCTTGTGCGGCTGGCCGATCAGGGTGGCGTTGGCGCCGTCCAGGTTCATCTGGCAGGTCGAGTTGCCGTGGATGCCCATCTTTTCTTCGATGGCGCCGCAGGCGATGCCATTACGCTCGCCCAGCGAACCGTCGGCGTTGACGTTGAACTTCGGCACCAGGAACAGCGAGATGCCCTTCGAGCCTTCCGGTGCATCCGGCAGGCGCGCCAGCACCAGGTGCACGATGTTCTCGGACATGTCGTGCTCGCCGGCCGAGATGAAGATCTTCGAGCCGCTGATCTTGTAGGTGCCGTCGGCTTGCGGCTCGGCCTTCGAGCGCAGCAGGCCCAGGTCGGTGCCGCAATGCGCTTCGGTCAGGCACATGGTGCCGGTCCACTCGCCCGAGACCAGCTTGGGCAGGAACAGCTTCTTCTGCTCGTCGCTGCCGTGCTCCAGCAGGCACTCGTAGGCGCCGTGCGACAGGCCCGGGTACATGGTCCATGCCTGGTTCGACGAATTGAGCATCTCGTAGAACGAATTGTTCAGCGTAATGGGCAGGCCCTGGCCGCCGTACTCCGGATCGCAGCCGAGAGCCGCCCAGCCGCCTTCCACATACTGCTTGTACGCTTCCTTGAAGCCCTTCGGCGTGGTGACCGTCTTGGTGGCGGCGTCGTAATGGCAGCCTTCGCGGTCGCCCGAATGGTTCAGCGGGAACAGGACTTCCTGCGTGAACTTCGCACCTTCTTCCAGCACCTGGTTGATGATGTCGGCGTCGATTTCCTGGTAGGCAGGCAGGTTCTTGAACTCTTCGCTGACGTTGAGGAATTCGTGCAGAACGAACTGCATATCCCGGATTGGCGCGACGTACTGACCCATGGTTTTCTCCTGACGAAGGTGATTGTGTTGTTTGACTGTGGCGCAGTGCTTACTGCGCCGGGGTGCCCGCAGGCGTGGGATTGCGATAATTCTCAATAAGCCGCTCGAAGCCGCGGCGCGCGCGCTCGACCGAGCCGGGCATGCGCAGGAAGCGGGCATCGTGGTGCAGGGCCAGGATCAGCCCATACATTTCATACACCAGCTGTTCGGCATCGGTGTCGGGACGCAGGTGGCCGATGTCGATCGCCTGGCGCGCGCTGCGCTGCAGCGCGCCCTGCCAGGCCTGCACCATCGACACCAGCTCCTCGCGGATCGGGCCCGGGCGGTCGTCGTACTCGACGGCGCCGCTGATGTAGATGCAGCCCGACGCGATCTCGACCGACACGCGCTTGAGCCAGCGGTCGAACATCGACTCCAGGCGCGGCAGGCCGCGCGGCTCGCGCACGCTCGGGAAGAACACTTCCTGCTCGAAGCGGTGGTGGTAGAGCTTGACAACTTCCAGCTGCAGGTCTTCGCGCGAACCGAAATGCGCGAACACGCCGGACTTGCTCATGTTCATCCGGTCGGCCAGCAGGCCGATGGTCAGGCCTTCCAGTCCGTCGCGGCTGGACAGCTCGAGCGCCACGTCGAGAATTGCCGCTCGCGTGAGTTCGCCCTTGCGCATGAATTTTGCTGAAGTAGTGATAACGGCCCCTGAATCGAAAAAATCCGAACGCTCGTACTATTATCTACCAGGCCTGAAATGTCAAACGGGAACTTAGAGTTGGAATTCTATTGATGCGAGACAACGGCAGGCGGAGAAACCGCCTGCAGGACGTTCGCGCCGGGTTTCAACGGGAACAAGGTTGTCGCAGATGTAAAGGTACCGCATTTTTGGACGGTCGTGCGCTTGTTTTTACCGCCCGCGCTATTGATGTCACTTCGGGGTCAGGTCTGACCCCGATGTTGTTTGAAGTTAAGAGCCGGCTTTTTCGATCGCCCTGCGGTCGCGCTTGGTCGGCCGGCCCTTGATGTCCAGGCTGGGCTCCGGGAACAGGCGGCGCGCGGTCTTGTCGTTCTCGCGCTTAGTCGTGCTCTCGTCGGTCTCGAAATACAGTTCGCGCGCCACCGGCGCCGGGCCGCGCTTGTCCGAGATGGCGGCGACGATCACTTCCCAGCGGTCGGAGCCGTTGTCGATCACCAGCTTGTCGTTGAGTTTCACGTTGCGGGCCGGCTTGACCGGTTCGCCGTCGATGCGCACGCGGCCGCGGTCGATCGCGTCGGTTGCCATCGAGCGCGTCTTGAAGAAGCGCGCCGCCCACAGCCATTTGTCGAGTCGTACGTTGTTGTCTTCCATGATGTGTCCTATGCATAGCCGATCGCAAAGATCCGCATGACCAGTTTATACAACAGATAAGCCGCGCCATAGCTCGCACGCCTGAACCAGCCGATGTGCCCGAACTCCTCGGCGCAGACCGGCACGCCGTCGGCGATGCCGCGCTCGATGTGCTCGCGCATGGTGGCGGCGAACTGCTGGTCGAGCACGACCACGTTGGCTTCCTGGTTCAGGAACAGCGACAGCCCGTCGCAATTGCTCGACCCGACCGTGGCCCAGTCGTCGTCGACCACCGCGACCTTGGCATGCAGCTGGGTCTTGCGGTACTCGACCACCTTGATGCCATCGGCCAGCAGCTTCGGGTAGAAGGAATGCGCAACCGCGTCCTGGATGCGGAACTCCCCTACCCCGATCAGCAGCGTCACCTCGACGCCGCGCCGCGCCGCATGGGCCAGCGCCTTGCGGAACTTGCGCCCCGGGGCGAAATACGGGGTGGCCAGCAGCACGCTGTGCCGGGCACGGCCCAGCGCCTGCAGGTAGGCGCGCTGGATGGTGGAGCGGTTGCGCAGGTTGTCGCGCACGACAAAGGCGGCGCGCGCCGGATGGGCGCAGGAGGTGGCAGGACGCTTGCGCGACTCCTTGAACAATTCGAAGCGCTGCTTCAGGCCGAGGCGACCCGCGCGCAGCCACTGGCCGCGCGCTTCGTCGTGGATCTGGGCCACCAGCGGCCCGCGCACCCGCACCGCGAAATCCCAGCGCGGCGCGGCCAGGCGCTGGTGCTCGGCGTGGTCGCAGCGCATGTCGTCGTTGATGTTGATGCCGCCGACGAACGCGACCTCGCGGTCGATCACGGCGATCTTGCGGTGCGAGCGCGCGATGCCGCGCCGGCACCAGGGATTGAAGACGCGGTACTGCACGCCGGTGTCGGCAAAGGCCGCTCCCAGGCGGGTGGCGGGGCGGTGCTCGGTGCCGATCCAGTCGACCAGTACGCGCACCTTCACCCCGCGGCGCTCGGCGCGGATCAAGGCGTCGCGCACGGCTTGCCCGGTGTCGTCCTCGGCGAAGATATAGGTTTCGAACAGGACCTCGTACCGGGCCGCGTCGAGGGCCTCGACCAGCGCAGGAAAATACGCAGTGCCGCTCTCGAGCAGGGTGACGTCGTTGTTGTCGACAAAGGCGACCGAGCGCATGGACGCTGGCGGTCCGTTAACTGAGCTGGAGTTCCGCCACGATCGGTGCGTGGTCGGACAGCTTGGCCCACAGCGGGCCGTGCATCACCTGGGCGTTATCGACATTGAAGCCGCGCACATAGATGCGGTCCAGGCGGAACCAGGGCAGCATGGCCGGGAAGGTGCGCGCAGGCGCCAGGCGCGGCGCACGGCCGGCCCAGCTGCGCACCATGTCGCCCATCGGCGACTTCGGTCCCACCTCGTCGAACACCTCGACCACCCCCAGCGCATTGCGCAGGCGCTCGCTCAGGGTGTTGCGCCAGTCGTTGAAGTCGCCGGCGATGATGACCGGCTCGCCATGCGAGGAAGCGTTGACGTGCTCGATCAGGGAGGCCGTCTGGCGCCCGCGGCTGCCCTCGAACAGGCCCAGGTGCACCACGTAGCAGTGCACCCGGCCGGAGGGCGTCTCCAGCACGCAGTGCAGGATGCCGCGCTGTTCGTAGGCGTGGTCGGAGATGTCGTGGTTGTGCGAATCCTCGATCGGGAAGGCGCTCAGCAAGGCATTGCCGTGGTGGCCGTGGTCGTAGACGGCGTTCATGCCATAGGCGCTGTGATGCGCCTCGCTGGTGAAATACTCGTGCTGCGCTTCCTCGGGCCAGTGGTGGTGCTCGAGAGCCTCCTTGCCGTAGCGCTCGAGGTGGCGGTCGTGCCGCCCCTGCACTTCCTGCAGGAAGACGACATCGGCATGGAATTCGGCGATTGCCTTCTTCAATGCGATCACCCGCGGCGTACTGCGCAGCGAGGAGACGCCTTTGTGAATGTTGTAGGTAGCCACGCGAATCTTCATGGGAACATTCTAACAACATCGTGCGTCCGGCCCGGCGTCAACCGGACCCAATCGTGCGCTTGTAAGGAAAACGCCTAGAGGGGCATGTGCCGCGGCAACTGCAAGATCGCTTCGGCATTCGAGGACGAGAAGCAGCGGTCGGCCGCCTCCAGGTACGGCAGCCAGGCATGGTGCAGGTGCTCGCGCGGGCTGAGCACGATGGGAATGTCGCGCGGCACGCAGACCGAGAACACGTGTTCGGTATTGTGCGTCACGCCCGGCGCGTAGCGGTGGCGCCAGACCGGATAGATCTCGTAGACGTTGGACAGGCGCCAGTCGTGCAGGCGAATGCGCTCGCCGTCGGCATGGATGCCGGTTTCCTCGAACAGCTCTCGCGCCGCGGTCTGCGTCAAGGGTTCGTCCGGCGTATCGAGCGAGCCGGTGACCGATTGCCAGAAGCCGGGGCGGTCGGCGCGCTCAATGAGCAGCACCTCCATGGCGGGGGTGTGGATGACGACCAGGACCGATTCGGGGATTTTATGGGGCATGGGGCCAATATAACAAACGCGGGCAGAACCGGTGACCGGTCGTGCCCGCGCTGGTTGAACGCGTGGGCAAGAAACTTGCCCACCCTACGAAAAACGATTACGCGACTTTCGGCTCGGTGGCGCGCAGGCGGATGTGCAGCTCCTTGAGCTGCTTCTCGTCCACTTCCGACGGCGCGTTGGTCAACAGGCACTGGGCGCGCTGGGTCTTCGGGAAGGCGATCACGTCGCGGATCGATTCCGAACCGGTCATCAGGGTGATCAGGCGGTCCAGGCCGAAGGCCAGGCCACCGTGCGGCGGCGCGCCGTATTGCAGGGCGTCGAGCAGGAAGCCGAACTTGAGCTGCGCTTCTTCCGCGTCGATCTTCAGGGCGCGGAACACCTTGCTCTGGACTTCTTCGCGGTGGATACGGATCGAGCCGCCGCCCAGTTCCCAGCCGTTCAGGACCATGTCGTAGGCCTTGGCGATACAGGCGCCCGGGTTGGTCTCCAACATGTCTTCGTGGCCGTCCTTCGGTGCGGTGAACGGGTGGTGGGTGGCGGTCCAGCGGTTGTTTTCTTCGTCGTGCTCGAACATCGGGAAATCGATCACCCACAGCGGCGACCAGACGTCGTCGAACAGGCCGGCCTTCTTGCCGAATTCCGAGTGGCCGATCTTCACGCGCAGCGCGCCGATGGCGTCGTTGACGACCTTGGCCTTGTCGGCGCCGAAGAAGATCAGGTCGCCGTCTTCGGCGCGGGTCAGTTCCAGGATCTGGGCCAGGACCTCGTCCGAGATGTTCTTGACGATCGGCGACTGCAGGCCATCACGGCCTTTTGCCTTCTCGTTGACCTTGATGTAGGCCAGGCCCTTGGCGCCGTAGATACCGACGAACTGGGTGTAGGCGTCGATTTCCGAGCGCGGCATCGAACCGCCCTGCGGCACGCGCATGCCGACCACGCGGCCGCCCGTCATGTTGGCGGCGCTGTTGAAGACCTTGAACTCGACCGACTTCATCAGGTCGGTGAGTTCGGTGAACTCGAGCTTGACGCGCATGTCGGGCTTGTCCGAACCATACATGCCCATCGCGGTGGCGAAGTCCATGACCGGGAACGGGTTCGGCAGGTCGATGCCGGCGGCGTTCTTGAAGACGACGCGCATCATGTCCTCGAACAGGTCGCGGATTTCCTGCTCGGTCAGGAACGAGGTTTCGCAGTCGATCTGGGTGAATTCAGGCTGGCGGTCGGCGCGCAGGTCTTCGTCGCGGAAGCACTTGGTGATCTGGTAGTAGCGGTCGAAGTTCGCCACCATCAGCAGCTGCTTGAACAGCTGGGGCGATTGCGGCAGCGCGAAGAAGTTGCCGGCGTTGACGCGCGACGGCACCAGGTAGTCGCGCGCGCCTTCCGGGGTCGACTTGGTCAGCATCGGGGTCTCGATGTCGATGAAGCCCAGGTTGTCCAGGTACTTGCGCACTTCCATCGACACCTTGTAGCGCAGGCGCAGGTTGTGCTGCATCTGGTTGCGGCGCAGGTCGAGCACGCGGTGGGTCAGGCGGGTGGTCTCCGACAGGTTGTCGTCGTCCAGCTGGAACGGCACCGGCACCGAGGCGTTGAGCACTTCGACGCTGCTGGCGTTGATCTCGATCTTGCCCGACTTGAGGTTGGCGTTGGCCGTGCCTTCCAGGCGGTTGGTCACGGTGCCGGTGATGCGCAGGCAGAACTCGTTGCGCACGTGCTCGGCGGCCTTGAACACGGCGGCGTTGTCCGGATGGCAGACCACCTGCACCAGGCCTTCACGGTCGCGCAGGTCGATGAAGATCACGCCGCCGTGGTCGCGGCGACGATGCACCCAGCCGCACAGGCTGACGGTTTGGCCCAGCAGTTCCTCGGTGACGAGGCCGCAGTAGTGAGTACGCATGGAGGACATAGTTTTCGTTCCAGGTTGGTTGGTTCGTTCAAGGCCATCGGCCCGTTGTTTGCTTGTTCTGTACCGCTTATTCGGGAGCGACCACGCCCATCGAGACGATGTGCTTCAAGGCCGCGTCGACCGACATGTTCAGTTCCACGACCCTGCTGCGTTCCATCATCAGGAAGAAGCCCGAGGTCGGGTTCGGGGTGGTCGGCACGTACACGCTCACGTAGTCGCCCACCAGGTGGTTCTTGACGTCCCCGCCCGGCACGCCGGTGAGAAACGCAATCGTATAGGAATCCGCGTGCGGATACGGAATCAGGACCGGCGTGCGGAACGCATTGCCCGAGGACGAGAACAGCGTGTCCGAGACCTGCTTGACGCTGCCGTAGAGCGAGCTGACCACCGGGATGCGCTTCATCACACGGTCGCCTACCTTCACCACCCAGCGCCCGACCAGGTTATTGGTCAGCAGGCCCGTGACGAACACGATGGCCAGCGTCAGCACGGCGCCCACGCCCGGCACGTCGCGGCCGAAGATGGTGTGCGGCTGCCAGGATTCAGGCACGAACAGCAGCGACTGGTCCAGCGTGCTGATGATCAGGCTCAGCACCCATGCCGTAATCGCCAGGGGCACCAGCACCAGCAAGCCGGTCAGGAAATATTTGCGCATCGAATTCATTTGTTCTTATGGTGTGCAGCCCTTGCGGGCCGTCGCATTTGCCGGACTCAGGTGCCGCTCTTGTCGCCGCCGCTCGCCGCGGCAGGCGCCGGCGTGCTGGTGGCGGCCGGAGTGCTGCTGCCCTCGCTTGACGCGGCCGGCGTGGCGGCCGAAGCTGCCCCTGCGGCAGTGCCCGTAGCGGGCGCATTACCGCCCCGAAAATCGGTGACATACCAGCCCGAGCCCTTGAGCTGGAAGCCGGCCGCCGTCACCTGTTTCTTGAAGGCGTCCTTGCCGCACGACGGGCAGACCGTCAGCACCGGATCGGAAATTTTTTGCAGGGCATCTTTGGTAAATCCGCATTCATCGCAGCGGTAGGCGTAAATCGGCATCGCATTACTCCGCAAAAATCTACAAAACCCTGAATTATAAAGCTTTTGCGTGAACTGTTGCCTGTTTGGGCTGCAGGGGCCGCCACGACCGAACGGGGACGCTCCCCTGCCATGCCGCGCGGGTGTTGTTTTTCTTCATCCTCAACAACTGTTTCGTTTGCTCAATAGCAGCCCGGAGTGATTAAATAGCATCTTTCCTAACGACACGTGGGAGTAGAGCAAGCTCTGCTGTCCAAAGTTGAAAAGAAACAGAAGATTGCGCGGTGCTGCACCGCCGCTGGTCCGTAAAAGAACGCTGTACTTCAAAGAGCCCGCGCATGCGGGCTTTTCTTTTGGCGCTGAACTGATCGCAATCCAAGCGCAACCCGGGGTCAGGTCTGACATTCAGACACGGGCTCAGCTGGCGCACGGTCGAGCTCGTGTCCAAATGTCAGACCTGACCCCGAAGTTGGAATTGCGGCGCTAGCGGCGCTGCCACACCATCCAGCGTTCTTTGCCGGCGAACACGGGAATCGAATCGGCTACCGGCGCATCTTCGGTGCACGCAAAACAAGGCGCCATCAAGGCGTCGAGCTCTTCGCGCGCGATCCCGAACGGCGGTCCCTTGGCGCCCTCGTCGAAAAAGAAAAAGCCCCCTACCCTGCCGCCTGGCGCCAACAGCGCGGCCCAGCGCGCTACGACCCGGGGGCGCATGGCCCGCGGCAGCGCACACAGGAAGGCGCATTCGTAGATGAAGTCCAGCGCCCGTGCCGGCTGCCAGGCAAAGAAGTCGGCCTGGACCACGCGCTCGCTCCACTGCCCCGCCAGCGCCTTGCCGCGCGCAACGGCAGCGGGTGCGAAGTCGATCGCGGTTGCGTCCCAGCCGGCCTCGCACAGGTAGGCCAGTTCCCAGGCGCTGCCGCAGCCGGGAATCAGGGTGACCAAGGGAGGATTGCCGGCGGCGAAATCGCGCAGGGACTGCGGCACGCCGCCGCGGTCCCAGGGCGTGAAGGCCTTGGCGAAGCGCTCGTCCCAGAATTGCGGGTCGAGCGGGTCGCGGCTGTCGAAGCTCGGGGCGTCAGCCGCCGCCATAGACGAAGAACCAGCCGATCGCCGCCATGCCCAGGCTGCCTGCCACCAGGCCGAGGAAGGTCATCAGGCCCAGCAGGCGGTTGGTGCGGCGCTGCTCGGCCAGCACCATGGCCATGATGTCGGCATTGGACATCGGGTGGCCGCCGGTGTTGCCGATGCTGGCGTGGGCGTGGTGTTCGAGCGCCTGGTGCAGCAGGCGCGGCAGTTGCGGGAAGATGTGGGCGTAGCGCGGCGCTTCGGCGCGCAGGCGCTCGACCATGCCGCCCCAGCCGACCTGCTCGCCCATCCAGCGTTCCAGGTAGGGCTTGGCGGTCTTCCACAAATCGAGTTCCGGGTCGAGCTGGCGGCCCAGGCCTTCGATGTTGAGCAGGGTCTTTTGCAGCAGAACGAGCTGGGGCTGGACCTCGATATTGAAGCGGCGCGACGTCTGGAACAGGCGCAGCAGGATCTGGCCGAAGGAAATATCCTTCAGCGGGCGGTCGAAGATCGGCTCGCAGCAGGCACGCACGGCCGATTCCAGCTCGTCCACGCGGGTCGTGCGCGGCGCCCAGCCCGATTCGATGTGGGCCTCGGCCACGCGCTTGTAGTCGCGGCGGAAGAAGGCCAGGAAGTTCTGCGACAGGTAATCCTTGTCGAAATCGGTCAGGGTGCCGACGATGCCGAAGTCGAGCGCAATGTAGCGCCCGAAGGTTTCCTTCTCGACCGAGACCAAAATATTCCCAGGGTGCATGTCGGCATGGAAGAAGCCATCACGGAAGACCTGGGTGAAAAAGATTTCCACGCCGTCGCTCGACAGCTTCTTCAGGTCCACGCCTTCGGCTGCCAGGCGGTCGATCTGCGACACCGGGATGCCGCGCATGCGTTCCATGACGATCACGCTGCTCGAGCAATAATCCCAGTGCATCTCCGGCACCATCAGCAGATTCGAATTGGCGAAGTTGCGGCGCAGCTGGCTGGCATTGGCCGCTTCGCGCATCAGGTCGAGCTCGTCGTGCAGGTATTTGTCGAACTCGGCCACCACTTCGCGCGGCTTCAGGCGCCGGCTTTCGGCCCAGACGCGCTCGATCAGGCGCGCGGCCAGGTCCATCAGGGCCAGGTCTTCGTCGATGGTCTTCTTCATACCCGGGCGCAGCACTTTCACCGCCACCTCGGTGCCGTTCTTGAGCGTGGCGAAGTGCACCTGGGCGATCGAGGCCGAGGCCACCGGGGTGCGTTCGAAGCTGGCGAACAATTCGTTGGGGTGGGCGCCGAGCGAAGCCGTGATCTGGGCGATGGCCAGGTCGGAATCGAAAGGCGGCACCTGGTCTTGCAGCAGCGAGAGCTCGTCGGCGATGTCCTGGGGCATCAGGTCGCGCCGGGTCGAGAGCACCTGGCCGAACTTGATGAAGATCGGGCCCAGTTCTTCGAGCGCCTGGCGCAGGCGGATCGCGCGCGGCGAGGTGATGCGGCGCCAGAAGAACACGGTATTCATGAAGCGTGCGGTGCGCGGCGCCTGCAGGCTCGTCACCGCGATCTCGTCGAGACCGTATTTGGTGGCGATGGTCAGGATTTTTACCAGGCGCAGGAATTTCAATATCATCAGCTATCCGAAGAAGTCAGTGGTCGCCCGGCGTGGGGGGCGGAAGCGGCCTGCGCCAGGCGCGCTTCGAGTTTCGCGATGCGCTTGGCGGTGCGCTCGACATCGTCGCGCAGGCGCACCACGTCGGCGGCGAACTCGCCGACCTGGGACGGGCGTACCAGCACAGGGCGCTCTTCCAGCAAAAATTCGGCCACGTTCTCGGCCAGCCGGCGGCCGGCGCCCAGCACGCCTTCGGCCGCGCCGCGCGAGCCCTGCACCAGGCCGCGCGCGCCGAGCGGGCCGATGAAGCGTTCCAGGTCGTATTCGGCATCCCAGCGCAAATCCCTGGACAGGGCCGAGATGGTGTTGGCAAATTCCGCGTCGCCCTCGATCTTCACATAGGAAAAGGCGCGGTCGCGGTTTTGCGCGATCAAGGGCAGGTCGGCCAGCTTGACGCGGATGGTCACGTTGTCCGGGGCCTCGCCGCCGCTTTCGAGCATGCCGTCGCGCGCCACGCGCAGGCGCAGCTGGAACTGGCCCGTGTCGATGCAGGCTTGCTTGCCGGCATGACGGACGAGCGTATCGCGCGCCCAGGCTTCCTGGGCCAGCAAGTGGTTGATCGTAGCGACCGCTGGGGTCGACAGCATGGTGGAGCTCGGGAACATGGCGGCACACATTGTTGAAAAAAAAACCGCCCGAAGGTAAGTCGGGCGGTTTTGATCTTACCAGTTTGCCGGGCGCAAACCCGGCAGCGCAGAAACTTTACTGAAAAATAATACTTTAGTGAAGCTGCTGGATGCCCGCCAGGACCCATCCGCTCTGGCCCGACAGCGGCTTGGACATGTTCCACACTTCCACGAAAGGCTCGGCCGGCGCGTTCGGGGCGGTGCGGATCATGCCGTTGAACTGCACGCTGGCCAGGTAGTCGGTGGCGGTGGTCTCGATGCCCAGCAGCTGGCCGTCGATGCTCACCACGTCGGTGAAGTCGGCCACGTTGCCGCGCTCCTGGATCTGCATCTTGAGCTCGGCGAAGACTTCCGGCGTGGTGAACTCGCGCAGGTCGTTGGTGTCGCCGCGGTCCCAGGCTGCCTGCATGCGGATGAACGAGGCTTGCGCGTGGCGCAGGAAGGCCGCCTGGTCGAAGTCGCCCGGTACGCCCCACTGGTTGTGCGCCACGCCGCTTGCCGCGCCCGCTTTATTCAGGGATACGCCGCCCTGGGCTTGCTGGCCCTGGAAGCCCACCGGCTGGCGCAGGCCGGAACCGATTTCCGGGGTGGCCACCGAACCGGCGGCGGCGCCGGCCGGCTGCGGATTGGCATAGCCGCCAAAGGCCGGGTTGGCCGGGGTGTCCTTGCGGCGGAACATGCGCACGATGAACATCACGGCCAGGACCAGGAGGCCGATCATCAGGATGGCCGAGATCGCACTGGCCAGGGCGCCGCCGATGCCCAGGTGCGAGAGCAGCGCGCCCAGGCCCAGGCCCAGCAGGGCGCCGCCCAGGATGCCCTTCCACATGCTCGGGCGAGCGGTGCGCGCGGCAGCGGCGGCGCCCGCGGCGCCGGCCGTGGCCGGCACGGCCGAAGGCTGGCGCTGCTGGAAGCCCGGGGCGGGCGCCGGCGCCGGGGCCGGCATGCGCTGCACCGATTGCGACTGGCGCCCGATCGAGCGCTTGCCGCCCATCGGGCGCGCGGTCGCTTCCGCAATCATCGACACGGCGGTGACCGCCAACAGCATCGTAGCCAGGAATTTTTTCATGATCGTCTTCCTAATAATTACAATTTGATGCCGGTGTGCAGTGCCGCCACACCCGCCGTCAGGTTGTGATACTGGACCCGCTCCAGCCCCGCATCGATCATCATCGTCTTGAGCGTGTCCTGGTCCGGGTGCATGCGGATCGACTCGGCGAGGTAGCGGTAGCTCTCGGCGTCGCCGGCAATCTTCTGTCCCAGCCAAGGCAGCACCGAGAACGAGTACACGTCGTACGGTTTTTGCAGCGGCGCGATGACCTTCGAGAATTCCAGCACCAGCAGCTTGCCGCCGGGCTTGAGCACGCGGCGCATCTCGGCCAGCGCCTGGTCCTTGTGCGTCATGTTGCGCAAACCAAAAGCCACGCTGACGCGGTCGAAATAATTGTCCGGGAACGGCAGCTTCTCGGCATCGCACAACAGAGTTGGGGTCACCAGGCCCTTATTCAACAGGCGATCGCGGCCGACCCGCAGCATCGACTCGTTGATGTCGGTGAGCCAGACTTCACCCGTGCGTCCCGCCTGCTGCGCAAACGCCTTGGCCAGGTCGCCCGTGCCGCCGGCAATGTCGAGCACCTTGAAGCCCGGGCGCACGCCCGCCTGGGCAATCGTGAACATCTTCCAGGCGCGGTGCAGGCCGGCCGACATCAGGTCGTTCATGACGTCGTATTTGGCGGCGACCGAATGGAAGACCTTGGCGACTTCCTGGACCTTCTGGTCCTCGGCGACAGTCTTGTAGCCGAAGTGGGTGGTATTCGTCATATATGGGGGCGGTGGTAGGTTGCCAACATTATACAAGCTGCTCCAATTCCGCCTCGCGCGTTGACCCGGTGCCTGTCCCGCCACACAAAAGCAGGTCCGGCGGGAAAAAAATGTTGCCTGCTATATAATACCCAAATCAATCAAATCTAATCTCCATGTCTGCACCCATGCGCATCCGGACGCGTCTTCAACTCCTCGTGCTTGCCGTTCTGGTGCCCTCTTTCATTGCAGCGGCGCTGGCGGTCGCCTATGTCTACCACGAGGAACAGAAGTCGCAGATGCAGGGCGTTGCGGAAGTTACCCGCGCCTTTGCGCTGCTGGTCAACAACGAATTGGAAACCCATACGGGCATTCTCCGAACGCTGGCCAACGCGTCCACGCTGCAGGAAGGCGACCTGGAAACCTTCCACAGCTTCGCACGCCGCGTGGCGCCCGGTGGAGAAACGGTGGTCGTGCTCGCGGACCTGGAGGGTCGCCAGTTGCTCAATACGCGCCGTCCCTTCGGTGCGGCCCTGCCACAGGCACGTTCCTCGAACGTGGGCGAATTGATGCGTAGGCTAGGGCTGGACCAGGCCATTGTCTCCGACATGTTCATGGCGCCGATTGGCAAGCGCTTCGACTACACTATCCAGGTGCCGGTCATGGTCGACGGCCGCCTGCGCTATCACCTGCTCATGGGAATCAATGTCGCGACACTGCAGAGCCTGCTCGAACTGCACGATTTTCGGAGCGAATGGATTGCCACCCTGGTCGACCGCCAGGGCCGGGTCATGGCACGCTCGCGCGAAGCAGCGCGTTTCCTCGGCAAGCCGATCAGCGCCGGAACCCATGGGCGCATCAATGCCCGCAAGGAAGGCAGTTCGGCCAGCCGTACGCTCGACGGTACCGACGTGCGCGCTTTCTTCGCGACCGTCCCGGTATCGGAGTGGAAGGTGCTCGTCAGCATACCCAACAGCGAAATCCGCCGCCTCCCCCTGCGCGCTGCGGCCTTGCTGGGCGCAATGATGGCCGCCCTACTGGTCGCCGGCGTGCTCGCGGCCGGATGGCTGGCCCGGCGCGCCATCGGGCCAATCGAATACCTGGGCCGTATTGCTGACGAACTCAGCCATGGAAAAGAAACTCCCTACCGTCACCACGGCATCGCCGAGATCGACAACGTGGCGCGGCGCATGGCCGAGGCCGGCCGCCAGATTCGCCACTCCCAGCAGGAGCTCGAGCAACGCGTCGCAGAGGCGGTCGCTACTACAGAGCGTGTGCAGGGCGCGCTGCTCAAGGCCCAGAAACTGGAAGCATTGGGGCGGCTTACCGGCGGCATTGCCCATGAATTCAACAACCTCCTGCAGACCCTGAGCACGGCGCTGCAGCTGGCCGAGCTCACCGCCACCCAGCAGAAGGTGCTGCAGCTGGTCCAGACCTGCAGGAAAACCGTGCAGCGCGCCGCGACGCTGACCAACCAGCTCGGCGCCTTCGGACGGATTCAGGAAGCGCGCCAGGAGACAGTGGATACAGGCGCACAGCTGCGCAGTGCGCGGCATCTGATTGCGGGAGCGCTGCGCGACGATATCGTGCTCGAGCTCGACTGCGACGACGACGCCTGGCCGGTGACGGTCGAGCCGTTGCAATTCGACCTGGCGCTGCTGAACCTGGCCATGAATGCGCGCGACGCCATGCCGCGCGGCGGCTTGCTGCGCATCGAAGCGCACAACCTGGCACCGGCGCAGCTGCCTGCCGGACTGGCGCCGGGCGACTATGTCGGCGTCAGCGTGCAGGACAATGGCAGCGGCATGGCGCCGGAGGTGCTGGCGCGCGCCCTCGATCCGTTCTACACGACCAAGGCGCCGGGCCAGGGCACCGGCCTGGGCCTGCCGCAGGCCTACGCGTTTGCCGCACAGTCGCAAGGCCTGCTGGTGCTCGATAGCGCACCCGGGGCCGGCACGCGGGCGACGCTCTACCTGCCGCGCACGCGCGCACAACTCTCCCAGCCGCGCCACGATGGCGTGGGGGCGCCCGCTCTCCCACGCGCCCGGGGCCAGGTGCTGTTCGTCGAAGACGACCCCCTGGTGCGCGATGCGGTCACGCAAGCACTCGTGGAGTGCGGTTTCGACGTGCTTTGCGCCGACAACGGCGACCAGGCCGTCACCCTGCTCGACGGCGGCGCCCGGCCTGCCGTGGTGTTCTCCGATATCGTCATGCCCGGCTCGGTCAGCGGCATCGATCTGGCCGCGATCGTGCGCCAACAGTATCCCGCCCTGCCTATGGTGCTGGCCACCGGCTACAGCAACCAGCAATCCGGCGTGCCCGGCGTCCAGGTGCTTGCCAAACCCTACCGGATCGAGACACTGGTAGCCCTGCTGGCGCAAGCGTCTGCACGTAAAGACATTCCGTAAGGCATTGATTCCTGATGGAATTTTTGCGATGCAGATTACCAACTCGGCAATTGCCGTGCGCCGGAAAGTTGCTAATTCTGGTTAAATAATCGTCATACGTTGCCGGATACGAACCGGCACCACTGCGGGCAATTCCGTTAGAGAAACCCGCCCCCCGGCCGCCAAGCGCCGTCCGCATTGCCAAACAATAACCAAGAATAAACGAGGTATATGGTGTCGGTGAAACGACTGTTATGCATAACGAATGAGGGCAAAGCGGGCGTGCACGCCGCCTGCGGCGATCTGCGGGGCTGGGACGTATGCACGGTGGACAGCTTCCAGGCCGCGCGCAAGGTCCTGGCGCAGCAGCATTACGCGGTCGGGCTGCTGCTCGACGGCAATGGCAGCCTCGAACACGACGACACCGAACGCTTCCTGCAACAGCATCACCACATCCGCTGGATCGGCGTGTTCGGTTCCGACGTGCTGCACCGTCCGCAGCTGCGCCATGCCATCGCCACCCATCTGTGCGACTTCCATACCCGGCCGGTCGACACCGTGCGCCTGCACCACTCGCTCGGCCACGCCCATGGCATGGCCATGCTCGTCAAGGGTACGCCGCCGCACAAGCGCAAGGCCGGCGCCCGCCATATCGACGGCCAGTCGGCGGCCATTCGCCGCCTGCGCGCCCACATCGACAAGATCGCCGCGGTCGATGCGCCCGTGCTCATCTCGGGCGAAAGCGGCAGCGGCAAGGAACTGGCCGCGCAGGAAATCCACGCGCAGTCGCCGCGCGCCGCTGGGCCGTTTATTGCGATCAATTGCGCGGCCATTCCACCCTCGCTCATCCATTCGGAACTGTTCGGCTACGAGCGCGGCGCCTTTACCGGCGCAGCGAAAGAAAAACAGGGCCTGATTGAGGCAGCCTCGGGCGGTAGCATTTTCCTCGACGAAATCGGCGACCTGCCGCTCGATCTGCAGGCCAGCCTGCTGCGCTTTCTGCAGGAACGCACAATCTACCGCGTCGGCGGCACCCGCACGATTTCCGTCGATGCGCGCGTGATCACCGCCACCCACGTCGACCTGCCCAAGGCCGTGGCTGCGGGACGCTTCCGCGAAGACCTGTATTACCGCCTGAGCGTGTTCCCGATCCGGGTGCCGCCGCTACGCGAGCGCAAGGACGACCTGCCCCTGCTGACGGAGCTCATCTTTGACAAATTTGCCGACGAAAAGAGCCCGCAACTCAAGGGCGTGAGCAAGCAAGCCATGCGCGCCATGAACCAGCACGACTGGCCCGGCAATATCCGCGAGCTGATCAACCGCATGCGGCGCGCCATGGTGCTGGCCGAGCATCGCCTGATCATGCCGGAAGACCTGGAGCTGCAAGGCGGCGACGATGCGATCATCCTGCGCGACGTGCTCGACACGACCCGTGGCAGTGCCGAGCGCAACGCCATCTGGAACAGCCTGGCCCGCTGCGGCAACAACATCAGCCAGGCCGCGCGCGACCTCGGTGTCTCGCGCATGACGCTTTACCGCCTGATGGCCAAACACTCGATCGCGCCTTGATTTCCGCGCACTGCCGCCAGGCTTGTCGCGCTTCTCCCCGCTAGTTCCCGCATCTCCCCGCTTGCTGCCCCGCAGCGCGCTGAAAACCTGCTCCCTTGTCCTACTTACTGTACTGCCGCCACCAGGCGGGCTGCATCAGCTCGCCCCGGGAATTGCTCACGAATTGATACAGTCTCGTGACAATACCGTTACAACTGTCTCAAGCCTGTGACACTTATCTCTGGAGTTGTTGAATTGCCTCATCAACAACCTCCTACAAGTTTACCATCTGTCAAAACCATCAATTTAATCAAAGACTTGCGTGGAGGAGCGAAGCTGGCACGCTAACTGCTAATAGAGGGATGGACCGGTTGTCATATTGACACCGGGCATATCAACTTTTTATCAGTGACACACAAAGGGGAGTATCAGATGAAGCGCACTATTCTGGCGACCGCAATCGCCTTCGCATTCAGCATGGCACACGCACAAGACGGCAACTCGGTGAACAACGTCCGTGGCGGTAACACCCAAACTTCGACGACCGATCGTTCGGACAACAGCACCCGTACGAACACCACGACCAACACCGACAACAGCGCTCGCACCAACACGAATACCGACAGCAGCACGCGCACTGATACTCGCACCAACACCAATACCACCACCGACAGCAGCTCGCGCGACTCGTCGGGCCAGAACCGCAGCTCGGGCGACGCGATGGCCGGCGGCCTGGGCGCCGCATCCGCCAACAACATGGGCACCGCAAGCTCGTCGGTGGCGAACTCGTTCAACACCTCGACCGCCAGCTCGACCAGCACCCTGACCGGCAACGTCAGCGGCAACAGCATTTCGGACATCGGCAACTCCTCTTACAACACCGGCAACGCCAACGGCGCTTCCGGTTCCGGCGCACGCGGCGGCGACGCCATGGGCGGCAACGCACGCGGCGCCGCCGGCGCATCGGGCGGTTCGGCCAACGGCGCAGCAGGTGCGGCAGGCGGCGCTGGCGCCGGCGCGACCAGCGGCTATGCCTCCAACGGCACCTCGTCGGTCGGCAACGCTTCCGGCGCAGCCGGCGGCGACGGCGGCCTGGCGCGCGGCGCGACCTCGGGCGACGGCGGCCGCGGTGCGGCTGGCGGCCTGGGCGGCGCGGGCGGCTCGTCGGCTGCCACCGGCGGCATGGGCGGCGGCTCGGGTGCAACCGGCGGCGCAGGCGGCGCCGGTGCAGCAGGTGGCGCAGCCAACGGCGGCATGGGCGGCGGCACCGGTTCGCTGGCTGGCGGCAACGGCGGCAGCAACGGTAACGTGAACGCCGGCGAAGGCGGCGCAGGCGGCCGTACCGGCATGTCCACCGGCGGCGCCGGCGGCATGGGCGGTGCAGGCGGCATGTCGTCGGGCTCGACCCTGACCGCATCGAACGGCGCCAACGCAGGCGGTGCATCGAACGGCGACACCGGCGCATCGTCGGGCGCGGGCGGCATGCCTGGCTCGGACGGCACCACCGGCGGCGCCAGCGGCGCGGCCACCTCGACCGGCGGCACCAGCACCGCAGGCACCGCAACGAGCGGCGCCAACTCGAACACCGCAGGTGATTCGATGGGCGGCGCAGGCGCGGCTGGCGGCGCAGGCGCCACCGCTTCGAACACCGGCGGCGCCGGTGCGGCAGGCGGCGCATCGACCGGCGGCACGGCCGGCGCAGGCGCAGCCTTGAGCTCGACCGGCGGCGCAGGCGCCTCGGGCACCGGTGGTGAAGGCGGCGCAGGCGGTGCAGGCGCAGCCGGCACCTCGACCGGCGGCGCAGGCGCTTCGGGCACCTCGACCGGCGGCGCCGGTGCAGCAGGCGGCGCAGGCGGCGCGGGTGCAGCCAGCGGCGCGGCTTCGAACATGGCCGGCGCCGGCGGTGCAGGCGGCTCGACCAGCAACGGCGACGCTTCGAACGGCGCCAACACCTCGGGCTCGGCTACCGGCGGCGCCGGCGGCGCGGGCGGTGCAGGCGGCTCGACCATGGCAGGTGCAGGCGGTGCGGGCGGCGCCAACACCGGCGGTGAAGGCATGGGCGGCGCAGGCGGCGCGGGCACCGGCGGCAACGGCGGCACCCAGACCGTGAGCACCGGCGTGTTCGACATGTCGAACTCGATGTCGAACATCGCCCAGTCGGCGGCCGGCGTCTCGGTGATCAGCCAGAACAACGGCTTCTCGTCGCTGATCCAGCAAAGCGTCAACGTCCAGTCGAACCTGGCAGTCGGTTCGTCGGGCGCCACCGGCCAGTAAGCCTCACGCGCGGTATGCAGTAATGCAGTAACTACCACCGCGCGGCACCTGCCGCGCGGTGGTTTTCAAAGGAGAACGTATGAAACCTGTGAACCGATATCTGCTGGCTGCGCTGGTCGCGCTCCCGCTGGCGGTCCAGGCCGCCGACCCGGAAAAGCTCCCGGTCAAGGTCAGTTTTCTGTCTGAAGTAAACGTCGCCCCTGCAGCGCGCAGCAGCGTCGATGCCTGGGGCGAGGCGGCAGCCACCGAACGCCTGGCCGGCACCACCGGCAAGGACGACACCGTCCACACCGAATCCGTACTGGGCGGTACGGTCGGCAACAACACGGCCATCAACACGGTCAGCGGCAACAATGTGATCGACAGTGGTTCGTTCGCGAATTCGCAGGGCTTGCCGGTCGTGATCCAGAACAGCGGCTCGAACGTGCTGATCCAGAGCGCCACCACCATCAACCTGCGTTTGCAATAAGCATGAAGCCATGAACAAGCATCTAGCCCTCAGCGCCGCCCTGTGCGGCCTGTTGCTGGCGCCCGGCTGCCAGGCCTCGGCTCTCGAGCTGGCGGTCGGAAATCGGGTCACGGTGCCGGTTACCAGCCTCAAGGACATCAAGTTCCGCAACACCACCCGCCAGCAATTCGATTTTTCCTGCGGCTCGGCCGCACTGGCCACCCTGCTGACCTACCACTACGGCACACCGGTTACGGAAAAAGCCGTGTTCGAGCAGATGTTCTCCACGGGCGACCAGGCCAAGATCCGCCAGCAGGGCTTTTCCATGCTCGACATGAAACGCTTCCTGGCCACCCGCGGCTTCGTCGGCGACGGCTTCCAGCAGCCGCTGGACAAGCTGCTCGAGGCCAAGCTGCCGGCGATCGTGCTCATTACCGACCGCGGCTACAACCATTTTGTCGTGATCAAGGGGGCCGAAGACGGCCGCATCCTGCTGGGCGATCCGTCCACGGGCACCCGCTCGGTCACGCGCGAGCGTTTCCATGAACTGTGGGCCAACAAGCTGCTGTTCGTGGTGCATAAATTCCCTGGAAAGGTTGCCTTCAATGGCGCCGAGGACTGGCGCGCCGCCCCGCGTGCGCCGCTCGGCAATGGCATCAACCAGGAACAGTACAGCCAGAGTTTGCCGAAATTCGGCCCTGGCGACTTTTAAAAAGGATTCACCATGCAATGGCTCACACATGCATGCCGGGCCATGCTGGCCACGCTGCTGGCCGGAGCCTGCGGCGCAGCCCTGGCCCAGGCGGGCGCCCCGGTCGACAGCTGGAAAGCGGTCGATGCCGCCACCCTCGAGCAGCAGCGCGGCGGCTTCGACCTCCCCGGCGGCCTGAACCTGTCGCTCGGGATCGAGCGCGTGGTCTCGGTCAATGGCGAAGTGCTGTCGCGCACCAACGTCGCGATCGCGGACATGGCGACCATGAACGCCAGCCAACTGCTGCAGGCGCGCGCCGCGCTCGGCAGCTCCCAGCTGATCCAGCTCGGCGGCAACAATATCGCGCCGGGCGACCTCGGCCTGCCCAATGGCGCGACGCTGATCCAGAACAGCCTCAATGACCAGACCATCCGCGCCCATACGACGATCACCTCGACCGTCAACAGCATGGCGCTGATCAAGGACCTGAATTTTCACTCAACTATTCGTGATGCAGTCGTGCGCTCGGCTGGAAGCCTGTAATATTGCAATATCGTTAACATAGCCGATGGAGAAACGGATGCACATTCACGCCGCGCGCCTTGGCGCTGCCGGGCTGGCCGCCATGCTGCTGGCCCCGGCCGCGCTCGCCCAGCAGGCCCCTGCCACTGAAACCGACCAAAGCAAGGAAATGGCCACGCTCAAGGCCGAACTGGCCGCGCAGCGCGAACTGGTCAACAAGCTGATGCGCGAACTGCAGGCCCAGCAGACCAAGATCGACCGCATCGAAGAACGCGGCGCAGTCCCCGAACGGGCCATTGCCGATACCCAGGGCTTGCCGGCGCGCGCCGACGACGTCCTGCTGTCGGAACTGCGCGGCACCGGCGGCCAGAACGGCGTGGTGCCGGCCACGCTGCCACAGAACCCGCCGACCAATCCGCCGCCCTCGACGCCGGGCCCGATCGGCGGCCAGGCCCCAGCGCAGGCGGCACGCGCCCCGAACCAGGCCCAGGCGCAGGCGCAGAACAATGCAACGCGCTCGCCGCGCGACGGCCGCCCGCCCGAAGTGGCGCCGCTGTTCGAGGCGCCGGGCGTGCTCACGCCGCGCGGCAAATACATCCTGGAGCCCTCGGTGCAGTTCGGCTATTCGTCGAGCAACCGCGTGGCGCTGGTCGGCTACACGGTGATCCCGGCGCTCCTGATCGGCCTGGTGGACGTGCGCGAGGTCAAGCGCAATACCTTCACCGGCGCCCTCACCGCGCGTACCGGCCTGAACAACCGGATGGAAGTCGAGGTCAAGCTGCCTTACGTCTACCGTTCGGACGCCACCGTCAGCCGCGAGATCTTCACCGGCACCGCGGTCGAGCGGGTCTTCGAGACCAGCGGCAAGGCCATCGGCGACGTCGAAGTGGCGGGACGCTACCAGCTCAACGCAGGCGGCCCGGACAAGGCCTATTACATCGGCGGCTTGCGCTACAAGTCGACCACCGGCCGCAGCCCCTTCGAAGTCGTGACCGACTGCCAGACGCGCTGCATCGGCGACAACGTCACGGGCACCGGCCTGCCCCTGACGCTGCCGACCGGCTCGGGCTTCAATACGCTGCAGGGCAGCCTGACCTGGCTGTTCCCGTCCGATCCGGCTGTTTTCTTCGGCAACATCAGCTACCTGCACAACTTCAAGCGCGACAACGTCACGCGCCTGGTGCGCAACGGCGAGCGCGAGCCGCTGGGCGAACTGGCCCCTGGCGGCATCATCGGCTTCAATTTCGGCATGGGCCTGGCGCTCAACGACAAGGCGTCGCTGAGCCTGGGCTACGACCACAGCACCGTGGGCCGCATGAAGCAGAACGGCAACACGGTGCCCGGGGCGGTGCGTACCCAGCTCGGTACCCTGCTGCTTGGCTATTCCTACCGCTTCAACGAGAAGCGTTCGCTGAACGTGGCGGTGGGTGCCGGCGTGACGCGCGACACGCCGGACGTCTCGCTGACGGTTCGGGTGCCCTTCTCGTTCTAAGGGCAAACACAGCCGTCCGGGGAGTGGCGGCTGTGGCATTTCGTTGACGGTGCGCACGATTCAAAAATCTTGCTTCCGTTTTAACAAATTCTCTCTATAATCAAGTTTGCAATGTTGAGCGCGCCACTGGTCAGTATGTCCGAAGGTTCGCTGGCAGGGCGAACAAACAGACAAACTAACAAGAGAGAATGACATGGCGACTGGTATCGTAAAATGGTTCAATGATGCAAAAGGTTTCGGTTTTATCACCCCGGACGGCGGCGGTGAAGACCTGTTTGCGCACTTCTCGGCAATCAATGCAAGCGGCTTCAAGTCGCTGGCCGAGAACCAGCGCGTGACCTTCGAGGTCACCACCGGTCCAAAAGGCAAGCAGGCTTCGAACATCCAGCCAGCAGCTTAAGGGCCTTGCCCGCCCGGCGGGCAGCGCGCAGCAAAAGAGCACATCTTCGGATGTGCTCTTTGTTTTTGGGGATGGCGTGTTGTTTCGTTCGGTCAGTGGCTGTGGCCGCAGCCGGACTTTGGCGCCGCGCTCGTGCCAGGCAGGACGGCGCCGGGTTCGCGGCCGCTGTCGCCGGCGAAGCCCGCCGCATGCAGGCGCTCCATATAGGCTTGCCAGAGCTTCGCCTGCTCGCTGCCCAGCTTGTACAGGTAATCCCAGGTGAAGATGCCGCTGGCGTGGCCGTCGTCGAATTCGGGCTTGACGGCGTAGTTCCCGACCGGCTCCAGGCCCAGCATGCCGACCTCGCGCTTGCCCAGCTGGAGCACTTCCTGGCCGGGGCCGTGGCCCTTCACTTCTGCCGAGGGCGAGTACACGCGCATCAATTCGAAGGGGATCGAGAAGGCGCTGCCGTCGTCGAAGGCGATTTCGAGCACGCGCGATTTCTGGCGCACCGTCAGATCAAGTGGATTGGGCATGCAGACTCCTCTTATTGGTTAAAACGGCGGGCGATGGCGCCGGCCAGTTCCGGCAGCAACGCGCGGCGGGCGGCCAGTATCGCTTGGTCGGTCTGGCGTGCGGCCGCGGCCCACACCGGCGCCGGGAAATGGGCGTCGTCCGCATAGCGCGGAATGACGTGCCAGTGCAGGTGCGGCACCACGTTGCCCAGGCTGGCCACGTTCACCTTCAGCGGCTGCATGACTTCGCGCACGGCCAGTTCGAGCCGGTACACGGCGTCGTTGAGCAGCAGGCGGTCTTCCTGGGCCAGGTCGCTCATCTCGCGCACATGCTCGCGCCAGACGACGCGGCAAAAGCCGGGATAGTTGGCGTCGTCGACGACGATGACGCTGAATTTGGGGCCGGCCCAGGCCACGGGCACGGCCAGTTCGCACAGTTCGCAGCCTTGCTCGGTCATACCAGCACCCTTTCGATGCCGCCGTTGTTGGCGCGCGCCACGTAGTCTGGCAGCCAGTTTTCCCCCAGCAGGTGCTTGGCCATCTCCACCACGATGTAGTCGGCGGTGGTGCCGGAATCATGGTTGTAGCGCGACAGGCCCTGCAGGCAGGACGGGCAGCTGGTCAAGATCTTGACTTCGCCGTCGAAACCGTCGGCGCGCAGCTTGTCGGCGCCCTTCTCCATCTCGCCCTGCTTGCGCGAGCGCACCTGGGTGGCGATGTCGGGACGGCTCACGGCAAAGGTGCCGGACTCGCCGCAGCAGCGGTCGTTCTTCTCGATCTTCACATTGTCGAAGGTGCTGACGAGCGCGTTCACGGTCTTGAGCGAATCCTGCATCTTCATCGGCGTGTGGCAGGGGTCGTGGTACATGTAGCGGGTGCCGGACACGCCCTCGAGCTTCACGCCCTTCTCCATCAGGTATTCGTGGATGTCGATGAGGCGGCAGCCCGGGAAGATCTTGTCGAACTCGTAGTTCGCCAGCGAGTCGTAGCAGGTACCGCACGACACCACGACCGTCTTGATGTCGAGGTAGTTCAGCGTGTTGGCCATGCGGTGGAACAGCACGCGGTTATCCGTCACCATCTTGTCGGCCTTGTCGTACTGGCCGGCGCCGCGCTGGGGATAGCCGCAGCACAGGTAGCCCGGCGGCAGCACGGTCTGCACACCGACTTCCCACAGCATCGCCTGGGTCGCCAGGCCCACCTGCGAGAACAGGCGCTCGGAACCGCAGCCCGGGAAGTAGAACACGGCTTCGGTGTCGGCGTTGGTGGCCTTGGGGTTGCGAATGATCGGGATGACCTTGTCGTCCTCGATGTCGAGCAGTGCGCGCGCCGTCTTCTTCGGCAGGTTGCCCGGCATTTTCTTGTTGATGAAGTGGATCACCTGCTCGCGCACCGGCGCCTTGCCGGTGGTCGGGGGCGGCGCTTCCACCTGCGGCTTGGCAAAGCCGCGCAGCAGCTGGTTGCCCATGCGCTGGGCCTTGTAGCCCCAGTCGACCATCACCTTGCGGGTGGCGTTGATGGTGGTCGGGTCGGTCGCGTTCAGGAAGAACATGGCCGCGCGGTTGGCCGGCTTGAAGCTGCGCTTGTCCATCTTGCGCAGCAGGTTACGCATGTTCATCGAGACGTCGCCGAAGTCGATGTCGACCGGGCATGGCGTGACGCACTTGTGGCACACGGTGCAGTGGTCGGAGACGTCCTCGAATTCTTCCCAGTGGCGGATCGACACGCCGCGCCGGGTCTGCTCCTCGTACAGGAAGGCTTCGATCAGGGCCGAGGTGGCGAGGATCTTGTCGCGCGGCGAATACAGCAGGTTCGCTTCCGGCACGTGGGTGGTGCAGACCGGTTTGCACTTCCCGCAGCGCAGGCAGTCCTTGATGCTGTTGGCGATCTCGCCGATATCGCTTTGCTGCATGATCAAGGACTCGTGGCCCATCAGCCCGAACGACGGCGTGTAGGCGTTGCGCAGGTCGGCGTGGGCGCCTTCCAGGTTCAGGAGCTTGCCCTTGTTGAAGCGCCCTTCCGGGTCCACGCGCAGCTTGTAGTCGCGGAATTCCTGGATCTCTTCGTCCTTCAGGAATTCGAGCTTGGTGATGCCGATGCCGTGTTCGCCCGAGATCACGCCGTCCAGCGAACGGGCCAGCTTCATGATGCGCTCGACCGCCTTGTGGGCGTCCTGCAGCATCGCGTAGTCGTCCGAGTTGACCGGCAGGTTGGTGTGCACGTTGCCGTCGCCGGCGTGCATGTGCAGCGCCACGAACACACGCGAGCGCAGCACGCGCTTGTGGATCGCCGTGGCTTCGTCGAGGATGCACTTGTAGGCGGCGCCGTTGAAGATCTGGCGCAGCGGCGCGCGCACGTCCTGCTTCCACGAGACGCGGATGGTGTGGTCCTGCACCACGTCGAACAGGGTCGCGTCAAGCTGGGTCCCAATCCGGGCATCGAGCGTGGACGACAGGTTGTCCAGCCCGAGTTCGTCCAGCTTGCCGCGCACCTCGCCCAGCGGCGCGTCCAGGTTGGCCAGGATGAAGCTCCAGCGCGCCTGCACCTGCGCCATCAGCGCCATCGCCTGCTGCGGACGGTCGCCCAGGATCTCGGCGCGGTCGACCGCGTCGGTGGCGTCGTCGCTCTTCTCGATCGGCAGGTGCTCGTTCGACAGGTAGGCCAGCAGTTCGCCGGCCAGCTGCAGCTTGTTCTTGATCGACAGCTCGACGTTGATGCGCTCGATGCCGTCGGTGTATTCGCCCATGCGCGGCAAGGGAATCACCACGTCTTCGTTGATCTTGAAGGCGTTGGTGTGGCGGGCGATCGCCGCGGTGCGGGCGCGGTCGAGCCAGAACTTCTTGCGCGCTTCCGGGCTGACGGCGACGAAGCCTTCGCCCACGCGGGTGTTCGCGATGCGCACCACTTCCGAGGCGGCGATCGCCACCGCGTTCTCGTCGTCGCCGACGATGTCGCCGAACAGCGCCATTTTCGGCAGCACGCCGCGCTTGGACTTGGTGGCATAGCCGACCGCGCGCAGGTAGCGCTCGTCCAGGTGCTCCAGGCCCGCCAGGCGCAGCGTGGCGAAGGCCGGGTCGCCGTTCTTCGGCAGGCTGTCGAGATAGTTGGTGATTTCGACGATCGACGGGATCGCGTCGCGCGCCTGGCCGAAGAATTCCAGCGCCACGGTGCGCGTGAACTTCGGCATCTTGTGCAGGATCCAGCGGCCCGAGGTAATCAAGCCGTCGGTGCCCTCTTTCTGGATGCCCGGCAGGCCGGAGAGGAACTTGTCGGTGACGTCCTTGCCCAGGCCTTCCTTGCGGAAGCGCTTGCCCTCGATGGCCAGCGTCTCGGTGCGGAAAGGCGCGCCCTTGGCCACGCCACGCGGAGTGGGATGGGTCCATTCGAGCTTGAAGGTGGCGACCGGCGCGTCGTGGATCTTCGACAGGTTGTGGTCCATGCGCGTGACTTCCAGCCAGTCGCCGTTCGGGTCCACCATGCGCCACGAGGCCAGGTTGTCCAGCGCCGTGCCCCACAAGACGGCCTTCTTGCCGCCCGCGTTCATGGCGATGTTGCCGCCGACGCAGGAGGCGTGGGCCGAGGTCGGGTCGACCGCGAACACGAAGCCGGCCTTTTCGGCCGCCTGCGAGACGCGCTGGGTGACCACGCCGGCGTAGGTATGGATGGTCGCGTATTCGCGGTCCACGCCCGGCAGGCGGGTGATTTCCACTTCGCCGATGCCGATCAGTTTTTCGGTGTTGATCACGGCCGACATCGGCGTGAGTGGAATCGCGCCGCCGGTGTAGCCGGTGCCGCCGCCGCGCGGGATGATGGTCAGGCCCAGTTCGATGCAGCCCTTGACCAGGCCCGCCATTTCTTCTTCCGAGTCCGGCACCAGCACCAGGAAGGGATACTCGACGCGCCAGTCGGTGGCGTCGGTGACGTGCGAGATGCGGTGCATGCCGTCGAAGCGGATGTTGCGCTTGTCGGTATAGGCGCCCAGCACGCGCAGGGCGCGCTTGCGCAGGTCGTACATGGTGCGGAACTCGAGGCCGAAGGCGTCGACCGCGGCGCGCGCGGCGTCGAGCAGCTGTTCGACGGCGGCGTTGCGGCTGGCCGCGGCGTCGAGATCGTCGTCGCCGGCCGCGTCCACGCTCAGGCGGCGCTTGTCGACTTCGCCCAGGCGGTGGTGCAGCGCGTCGATCAGCTTCTGGCGGCGCTTCGGGTTGTCCAGCAGGTCGTCCTGCAAATACGGATTGCGGCGCACGACCCAGATATCGCCCAGCACCTCGTAGAGCATGCGCGCCGAGCGCCCGGTCTGGCGCGCCCCGCGCAGCTCGTCGAGCAGCCGCCACGACGACTCACCCAGCAGGCGGATCACGATTTCGCGATCGGAAAACGAGGTGTAGTTGTACGGGATCTCGCGCAGGCGCGCGGGGGCGTTGTCGGCAAGCAGGGTATGCAGTTGTGCGGGGGCGTTCATGGAATCGACTCGACAGCTCGGACGGGCCCGAAGGACGTTCATTCTAGCTTATTGCGCTGCACCACGCTGGTGAGCGGTAAGAAAATGATCACAAGCCACGCAAGGAAATGCCAATACTCAACATTAAATGCAAATTATCTTTGCAGAAAGTGGCTGCAGTGCATCTTTCGTTTGCATGCAGGGCCCTATCGGCAAATGCTGTGCAGTACCGCCGGGCCCGGAACACGATGCTGCATCCAGCCAAACGCAACGGGGGCGGCGCCTTGCAGCGCCGCCCCCGCGGTCTAGCAGCGATCGTGCTTACTTGCTGCGCTTGCGGCGCGCCATGGCCGCGCCCATCAGGCCCAGGCCCAGCAGGGCCAGCGAGCCCGGTTCAGGCACGTCGGCAGCTTGCAGCTCGAAGTTGTAGGTGTTGGACACGCCGGCCAGGTCGATGGTGACATTGTCGGCAAAGCCGCGGTAGCCGTTGCCGGCGGTGCCGCCCACGCCCACGCTGAAGCCGCCGATGTAGGCAGCATCGCTGAAATACATGCTGTCTTTCCAGCCCTGCAGGTTCATGTTCAGCTGGCTGCCGTTCACATTGGTCACGCCGCCCGAGAAACGATAGAACAGGTCGTTGGTACCGGAGGTGTACCAGGTGTCGCGCTGGGTGTTGCCGTAGGTGCCGTTGTAGACGCCTTCCCAGATCAGTTCGCTGCGCACGCCGTTGTCGATCACGGTCACGCGCAACGCCGGCGTGTAGTCGGGATGCAGGGTGGCGATGCTGTTCGAGGCGATCGCCCAGTCGAAGGTCAGGCTGGTGAGCTGGTCGAACAGGCCGAGATTGGTGCCGGTGTTGTACAGGCTGCCCATCACGGTGCGGGTGCGTTCGCCTGCCATTTCCAGCGAGCCATTGCCGGAGCGTGGCATGGTGCCGGTGATGGTAGCGGTGGCGCCGTTGCGGGTTTCGGTCACCGGCGTGGTCCACAGAACCGAATCCGGCGTGACCTTGATTTCGGCAGCCTGCACCGAAGCCATTGCCGAGACGGCGAGCATGGCGAAGACCGATTGCTTGAGCATCGTGTTGAAGACGGTTTTCATGGAATACCCCTAGTTATTGATTGGAAAAAGCTTATGCATGCTTTTATGCAATTATTATGCCTGCAATTGCAACCGGTTCATAATCAATACCTTATGGAAATTCCATATCCACGCGCGCACCGGTGTGTAAAACCGCCCGACACCGCCTCACTGCGGCGCGCGTAACCAGGCCTCCAGCTCCGCGTCTTCCGGCGGCCGCGCGAACACCTGCTGCAGCGTCCAGCCTTTCTTGTCGAGCAGGTAGGCCACCTTCAGGTGAAAGCCCCGGTACAGGCCACTCCTGTCGCGATCGAGCTCCCTCGCGCCCGCCACGAACAGCGCGCGGTTCTCCCTGAAATCGAAATCGCCGGCCTTGCCCACGTAGTCGGCATAGCCTTCGAGCAGCCACTCGGGATAGCGCAGCATGACGGTACGCCCGAAGCGGCGCGAGACGTCGCTGTGGGTGATCTCATGGGCGATGAAATAGGACAGCGGACGCTGCGCCGCATCGGCGATCGGGCCGCGTCCCGGTGAGTGGATCCGGTTCGCCGGAATATCCGAGGCGCGGATGAAGACCTGGCGGGTGAGCCAGACGTCGGCCGCTCCGCCGATGCGCGTGCTGAAAGCGCGCCCATAGAGCCACAGGCGCCAGGGCTCGTTGCAGAAGAAGATCTCCACCGGCGTGCTGCGATCATGCAGGACCGAGGTGCGCAGGCGCGTGGTCACGTCGTCCAGCACCCCGGTGATCTCGGCCGGGATCGGCCGGTCCGACCACACATGGTAGTTCTGGTAGGTCGCGCGGTAGGCGAACATCGGCTTCGGGAGGGCTGCCAGGACCGCGTACGCGAGCAGCAGGAGCAGCAGGCCGGCCACGCCGGTGGCGATCGAGGTCAGTGCGCGCCGGGCGTGGGTGGGAAGCCGGGTGGTCGGGGTCATGGTCGGATGCGGTAGGCACAGTCACCAGGATTGGCCCCGGTCTGCAATACGACGCAATGTAGCCGGCTAATCTTATCGAAGACTTAACATGGCAATTTTTTCAACCATGCCCCGGTAGCCCCTAGTCGCGCGCGGTGCGCCACACCTGCTTCTTCGCCGGCGTTTCGTGCTTCGGGCAGCTGGTGAATGTCTGCTTGCCGTGTTTTTCGATCATGTCGATGCTGGTGGCGGGCGAGCGCTCGGTGATGCAATAGGTGCCATTGCCGGTGATGACGCGGGTGCGGCGCGCGCCGTCGCCGGTGTTGTTCACCAGCTCCTCGACCTTGGGCGCTTCCCACAGCCGCGGCGGCGCCAGGGCGCGGGCCTGCTCCATGCCTTCGCGCATGCGGAGCTGCGGGCTGTCGGGCGGCAGCACGATGGTGGGCAGGCTGCCCTTGCGCAGTGCGCGGTCGATGCTGCCGGCGCTGCGGCGGGCTGCTTCCAGCATCGTGCCGGCAGCGGGCGGCGCGTCAGCTGCAGGCAAGGGCGCGTCCGGCGCGGCGGGGACTGCCGGTTCGGGCACGCTTGCCTCGGCAGGTGCGAGTGCAGGCGTACTGCGACGCGCGGCAGCTGCGCGAGCGGGACGGGCAGGCGCGGCTGCCTGCGGCGGCGCGGCGGGCGCTGGCTCGACGCGGGGCGCCGGTGCCGGCAGGCGCAGCCACTGGATCGCGGCAGGGTCGTCCTGCGCCCGCGGCGGCGGCGTGCGCGCCACCTGCCAGGCGGCGATCAAGGCCACATGCACCAGCAGTGCGGCGCCCAGGCCGGCGGCGCGGCGGTCGGCAGGAAGAGAGAAGGCGGGATGGATCGCGAGGCTGGACATGTGCGTCCAGTATAGCGAGCGCTCGACGGCGCTTGTTCACCAATTCTCTCGGCCCGCGGTGTATGCTTGGCGCCCCAGCACCAGCCTGCCCCGCCATGATCCTGACCCGATGCACCGCCCTTGCCGGCATATCCTTCTTCTCGCTGTCGTGCGCCCAGGCCGCCGGCATCTGCACCGTGATTGCCGATGCCGGTACCAGGGCCATCCTGGTCCAGCGCGGCGACTGCCAGACCCGGGTCACGCCCGCGTCCACCTTCAAGATCGCCATCAGCCTGATGGGCTATGACGCGGGCACGCTCAAGGACCAGCATGCCCCCACCCTGCCCTACCGCGAAGGCTACGTGGCCTGGCGCGAGAGCTGGAAGCAGTCGGCCGACCCGAGCAGGTGGATGACCGAGTCCGTGGTGTGGTACTCGCAGCAGGTCACGACCGCGCTCGGCATGCCGCGCCTGCAAAACTACGTACGGCAATTCGGGTATGGCAATGCCGACGTGACGGGTGACGCCGAGCACGATGGACTGACCCTGTCCTGGATCGGTTCGTCCCTCAAGATCTCGCCGCTCGAGCAGGTGAGTTTCCTGCACAAGCTCGTCAACCGCGAGCTCGGGCTCAAGCCGCATGCCTACGACATGACGGCGCGCCTGCTCGCCTACAAGCGCGTGGAGGGATGGGAGGTGTCAGGCAAGACCGGATCGTCGTCGGGCTACGGCTGGTATGTCGGCTGGGCGTCGCAGGGAAAGCGCACACTGGTGTTCGCCCACCTGCTGCGCCGGGATGCGGCTGACCCGGAAGACCTGCCGACCGGCGTGCTGGCGCGCGAGCGTTTCCTTGCTGCCTGGCCGGCGCCGGCTGCACAGCATGCGCACCAGCCGGCAGGCAGACCCTAGCCGAACCAGCGCTCCAGCATCTGGCCCACGCTCTTCCAGAAGCCGTCCGGGATGTACAGCAGCACCGCCGTCATGGTCACGTAGCGACCGAACTTCCCGATCGCCATGTACATCACGCTCGGCCAGAACGGCAGGTGCAGCCAGCCGGCCAGGGTGCACAGCGGGTCGCCCACGCCCGGCACCCAGGACAGCAGCATGGTCTTGGCGCCGTATTTCTTGAGCCAGCCGAACCAGCGGCTCTGGCGGTCCTTGGCGAAAGCGACCTTGGCGCGGTAGCCCAGAAAATAGTCGACCGCCCCGCCCAGCGTGTTGCCGAGGGTGGCGACAAAAATCGCGGGCCAGAACATGGCCGGATTGGCTTTCACGACCGCGAACACGGCCGGCTCGGAGCCGAGCGGCAGCAAGGTGGCGGAGACGAAGGCGATGATGAAGACGGAGCTCAGCCCGACGGCCGGCGCGGCCAGGACCTTCAGCAGCCAGAGGACGGCGGATTCGATCATCGGACGGGCGGCGGGAGAAGGGGCGTGAACGGGACAGTCATGCGTCCATTATAATGAGGATCACTTATCGTAACGACACGATAGGCCGTGCCTGCCATCCAGGCCGGCATATCGTAGCTGCGCGCCTCGGTCACCCCTGCTGGCGGAACAGTGTGCGTCGTCCGGACCGCCAGCCATCCCACCTGGCAGCAACAACCGATTGCCGACCATGACTACCGACTATCTCAAGAAAATCCTGACCGCGCGCGTCTACGACGTCGCCCAAGAAACCCCGCTCGAATACGCGCCGACCCTGTCCGGCCGCATGAACAACCGCATCTACTTCAAGCGCGAAGACATGCAGAGCGTGTTCAGCTTCAAGCTGCGCGGGGCCTACAACAAGATGGCCAACCTCACGCCGGAGCAGTTGAAGCGCGGCGTGATCTGCGCCTCGGCCGGCAACCATGCGCAAGGCGTGGCGCTGTCGGCCGCGCGCCTGGGGTGCCGCGCCCTGATCGTGATGCCGACCACCACCCCGCAGGTGAAGATCGATGCGGTGAAAGCGCGCGGCGCGGCCCATGTCGAAGTGGTGCTGCACGGCGACTCGTACACGGACGCCTACCACCACGCGCTGCTGCTGGAAAAAGAGCAGCGCCTGACCTTCGTCCACCCTTTCGACGACCCGGACGTGATCGCCGGCCAGGGCACGATCGGCATGGAGATCCTGCGCCAGCACTCGGGGCCGATCCATGCGATTTTCGTGGCCATTGGGGGCGGCGGCCTGATTTCCGGCGTCGGCGCCTATGTGAAGGCGGTGCGCCCGGACATCCGCATCATCGGCGTGCAGAGCATCGATTCGGATGCGATGGCGAAGAGCCTGAAGGCCGGCCAGCGCGTCACGCTCACCGACGTCGGCCTGTTCTCGGACGGCACCGCGGTGCGCCTGGTGGGCGAAGAGACCTTCCGCGTGGCGCAACAGGTGGTCGACGAGATCATCATCGTCGACACCGACGCCATCTGCGCCGCGATCCAGGACGTGTTCCAGGACACGCGCAGCATCCTGGAGCCCGCCGGCGCCCTGGCCGTGGCGGGCGCCAAGGCGTATGTCGAACGCTCGCAAATGAGCCGCAACCCGGTCAAGGCCGAGACCCTGGTGGCGATTGCCTGCGGCGCCAACATGAACTTCGACCGCCTGCGCTTCGTTGCCGAACGCGCGGAGCTGGGCGAGTCGCGCGAGGCGGTGTTCGCCGTGACGATTCCGGAGCAGCGCGGCAGCTTCCGGCGCTTCTGCGCCCTGGTCGGCCCGCGCAACGTCACCGAGTTCAACTACCGCATCAGCGACGCGCGCGAAGCGCATATTTTCGTCGGTGTGCAGGTGGGCAGCCGCAGCGAGTCGGGCCTGCTGGCGCGCACCTTCGAGGAACACGATTTCCGCACCCTCGACCTGACCGGCGACGAACTGGCCAAGCTGCACATCCGCCACCTGGTGGGCGGAAAAAGCGCGCTGGCGCAGGACGAATTGCTGTATCGTTTCGAATTCCCCGAACGGCCCGGCGCCCTCATGCGCTTCCTCGACAGCATGGCGCCGAACTGGAATATCTCGCTGTTTCATTACCGGAACCAGGGCGGCGACGTCGGCCGCATCCTGGTGGGCCTGCAGGTGCCAAGCGCCGAGATGGATGAATTCCGCCAGTTCCTGGCCACGCTCGGGTACCGGTATTGGGATGAGAGTGCCAATCCGGTGTATAAGCTGTTTTTGGGCGTGTGAGCAGATCCGGCTGCATAATTCGTTAGCCTCAAGACGGCGTACGCGCCACTGGCGCCTACGCCCCCCGGCGCAGGCCGGTACAATGCCACTGGCATTGCACCGCCCAAGTTCGCACCGCAGTATTACCCCCACTGCGGCACGCAATCTTTCGTTGACCGCGTGGGCAAAAAATTTGCCCACCCTACGGGGTGCCACAAGCATCCAGTTTTCCTATGAACACTCCTGACCAGTCCCCCCTCGGCAAATCCTCCGCCTACCAGAGCCAGTACGCACCCGAGCTCCTGTTCCCGATCCCGCGCGCGCAAAAGCGCGAAGAGCTGGGTCTGAGCGCGACCTCGGGCACCCTGCCCTTCTTCGGCGTCGACATCTGGAACGCCTACGAGCTGTCGTGGCTGAATATGCGCGGCAAGCCGCAGGTGGCGATCGCCACCATCACGGCGCCGAGCGACTCGCCCAACATCGTCGAATCGAAGTCGTTCAAGCTCTACCTGAACTCCTTCAACCAGACCCGCGTGGCCGGCACCGACGCGCTGGCCGAACTGTTGCGCCAGGACTTGTCCGCCGCCTTCGGTTCGCCCGTGCATGTGAAGATCACGACGCCGGATGCCTTCGGCACGCTCAAGATGGGCGAGCTGGAGGGCACCCTGCTCGACCGCCTCGACTTGGAGATCGACCAGTACGTGCCGGCGCCCCAGCTTCTCAGCGCGAACCACGGCGATGGCCCGGTGGAAGAGACCCTGGTGTCGCACCTGTTGAAATCGAACTGCCTGGTCACCGGCCAGCCGGACTGGGGAAGCGTGCAGATTACCTATGTCGGCCCGCAGATCGAACAGGAAGGCCTGCTGCGCTACCTGATCGGCTTCCGCGAGCACAACGAATTCCACGAGCAATGTGTGGAGCGCATCTTCATGGACGTGCTGCGCCAGTGCAAGCCGTCCAAGCTGGCCGTGTACGCCCGCTATACCCGCCGCGGCGGCCTGGACATCAACCCGTGGCGCGCCAATTTCAGCACCGGCATGCCGGGCAATTTGCGCACGGCCCGCCAGTAAGCGCCTTCCAACACACAGCCTCAACCCGGCTGTGCGTTTTCGGCCACAACCATTGCGCGGTTCCGATGTCAAACCCCCTGAGCCCCCCGTTTGCCCAAAATCCGGGCATGGGCCGATAAAAATCGGCACAAGCTGGCTGCCACCCTCATTTCCTGCGCTTTCTTGTCAATTTCACTCAAGAAATTGCGTTTAGTTGGAGGGGATTTTTATGGTCCAGGCCTATGCTTTTACGGGCTCGTCCCCACGTAATCCACTGGATGCCCGTACAGATACGAAATCGCATGCCGCTGCCATGAAACAGGCCTATAATTCCGCCTCGCAAGCACCTACCTGTGCATCAGCACACTAGTTATGACGAACCTTAGCAAAATCCTCTCGCTCGAGAACGTGCAGCTGGACCTGGAAGTGTCCAGCAAGAAGCGCGCCTTCGAGCAGGCTGGCTTGATCTTCGAGAACAACTGCGGCATCGCGCGTTCGACCGTGTCGGACAACCTGTTCGCCCGCGAGCGTCTCGGCTCCACTGGTCTCGGCCATGGCGTGGCCGTGCCGCATGGCCGCATCAAGGGTTCCAAGAGCCTGAAGTCGCCCCTCGCCGCCTTCGTGCGCCTGGTCGAACCGATTCCCTTCGAGTCGCCCGACGGCCAGCCGGTCAGCCTGCTGTTCTTCCTGTTGATCCCGGACCACGTCACCCAGCAGCACCTCGAGATCCTGTCGGAAATTGCCGAGCTCTTCTCGGACGAAGCCATGCGCACTGCGCTGGCCACCGACCCGGACCCGAAATCGGTGCACGAGCGCATTATCAATTGGCAACCCAGCCTGCAGGCAATGGGTTAAGCGCCCGCGTCAAGCTACCCTAGTTACGCTACACTAGCTTCGCGGCAATGTCGCCGCGCCCCATGCCCATGCCCATGCTGCAGACCCCGCTGACCATCCAACGGCTGTACGACGACAATCGCGACAGCCTCCAGCTCGGCTGGTTCGCAGGCTTTCCCGGCGGCGAGCGGCAGATCGCGGGCGACGCCGCCTCGGCCGCCGACCAGGTCGGCCACCTGAACCTGATCCACCCGGGCCGCATCCAGGTGTTCGGGCACCAGGAACTGAACTACTACCACCGCCTCAAATCGAGCTCGCGCACCCACGTCATCGGCGAGCTGATCGGCGGCGGCCCGCCGGCCCTGATCATCGCGCAGGGCCTGGAAACCCCGCCCGACATCCTCGCGATTTGCGACGACCAGAACATCCCGCTGTTCTCGACCCCGCTGCCGGCGGCGCAGGTGATCGACTTTCTGCGCGTCTATTTGTCCAAGAAACTGGCGCAGCGCGTCATCATGCATGGTGTGTTCATGGACGTGCTCGGCGTGGGCGTGTTGATCACGGGCGACTCGGGCCTCGGTAAAAGCGAGCTGGGCCTGGAACTGATTTCGCGTTCGCACGGCCTGGTGGCCGACGATGCCGTGGAATTCTCGCGCATCGCCCCGAACATGATCGAGGGCCGCTGCCCGCCGCTGCTGCAGAACCTGCTGGAAGTGCGCGGCCTGGGCCTGCTGGACATCAAGGCGATCTTTGGCGAGACCGCGGTGCGCCGCAAGATGCGCCTGAAGCTGATCGTGCACCTGGTCAAGCGCGGGGCCCTCGACGAAGAAGTCGAACGCCTGCCCTTCCAGCACCCGACCGAAGACGTGCTCGGCCTGCCGGTGCGCAAGGTCGTGATTCCCGTCGCCGCCGGCCGCAACATCGCGGTGCTGCTCGAGGCCGCCGTACGCAACACCATCCTGCAATTGCGCGGGATCGATACGCTGCAGGAATTCATGGAGCGTCAACGACAAGCCATGACCGGCGACTGACCCAGGCCGCATGGCTCGCGGGGGACAAGCCCGTGGCGCTTGCGGTATCATCACTGCCATGCACATCGTCCTCATTACCGGTATTTCGGGCTCAGGCAAATCGGTTGCCCTGAATGTCCTCGAAGACGCAGGCTACTACTGCGTCGACAATCTCCCGCCGGCCCTGCTGCCGGCCCTGGTCTACGCTGTCGGCGAAAAAGGCGCGGACAAGATCGCCGTCGCGGTCGATGCCCGCAGCGCCGAATCGCTGGTTGAATTGCCCGTGAGCGTGCGCCACCTGAAGGAAGAAGGCCACAACCTCAAGGTGATGTTCCTGACCTCGAGCACCCATTCGCTGGTGGCGCGCTTTTCCGAAACCCGCCGCAGTCACCCGCTGTCGCACCAGGTGCGTCCGGGGGAAAACCCGGCCTCGCGCCGCACCCTGATCGAATGCATCGCCGAAGAACGCGAACGCCTGTCGGCGATCGAAAACCTCGGCCACGTGATCGACACCTCGGAGCTGTCGGCCAACAAGCTGCGCGAATGGATCCGCGAACTGGCCGACATCGAACACGCGCCGCTGACCCTGTTCTTCGAGTCCTTCGCCTTCAAGGTCGGCGTGCCGCTCGACGCCGACTTCGTGTTCGACGTGCGCGCGATCCCGAACCCGTATTACGACCTGGCGCTGCGCCCGCTCACGGGCCGAGATGCTCCCGTGATCGCCTTCCTGGATGCCCAGCCCAGCGCCACCGAGATGCTGGAAGATATCAAGAACTTCGTCGCCAAATGGCTGCCCTCGTTCAAGACGGACAACCGCAGCTACCTGACCGTGGCGGTGGGTTGCACCGGCGGGCAGCACCGCTCGGTGTACATGGCGGAACGCCTCGGCGCCTATTTCGGAGGCACCGAACGCGTGATCGTGCGGCACCGGGAGCAGCCCAAGCACGTTGCGGTCTGAACGCTTGAAAAACGGTGGGGGCGGGTAACCCGGGCCAACGGCCCGGGTTACCCGCCCCCACCCACATTCAAACCGGCGTCAGGCCAGGTGGTGCAGCGGATGCGCGTAGTCGGGCCACACTGGCTCGAAGAATGCCGCCACCATCTCCGGCGTGACTTCCTCCAGCGTCGCCGGATTCCACTTCGGCGCATTGTCCTTGTCGATCACCAGCGCGCGCACGCCTTCGAGCACTTCGCCGTGCTCGAAATTGCGGCGCACCAGCGAGCGTTCCATGCGCAGGCAGTCGGCCACGCCGAGCGCGGCGCCGCGCAGCAGGAGTTCGCGCGTGACGCACATCATCAGCGGCGAGCGCTGGCGCATGGCCTTCAGGGCCTTTTGCGCGAACGGGTTTTCGTCGCGCGCGAGCGATTCCATGATGGCGGCCACTGAAGCAGCGCTGAAGTGCGCATCGATCACGGCGCGCTGGGCCTGCAGTTCACTGCTGCCGGCGGCTTGCGCAAACGGCGCGGCAAACGCGCGGATCGCCGCAGGCAGGTCGGCGCCCGCGGTCGCCTCCACCAGCGCCATCAGCTCGCCCATCTTCTCGCCCGGCACGAACAGGTCGGCCAGTCCCACATAGATGGCGTCGGCCGCGCCGATGGTCAGGCCGGTCAGGCCCAGGTATTGCCCCAGCTGGCCCGGCGCATGCGACAGGAAATGGCTGCCGCCGACATCCGGGAACAGGCCGATGTTCACTTCGGGCATGGCAACCTTGCTGCGTTCGGTGACAATGCGCAGGCCGCAACCAGGGCCGCCCTGGGCGATGCCCATGCCCCCGCCCATCACCACGCCGTCCATCAGCGCGATATACGGCTTCGGGTAGAAATGGATCAGGTGGTTCAGTGCGTATTCTTCGGTAAAGAAGTCTTCCAGCAGCGCGCTGCCGCCCATCGGCCCGACCTGGCCCTTTTCGTGGAAGAAGCGGATGTCGCCACCCGCGCACAAGGCCTTCTCGCTGGTGCTGCCGATGACGACCGCGTCGATGCCGGCGTCAGTTTGCCAGTCGCGCAGGATCGCGGTGAGCGCGCGCACCATGTCGAGCGAGAGGGAGTTCAGGGCTTGCGGCCGGTCGAGCGTAATGACGCCGGTGCGGTTGGCGACGCGGGTCAGGACGGTGTCGGTCATGGAGATGCTCTGTGATCGAAAAGACATGCATTCTACAGAACAAAAGCGTGAAATTGGAAGCGTGCAAACGTAACAGTAAAGGGAGCGCCCAGCAAAAAGGGCGTCCCCTCAGACGCCCCTGCTGTCATTGCTGCTGTGCGTATTTACGCGACGGCGGCTTCGCCGGTATCCGGCAGGCGCTTGTGCGCCACGTGATTATGGTTTTGCAGCATGGACTTGTGCTTGATGACCTGGCGGTCCAGCCTGTCCATCAGCATGTCGATCGCCGCGTACAGGTCTTGCGCGGCGCTGGCCACATGCAAAATTTTTCCTGATACTTGCAGGTTGATCTCGGCTTTCTGCCGTTTTTCTTTTTCGGTGAGATTATCGATGGCGAGGAACACGTGGGTGTCGATCACGTGGTCGAAATGGCGGGTAATGCGCTCGAGCTTATTCTGAACGTATTCACGAATTGCGGGAGTCACTTCAAGATGATGACCACTGATTGTGAGGTTCATACACACTCCTTTGAAATGTTGCCCTGCCGGCACCACAAGGTAGGTGGGACAGTGCTTTACAGAGACTTGCGGAGGCTGACGGGAGGGATCTTGAGGGCTTCGCGGTATTTGGCTACCGTCCGGCGCGCAATGACCATACCTTGTTCCCCGAGCATTTCCGCGATCTTGCTGTCGGATAAAGGGTTCTTAGGGTCTTCTGCTCCTGTCAATTGCGCAATCAGCGCGCGGATCGCCGTGGAAGATGCTTCTCCCCCCGCTTCGGTGGCGACGTGGCTTCCGAAGAAGTATTTCAGTTCAAACATGCCGTGGGGGGTCAACATGTATTTCTGCGTGGTTACACGGGAAATAGTGCTCTCGTGTAGGCCTAGTGTATCAGCAATCTCGCGCAGCACAAGCGGACGCATGGCAACCGCGCCGTGGCTGAAAAAGTTGCGCTGGCGCTCAACAATTGCCTCGGCTACGCGCAGGATCGTGTCGAAACGCTGGCGCATATTCTTGATCAGCCACTTGGCTTCCTGCAGCTGTGCGCCCATCTGGCTCTCGCTTTTTCCCTGCTTGAGCAGGTTGGCGTAAAGCGAGTTCACGCGCAGCTTCGGCATCACATCCGGGTTCAGCATGACCGACCAGCCGCTCTTGGCGCGGCGTACGATCACGTCCGGCACCACGTAGTCCGAGGCAGCGGACGCAAAGGCCGCGCCGGGATGCGGATTGCACTGGCGGATGACGGCCTGGACCTCGCGCAGGTCTTCGTCGTCGCAGTCCAGCGCCTTCTTGAGCTTGGTGTACTCGCGCTGGGCGAACCAGCTCAGGTAGCCTTCGACGATGCTCAAGGCCAGGCGCCGCGTCACCATCGGCACGCCCGGCATGCGACGGATCTGCAGCGCCAGGCATTCGGCCGCGCTGCGGGCGCCGCAGCCGACCGGGTCCAGGCTCTGCACCAGCGCCAGCGCGCAGCGCAGCTCGTCCATCTCGATCTCGAGTTCGGCGGGCAGGCGCGCGTGGATGTCGTCCAGCGGCTCCTCCAGGTAGCCGTTGTCGTCCAGCGCATCGATCACCAGTTCGGCCAGCGCGCGGTCGCGCACGCCGCAGCCGGTGGTGCGAACCTGCTCGGCCAGGTGCTCGCGCAGCGACACGCTGCACGCTTCCAGCTGCGGGCGGCCGTCTTCGTCGTCGCCGCTCCTCGCGCCGCCGCCCTCGCCGCCCCAGTCGCCGTCAGGCTCGCCGCGGTCGCGGTCGCCGTCCTCGAAGCCGTCGGCATCGGGCTTGGCGGCCTCGCCTTCGCCGCCTTCCTGTCCCGGCTGCGCGGCCGGGGCTTCGGCGCTGGAGGGGGCGCTGTTGATGGCGCCGTCGGCCAGCAGCCGCACCGAGTGGTCGAGCGGATCGTCGAGCCGTTCGAGCAGCGGGTTATCGGTCAGTATCTGCTCGAGCTCCTGGTGCAGTTCGAGCGTGGACAATTGCAGCAGCCGGATCGACTGCTGCAGTTGCGGCGTGAGCGCCAGGTGCTGCGACGTGCGGAGTTGCAGGGACTGTTTCATGGTCACATGCGGAAGTGTTCGCCGAGGTAGACGCGGCGCACCGACTCGTCGGCGATGATGTCGTCCGGACGGCCCGAGGCCAGCACCGCCCCCTGGTTGATGATGTAGGCGCGGTCGCAGATGCCGAGCGTCTCGCGCACGTTGTGGTCCGTGATCAGGACGCCGATGTTGCGCTCCTTCAGGAAGCGCACGATGCGCTGGATCTCGATCACCGCAATCGGGTCCACGCCGGCAAAGGGTTCGTCCAGCAGCACGAAGCGCGGATTGGTAGCGAGTGCGCGTGCGATCTCGACGCGGCGGCGCTCGCCGCCCGACAGCGACAGCGCCGGGTTCTCGCGCAGCTTCTCGATCTGCAGCTCGGCCAGCAGGGTGTCCAGGCGCCCGTTGATCTCGTCCTTCGACAAGGCCTTGCCCTCGTTGGTGCGCTGCAGTTCCAGCACGGCGCGGATATTCTCTTCCACCGTCAGCTTGCGGAACACCGAGGCTTCCTGCGGCAGGTAGGACAGGCCCAGCACCGCGCGGCGGTGGATCGGCAGGCTCGAGATGTCGGTGCCGTTGATGTCGATCGAGCCGGCGTCCGACGGCACCAGGCCGACGATCATGTAGAACGAGGTGGTCTTGCCGGCGCCGTTCGGGCCCAGCAGCCCCACCACTTCGCCGCAATCGACCTGCAGCGACACGTCGCGCACCACCAGCCGCTTGCCATAGCTCTTTTGCAGGCCCTTGACGACCAGGGTGCTGCAGCCTTCGCGCACGCTCTTCTCCACCACCGTCATTGCTTGCCGCCTTCTGCAGGCGCAGCGCGGCGCGGGGCGATGATCAGGGTGCCGCGCCCGCCGCCGACCTTGCTCTGGCCGCTGGCGTCGTTGCGCACCTGGGCGACTTCCTTGCGGTTGTCGTAGGAGATGAAGGGACCCTTGATTTCGTTGGCCAGGCGGCCGTTTTCCAGTTCGCGCACTTCGGCGGCGGTGAACAGCTTCACCAGTTCGGCGCGCTCGTCGTACTCGATGCGCTGGGCCTGGCCCTCGACCCACAGGTCCGGGCCGCCGTCGCGCTTCTGGCGGAAGGTGGCCAGCTTGCCGGGGGCCGCGGTGAGCGTCACGCTCATGTAGCCTTCCGGCGTTTCCTTCACCTGGGCGCGGTCGGACTTGAGCACCAGGGTGCCGCGCGTGAGCACGACATTACCCGTCAGGATGCGGGTTTGCGTCACTTCGTCGACGTCCAGGGTGTCGAAGTTGATCACGGCCTGCTTGAGCGAATCGGCGCGCTCGGCAAGGGCGCCGAGGGAAGCCAGGCCAAGAAGGGCCGCAAGGATGATTTTTTTCATGGGTGCTTGTCCTGTGATGACGTGCGCGCTAGCGTTGCGCGCGTGGCGGATAGACGATCTGGCCGCGGCTGGCCAGGTGCAGCTTCTGGGTCGCATTGTTCGCGACCATGCCGGTGCCACGGATGGTGGAGGCGCCGAGCTGCATCTCGATCGGCTTGTCGGTCTTCATGATCTCTTCGTCGGGCAGCACGGTCAGCGCCTCGGTGCGTACGCGCAGTGCTTCGCTGGTGGGCGTGGCCGGGCGCTGGATGTCGACCTTGCCGAGCAGGTCGACCCGGTGTTCTTCGTGATAGATGCGGCCGCGGTTAGCCACCACGGTGGTGCGCGGGCGGCCGGGCGTCATGCCCTGCACCACCGGCTGCTCGACCTCGGAGACGTCGCCCTGGGGCTGGTGCGCCAGGCGCTTGCCCGACACGACGTAGCTCGGCTTGCCCTCTTCGGTCATGCGCACGAAGGAGAAATTCTCGACGATGTAATCGGGCTCGTTCAGCGGCCCGCCCAGGCGCGCGTCGGTGTCGTCGCGATCCATCACCTGCACCAGCCAGAAGCTGCCGAAGGCGAGGAAGACCCCGATGATCATGACGCTGAGCAGTCTCCAGCGGTGGGCGGTGCGCTTGTAGGTGACCATGTCGTGTCGGCCCGCAGGCTCAGGCGAAGTAAGGCGCGAGCGCCTGTTCGTAGGTGCCCTGGGCGCGCATGACCAGGTCGCAGACTTCGCGCACGGCGCCGCGCCCACCCACGTTTTTGGTGACGTAGTGCGCGCGGTGCTGCACTTCCGGGTGGCCAGAGGGCACCGCCACGGCAAAGCCCACCTTGGTCAGCAGCGGCAGGTCGATCACGTCGTCGCCGATGTAGCCGCATTCCTCGGCGGTGACGCCGGTGGCGTCCAGCAGCTTGGCAAAGCCGATGCGCTTGTCGTGGATGCCCTGGTAGACATGGGCAATGCCCAGGTCTGCTGCGCGCTTGACCACGATCGGCGACAGGCGCGCGCTGATGATCGCGGTCTGCACGCCGGTCTTGTTCAGCAGCTGGATGCCCAGGCCGTCCAGCACATTGAAGGTCTTGGTGACTTCGCCGTCCGGGCCATAGGTCAGGCTGCCGTCGGTGAGCACGCCGTCGACGTCGAAGATCATGACTTTCACGCGCGCGGCGCGCTGCATGTGTTCCAGTGGAGTCATTTAGATTACCTTGGCGCGGGTCAGGTCGTGGATGTGCAGGGCGCCGACCAGGCGGCCGTCCGCATCGACGACCAGCATCTGGTTGATGCGGAATTCTTCCATCACGGCGACGGCATCGACCGCCAGCTGTTCCGGGTGCACGGTGCGCGGGCCGGCATGCATCACGTCGCGGATCGCGATGTTCGAGAAATCGTGCATGCGCTCGATCAGGCGGCGCAAGTCGCCGTCGGTGAACACGCCGACCGGGCGCTGCTGCTCGTCGACCACGGCGGTCATGCCCATGCCCTTTTGCGAGACTTCGAGCAGGGCTTTCGCCAGCGGCGTATCGGGGCTCACGGCGGGAATCGCGTCGCCGCTGCGCATCACGTCGCGCACGTGGGTCAGGAGGCGGCGGCCCAGGGCGCCGCCCGGGTGCGACATCGCGAAGTCTTCTTCGCGGAAGCCCCGCAGGTCCAGCAGCGCCACCGCCAGCGCGTCGCCCATGGCGAGCGTCACGGTGGTGCTGGTGGTCGGGGCCAGGTTCAGGGTGCAGGCTTCCTTGGCCACCGAGATATCCAGGTGGATCTCGGACAGCCTGGCCAGGCGCGAATGCGGCTTGCCGGTCATCGAGATGACCTGGCTGCCCATTCTTTTGACAGCTGGCAAAATTTCGAGCAGCTCGGACGATTCGCCCGAGTTCGAGATGGCGATGAAGACGTCCTGCGCCGTCACCATGCCCAGGTCGCCGTGGGCGGCTTCGCCCGGGTGCACGAACATGGCCGGGGTGCCGGTCGAGGCCAGGGTGGCGGCGATCTTGCGTCCGATGTGACCCGACTTGCCCATGCCCGACACCACCACCCGCCCGGTGCAGCCCAGCAAAAGCTGCACGGCGCGCACGAAGCTGTCGTCGTCGCCCAGGCGCGCATGCAGCGCGCGGATGGCGTCGGCCTCGATGGCCAGGGTCTCGCGGCCCAGCTCCAGCACGCGGCGGGCCTGGTCGGCATCAAAACTTTTCAGCATTGTTTTTTCATCGGTTACACTCATCGTGGCAGTATAAACGAATTGGCCAAGCAAAAAACTTGCCAGTGGTAACAAACTACAACAACGAATCACGGGGAAGATGCATTCCGGACTTGAACTGACCCTGCTCCTGCTGGGCTGCGCCGTACTGGGCGTGGTCGCTTTCCGGATGCTTCACCTGCCGCCGATGCTCGGCTACCTCGCCGTCGGCGTCCTCATCGGCCCCCACGCGCTGGCGCTGGCCGACGACAGTCCCGCCACCCATGGGCTGGCCGAATTCGGCGTCGTCTTCCTGATGTTTTCGATCGGGCTGGAATTTTCGCTGGCCCAGCTCAAGTCGATGCGGCGCATCGTGTTCGGCCTGGGTCTGGCTCAAGTCGTATTGACAATCGCGGCCGCCATGGGCTTCGGCCTGTTCATCTCGTATTGGGCGCCGCATTTGCACGTGAGCTGGCAGGCCGCCTTTGCGCTGGGCGGAGCGCTGGCCATGTCGTCCACCGCCATCGTCGTCAAGATGCTGACCGAGCGCCTGGAACTCGAGAGCGAGCACGGGCGCCGCATCATCGGCATCCTGCTGTTCCAGGACCTGGCGGTGGTGCCGCTCCTGATCATGATTCCTTCGCTGGCGCGCCCGCCCGAAGAACTGGCGGCGACCCTCGGCTGGGCGGCGGTGAAGGCGGCCTTCGTGCTGGCCCTGCTCCTGATCTTCGGCCAGAAGCTGATGCGCAACTGGTTCACCATCGTCGCCAAGCGCCGCTCGCAGGAGCTGTTCATGCTCAACCTGCTGCTGGTGACGCTGGGCCTGGCCTGGGTCACCGAGCAGGCCGGCCTGTCGCTGGCGCTGGGCGCATTCGTCGCCGGCATGCTGATCTCCGAGACCCAGTACAAGCACCAGGTGGAAGAAGACATCAAGCCCTTCCGCGACGTGCTGCTCGGGCTGTTCTTCATCACGGTGGGCATGCTGCTCAATGTCGGGGTGGTGCTGGAACACTGGTGGCTGGTACTGGCGCTCTTGATCTTCCCGGTGCTGCTCAAGTTCGCTATCATCGCGGCCCTGGCCAAGGCCTTCGGCTCGAGCGACGGCGTGTCGATGCGCACCGGCCTGGCGCTGGCCCAGGCCGGCGAATTCGGCTTCGTGCTGCTGAACCTGGCCTCCGGCTCGAAGCTGATCGACCCTTTCCTGATCCAGCTGGTGCTGGCCTCGATGGTGCTGTCGATGCTGGTCGCCCCCTTCGTGATCCAGAACATGGACAAGATCGTGATGAAGGTCGCGTCCAACGAATGGATGATGCAGTCGCTGCAGCTGACCCAGCTCGCCAGCCGCACCATGAAGACCCAGAAGCACGTGATCATCGCCGGCTTCGGGCGCAGCGGCCAGAGCCTGGCTACCTTGCTGTCCGAGGAAAAGCTGCCCTGGTATGCGCTCGACCTGGACCCGGAACGGGTGCAGGAAGCGCAGGCCGCCGGCGCCAACGTGTCCTATGGCGACGCCGCCCGCCGCGAAGCCCTGATCGCGGCCGGCATCAACCGCGCCAGCGCGCTGGTGATCACCTTCGCCAACACGCCGCTGGCGCTGAAGGTGCTGCACCTGGTGCATGAGCTGGCGCCGAATCTGTCGGTGATCGTGCGCGCCCACGACGACAGCGACCTCGACGTGCTCAAGCGCGCCGGCGCCACCGAAGTGGTGCCCGAAGCGCTGGAGTCGAGCCTGATGCTGGCCTCGCACGCGCTGGTCGTGATGGGCGTGCCCCTGCGCCGCGTCGTGCACCGCGTGCAGAACGCGCGCGACGAACGCTATGCTTCGCTGCGCGGCTACTTCCATGGCGCGGGCGACGTGTCGGACGATCCGGAACACACCTATGTGCGGCTGCATTCGGTGACCTTGCGCAGCGAGGCGGCGGCGGTCGGACGCCGCATGAAGGAGATGGGACTGGAAGAAGTCGGGGCCGAGGTGACCACGCTGCGCAGGAATGGGCAGAGCCTGAACTGGGATCCGGAGACGGTGCTGCTGGTGGGGGATGTGCTGGTGTTGCGCGGGGTGGGGGAAGCGGTGAGCCGGGCCGAGAGCCGGTTACTGTGAACGCTGATAACCCGTAGCGTGGGCAAGTTGCTTGCCCTCGCGTTCAACTAACCGGGGCGTCATCGCGGTGCGTCAACCCATACGTGATTTGAACGCGTGGGCAGAATCTGCCCACCCTACGGGACCGTGGCTATTCCGCCATCCGAGAGGTGGCTGCTCGCTACCCTGTGACCACGCGATTGCGCCCATCCGCCTTGGCGCGATACAAGGCCGTATCCGCCTGCGCCACCAGATCCTGCGCCACGCCCTCGATCGCGTGGTCGCGCTCGAAATCGTCCAGCGTCGCCACCCCGATCGACACCGTCACCGACACGTGCTCGCCGGTCGACAGGTCCACCGGCGTCACCGCCACGCTGTTGCGGATGCGTTGCGCCACCATGCTGGCGCTCTCCAGCCCCGCATCGATCAGCAGCACCACGAATTCCTCGCCGCCGAAGCGCCCGAGCGCATCCGAGATGCGCAGCTCCGCCTTGATGCGCGAGGCCACTTCGCGCAGCACGTCGTCCCCTCCCCCATGCCCGACGCTGTCGTTGACCTTTTTAAAATGGTCGATGTCGATGTACATGCAAGAGATGCGGTAGCCCTGGCGGCGCGCCCGCGCGATCTCTTCCACCAGACGGCGGTCGATGTAGCGGCGGTTGTAGACGCCGGTGAGCGCATCGGTCAGGCCGATAAACTTGAGCATCTCGTTGCTGATGACGTTCTCGAGGCAGATCGCGATGATCGACCCCATGTGCTCGAGGAAGTCGGTGCCGAGGGCCGCCGTGAAGCGGTTCGGGTCCGTGCTGCCCAGGTTCAGGCTGCCGATCAGGCGCGTATTGCGCAGCAGCGGCACCAGGGCCACGCTTTGCAGCCCGGTGGGTGGATGCGGGAATTGCGCGCAATGCCGGGATGGCGCGTAGGGCCCGAGCAGCGGGCGCGGACGGCGGCCTTCGACGTGCTCGAAACCGAGGTCGCTGGCGTGCTCGCAAAAGCTCAAATCCGCCAGCGCTTCGTAGTCGACGCCCAGCTTGTGCATGACGGTGTAGATATCGGCGTCGGGGTCGACCAGCGACAAGGTCACCGTGTCGAGCTCCGAGATGACCGGCAGGGTGCGGAAGATCGTCGATACCAGTTCCTGGAAGCTGCCGGCGCCGACGATCTGCAGGTCGAACGCCTGGTGCCGGGTCATGATCGAATGGTTGCGCTCAGCCTGTTCGAGCAGGTACGCCATGCGGGAACGCAGGGTCTCGTTCTCCAACATCAGCTCTCGCGTCTGCGCATCTGGCTCGTGCATTGATCATTCCTTTCAGCAATAACCGTAACATTACGCCATCTGACCTCCCTTGAAAACGAAAACCGCCCGAAGATGGGCGATTTTGCGACACAAAGTTTTTACAACTGTCAAAAATTCAGGGTCACGTCCAGTTCCTGCCCGACGCGCAGGGTCCGCCCGGCGCCGTCCGCGACGATGCAGTTCATGCCCATGCAGACCGCGCCGTCCATGCGCGGGTTGGCCCGGTAGGCCTGCAGGATGTCGAGCGGATCGGGGCCGAAGGCGCCGGTAGCCTGGTCGATCGCGGGGATCGGGCAGCGGGCACAGGGTTTCACCGGGCGCAGCCTCAATTCGCCGGCGCTCATCGATGCGACGAAGTCTTCTTCGAAAGCTGCCAGGCCATCGACAACCAGGTTCGGGCGAAACCGGTTCATCGGCAGCGGCGCGCGGCCGGCGCCATGTAGCCTGGCGTTGAGGTCGTCGAGCGAGGCCTGGCCGATCAGGAGGATGGGGTAGCCGTCGGCGAAACGGGTGGCCGACGGGGCGCCGCCGGTCCATTTGGTGCTGGTGGGGCGCTGTTCTTCAGGGCGGAAGCGCACCAGGCGGCAAGCGGCGCCGCCCAGCGCTTCGGCGAACCAGGCGGCAGCCGCATCGCCGCAGTCGGCCGCCTGCAGGTGGTCGTCCCAGATCCGCACGGCGATGGTGGGCGCGGCAAGGTCGTACGCCAGCGGCAGGGAAAGCGGCGGCATGCCCGGGGCGCTCACTTCCAGCCTGTCGCCGTCGATGCGTGGAGTGATGAGCGCCATGCGCGGGAACTCGCGCTGGGTCAGGAACTGGCCCTCGACGGTGACCAGCATCCATTCGCGGTCGTCCACGCCCTGCGCGGACAGGCCGTCGATGCCGCATGCCGCTTCGGCGACACGGATGCCGGCGCAGGACTTGATCGGGTAGAGAACGAGTTCGGACACGGTGGCCATGCTGTCAACCTTTGCGAATGAAGGCCGACAGTATGGCAGGGATGACCCTCGTTGGCACGCTCAGCGGCCGGCCGCTTTCGCCTTCTCGTCGCGTTCGCGCTGCAACCTGGCGTCGAAGTTGCGGGTCGCGCCCGCGGCCAGCTTGCGGCAGCCTTCCGGGTCGATGAAGGGGTTCGACTGCGCGGTTCTTGCCGCCGCCTTGCCGAAGGCGTCGGTGGCGGACGGATGGGCGGCAATGACGATGTCGCACTTCAGGCCGGCCACCTTGGCCAGCGTCGTGCGGAAGCTCGCGGCGCGCTCCGGGTAACCGGCGCCGCCACTGTAGTAGAAGCCGTCGGTGGATACCGCGGTCAGGCTGTCGGCATAGACCATGTCCAGGCATTTGCCGGCTTCGCACGACTGCCAGGTCCAGGTGGTTCCGCCGGGCGTATGGCCGGGGGTGTAGTGGACCGTGAAGCGCAGCGGCCCGACGTTCAGGGTTTCGCCATCCTTCACCTCCTTGACCTGCGCGACTTTCGGGATATGGAAGCGGTCCTTCGGGTCGTACTGCGGATCGTCCGTGCCCGGCGTGCCGTCGCGCAGCACCTGGGCGCCGTGCGGGCTGTGCGCGACCGTCGCGCCGCTGGCCTTTTGCAGCGCGGCGATGCCGCCCGCGTGGTCGAAGTGGGCGTGCGAGTTGAGGATGAGTTTCACGTCCTTCAGCCTGAAGCCGAGCGCCTCGATGTTCTTCTGGATCAGCGGCGCCGACTGCGGCAGCGCGCCATCGAGCAGGACATGGCCTTGCGGGCCGGTGACCAGGATGGCGGACAGGCCGGCGGTGCCGACGTACCAGGCGTTGCCGTAGATATTGAAGGGGGCGGCCGGCTGGTTCCATTCGTCGCAGGAACTGCATGTGATGGCGTCCTGCGCCAGCGCGCCGTTCGTGGCTGCCAGTGCCAGGGCGAGGACCACCGGCTTCATCAAGTTCTTCATCATGTACTCACACTCCAGGCAGAAAAAAAGGGCCCCGCAGGGCCCTCGATCGTCACGCGAATCAGACGTTGAACAGGAAGTTCAGCACGTCGCCATCCTTGACCACGTATTCCTTGCCCTCGGCGCGCATCTTGCCCGCTTCCTTGGCGCCGGCTTCGCCTTTCAGGGCGATGTAGTCGTCGTACGAAATGGTCTGGGCGCGGATGAAGCCGCGTTCGAAGTCGGTGTGGATCACGCCCGCGGCCTGCGGTGCGGTGGCGCCGACCTTCACGGTCCAGGCGCGCACTTCCTTCACGCCGGCGGTGAAATAGGTCTGCAGGCCGAGCAGTTTATAAGCGGCGCGGATCAGGCGGTCCAGGCCCGGCTCTTCCATGCCCATGTCGGCCAGGAATTCCTTCTTGTCCGCGTCTTCCATCTCGGCGATTTCCGCTTCGATCGCGGCGCTGATTGCCACGATCGGCGCGTTCTGCTTCTTGGCGAATTCGGTCAGCTGGTCCAGCAGCGGGTTGTTGGTAAAGCCCGTGTCGGACACGTTGGCGACATACATCGCCGGCTTGGCCGTGATCAGGTGCAGGTCGCGGATCAGGAGCATCTCGTCGGCGTCCAGGCCCATGGTGCGCACCGGCTGGCCTTCGTTCAGGTGCGGCAGGATACGTTCGCAGATCGCCACCAGCTTGGCCGCGTCCTTGTCGCCCGAACGCGCTTTCTTGTTCTCGCGGTGGATCGCCTTTTCGACGGCGGTCAGGTCGGCCAGCGCCAGCTCGGTCTGGATGACTTCGATGTCGTCGATCGGGTTGACCCGGCCGGACACGTGGATCACGTTGTCGTCTTCGAAGCAGCGCACCACGTTGACGATGGCGTCGGTTTCGCGGATGTGCGACAGGAACTGGTTGCCCAGGCCCTCACCCTTGGAGGCGCCCGCCACCAGGCCGGCGATGTCGACGAATTCGACGATGGCCGGCACCATGCGCTCCGGCTTGACGATGTCGGCCAGTGCCTGCATGCGCGGATCCGGCACCTCGACCACGCCGACGTTCGGCTCGATCGTACAGAACGGGTAGTTCTCGGCCGGGATGCCGGCCTTGGTCAGGGCGTTGAACAGGGTGGACTTGCCGACGTTCGGCAAGCCGACGATGCCGCATTGGAGACTCATGGGGATTCTTTCTCATTCGGTGGACGCGGAGCGGAAAGGAAAGCCCGGCTCCAAAACCCCACATTGTAACCGCGGACGGTGTGGGTTGCCGAAAAAACCGGCGTACAGCTGGCCGGTCACTGGACAATTTCCTGTCGATAATTTTTACACTCGCCGCCAGTAAAATCTTGACGCTGTAAATATGTCCTTACGGATCAATGAGTTGCATAGCTGGAACGAAGATTGCTTATTGTCATGCATCTAACTGAAGGAACTCATCATGAACAAACTGATCTTTGCACTGGCTTTCGCCGCCACCCTGTTTGCAGCCCCTGCCGATGCAGCAGTCGTGCGCACCAACCTCGGCAATGCCGGCCTGGTCGGCAGCGACCTGACCGACCCGGAAAACAATGGCAATCCAGAAGCGAACATCAACTACAACGCGACTTTCCGTTCGTCGGTCGAAGCCGGCTTCGGCGGCGCGGAATATGCGTTCAATGTGTTCGACAACCAGGTCGGCGGCGGCAACGACAAGTGGTGCTGCGACACCAATGTCTGGGTCGAAGCGAACTTCGGCGCCAAGCGCTACACCCTCACCAGCTTCACGGCTTCGTCCGCAAACGACGTGCCGGACCGCGATTCGAACCGCTGGCAGATCCTGGGCTCGAACGACGGCATCAACTACACGCCGATCTTCAGCTACAACGCGGCAGGCTCGATCTGGAACCAGCGCCTGCAGACCGTCCAGTTCATCGCCGGCACCGACTACACCATGCCGGCGGGCTACAGCATCTTCCGCTACCAGTCGACTTCGGTCGTCTGGGGCGGCATGCACCAGCTGGCCGAGCTGGAATTCTTCGGTACGCAAGTGCCCGAACCGGCCAGCATCATGCTGATGGGCCTGGGCGCCTTCGGACTGGCCGCAAGCCGCCGCCGCAAGAAGAACTGATTCACCACACTCAACGAAAGCCGCTGCCCCCGCAGCGGCTTTTTTCGTTTAGAGCGGCCGTACCCGCGACAAATCCGGCCTGGCGACAAACTCCGCCAGTTCATCGCGCAAGCGCTGCCCCTCCCCCATCGCCCGCTGCCAGTTGCGCACGCGCGCATCATGGTCGAGCCCGTAGAACTTGAAGTCCGCCCGGTCCGGCAGCTTCCCGCGCGGCAGCGTGCGCAGGAAGTCGTCGGACGGCGCGATGATCAGGACATTGTCGAGCCAGCCGCGGTTGGCGCCGCGCGCCGCCCGGCGCCACGGAAAACCCTTGTCCAGCCAGCCCGGCACGATGTGCTGGGTGAAGTGCGGGTAGAGCACCAGGTCGCCTTTCATCTCGCCGGCAGCCCGCGCATAGGGCAAGGCCAGGTGGTAGTCGATGATGCCGCCATCCCAGTAGCTGCCCGGCGGGGCCTCGGCGATACCGGTGACCGGTTTCATCAGGAGCGGCAGCGTGCCCGAGGCCAGCAGGCCGCTGGCGAGGTTGTCGCGCGTGAGCGAGGAAAAATGGGTAGTGAACGCATCGAAACGCTCGCGCAGCCACGGCGCTTTCGACCGCTCGTCGCCGATCACGACGCGTTCCAGCAAACGCCCGAGCCAGTCGCGCGAGCCGGCATTGTGCAGCGCGGCCGCGGCAAAGCCGCGCAGTTCGGCGCGCGGATGCGCGGGCGCGGCCAGTCCGCCCTTGCCGCGCACGGCCAGCAGGTGCAGCCGGTGGTGGGGATGGCTGACGATGTCGTCTTCGTGGCCGCGCACGAATTCGGCCAGCAAGCCCTGCACCACCGCGTGGATGTCGTCCTGCGTCGGCTTCCTGCTGGTGTAGCGCTGGCCGGCATAGAGCTCGCCAAGGCGGGCAAACGCCTTGGCGGGATCTCGCTGGCAAGCGGCGGCCATGCGCCAGGCGCCGATCGAGGCGCCGATCAGGTCGCGCTCACGCGGGGCGGTGGGCAGCCATTCGCCGAACATCCATTGGTCGACCGCCTGGAAGATCAGTCCCTTCGGTCCGCCGGCGGCGGCCGGGATGATCGCGATGTCCTGGGCGCGCAAGCCTTGCGCGCCGAGCTGGGCCAGGGCCAGCGGCCCGGCATGGAAAGTAAGTGCCTTCATGGCCAAAATTATCGCAGGAAGACCGCGCTTGTGCTGGCGCAAGGGTCGGCCAAGGCCGCTACGTAACATGGATCGTTCCTGTTCGCGGAGTCCGCCATGCCGTGTCGCCTTGCCCTGGTTCTCTTGCTGCTGTTCGCCTGCGGCCCCTTGGCGGCGAACGACAACGCGGTCACCGTCGAGCGCTACCGCCAGCACTTCACGGTCGAGGCCGACGGTTCCTACCTGCTCGACGTCGAACTGGCCAAGAGCATCGCCACTCGCGCAGGCATCGCGCTGCACGCCGAGCAGTTCATCGGCTTCAACGCCTCGCTCGACGACGTCGTTTCCGTGGAGGCCTGGACCGCCAAGCTTGATGGCCGCCGCGTGCCGGTCGCGCCCAGCCAGATCCGCGAGCAGCAAGAGGCCGCCTCCGCGGATGCGCCGATGTTCCAGGACACGCGCCTGAAAGTCGTCATCTTCCCCGACGTCGCGGTGGGCGACACCCTCCACCTGCGCTACCGGCTGCGGCGCCACACGCCGCTGTTTCCGGGCCAGTTCGAAGACTTCACCATTGCCCGCCCCTTCCCGACCAAAGACTTCCGGCTGACCTACGACCTGCCGGCCTCGATGCTGCTGCATGCCGACGCGGTAGGGTTCGAGCTGGTGGCGAGCGACAGCCCGCCCGGCCGACGCCGCACGAGCTGGCGGTATGTGGAAGGCGAGCACGAGCACATCGAGCAAGGGTCGGTCAGCTATCTCGACTACGGCAGGCGCCTGGCCGTCACCACCTTCCCGGACTATGCAGCCTTCGCTCGCGCCTACCGGGCGCGCGCCGAGTCGGCCTCGGTCCCCGACGCGGCCATCGGCAAGCTCGCGATGGAGATCACGCAAGGCATGACCGATCCGCGCGCACGGGCGATCGCCCTGTCCGACTGGGTCAGGCGCAACATCCGCTACGTCGCCGTCTACCTCGGCCCGGGCGGCGTGGTGCCGCATCCCGCCCCGGCCGTGCTGGCCAGGCGCTACGGCGACTGCAAGGACCACGCGGCGCTGCTGCAGGCGCTGCTGGCCGCCGCGGGCATTTCCGGCAGCGCCGCCCTCGTCAACAGCGACCAGGCCTACCGCCTGCCGGCCGTGCCGACGCTGGGCGTGCTGAACCACGTGATCGTCTACGTGCCGCAGTTGCAGCTGTTTCTCGACCCCACCGCAGCGGCCGTGGCCGGCGGCTTCCTGCCGCCCGGCCTGCTGGGTAAGCCGGTGCTGCTGGCCGACAGCGGCAGGTTTGCGGTAACGCCCAGCTACCAGCCGGCGCGCAGCAGAACGCTGACGCGTTTCGACATCGCACGCGACGGCAGCAGCCGCTTCCACGTGGCGCGCACCAGCGGCGGCGCGATGGCCGATCCCTACCGGCAGGCGGTGCGCGACACGGCGCAGCCCGAGCGCGAACGCTTCGTGCAACGCATGCTGGCCGGACTGGGACAGACGGGCGACGGTGTGCTCGAGCCGGGCGACACCGGCGCGGCGGCAGACGATTACACGCTGGCGTTTTCGGGCGCGCTTGAGGGCTTCGTGCACCTGCCCGGGCCGGTGGCGCTGGCGACGACCTACCATTTCTGGGGAGGGCTGGGCGACGCGGTAGTCGACCTGGGACGCGAGCCGCAGCGGCGCCAGGACTTCATTTGCCCCGCCATCGATGCGGAAGACGAATTGCGCTACCGGCTACCGGCAAAAACACGCGTGCTGGCGCTGCCGAAACCGCTGGTGGTAGACGATGGCAGGTTCTATTACCGGTCGCAGTACGCGCGCCAGGGAGACGCGGTGGTGGTCAAGCGCCGCCTGCAGTTCAGGCACACGGCGGCAACCTGCACCCCGGACGACTACCGCCAGATGCGGCCGGCGCTGGAGCGCATGATGCGCGACCTGCGCGGCCAGGTGGTAGTGAAAGGGTCGTAGTGCAGTTCAGGCGGTATGCAGCTGCATGGTCGCCACATCCATCTTGCCTTCGCAGGCCAAGGGGATGATGCGCAAGGCCTTGTCGATCGATTCCTCGATCAGCACCTGCTCTTCGCGGCGCGGGCGGTGCAGCACGAAGTCGGCAACGGCCTGTTGCAAATTCAGGCTGCGCGGATGGCCGATGCCCAGGCGCAGGCGCCAGTAGTCCTGCGTGCCCAGGGCGGAGGTAATGTCCTTCAGGCCGTTGTGACCGCCCGAAGAACCGCCCTTCTTGAGCTTGGCCACGCCCGGCAGCATGTCGAGCTCGTCATGCACGACCAGCACTTCATCCGGATTGATTTTATAGAAGCGCGCCAGCGCGCCGACCGACTGCCCGGAGCGGTTCATATAGGTCAGCGGCTCCAGCAGCCAGACTTCGTTGCCGGCGATGCGGGTCTTCGCGACCATGGCGTTGAAGCGCGTCTCGCGCTGCAGCCGGCAGCCGGGCAGCGAATTGGCCAGGTTGTCGACCAGCCAGAAGCCGGCGTTGTGGCGGGTTTGTTCGTATTCCGGGCCCGGGTTGCCGAGGCCGACGATCAGTCGGATGGACATGAATGGAGTGATTCTGGGAAAAACAGGATTATCGCCCAAAAAGGCGGGCTCACGTGCCGGCAATGCGCCAGGGACGCGCCAACAAAAAACCCGCCGGGCAAGCCGCGGCGGGTTTTCGTTTTCTTCGCACCGCTTGCGCGGCGCTACAAGAAGATCTTACTCGGCAGCTGCTTCAGCCGACACGGCGCCGCGTGGGATCGACGAGGTGACGATGGTCAGGTTCTGGCCGTGGGTCAGCGCGGTCACGCCTTCTGGCAGGACCAGGTCGTTCGTGTGGATCGACTGGCCGGCTTCCAGCTTGCTCAGGTCGACTTCGATGAACTCAGGCAGCTTGCCTGGCAGGCAGGACACGTCCAGCTCGTTCAGCACGTGCGAGATGACAGCGCTGTTCAGCTTGACGGCTGGCGAGGTCTCGGCGTTGATGAAGTGCAGGGCGACCTTGGTGTGGATCGGCTGCGAAGCGTCGACGCGCTGGAAGTCAGCGTGCAGGACCAGCTGCTTGTATGCGTGCATCTGGAAGTCACGCAGCAGGACTTGCTGCGTGGCGCCTTCGATTTCGAGGTCGAGCACGGAACCGTGGAATGCTTCTTTCTTGAGCGCGTGCCAGAGGGCGTTGCCGTCCAGGGCGATCAGGACTGGGGCAGCGGTGCCGCCGTAGATGATGCCTGGGGTCTGGCCAGCCTTGCGCAGGCGGCGGCTCGCTCCGGTGCCCTGCAGGGTGCGGTTGAATGCAACAACTTTCATGTGAAACTCCAAGTATAAAGGGTCCGAATGCCGGAACAGATGTGCCGGCCCGGTAACCCAGTGTGGTGACCATCCCCGCGACCAGGGACAGTCATGAAAGAGCGCCGTATTGCGCGCTCAAGAATTCGGTGAACCTGAGATAGTACAACGGCGCGCCAGGCTTTTCCAGCCTGGCGCGCCGCCGAACGATGTTCTGTTGCTTATTCGGCGAACAAGGAAATGACCGAATCGCCCTTGACGATGCGCTTGAAGGTCTCGGCCAGCAGCGGTGCGCTGGTGAGCTGGCGGATCTTGGTGCAGGCGGCGCCGGCTGCGCTCAGCGGGATGGTGTCGGTGACGACCAGCTCGTCGAGCGGGGAATTGCTGATGCGGTCGATGGCCGGACCCGACAGGACCGGGTGCGTACAGTAAGCGACCACTTTCTTGGCGCCGCGCTCCTTGAGCACTTCGGCGGCCTTGGTCAGGGTGCCGGCGGTGTCGACCATGTCGTCCATGATGACGCAGTTGCGGCCTTCGACTTCACCGATGATGTTCATGACTTCCGACACGTTCGCCTTCGGGCGGCGCTTGTCGATGATCGCCAGGTCGCAGCCGAGGCGCTTGGCCAGGGCGCGGGCGCGCACCACGCCGCCGACGTCCGGCGACACGACCAGCAGGTCGTCGTAGTTGCGCTTCTGCAGGTCGCCCAGCAGGATCGGCGAGGCGTAGATATTGTCGACCGGGATATCGAAGAAGCCCTGGATCTGGTCCGCGTGCAGGTCCATGATCAGGACGCGCTCGACGCCGGCTTCTTCCAGCATGTTGGCCACCACCTTGGCCGAGATCGCGACACGCGCCGAACGCGGGCGGCGGTCCTGGCGGGCGTAGCCGAAGTAAGGAATCGCGGCGGTGATGCGGCCGGCGGATGCGCGCTTGAGCGCGTCGACCATCAGGATGATTTCCATCAGGTTGTCGTTGGTCGGTGCGCAGGTCGATTGCAGGACGAAGACATCCTTGCCGCGCACGTTCTCGTTGATCTCGACCATGACTTCGCCGTCCGAGAACTTCGAGACCATTGCTTTGCCAAGTGGAATGCCGAGGTTCTTAGCGACCCCCTCTGCCAGCGCCGGATTGGCGTTGCCGGTAAAAACCATCAGGTTTTCGTAAGCCATGGAGGAAGTCCCAAGAGATAGAAAGTTGACACTAGAAAAACAATCAGCCGGCTATACCGGCTGATGTTTGACGACGCTGCGTTGCCGATGCTTGCGGAGCACTGCACCGCTGTTTTTACCCGCTGGACGCTTGAGCATCGACAGCCGGGAAAACTTTGGCAGGGGAACAAGGATTCGAACCTTGGTATGCCGGAATCAAAATCCGGTGCCTTAACCAGCTTGGCGATTCCCCTACACGACTGCACTTGCTTGCCGTTACATTCTGCGTATTTTAACGCTTAACGTCGCGACAGGCAAAATTTTATTCCATAACTCACGGATTTTGCAAGACCGATTTCATCGGGTGACTCGACAGCGACTGCGCTTTCCATGCTCGCCAAGCCTCAGGCACAAGGGCCACGACCTGATCCGCTTCACGCTCGCTGGAGAAAGCACAGAACACACATGCCCCCGAGCCAGTCATCCTGGCATCGCCATGCCTGCCCAACCATGCCACCGCTTCTGCTACCGGCGGGAACAGGCGTTCAGCCACGTCCTGCAAATCATTTTTCCCGAAACCGCGATGCTTGCCTGAAACTTCGTAGCTGCTGGAAAAGTCCGATATTATGACCCGCTCCGTATCTCTTGTCAATTCCGGGGCCGAAAATATTGCCGGGGTCGGCACGGCGACGCCCGGCTCGATCACGACGTACCAGCACGCGGGCCCGCGCACGGGCTGCAGGCTTTCCCCCACGCCTTCCGCAAACGCCGTCTCGCCGAACAGGAAGAAGGGGATGTCGGCGCCCAGCGGCAAGCCAAGATCCATCAGCTCTTGCTGCGTCAAGCCCGCCTGCCACAGGTGGTTGGCCGCCATCAGCGCAGTGGCCGCGTCCGACGACCCTCCCCCCAGCCCGCCGCCCATCGGCAGGATCTTGTCCACCGCCACGTCGATGCCCGGCGGCAGGCGCCCATGACGGCGCGCGTATTCCGCCTGCAGCAGGCGCAAGGCGCGCACCACCAGGTCCTGCTCGGCCGGCACCCCCGGCATGTCGGTGGTGCGCACGATGCGCTCGTCGTCGCGCAGGTCGAAATGCAGGGTATCGGCGCGGTCGACCAGCTGGAACACGCTTTGCAGCAGGTGGTACCCATCGGCGCGGCGGCCGACCACGTGCAGGAACAGGTTCAGTTTGGCCGGGGCCGGGCAATCGTGCAGCGAACGCATGTGTCTCAGCCCTGCCCTGCCGGGTTCACGACGATGCGGATCGACAGGTCCTGGATGTCCCCTGCCGCGGCGCGCTCGGCATGGATCACGCGCGGCGCCGGCTGGACGGCATTGGCGTCCTGCCACTCGACGAAGCGCAGGCGCCAGCCGTCGCGCGTGATCACGCCGTTGTTGGCGGGCGAAGCCAAGAAGCGCTGGCCGCCGGCATCCACCGCATAGCCCTGCAGCCAGTCGCGCAGGCCAGAGACCGGCAGCGGCCAGCCCAGGGTTTGCTGGGTCAGGCCGTCGATGTCGCTCGCGGTCACCGGCTTGCGGCCGGCTTGCGTCAGGGTGGCCGAGCCCGGGGTGACGGCAATGGTCGCCACCGTCTGGCCCAGCGGCGAAACCAGCTCGACGTCGATATGGCCCGGGCGCTGGGCCCAGTTGAAATTGCCGTTCAGGGATTCGGTCTTGCCATCCTTCTGGTAATTGACTGCCAGGCGGCCGTTCAGGTCGATGCTGTCGCGGTAGGCGCCGACGGTGGCGACATTGGTGCTGGTGGTGGCGCAGCCGGCCAGGGCAAAGGTAGCGGCACAGGCGAGCAGGGTCAGGCGTCGGGTGATCGGCATCGGAAAAAGAAGTAGTGAAAGGAAGGCGCCGGCACACCCACGGTGGCCGGCGCAACAACTGGATTATTTCACAAGGTCTGGCGCAGGCGCGCCAGCGTGCTGCGCAGCGTGTCGTTCTGCGGGTCCTTGGCGCGTGCTTCGCGCCAGAGTTGCTGGGCGTCGGCCTGCTTGCCCTTCTGGAACAGCACTTCGCCCAGGTGCACCGCGATTTCCGGGTCGCGCCGCAGCGCATAGGCCTGGCGCAGGTATTGTTCGGCTTCGTCCAGCTTGCCGAGGCGGTACTGGACCCAACCCATGCTGTCCATGATGAAGGGGTCGCCCGGCGCCATCGCGAGCGCCTTGGCGATCAGCTCCTGGGCTTCCTGCAAGCGGATATTGCGCTCGGCCAGCGAATAGCCCAGCGCGTTATAGGCGTGGTGGTTGTCGGGCGCCAGCGCCATGACATCGCGCAGCAGCTTTTCCATGATCTCGACGCGGCCGATTTTTTCAGCCAGCAGCGCGAAGTCGTACAGCAGGTCGGGATTCTTCGGGAAGCGCTTGGCGGCCGCTTCCATCAGCGCATAGGCTTCCAGCACTTGGCCTGCGTCTCGCAGCAATTGCGCTTCGGCCACCGCCACCTGGGCCTGCTGCGCCGGCTCGGCCGGTTTCAGGCCGGCCAGCAATTGGCGCCCGCCGGCCACGTCGCCGCCCTTGGCCATCAGGCCGGCGCGGCGCAGCTGGGCATTGAGCAGCAGCTGCGGCTCGGTGCCGGCCGGGACTTTCTCCAGCCATTGCAGCGCCGCCGGGAAGTCGCCGCGGTCTTCGGCCAGCTGGGCCAGGATCAGCAGCGCGCGGGTCGGGTCGCGGTCGTCTTCCGGGCTGCGGCCAAGCACGTCCACGAAGCGGGTGAAATAGGTTTCCGCCGCCTTGCTGTCGTTCATCTGGCTGGCCAGCACGCCCAGCGCGTACAGGTTGCCGGCGTCGTCCGGCTTGGCCTTGAGCAGGGTTTCGAACTGCGCGCGCGCCTGCGGGAACTGCTTCTGGTTGACCAGGATGCGCGCGTGCGCCGCGCGCACTTCGCGCGCGTCGGGGTGCTGCTTGAGGAAGGCTTCCAGCATCGGCGCCACCTTGGCGTCGTCTTCGAGCACCTGGGCCATCATCAGCATGGCGATTTCGGAGTCGGGCTTGGCCGCCAGCGCCGCCTGGGCTTCGCGCACGGCCGCGCCCTTGTCGGCCCGGGCCAGCGCCGCCTGGGCGCGCACGATATGCGCTTCCAGGGTGCCGTTGTAGGGGCTGACGATGCGCTCGAGCATGGCGGCCGCCGCCTCCTTGTCCTTGGCGCGGCCCAGCAACTGCTGGATCTGGAACATCAGCACGCCGCGCTCCTTGAGCGGCGCGGCCTTCAGGCGCTCCACGAAAATCGGCTCGACTTCGGCGATCTCGTCCGAGGTGACCACCATGCCGACGAAATACTGGGTCGCTTCGTCCGAGGCCGGGTCGAGCTCGCGCCACAGGCGCACGGCGGCCAGCGTGTCGTCGCTCTGGCGGGCCGTGACCGCCATTTCGGCCGCGCGGCGCGCCAGGCGCGGGTCGCGGGTCTGCTGGGCCAGCGACAGCATGGTGAGGTAAGGCCCCTGCCAGTCGCCCTTGCGGAATGCGAACTCGGCCTTAAGTAGCTGGTTCAGCATGCTGCTGGTGAGTTCGACCTTGGGCAGGCGCGCTTCGATCTCGGCGCGCAGCTTGGCCTGCGCATCCTCGGCCGATTCCGTGGCTGCCGCCGTCTCGTCCTGCTCCTGCCCGAGCGGCGCATCGGCGGCCGCTGCCGGGACGGCGCCGGCCGCCGCCAGGGGCTGCTGTGTGGGCGCGACGGCGCACGCCGCCAGGATGCTGGAGAGGGTTACAATGACGAAAGCGTTTTTCAAGGCAAATCCTGTGTGCTGGGTGTCGCCTGATTCTACGCTCAAGCGTGGCCCCGCGTGCATGACAGCGCAGTTGTCGCCAGTCGCTTTTCAAGAATTGTCACCGAATACCTCCCCATGCCCGAACTCCCAGAAGTCGAAGTCACCCGGCGCGGCGTCGCGCCCCATATCGAAGGCCGTGTCGTGGAAGCGGTGGTCCTGCGCCGCGAAGGCCTGCGCTGGCCCTTCCCGCCCGGCCTGTCCGGCCTGCTGGTGGGGCGGCGCATCACCCACACCGACCGGCGCGGCAAATACCTGCTGGTCCACTTCGAGCATGGCGCCCTGATCATCCACCTGGGCATGTCGGGCCACCTGCGCGTGCTGCCGCCCGGGGTCGAGCCGCGCACGCACGACCATTTCGATCTCGTCGTCACCGGGCCGGAGGGCCAGCAGGTATTGCGCCTGCACGATCCTCGCCGCTTCGGCGCCGTGCTCTGGCACGACCAGGACGAAGGCGCGCTGGGCGAGCACCTGCTGCTGCGCGGCCTCGGGGTCGAGCCCCTGGAAAGCGGCTTTTCGGGCGAGCTGCTGCACCGCGAGACGCGCAGGCGCAGCGCGCCGATCAAGCAGGTGCTGCTGGCCGGCGACATCGTGGTTGGGGTGGGCAACATCTACGCCTGCGAAAGCCTGTTCCAGGCCGGGATCAACCCGAAAACCCCGGCCGCGCGCATCAGCCGCACCCGCTATGACCGGCTGGCGCTGGCCATCAAGGAGATCCTGGCCGCCGCCATCGTGCAGGGCGGCAGTACCCTGAAGGACTTTATTGCTGTAAACGGACAATCCGGATATTTCCAGCAGACATATTTCGTCTATGATCGTGCAGGAGTGCCCTGCCGCAACTGTGGGACGCCGGTCCGCCAGATCAAGCAGGGCCAGCGCTCGACCTTCTATTGCGTGCAGTGCCAGCGCTAGGTCCACGATCACGGGTACACAACATGCAGGATTTCCAACAGTACGGCGCCTGGCGCGCCGCCGTCACCACCGCCCTGGCATCCTATGGCGCGGCGCTGCGCGATGCCGCCCTGATCGACGACGGCGGCGAGCAGCAACTGGCGCGCGCCCTCGCACGTTTGCGCGACGACCGCCTGTCGGTGGCCTTCGTGGCCGAGTTCTCGCGCGGTAAAACCGAGCTGATCAACGCGCTCTTCTTCGCCGACTACGGCCAGCGCATCCTGCCCTCGAGCGCCGGCCGCACCACGATGTGCCCGACCGAGCTGCTCTACGACGCGGCGCTGCCGCCCTGCATCCGCCTGCTGCCGATCGAGACCCGCGCCGAGCATTTGTCCACCAGCGACTTCCGCGAGGACCCGGACGCCTGGACTACCCTGCCGCTCGACCTGGCCGCGCCCGCCAACATGCTCGAAGCCTTCAGTCAGGTGAGCCTGACGCGGCGCGTGCCGGCGCCGGAGGCGCAGCGCTACGGGCTGTGGGACCCGGCCGACCCGGATACCGCCACCAGCCTGGGGGCGGACGGCATGGTCGAGATCCCGCGGTGGCGCCACGCCATCATCAACCTGCCCCACCCGCTGCTCAAGCAGGGGCTGGTGATCCTCGACACGCCGGGCCTGAACGCGATCGGCACCGAGCCGGAACTGACCCTGAACCTGATCCCGAACGCGCACGCGGTGCTGTTCATCCTGGCCGCCGAAACCGGCGTGACCAAGAGCGACATCGACGTCTGGCGCACCCATATCGGGGCCGGGCCGGGCCGGCTGGCGGTGCTCAACAAGATCGACGCCATGTGGGACGAGCTGCGCACGCCGGAGCAGAACGACGCCGAGATCGCGCGCCAGCAACTGGGCGTGGCGCGCGACCTGGGGCTCGATAGCGCGCGCGTGTATCCGGTGTCGGCGCAAAAGGCCCTGGTCGGGAAGATCAACGGCGACATGGCCCTGTTCGAGAAGAGCCGCCTGGGCGCACTGGAAGCGGCCCTGTTCCACGACCTGATCCCGGCGCGCAGGGAAATCGTCCAGCGCCAGCTGCGCCTGGACCTCGACGCCCTTGCCGCCGGCCAGGCGGCGCTGGCGGGGGCGCGCATGCGCGACCTGGTCGACCAGCTGCAGGAGCTCAAGAGCCTGCGCGGCAAGAACCAGAACGTGATCGCCCACATGATGCGCCGGGTGGAAGCCGAGAAAAAGGAATTCGACGCCAGCCTGTTCAAGCTGCAGGGCACGCGCGCGGTGTTCGCGCGCCTGTCGACCGAGCTGTATTCGACCCTGGGCATGGACACCCTGCAGGAGCAGACCGACGCCGTGCGCGCCGAGATGCAGGCGGTGCGCTTCGCGACCGGCATGCGCCAGCCGGTGCGCGCTTTTTTCGAGGCCGCGCGCGCCAACCTGGACGCGTCCAGCGCGAAAGTGGACGAGATCGCCGCCATGCTCGACACCATGGTGCGCAAGTTCTCGGCCGAGCATGGGCTGGCGCTGGCCAGCCCGATGACGCTGTCGTTTGCGCGCTACCGCCAGGAGCTCGACGAGGTCGAGGCGCTGTTCCTGAAGCAGTTCGGCACCGCTACCTTGCTCATGACCAGCCGCGCCACCCTGCTGGAACGCTTCTTCGATTCGATCGCCTCGCGCGTGCGGCGCAGTTTCCGCTCCGCGAACCTGGACGCCGAAGCCTGGCTCAAGGTGATCATGGCGCCGCTGGAGGGCGCGATCCGCCAGCACCGCGAGCAGCTGCGCGCTCGCCAGGCCTCGATCGGCCGCATCTTCGAGGCCACCGACAGCCTGGAACAGAAAATTGCCGCCTTCGAGGGCAGCCGCCAGGCCCTCGACAGCACGCGCATGCGCCTGGCGGAATTGTCCGCGCAGGTCGCCGCCACACTGGAAGCGCCACCTGCATGAAACGCCTGACCGAATTCGACCAGCTGGCCGACCCGACTTTTTCGCAAGCCGTGATCGACTGGCAGCGCACCCACGGCCGCCACACGCTGCCGTGGCAGAACACGCTAGATGCCTACCGCATCTGGCTGTCCGAGATCATGCTGCAGCAGACCCAGGTCGCCGCGGTGCTCGGCTATTACGCGCGCTTCCTGGAACGCTTCCCGACCGTGCAGGCGCTGGCCGAGGCGCCGCTTGACGATGTCATGGCGCACTGGAGCGGCCTGGGTTACTACACCCGGGCGCGCAACCTGCATGCCTGCGCCAGGCGCGTGGTCGACGAATACGGCGGGGTGTTCCCGGGCGACCCGGCGCTGCTGGCCGGGCTGCCGGGCATAGGCCGCTCGACCGCCGCGGCGATCGCCGCCTTCTCCGTCGGTGCGCGCGCCGCGATCATGGACGGCAACGTCAAGCGCGTGTTCGCGCGCGTGTTCGGCATCGAGCAGTATCCGGGCGAGAAGCGGGTGGAAGAAGCCCTGTGGCGCCGCGCCGAGGCGCTGCTGCCGGAAACGGGCATCGAATCGTACACGCAGGGCCTGATGGACCTGGGCGCCACCCTGTGCACCCGCAGCCGACCGGATTGCCCGCGCTGCCCCCTGCAAGAGCGCTGCGTGGCCTACGCCACGGGACGGACGGCGGAACTCCCGGTGCGCAAACCGAAGAAGACGTCGCCCGAGAAGCGCGCGGCGCTGCTGGTCGTCATCGACCGCGGCCAGGTGCTGCTCGAGCAGCGGCCCGGCGCCGGCATCTGGGGCGGGCTGCTGTCGCTGCCGGAGGTCGATGGGCACCTGGCGGTCGAGGTGGATGCGATGGCCCTGGCCGAGGTAGCAAGCGCGGCAACGCAGTTCGGCGCCGTCGAAGAAGTCCAGGCGCTGCGCCCGCTCGTGCACGTGTTCACGCACTACAAGCTGCATATCGCGCCCTGGCTGGTGGCGCTGTCGGCGCGCGGGGGCGCAACCGGGCGGCATGTGTGGTGGGACCTGGACCGGATCGACGCGGCGCCGCTGCCGGCGCCGGTGAAGAAGCTGTTGCTGGAGTTGGGCAGGCCGGGCTTGTTCAGTTAAATACCAGGCACCCGTAGGGTGGGCGGGTCTCCCGCCCACGCGGTGATAGTCAGCCGATCGAACAGCCGTACGGGCAGCAGCACCGTGCTTTGAACGCGTGGGCAGGTAAAACAGTCCAGTGGACTGTTTTACGCCCACCCTACGGTCTAGAAGTGATCCAGCGAGAAAATCCTGCGATGCTCCCGGATCGCATACCGGTCCGTCATCCCCGCAATGTAATCCGCGATCTTCCTGGCCTGCCCCATCGGGTCGCCCTCGACCTGGTAATCGTTCGGCAGCAGCACCGGGTCCTGCATGAAGCCGTCGAACAGCTCGCGCACGATGCGGCTGGCTTTTACCCGCATGCGGTTGACCTGGAAGTGGCGGTACAGGTTCGCGTACAGGAAGCGCTTGAGCGCCGTGGTCTCCGCGCGCATCTGGCTCGAGAAACGAATCAGGGGCGGCAAGCCGCGCACGTCGTCGATGCTCAGGGGGCCGGCGTCCAGGATCAGGGCTTGCGAGGTGTCGACCAGGTCCGCCGTCATCTGCGTGATCATCAAACGGATCGTCTCGTACAGCGCGCGCCTGCCCGGCAAGCCCGGATACTGGGCCTCCACCGCATGCCGGTGGCGCGCGAACAGCTCCACCTCGTTCATCTGCTCCATGGTCAGCAGGCCGGAACGCAGGCCGTCGTCGATGTCATGGTTGTTGTACGCGATCTCGTCGGCCAGGTTGGTCAGCTGGGCTTCCAGGCTGGGCTGGCTGCGGTCGATGAAGCGCTGGCCCAGGTCGCCCAATTCGCGCGCATTGGTCAGCGAGCAGTGCTTGAGGATGCCCTCGCGCGTCTCGAAGGTCAGGTTCAGGCCGTCGAAGGCGCCGTAGTGTTCTTCGAGCTGGTCGACCACGCGCAGGCTTTGCAGGTTGTGCTCGAAGCCGCCGTAGTCCTTCATGCATTCGTTGAGCACGTCCTGGCCGACGTGGCCGAAGGGCGTGTGCCCGAGGTCGTGCGCCAGCGCGGTGGCTTCGACCAGGTCTTCGTTCAGTTGCAGGCTGCGCGCCAGCGTGCGGCCGATCTGGGCCACCTCGATGCTGTGCGTGAGCCGGGTGCGGAACAGGTCTCCCTCGTGGTTCAGGAAGACCTGGGTCTTGTATTCCAGCCGGCGGAAGGCGGTCGAGTGGATGATGCGGTCGCGGTCGCGCTGGAACTCGCTGCGCGAGCCGGCCGGCGGCTCCGGGTGCCGGCGGCCGCGCGACTTCGACGAGTGGGCTGCATAGGGTGCGAGGCGTGCGTCGAAGTCCATGCCGGTCACTCCACGCAGGCGGCCAGCGTGGCGCGCAACACTTCCGGCGGCACCGTCGTGATCGACGGCGCGCCCAGGGGCTTGAGCAGGATGAACTTGATCGCCCCGCCCTCGTTCTTCTTGTCCACTGCCATCAGCTCGATCCAGCGTTCCTGGCCGAGGTCCGGCGCCTTCGCCGGCAGGCCGGCCGCCAGCACCAGCGCGCGCACGCGCTCGACGGTGGCCGCATCGACCAGGCCCATGCGCGCCGACAGGTCAGCCGCCATCACCATGCCGCAGCCGACCGCTTCGCCGTGCAGCCAGTTGCCGTAGCCCAGGCCCGATTCGATCGCATGCCCGAAGGTGTGGCCGAAATTGAGCACGGCGCGCAGGCCGCCCTCGCGTTCGTCCTTGCGTACCACTTCGGCCTTGATCTCGCAGGAACGCGCGATCGCAAGGGCCATCGCCGCCGGTTCGCGCGCCACGAGCCTGGCGATGTTCTGCTCGATCCACTCGAAATAGGCGGCGTCCAGGATGGCGCCATGCTTGATCACTTCGGCCAGGCCCGCCGACAGTTCGCGCGCCGGCAGCGTGTCGAGGGTGGCGGTGTCGGCGATCACGGCGCGCGGCTGGTAGAAGGCGCCGATCATGTTCTTGCCCAGCGGGTGGTTGATGCCGGTCTTGCCGCCCACCGAGGAATCGACCTGCGACAGCAGCGTGGTCGGCACCTGCACGAAGGGCACGCCGCGCATGTAGCTGGATGCGGCAAAGCCGGTCAGGTCGCCGATCACGCCGCCGCCCAGCGCCACCAGGGTGGTCTTGCGGTCGCAGCGCTTGGCCAGCAGCGCGTCGTACACCAGGTTGAGCGACTGCCAGGTCTTGTGCTCTTCGCCGTCGGGCAGCACGATCTCGACCACGTCGCGGCCCGCGGCGCGCAGGGCGCCGGCGACTTTCGCCAGGTAGAGCGGCGCGACGACGGTATTGGTGACGATGGCAACCTTGCCGCTGTCGATATGACGGGTGAGCAGCGCAGCGTCGCCGAGCAGGTCGCGGCCGATGGCGATCGGGTAGCTGCGCTCGCCCAGCTCGACATTGAGGGTGGTGGTGGTTGCCTGTTGGCTCATCGGATTGCTTGCCAGCGCCTGCGCGCGTCCGGTGTCGAGCGCGGCCAGCTGGTCCAGTATGGTTTGTACCATCGATTGTACGTTAGGTCGGCCGGTGTCGATGACGAGGTCCGCGATCTCGCGGTAGAGCGGGTCGCGGATGGCCAGCAGTTCTTCCAGCTTGGCGCGCGGGTCGGCGGTCTGCAGCAGCGGGCGGTTCTTGTCGTGCGAGGTGCGCTGCAGGATGCTGCCGATCGCGGCGCGCAGGTAGATCACGGTGCCGCGCTCGGCCAGCAGCGCGCGGCTGGCCGGGTCGAGCACGGCGCCGCCGCCGGTGGCCAGCACCAGGTTGTCCTGCTTGGTCAGGTCGCGGATCATGTCCGCTTCGCGCCGGCGAAAGCTCGGCTCGCCCTCGATCTCGAAGATCCACGGCACCGAGGCGCCGGTGCGCGCTTCGATTTCGTGGTCCGAATCGATGAAGCGCTTGCCGAGCTTGCGCGCGAGCTGGCGCCCGATGGTGGTCTTGCCCGCCCCCATCAGGCCAACGAGGAAGATATTGTTGTTCTTGGGATGAGGCACTGCCGGGTCCGCAGAAATAAAAAAAGACGGCCAGTATAGACTGGCCGCCTCTCTTTGCGTCAATCCTTCGATGGCTCAGGCCATCATGGGCAGCTGAAGGTCACCCGGAACGGATACGAGCTGACGCTGCCGCGCGGGCTGGTAACCGTGACGTCGAAGGTCGCCACGCTGCCGGCCGTGCAGGGCTTGGCGCCGACGCTGGTGATCGTGAAGCGGTGGGTCGATCCCTGGTTGCCGCTGACCGTGTTGCCGGTCGGGTCGTCGGCGCCGCCCGGCCCATTGTGCGGGAAGATGTTCGGCACGACCGCCGGCACCACGCCCACCACGGTGCCGTTGGCGATGCCGGTCACGGCCACGGTCGAGCCGGCCGGAAGCGGGTTCAGGTTCAGGTCGTTGATCTGCAGCGTGAACACCAGCGGCTCGTCGGCCGGCACCGGGCCGATGGCGTAGGGAACGGCGCTGTCTTTCACCAGCTTGGTCACGCCGTTGAAGAAGACGTTGTCGGCAAAGCCGCCGCTGAAGAACACCGACGCCTTGGCAAACTGCGTGACCGCGCCGTCGGTCGTGCTGGCGCAGATCGTGGCCAGGCCCGCGCGGGTAGCGTCGGGCGTCGAACCCGGGCCGGTATTGCAGGGGGTGGCCGGGATGTTCGGCAGCGGGTTGCGCGGGTTCTGGGTGCGGAAGTCGACCGAGCAGCCGCCGTTGAGCGTATTGCAGCCGCCCTTGTTCGACGAGCCGATCGCGCCCATGTTGGTCTGGAACACCACCGGCGTGCCGTCGGCGACCGGATTGCCGAACTGGTCGGCCAGCAGGATGTTGAACATCGCCGCCGGCGTCACCGGGCCGCTGTCGAAGCTCCAGCCTTCCAGGTTAGCCTGGGTCACGCTCAGCGAAACCGAACGCTGCACCGGCAGGCCGGTGGTCACGACGATCGAGTCCGAAGTGGTCGAGATGTTCGGGCGGTTCGCGGTGGCGGTTTGCGGCAGGGTCGCCTGGACGCGGAAGGTGGTCGGGATGCTGCGCGAGTTGACCGTGGTGATGACTTCGCCGTTCTGGTCGGTGGTGTCGGTGGCCTTGTTCAGGGTCACGGCGTCGGCCGGAGACACGCTGAAGTCGACGCGCTGGCCCACCAGCGGACGGTCGAAGATGTCGAACACGCGGAAGCGCAGGGTCGCGGTCTCGGTGCGGTTGATGCCGCCCTGGCCCTGGATCACGATCGATTTATCGTTCGGCAGCGCCGAGACGAACTGCACCGACGCCGCGGCCGGCGGGGCGATCTGCAGGGTCGCCGACGCCGGCGTGGCCACGCCGGTGGCCGAGGCCGTGATCACGTCGTTGTTGCCGCAACCCTGGTCGCGGTAGACGACTTTCGCGGTGCCGTTGTTGGTGGCGGCGGTATCGGCCAGCGTGGCCTTGCCGGCCGTGGCGCAGGCCGAGCTGAATTTCACCGGCACCTGCCCCGTGTAGAGCGCGCCGTTGGCCAGCACGTCGAGCGAGATCTCGGTCGAGCCATAGGCCGCGATGCTCGCCGGCGCCAGGCGCAGGGCGCTAAAGGTCAGCGCGGTGGCGCCGACCGAATAATTGGCTTCGCCGGTGACGGTGGCGCCGCTGATCGAGGTCGTCGCCGTCACCTTGCCTGCGCCGCCCGCGGCCAGGCTGGCCGCGCGCATCGTCACGACAGCGACGCCGCTGGCGTCGCTCAGGCTGGTGCCGGCGGTCGGCGAGAACACCGCCAGCGCCGGGTCGGTGGCAAACGACACCAGCACGTTCGGCAGCGGCTGGCCGGCCGGGTTGCGCACCAGGGCGCGCACCGTCAGCGGCGCGGCGCCGGTCAGGGTATTGCTGGCCTGGCCGCTGCCGTTGACGAAGCTCAGGCTCATCGTCGGCGCCGCCGGGGTGACGGTGCCGCCGGTGCCGCCGGTGCCGGTGCCGGTGCCGCCGCCGGTGGTGGCGCCGGGATTGCCGCCGCCGCCGCCGCAGGCAGCCAGCACCGCGGCCAGCATCAGTGCGGCGCTGCCCTTGAGGTAGTTCGATCGCAGGATTGTCATGTCGGTTCTTGTTGTTCGTTGTTCGGTTCGGGAATGCCGGCTCAGCGCGCGGCGGCGGCGTCGGTCACGATCTTCGGCGTGATGAACACCAGCAGTTCGGTCTTGGCGCTTTCGCGGCCCTTGGTCTTGAACAGGTAGCCGAGCACCGGGACGTCGCCCAGCAGCGGCACCTTGGTTTCGTTATTGCGTTCGGTCTGCTGGTAGATGCCGCCCAGGACCACCGTGCCGCCGTTCTCGACCATGACCTTGGTCTTGACGTGCTGGGTGTTGATCGCGAAGCCGGCGCGGGTTTCCTCGCCCTTCGAGTCCTTGTTGACGTCCACTTCAAGCACGACGTTGCCGTCCGGGGTGATCTGCGGGGTCACTTCCAGGCGCAGGTTGGCCTTCTTGAAGGTGATCGAGGTCGCGCCGCTGCTGGTGGCCACCTGGTAAGGCAGTTCGATACCCTGCTCGATCACGGCCAGTTGCTTGTCTTCGGTGACCACGCGCGGGCTGGAGATGATCTTGCCCTTGCCGTCGGCTTCCAGCGCCGACAGTTCCAGGTTCAGGAAGCGGTTGGCGGCCGAGGAGAACAGGCTGAAGGCCAGCGAGGACGGCGCGATGCCGCCGATCGCCGCGGCCGGCAGGTTCACCAGGCTCATGTTGTTGAAGCTGTCTGCGCTGTTGGCGACCTGGCCGGTGGCCTGGCCGACGCCCGTCAGGTTGCCGGCGATGGCGAGGCGCTCGTTGCCGCCAACCGACCAGCCGGCGTCGCCGCCGCGGATGCCGCGCATGTCCGAGAAGCCCAGCTTGGCGCCGAGGTTGCGCGAGAAGCCGTCGTTGGCTTCCACCAGGCGCGCTTCGATCAGCACCTGCTTGGAAGCGACGTCGGTCTTCTGGATGAGCTTGCGGATGTCCTCGATCTTGGACGCCACGTCGGTGACGAACAGCTGGTTGGTGCGCGGATCGATGACGGCGCTGCCGCGCTTGGACAGCACGCGGTTCTTGCTGTCGGCCGATGCGCCGCCGGCCGCATCCAGGCCGAACACGGTGCGGAAGGCGTCGACCTTCTGGTAGTTCAGCTGGAAGATCTCGGAGCGCAGCGGCTCGAGGTCGGCGATCTGGGCGCGCTGCTCGAGCTCGAGCTTTTCCTTGGTCAGCAGTTCTTCGCGCGGCGCGATCCACAGCACGTTGCCGTTCTTGCGCATGTCCAGGCCCTTGGCCTGCAGGACCACGTCCAGCGCCTGGTCCCAGGGCACGTTATTCAATTGCAGGGTCAGGTTGCCGGTCACGGAATCGCTGGCGATGATGTTCAGGCCCGAGATGTCGGCGATCGCCTGCAGCGCGGCGCGTACTTCCACGTTCGCGAACTTGAACGAGATCTTCTCGCCGCGGTAGCCGGTGCTGCCCTGGGCCAGCTTGTTCGGGTCTTCCTTGATCGGACGCACGTCCACCACCAGCTGGGTGTCGCTCTGGTAGACCGACTGTTCCCACACGCCTTGGGCGTCGATGGTCATGCGGACATTCTGGCCCTGCACGGCGGTCGTGATGCGCGACACCGGGGTGCCGAAATCGCTCACGTCCAGGCGGCGGCGCAGGGTTTCCGGCAGGCCGGTCTTGGCGAAGTCGACCAGGATCTGGTTGCCGACCTGGCGCACGTCGACGCCGACCTGGCCATGCGGCAGGTCGACCACGACCCGGCCTTCGCCGTTGGCGCCGCGGCGGAAGTCGAGGTCGCGCAGCAGCTGTTTGCCGCTTGGGGCGGCAGGCGCGGGCGCCGCGACCGGCAGGCCGGAAGCGTTCACGGCCTGGGCCACGCCGCCCGAGCCTTCGACGGTGACGATCACCGACTTGCCGTCGATGGCGGTGGCGTAGTTCAGCGGACGCGCCAGGTTCAGCACCATGCGGGTGCGCTCGCCGGCCTGCACCAGGTTCAGGCCGCGCACGTCGCCGAGGTTGATGTCCTGCGAAGCCTTGCCGGTGGCGTTGGCGGTGGCGCCGAAATCGAGGGCGATGCGGGCCGGGTTGGTGATCGAGAAGCCGATCGGCGCCTTGCTTGGCGCCTCGCGCATGGCGATGTTCAGGACCACGTTGGCGCCCTGCTGGTTGGCTGTGATCGATTCGATCGCATTGCCCTGCGCGGCGGCGGCGCTGGCGCCGAGCGCCAGCAGCATGGCGGCGCTACAGCGCGCCAGCCAGAGCGGGACGGTAATGCGAATGGTGGTGTTTGGGCTCATTTCCCGGTCTCCTTGCTTTCCGCTAACTCGATCGTCGCCTTGCGTTCGATCCAGTCGCCGGTGGCGTCCTGCACAACTTCCCTGATGTCGATCGCGCTGTCGGAAACGCGCGTGACCAACCCGTGATTCTGGCCGATGCGCTGGCCGGCCCTGACCTGGTAAATCTGGGCGTCGATCTGTACCAGCGCAAAGTTCGCGCCGCCTTTTTGCAGCGTGCCCACCATCCGTATCGTGTCGAGCGGGTAGTTCTCGAGCGGCTCGCGCGGACGGTTCGGGTTCGGCTGCATCGGACTGCCGGAGGCCTGGGCCACGCGCGCCATCTCGCCGAGCAGCTTGTCCTGGTTGAAGGGCTCGACCGCGGCGCCGGGATTGTAGGCGTAAGGGACGAACTGCTTCGGTTCCGGCAGGGGTTTGACGGCCGGCACGGTCTCGCGCTCGACCTTCTTCATCCAGTCGCGCACTTCCTTGACGTCGCCGTCGCCGCAACCGGCCAGCACTGCCGCGGCGCACAGGGCGCCGGCTAATCGCAGGCGCATCATTTCTTGCCTCCTTTGGCTGGCTTGGCCTTGTCCTTGCCCTTGCCTTTACCCTTGCCTTTGCCTTTGCCCTTCTTGTCGTCGCGCGCCTTGTTCTGCGCCTCGATTTCTTCCGGATCCAGGTAGCGGAAGGTCTTGGCCACGGCCTCCAGCTGCAGCGCGCCGTCCTTGGACGTGAGCGCCATGTTGTTGAGCGTGACGATGCGCGGCAGGTTGGCCATGTCGGCGGCAAACGCGCCGACGTCGTTGTACTTGCCGCTCACCTTGATGTTGATCGGCAGCTCGGCATAGTAGTCGCGCACCACTTCCTGGCCCGGCTTGAACAGCTCGAACTGCAGGCCGCGGCCGACGCCGGCCTGGTTGATGTCGGACAGCAGGTCCGCCATCTCCGACTTGTTCGGCAGCTGCTTCTCGAGGCGCTCGACGTACTGGTCGACCTGCACCTTCTGCGCCTGCAGCGCCGCCAGGTTGATGGCCTGGGCCATCTTGGTCTTGTATTCGGCGCGCAGCTTGGTTTCTTCCTTGGCGCCCTTCTTCTGCTTCTCGAACTGGCCATCCCAGTAGAAGAAATAGCCAAGGCCGACGACAGCGGCCATCACGCCGGTTGCGCACAGCAGGCGCGGGGCCAGCGGCCACTGGCCGGGCGGGCGCCCCTGCAGGTCCTGGAACTGCGCCGCGAGGCGGGCGCCGAGGTCTTTCAGATCGATATTCATGGTGTGTCCGTTCCGGCCGCCGCGACCTTGCCGGCGGCCTTGGCGCCGGGCTTGACGCCGGGCTTGGCGCCTTCGTCCTCTACCTGCTCGCGCGGACGCTTGATCGCCACGTCCATGCTGAACTCGACGACCTTGCGGCCGGTCTTGCTTTGCGCCAGCGCAGCGACCTTCACCTCGGTCAGGTTGGGCCGCTCGAGCCAGGGCGAGGGGCCGGAGACGTTGCGCAGCAGTTCGGCGACCCGTTCCTGCGACTGGGCGTAACCGGTCAGCGAGACTTTCTGGCCTTCCTGCTTGAACGATTTCAGGTAGACGCCTTCCGGGGTCTGGCGCACCAGTTCGTCCAGCAGGTAGACCGGCTGGTTGCGGTCGCCCTGCAGGTCCTCGACCGCCTGCTGGCGCGCCTTGAGGGCCTCGATCTCTTCCTTGAGGGTGTTGATCTCGCCGATCTTCTTGTCCAGTTCCGCGCTGGCGGTCTTGAGCACCAGGTTGCGCTGGTTCTGGGTGGCGATGCGGCTGGCGTTATAGCCGCCCACCAGCAGCACCACGACGGCGCCGGCGATGCCGCCCAGGGCCAGCAGCGCCACGAAGGCGTTCTGCTTTTGCTTGCGCTTGGCTTCGCGGTGGGGTAACAGGTTAATCCGGATCATCAGCCAAACCTCCGCATGGCAAGGCCGCAAGCGACCAGGTAGGCCGCGCCTTCCTGGCGCAGCTGCTGTTCGCGCACTTGCGGGCCGTGCGACATGCCCTCGAACGGCGCCACGATGCTGCTCGGGATGCGGGTGCGGTTGCCGATCAGGTCGAGCAGTCCCGGCAGCGCGGCGCAGCCGCCGGCCAGGTAGAGCGCATCGATCCGGGTGTAGGGGGTCGAGGTGAAGAAGAACTGGATCGCGCGGGTGATTTCCAGCGCGGCGCTTTCCATGAAGGGGGCCAGCAGCTCGGCGCGGTAGTTCTCGGGCAGGTCGCCGGCGACCTTGCGGTTTTCCGCTTCCTCGAAGGCCATGCCATAGGCGCGCACGATGTCCTGGGTCAGCTGGTTGCCGCCGAAAGGCTGCTCGCGCTCGTAGATGGTCTCGCCGTTCTGCAGCACCGACACGTGGGTGGAGACGGCGCCGATCTGGAACAGCGCGATGATCTGGTCGGGCGCGGCGCCGGCGACCCGCGCCAGCGCGGCGCGCGCCGCATACGATTCGATGTCCATCACGGTGGCGGTAAGGCCCGCTGCTTCGGCGATCGCCACGCGGTCCTCGACCTTCTCGCGGCGCGCGGCGGCCAGCATGACCTCCATGTCTTCGACCGAGGCCGGGGCCTGGCCGATCACGTCGAAATCGAGGCTGACTTCGTCCAGCGCGAAGGGAATGTACTGGCTGGCTTCGGATTCGACCTGTACTTCGAGCTGGTCTTCCGACATGCCGGCCGGCAAGATGATTTTCTTGGTGATGACCGAGGCAGGCGGCATGCCGAGGGCGACATGCTTGGCGCGGGTGCCGCTACGGGTCCAGACGCGGCGCACGGCGTCGGCCACCTGTTCGATGTTTTCGATATTGCCGTCGACGACCGCGCCACGCGGCAGCGGCTCGGCGGCAAAGCGCTCCAGGCGCAGCAGGCCCTTGCCGGCGTCGGCCAGCTCCACCAGGCGGACGCTCGATGTGCTGATGTCGAGCCCGGCCAACGGGGGGCTGGACTTTCCAAACAAGGAAGCGAGATTGATCACGAGCGGAACTCCCTGGTGCCCTTCCCGCTCGACGCGGGATTTGATGTTGAACGCCCGCACGCGGGATTTTATTTCGGTAAACCTGCACCAAATCACATACTTGATGCACATATATGAGGCAGTGCCTGAGATCGTAGCAACAAGGATGCCCTCCGACAAGATATTTCTATGCAGGAACATGCCATTCCGGGGCGCGCGCGCCACACTATGGCGAAGGGTGTTATCACCGCTGCCACGACCGTTTCCTGCTTGATATTGTTAAGGCCGTTCTGTTGAGCTCAATTCCTTGGGCAGGTGAAATGGCTGCCTTATAATGAGGCGCTTAATGAAGCGAAACTAATCAAGCGAAAGCCAGCATGAAAGAGAAACAAGCGTCACCTTCTTCGCCCTCGAAATACAGCCCCAAGCGCCTGGTGCTGATGGCGCTGGCTGCCTTGAGCGGCCTGGCCGTCATCGGCGTGCTGGTGCTGGTATTCGCGCTCGCGATGGCCTACCCGAACCTGCCGGCGCTGGACACCATCACCGACTACCGCCCCAAGATGCCACTGCGCATTTTTACCGCGGATAACGTCCTGATCGGCGAGTTCGGCGAAGAGCGCCGCACGCTGGTGCGTTTCAAGGACATCCCGGACGTCATGAAGAAAGCGGTGCTGTCGATCGAGGACGACCGCTTCTACGAGCACAGCGGCGTGGATTACCTGGGCATCCTGCGCGCGGTGTTCAAGAACGCGACCGGCGGCGCGCGCCAGGGCGCTTCGACCATCACCCAGCAGGTGGCGCGCAACTTCTTCCTGTCCTCCGAACAAACCTTCAAGCGCAAGGCCTACGAGGCGATGCTGGCCTGGAAGATCGAGAAGAACCTCTCCAAGGACCAGATCCTCGAGCTCTACATGAACCAGATCTACCTGGGCCAGCGCGCCTTCGGCTTCCAGTCGGCGGCCCAGATCTATTTCGGCAAGGACCTGCGCGACATCAGCGTGGCCGAAGCCGCGATGCTGGCCGGCCTGCCCAAGGCCCCGTCGGCCTACAACCCGGTGGTCAACCCGACCCGCGCCAAGACCCGCCAGCAGTACATCCTGCAGCGCATGCATTCGCTGGGCTACATCACCGACGCCCAGTTCAACCAGGCCAAGGCCGAGCCGCTCAAGATCAAGTCGGACAGCACGGCCTTCGGCGTGCATGCCGAGTACGTGGCCGAGATGGCGCGCCAGCTGGTGTACGAGCAGTTCAAGGAAGACACCTATACCCGCGGCCTGAACGTGTTCACCACCATCACCAAGGCCGACCAGGACGCGGCCTACCTGGCGGTGCGCCGCGGCGTGATGGAATACGAGCGCCGCCACCCCTACCGCGGTCCCGAGTCGTACATCGAGATCCCGGGAGCAAAGGGCGAAGCCGACGAAGCCATCGAGGCCGAGCTGGCCGAGCACCCGGACAGCGACAACATCGTGGCCGCCATCGTGCTGGCCGCCTCTCCCACCCAGGTGACCGCCACCATCGCCTCGGGCGAGACCATCAAGATGAACGGCGCCGGCCTGTCCTTCGCCAAGTCCTGGCTGTCGGAAAAGGCCGCGCCGAACCGCCGCCTGCGCCGCGGCGCCGTGATCCGCGTGATGCAGGACGACGAGTCGAACTGGATCATCACCCAGATGCCGGAAGTCGAATCGGCGTTTGTCGCGGCCAACACCGACGACGGCGCGATCCGCGCGCTGGTGGGCGGCTTCGACTTCAACCGCAACAAGTTCAACCACGTGACGCAAGCCTGGCGCCAGCCGGGTTCCTCGTTCAAGCCCTTCATCTATTCGGCTTCGCTCGAGCGCGGGCTGTCGCCGGCCACGGTGGTCAACGACGCGCCGATCTCGTTCGATGCCGGCCAGACCGGCGGCCAGGCCTGGGAGCCGAAGAATTACGACAACAAGTACGAAGGCCCGATGACGATGCGGCGCGGCCTGACCCAGTCCAAGAACATGGTCTCGATCCGCATCCTGAACAAGATCGGCGCGCGCTACGGCCAGGAATTCGCGACCCGCTTCGGCTTCGACCCGGACCGCAACCCGGCCTACCTGACCCTGGCGCTGGGCGCGGGCTCGACCACGCCGCTGCAGATGGCCGGCGCCTATGCGGTGTTCGCCAACGGCGGCTACCGCGTCAGCCCCTACATCATCTCGAAGGTAACCGACAGCGCCGGCAAGGTGCTGTCCGAAGCGCGTCCGGAACGCGCCGGCATGGAAGCGAACCGCGTGATCGATGCGCGCAACGCCTTCCTGGTCGACAGCATGCTGCGCGACGTGGTCCGCTACGGCACCGCCACCAAGGCGCTCTCGCTCAAGCGCACCGACCTGGCCGGCAAGACCGGCACCACCAACGATTCGATCGACGCCTGGTTCGCCGGCTACAACCCGAAACTGGTGGGCATCGCCTGGATCGGCTACGACCAGCCGAAGAACCTGGGCAACCGCGAAACCGGCGGCGGCCTGGCCCTGCCGATCTGGATCGGCTACATGGGCAAGGCGCTCAAGGGCGAAGAGAATGTCGAGCGCGAGCTGCCGCCCGGCTTGATCCAGGCGAACGGCGAGTACTACTACGCCGAGAACCCGCCGGGCACCGGGGTGCAGTCGCTCGATGTTGGCGCCCCGCCGGCGCCGGCCGAGCAGAAGGCGCGCGACGCGGTGCGGAACGAGCTGTTCTGATTTTTTGACAGTTGTAAAAAAAATGGCGGCCCCAAAGGCCGCCATTTTTGTTTGAGCTCGCTGCTAGTTGTCGATCCGTCGAGCACCGTAGGGTGGGCAGGTTTCCTGCCCACCCTACAAGCCAACGACGATTCAACCTAATGCCACGGGCGCCCCGCCCTGCTCGGTCACGCATTGCGACAGCGAGGCAAACAACTCGGTGTCGTCGCGCGTGTTGCGCCATTCCTCGCCCACGCGCTTATAGTGGTAGCCGCCCGAGCGCGCCGCCAGCCACATTTCCTGCAGCGGGGCCTGGCTGTTGATGATGATCTTCGAGCCGTTGCGCAGGAATTCGAGTTCGAGCACGTTGCCGCTGCGCTTGCACTCGACGTCCACCACGTCCTCGTCGTTCAGGCGGTCGAGGCATTCCTCGATGTGGTCCAGGGTGCTTTTGGCCAGCGCCAAAAATTCGGATTCGGTCATGCTACACTCCAAAGTCTGCTAATCAAACCTCCATTCTAATCGTGAAGTCCTCGATCGCACTGCTTTGCGGCGCAGCCATGCTGGCCGCCCTCGCCGGCTGTGGCCAGACCGGCCCGCTCTACCTGCCGAACCCGCCCGCCAAGCCTGTCCCCGCCGCTCCTGTCGAGCAGCCGGCCCAACCCGTCTCATCCAACAACGCCTCCGTCCCGGCCCCGACCAAGTAAAGCCACCGATGTCGCATTTCTCGTACCAGAACGGCGTGCTGCACGCCGACGGCGCCGCCTTGAGCGCCATCGCCGACCAATTCGGCACCCCGACCTATGTCTACTCGAAATCCGCGCTGCTGGAGAACTTCGGCGCCTATTTCGACGCTTGCACGGGCCGCGATGCGCTGGTGTGCTATGCGATGAAGGCCAACTCGAACCTGGCCATCCTCGACCTGCTGGCGCGCGAAGGCGCGGGTTTCGACATCGTCTCGGGCGGCGAGCTGCTGCGCGTGATCGCGGCCGGCGGCGACCCCGGCAAGACCATCTTCTCGGGCATCGGCAAGACCGTCGACGAGATGAAGCTGGCGCTGGAACACAACATCCTGTGCTTCAACGTCGAGTCGATCCCCGAGCTGCACCGACTGAACGAAGTCGCCGCAGGCATGGGCAAGCGCGCACCGGTTTCGCTGCGCGTGAACCCGAACGTCGACGCCAAGACCCACCCCTATATCGCCACCGGCCTGAAGGCCAACAAGTTCGGCGTGGCCTTCGACGATGCGCTGGCCACCTACCGGGCGGCAGCCGCGCTGCCGAACCTGGACGTGGTCGGCATCGACTGCCATATCGGTTCGCAGCTGCTGGACGACGCGCCGCTGCTCGAAGCGCTCGACAAGCTGATCGAACTGATCGACCAGCTGGGCAGCGAAGGCATCCACCTGCACCACCTGGACATCGGCGGCGGCCTCGGTGTCGACTACGGCGCGGAGGGCGACAAGCCGCCGGTGCCGGTCGGCCAGTACCTGGCCCGCCTGTTCGCCCGCATCGACGCCTGGCGCGCCGGCCAGCATGGCGGCCGGCCGATCAAGGTGATCTTCGAGCCGGGCCGCTCGATCGTGGCCAATACCGGCGTGCTGCTGACCCGGATCGAATTCCTCAAGCCTGGCGTGGAGAAGAATTTCGCGATTGTCGACGCGGCCATGAACGACCTGATGCGCCCGACGCTGTACCAGGCCTGGATGGGCGTGCAGCCGGTGGCCCCGCGCGAAGGCGACAAGCTGACCTACGACGTGGTGGGTCCGATCTGCGAATCGGGCGACTGGCTGGCGCGCGAGCGCGACCTCGCCGTCGAGCCGGGCGACCTGCTGGCGATCATGACGGCCGGCGCCTACGGCATGACCATGGCCTCGAACTACAACACGCGCGGCCGCGCGGCCGAAGTCATCGTCGATGGCGAGCAGGTCCACCTGATCCGCCAGCGCGAGAATCCGCTCGATTTGTTTGCGCTGGAATCGATGCTCAAGTAAGCCCGGTTCGCCCAAGAAAAAACCCGCCGCCGGCGGGTTTTTTCATGCGCGCGCGGCCTGCGGTTTCTTCGCGTAGGCCCAGTACACCCGCAAGCCCAGCAGCACCGCCACGATCGCACCAAAAATAATCGGCTCCTGGAAGTCGTTCTTGCCCGCCTTCATCCACCAGAAATGCAGGATGGAGAGCGCGCCGATCACATAGATCAGCCGGTGCAGCCATTGCCAGCGCTTGCCCCCCAGGCGCTTGATCATGCCGTTGGTGCTGGTCGCCGCCAGCGGGATCAGGAGCACGAAGGCGATGAAGCCGACCGTGATGAAGGGCCGCTTGAGCACGTCGCCCAGCATCGCGCCCACATCGAAGAAATGGTCGAACCAGAAGAAGCAGGTGAAGTGCGCCAGCGCGTAGAAGAACATGAACAGGCCCAGCATGCGGCGCAGCTTCACCAGCCAGTTCCAGCCGGTGAGGCGGCGCAGCGGCGTCACCGCCAGCACGATGCACAGGAAGTACAGGGCCCAGTCGCCGGTGCCGCGGGTGAGGTATTCGAGCGGCTCGACCGGCACGCCCTGCGCCACCAGATAGGCCATGCGCAGGAAAGGCAGCAGCGCCAGCACGAACACGGCCGCCTTGATGCCCTTGATCTGGGTGGTGGACGGATTGAACGCCATCGGTCAGAAGAATTTTTTCAGGTTCATGTTGGTGTACATCGACGCAACCTGGTCGTAGCCGTTGAACATCAGCGTCTTGCGCTTCTTCTGGAAGAAGCCGTCCTCGCCGATGCGCCGCTCGCTCGCCTGCGACCAGCGCGGGTGGTCCACGGTCGGGTTCACGTTGGAATAAAAACCGTATTCGTTCGGCGCCGAATCGTTCCAGGCGGTGCGCGGCTGGCGGCTCGTCAGGCGGATCTTGACGATCGACTTGGCCGACTTGAAGCCGTACTTCCAGGGCACCACCAGGCGCACCGGCGCGCCGTTCTGGTTCGGCAGCACCTGGCCGTACATGCCCACCGCCAGCAGCGCAAGCGGGTGCATGGCCTCGTCCATGCGCAGGCCCTCGACATACGGCCAGTTCAGCACCGGGCTGCGCAGCCCCGGCATCTGGCGCGGGTCGGCCAGGGTGGTGAATTCCACGTACTTGGCGTTGCCCGTCGGTTCGACCTGCTTGAGCAGGGTGGAGAGCGAATAGCCGACCCAGGGAATCACCATCGACCAGCCTTCGACGCAGCGCAGGCGGTAGACGCGCTCTTCCAGCGGCGCGAGTTTCAGGATGCGGTCGATGTCGAGCGTGATGGGCTTTTTCACCTCGCCCTCGATCGTCACCGTCCAGGGCCGGGTTTTCAGCGTGCCTGCATTTTCGGCCGGGTCGCTCTTGTCGAGACCGAACTCGTAGAAGTTGTTGTAGGTGCTGGCGTCCTTGAACGGGGTCTGCTTTTCCTGCGTGGACAGGGCGGCGTTGGCGGTGGCCGCCAGGCGCTGGCCGGCCGCCTGCGCAAAGGCCTCGCGGTTGGCCATTTCCCAGACCGCGCTGCCGACGGCGGCGGTGGCCGCCATGCGCGCAATGAAGCGGCGGCGGTCTTCGTAGACCTCGCGCGGCGTGATCTCCGATGGGAGGACGAGCTTGTCCTGGCTGGGTTTGATGATCATGCTTGACTCCGGAATCGAGAGAACTTCAGGTTACACCAAACGGCTTAAGTGCACGTTAGCACCCGGCCGCCCGGGACAGGGCCGCGCCCCGGACGCAGGACAAACCCGCGACAGGGCGGCGGCCGCATTCATGTGGCCGGAAAGGCCAGGGTAAAGCGCACTTCGGGGCCTTCGGCCTGCACCCGCGCCGCGCCGCCGTGCAGGCCCATGATGGCGCTGACGATCGACAGTCCCAGCCCGGTCGAGCCCTCGGCGTCGCTGCGCGAAGCGTCGGCGCGGTAGAAGCGCTCGAACAGGCGCGCCAGGTGGGCCGGGGCGATCGGGGCGCCCTGGTTGGTCACGCTCAGCTCCACCGTGTCGCCCTGGCGGCCGGCGGCGAGCGTCACGGCGCTGCCGGCGTCGGCGTGGCGCAGCGCATTCGAGACCAGGTTTGCCAGCGCCTGGCGCAGCAGCGCCGGGTCGGTCGGAAACACCGCGTCCCCGGTGCAGGCCAGGCGCAGGCCGCGCTCCTCGGCCATGCCCTCGAAGAAGCCCGCCACCCGCTCCAGCTCTTCGCGCGCCGCGACGGAACGGCGCGCCAGGATGACTTCTTCCTGGTGGGCGCGCGCCAGGAACAGCATCGAGTCGATCATGCGCGCCAGGCGCTCCAGCTCCTCGATATTGGACACGAGCAGGCTTTCGTACTCGGCCGCGGTGCGCGGGTGGGCCAGCATGACCTGGCTCTGGCCGATCATGTTGGCCACCGGGGTGCGGAATTCGTGGGCCAGGTCGGCGGAGAAGCCCGACAGGCGCGCATAGCCTTCCTCGAGCCGCACGAGCATGGCATTGAAGGCGGCGATGAGTGGCCACAGCTCGGACGGCGCCATCTCGACGCCCAGCCGCTGGGCCAGGGTTCCGGGCCGCACCAGCGCGGCGTGGTCGGCGACCTGGCGCAAGGGACGCAGGCCACGGTGCAGCAGCAGCGCCGCCAATGCCGCCGCGCCCAATGCGCTTACCAAGGACGCAATGACGATGCGCTCGCGGTAGCGCGCGAACATGGCGCTGCGCTCGCCGTAGGCGCGCGCCACCACCACGGTCACCGGCATGGTGCCCAGACGCGCGCTGCCGGCCACCACCCGGCCCGGCGCGCCGCTGCGCGCCGTCCAGGCGACGACGCCGGCGCCCGCGGGCGGGACCGGGTAGCGCTCGGCGCCGGCGTTGATATCGGCCAGCACCCTGCCGCCGGCGCCCACGATGCGCACCAGCGAATTCTCCTGGCCGCTCATGGTGTCGCGAAAAAAATCCGGCTGGGCGCGCACCAGTTCTTCCGCGCCGGGACGGCCGAGCACCACCTGCACCTGGCGCAGCTTGCCCAGCAGCTGGATGTCGTCGCGCCGCTCGATCTCGGCCACGAAGGCGCGGTACAGGTAGGTGCCCAGGCCGGCCGCCGCCAGCGCCACCACCAGCACCAGCACCGTGGCCACGCGCAAGGCCAGCGAATGGCGCAGCGCAGACCTCATGCCGCTTCCCCGGCGTCGCAGACATAGCCCATGCCGCGCCGCGTGTGGATCAGCTTGTGCCGGAAGGGGTCGTCCACCTTGCGCCGCAGGCGCCGCACCGCGGCGTCGATCACGTTGGTGTCGCTGTCGAAGTTCATGTCCCACACTTGCGAAGCGATCAGCGCGCGCGACAGCACCTGTCCCTGGCGCCGCGCCAGCAGGTGCAGCAGCGCGAATTCCTGGGCAGTCAGGGCGATCGTGACCGCCCCTCGGCGCACACGGCGCCGCAGGACGTCGATCTCCAGGTCGGCGATGCGGATCAGCTCATCCTCGCGCACGGGCCCGCGCCGCAGCAGGGTGCGGATGCGCGCCACCAGCTCGACGAAAGCGAAGGGCTTGACCAGGTAGTCGTCGGCGCCGAGCTCCAGGCCGCGCACCCGGTCCTGCACCTCGTCGCGCGCCGTCAGGAACAGCACCGGCAGGCCTTCGGTGGCGGGATCGGCGCGCAGGGCGGCAAGCACCTGCCAGCCGTCCATGCGCGGCAGCATGACGTCGAGCACCACCAGCTCGAGCTCTTGCTCGCGTGCGATCGCCAGCCCATCGCGGCCATTGCGCGCGAGCCGCACGGTGAAGCCCGACTCGGTCAGGCCGCGCTCGAGGTAGTCGCCGGTCTTCGGCTCGTCTTCGATCACCAGGATGGTCATGGCGGGAGGGATAGCAAAGGGAAAAGCCCATTGTATGCCGCCGGGCACGCCGCGAAGATGACGAAACTGTCATCTGGCGGTCATGCGCCTGCAGGGGACCGGATGGGAAGATGGCTGTCATTCCAACACGACAGGCAGGATGCCATGTTCAAGCAAGTCCCTCTTCTTCTCATGCTGGCCGTGCTCGGCGCGCATCCGGCGGCGGCGCAGACGCCGCCCGTGGCCGACCTGACCCTGGCCAGCGCCCAGCGCCTGGCCGGCGCCGCGTTCGAGGCCTGCCGCCAGGACGGCCGCACGGTGTCGGTGGCCGTGGTCGACTGCGGCGGCGCCCTGCTGGTCCTGCTGCGCGACCCGGCGGTCGGCCCGCACAACGGCGAAGCCAGCTGGCGCAAGGCCTATACCGCGCTGTCCACCCGCAAGGCGACCCTGGCGCTGGCGCGCGATGCGCGCGCCGATCCGGACACCGCCAACCTGGCCAACCTGCCCGAATTGCTGCTGCTGGGCGGCGGCGTGCCGCTGCTGGCCAAGGGCGTGCCGGTGGGCGCCGTCGGCGTGGCCGGCGGCGGCGGGCCAACCAAGGACCATGCCTGCGCAGCGGCCGCCATCGCAGCCGTGCCGGGTCTGGACCCGGCCATGCCATGAATGTTATTCACCAAAGGAGTCACACCATGAAGACCATCGCAGCACTTGCCTTGACCGCCCTGCTGGGCGCCTCCACTTTTGCCGGCGCCGCGGACAAGAACCCGTTGAGCGTGCACGTCCTGGATTTGCAGAGCGGCCAGCCGACCGCCGGCATCGGGGTGACGCTGGAGCAGCGCCAGGGCGCCCAATGGCGCGAACTGGCCGCCGGGGTCACCGATGCCCAGGGCCGCATCGCCGCGCTCTACCCGGAAGGCAAGCCGATGCCGGCTGCCGAATACCGGATCGTGTTCAAGACCGGCGAGCACTATGCCAAACTGGGCCAGGCCACCTTCTTCCCGCGCATCCCGGTGGAATTCACGGTCGACGCCAAGGCCCGGCACACCCACATTCCGCTGCTGCTCAGTCCCTTCGGCTACTCCAGCTACCGCGGCAACTGATCAGAGTTCGCCGTAGGAGTGCAGGCCCGACAGGAACATGTTCACGCCCAGGAAGGCGAAGGTGGTCACGAGCAGGCCGACCACCGACCACCAGGCTGCCACGCGGCCGCGCAGGCCGCTCATCAGGCGCATGTGCAGCCAGGCCGCGTAGTTGAGCCAGACGATCAGGGCCCAGGTTTCCTTCGGATCCCACGACCAGTAGCCGCCCCAGGCTTCGGCCGCCCACAGCGCGCCCAGGATGGTGGCGACGGTGAAGAAGGCGAAGCCGACCGAGATCGACTTGTACATCACGTCGTCCAGCACCTCGAGTGCGGGCAGGCGGTCGGCCAGGATGCCGTGGGATTTCAACAGGTAGGCGGTGCCGACCATGGCGGCCAGCGCGAAGGTGCCGTAGCCGATGAAATTGGCCGGCACGTGGATCTTCATCCACCAGCTTTGCAGCGCCGGCACCAGCGGCTGGATCTGCGCGGCGTCGCGCGACACGGTGTACCACAGCAAGAAGCCTACGGCCGCAGCGATGATCAGCAGCACGAAGGCGCCCAGCTGGCGGGTGGCGTAGCGCTGTTCGTAGTACAGGTAGAACAGCGCGGTGATGATCGAGAACAGGATGAACACTTCGTACAGGTTCGAGACCGGGATGTGGCCGACGTCGGCGCCCATCAGGTAGGACTCGTACCAGCGCACCATCATGCCGACGGAGCCCAGCACCACGGCGGCCCAGCACAGCTTGCTGCCGATGGCGCCGCCGAACTCCGAGCGGCCGATCAGGCCTATCCAGTAGAACACGGTCGAGAACACGAACAGCGCGCTCATCCACAGGATCGCGGATTGGCTCGACAGCATGTATTTCAGGAAGAACTTGGTGTTGGCCGCGTCGATCGACCCGCCATACATCGAGATCGACCACAGCGACAGCAGCGCCACCAGCGGCATCAACCAGCGCATCGGCTTCCAGTGCCAGCCCAGCAGCGCGAAGGTCGGTGCGGTGAGCAGCAGGATGGCCTGCTCGTAGCCGTCCATGAAGTGGCCGTAGCGGTTCAGCGCGAACAGCGCAGCAGCCATCAGGCCGGCGCCGTACAGCCAGTCGATGGCGTTCAGGCGCCGGAAGAAACCGGCTTCCCGGACATAGGTCTTCGGCTGGCTCGCCTGCGTTTGGGACAATTCCATCGTTCTCTCCAGATGCCGCGGGCCTTAGGCCGTTTGCGGCAGTTTTTCTTTCAGGTCAACAAATTCTTGCTCGAAATCGAGCGTCTTGCGCTGGGTGCTCATGGCCATCAGCGCGTGCGCGCCTTCTGCGCTGTCGCGCACCCATACCCACAGGCGCCGCTCACGAATATAGAACATTGCGAACACGCCCGCTACCAGCAAGATGCAACCAAAATACACGATCGGCTTGCCCGGCGAGCGGGTCAGCTGCAGCACCGAAGCCTTGACCTCGACGAATTCGTCCAGCTGCAGGTAGACCGGCGCCCCGTAGAACACGCTGTCGGACAGTGCGTTGATGGCCAGTTGCAGGTAGCGGCCATGCGCCTCGGTCGGTTCGACCGGCGGCTGGCCGGCGCGCTCCTGGGCCACCTGCCACAGCTCCCACAGGGTGCCGTTGAGCATCTTCATGAAGATATTGGCGGCATTCTCCTGCTCGGCAGCCGGGATTTTTTCCAGGAACTGCGACACGCCGGCAAAACCGCCGCGGCCATCGGCGCCGGAGAAGATCGCCAGCGTGCGGGCGGCGGATTCTTCCAGCTGCTGGCCCAGGCCCTGGCCGCGCTGCTCCGGCGGCAGCGCGCGTTCGGCATAGCGCTTGGCGGCGGCGGCGCGCAGGCTGGGGTCGGCCAGCGCCGCGCGCAGCCGCATCCAGGTGCGCACGCTGTACTGGTCGTCCGCCGGGATGCGCAGGTAGCTGAAAGGCTCGGACGGGCTGGCGCGCACGCCGGCCAGGTAGACCTGGGCCCCGTCGATCGTCAGCGGCTGCATGTAGTTCATGAATTCGCGCGCCTGGCCGGTCTTGTCGCGCAGCTTGTATTGCACGCTCGGGCCGACGTTCTTCAAATCCTTGTTGTCCGCGTTCTTCGCGGCCGAGCCGGAAGCCTTGCCCAGCGTGGCCGTCAGCTGCTCGTTGAACGTGGTGTTCTTCGCCACCGCGCGCGCATCCTGGCCGGCGGCGATGTTCTCGACGTTGAAGGGGCGGAAGCCCGACCATTCCACCGAATAGGTCTCGCCGTTTTGCTTGAGCTCGGTGCTTGACCCCACCGCGCCGGCGATCTGGAAGGCATCCGATGTCGTGCCCGTCATCGGGAAACCGGTCAGGGTGAGCTTGCTGCCGCCATCGTCGAAGCTCGACTGGTAGACGGCGATGCCCTTGTAGATCAGCGGGTGGTTGACCTTGATCGTGGCCGGGAAGGTCTTGCCGGTTTCGTGGTCGTGCACCACGACTTCGCTGGCGAACAGCTTGGGCATGCCGGTCGAGTAGAAATCGACGACGAATTTCTTCAACTGGATGGTGAAGGGCAGCTCCTGCACCAGCACGCCGGAAGCCTGGGGCAGCAGCGCGCTGTTGCTGGCCTGCCCTTCGGCGATCAGGGTATTGCCGCGGAAGGTGGGATTGGCTGTGCTCAGGCGGTGCTGAGCAGGAATGTCGGCGATCACACCGGTGCCGCTGAAGGGTGTCTTGCCGAAAAACCATTGCTGGAACTTGACCGGCAATTCCGAGTCCAGCATGCCGCCCAGCAGGATCACGATGATCGCCGAGTGCGCGAAGATGTAGCCGAACTTGTTGCCGGCGCCCTTTTTCGCCGCCACCAGGATGCCGCCCTCTTTCGGCACCAGCTTGACGGCGTAGCCTGCGTGGCGCAGGCGTTCGGCGCTCTGGGCGGCCAGCGCGGCGCTGGCCAGGGGCGCGGTCCATTCCATCTTGTGGTGGAAATTGCGCAGCGATTCTTCGCGCACGTTCTCGCGCCAGCTGCGCATGTCGCGCATCATCTTGGGGCCGTTGCGCACCACGCACAGGCCGGTCGAGAGGATCAGGGTGACCAGGATCAGCAGGAACCACCAGCTCGAATACACGCTGTACAGGCCAAGCTTGTCGAAGACCTCGAACCAGAAAGGGCCGAGCTGGTTGACGTAGTTCGGCATCGGCTCGTTCTGCTTGAGCACGGTGCCGATGATGGAGGCGATCGAGACGATCGTGAGCAGGCTGATGGCGAAGCGCATCGACGACACCAGCTCGACCGCTTCGGCCAGCCAGCGGCGGCGGGTGTTCAGTTCAATTCCGGTGGTACTCATGATTTGCTTCTTCTACAGCGCTCGTAACCACCAGAGCATACACGTAGGGTGGGCAGGGTGATAGAGGCCAGTGGCCTGTATCACGCCCACGCGGTGATAGTTACATGGAGATACTTCGCGACAATGCTGGCGGGAGTTGAACACGTGGGCAAGGAACTTGCCCACCCTACGGTATCAAGTTTACTTCAGGCCGGCGATATAGTCCGATACCGCCTTCATCTCTTCCGGCGACATGCGCTGTGCCAGCGTGGTCATCTGCACGCTGTTCTTGCGCGTACCGGTCTTGAAGGCTTCGAGCTGCCCGTAGGTGTAGTCCTGGTGCTGGCCCGACAGGCGCGGGTACTGGGCCGGGATGCCGCCCGCGTTGGCGCCGTGGCAGCTGGCGCAGGCGGCGACGCCCTTCTCCGCAATGCCGCCGCGGTAGATCTTGCGACCCAGTTCCACGGTGTCCTTGTTTTTGGCGGCGCCCGGCTTGGCCTTCTGCACGGCGAGGTAGGCGGCGATGTGGCGCTTTTCTTCGTCGGTCAGCATCTTGGCATAGGTCGTCATGACCGGCTGCTGGCGCTGCGGCGTGGTGAAGTCCACCAGCTGCTTGTAGGTATAGGCTTCGATCTGGTTCGACAGCTTCGGGTTGGCGACGATCGTCGAGTTGCCGGCGGCGCCGTGGCAAGACATGCAGGCCGGCAGGCCGCGCGCGGCATCGCCCGAATCATAGAGGGTACCGCCCTTGGCCGGATCGGCCTTGTTGGCGACGCGGGGCACATCGGCCGCGGAAGCGCTGCCGCACACGGCCAGGGATGCAACCAACAAGGACTTCACAAGCGAAAACGTCAAACGATTCATTCAAGCACCCTGAAAAAGTCAAAAGCAGATTTTGGAATTTACAGTCAAACAGTGCAGCAGTCTTGCCGATACCCCCCGGCGGAGCAGGGATTAACCCCTTATTGTACAATAGCTTTGTTTCCTCATCGCCATTCAGTTGTCACTTAAACCTTTCCCCACGCTTAATTCGCATGTCCAAACTATGGCAAGCCCGGTTCTTCACGACCGTTAATCAGCTGCGCGATCTGCCCGACACCCAGGTGCCGGAGATTGCCTTCGCCGGGCGCTCGAATGCGGGCAAATCCACGGCGATCAATATTCTCACCAATCAAAAGGGCCTGGCCTTTGCGTCCAAGACGCCGGGCCGCACCCAGCACATCAATTATTTCTCGATCGGCGGCGCCCACGTGGGCCAGCACCGCAAGGACCCGACCATCGTCGACGAGATCCGCGCCCTGCTGGTCGACCTGCCCGGCTATGGCTATGCGGAAGTATCCGGCACGGCCAAGCTGCACTGGCAGAAGCTGCTGGGCGACTACGTCCAACGCCGCGAGCAATTGGCCGCGCTGGTGCTGATCATGGACTCGCGCCGTCCGTTCACCGATCTCGACACGCAAATGCTCGAATGGTTCGCCCCGACCGGCAAGCCGATCCACTGCATCCTGACCAAGGCCGACAAGCTCAACCAGAACGAAAAAGCGAACATCCTGCGCCAGTCGCGCCAGATCCTCGAGAGCTATGTCGATGAAGAAGGCCAGGGCTTCCCGTTCACGGTGCAGCTGTTCTCGGCCCTCAAGCGCATCGGCATCGAAGAAGCCGACGCCAAGATCCAGGAACTGATCGGGCTCGACCGCGAGGAGGAATTCGCCGAGGATGGCGAAGGCGAGGAACAAGCCCAGGACGACGGCGCCCCACGCACGGACGACGATTCGGATTCGGAACAAGTTTAGCCACCACGAACACGACCATGACCATCATCACCCCCGCCACCTACCCTGCAGCCCGCATGCGCCGCATGCGCCGCGACCCGTTCTCGCGCGCCCTGATGCGCGAAAACGTCGTGACCGCCTCGGACCTGATCTATCCGGTCTTCATCCTCGAAGGCGCGAACCAGCGCCAGCAGGTGGCGTCGATGCCGGGCGTGGAGCGGGTCTCGGTCGACCTGCTGCTGAAGATGGCCGAGGAATGCGTGGCGCTGGGCATCCCGGTGATGGCCCTGTTCCCGGTGGTGGATGCGTCGCTCAAGACCTATGACGGCATCGAGGCGACCAACCCGGACGGCCTGGTGCCGCGCGCGGTGCGCGAACTCAAGCGCCGCTTCCCGGAACTGGGCCTGATGACCGACGTGGCGCTGGACCCGTACACGACCCACGGCCAGGACGGCCTGCCGGACGAAAACGGCTATATCGTCAACGAGAAGACGATCGAGATGCTGATCAAGCAGTCGCTGGCCCAGGCCGAAGCCGGTGTGGACATGGTGGCGCCCTCGGACATGATGGACGGCCGCATCGGCGCCATCCGCGGCGCGCTGGAAGCGAATGGCCACATCCACACCCGCATCATGGCCTATTCGGCCAAGTATGCCTCGAGCTTCTACGGCCCCTTCCGCGATGCCGTCGGTTCGGCCGCCAACCTGGGCAAGGCCGACAAGAACACCTACCAGATGGACCCGGCCAACAGCGACGAAGCCCTGCGCGAAGTAGCGCTGGACATCGCCGAGGGCGCCGACATGGTGATGGTCAAACCCGGCATGCCCTACCTGGACGTGGTGCGCCGCGTGAAGGACGAGTTCAAGGTGCCGACCTTTGCCTACCAGGTCAGCGGCGAGTACGCGATGATCAAGGCGGCGGCGCAAAACGGCTGGCTCGACCACGACAAGGTCATGATGGAAGCCATGATGGCCTTCAAGCGCGCGGGAGCCGATGGGGTGCTGACCTATTTCGCGCTGGAGATCGCGCGGCTACTGAAGGCGCGCGCCTGATACCTCGCGCCGGCGCATTCCCGCGCCGGCCAGATTTCAAACCTCCTCTTAGCGGGAGGCAGCTTCTCCTTCCGCGACTGCCGGCGTCGGCCCCCAGTTACGATAGGCGTCCTTGAAGTGCTGCGGGGTCAGCTGGATGAGCTGCAGCAGCGACAGCACCGCAATGATCAGGCCATATCGGGTCACGCGCTGCGACAGCCGGTGCTGCTGTTGCTGCTGGCGCGCTTCCATTTTTTGTTCTTCCGCCAGACGTTCTTTATCGCGCTCGGCCTGATCCTTATCCATCTGGTTGCGCAGCAATACGGCGACCTGGGACAGCTGCTCAGTCAGTTCCCGGTTGAGATGGTCGAGACGGAAATGCCCGGAAATGCGCTCCCATGCGGCGGACAGTTCATGCCGACTCAGCTGCACAGGCAAGGAAAAATAATCGCCCGCGTTGAATTTCAGGATACGTTCGTACAAAGCCAGCGTACGCTCGTTGTCGCTCGCACGCAGGTGCTCGGTCAGCTCCCTGATACACTTGCTCATGACCTGTGAATAGGCATTGGCAAGCGCGAGGCAGATGACGATGCGCAGAAACTGATCGTGGTCGTTCGAAAAATAGGCACAGGCGTCCCGGTCCATCAACAAGGAACGATTGCTTGTCAACGGCATCAGCTGGGCGGGCGACAAGGTGTTCGAATTGCGGATGAACTGCGACGCAGCAGGCACCATGGCAGCATCATTTCCCGAATTGCCCTTGTTGTCGAACCAGGCTGCCCGGCTCGAGCAAAACGATGGCGGTGCCTGCGCCGTGCGAAGCGATACCCCCATCGATACCGGAAACCCGGAGTCCTTGAAAAACTCGAGCGACCATTCGTCGCCAGCCGCATTGGTCCGGAAGTCGGCGAAATTCCTGATCGAGCTGATAAAAAAACTGATGTCCTGTCCGTTGATCAGCAGCTTGCGATCGACGCTGGGACTGGGTGAGTGATGAAGATAGACAAACATGGGATATCCAGAACGTTATAGGCCAGCGCTCGGTCCGACGGCCAGGAACAGCCGCTGGCAGAGGATCTTCGCTGGTGCTTCAGCCAATCAAACGGGCGGAAGCAGTATATCGACTGGATTTGCCAAAAAACTTTCAGATAATCACACCGGGATACGCCACCAGGCGGGATGCTAGCGCCACTGCTGCGGCGGCTTATATTCCGGGAACATTTCCTTGAACAGGAAGGTCATCAGCTGGTCCGTATCCTGCGGCCGTGCGCTGAGCTTGACGATGCGTCCCAGCCGGTGCGAATCCCATTCGAAGTCGCCGGTCTTTTCCTTGCGGATCAGTTCGATCATCTTCTTGACCACGGCCACCTCGATGTCCGGCTCGCTGCCCTGCTCCACCGTCACTTGCGTCAGCCAGCGCCGCTTGAAATTGGGGTTCCAGCCGCGGAACTTCAGGTCCATGCTGTGGAAGGTCTTGTTCGTGACCGAGAACACGCCGCCGCTCTCATTGCGGTCTTCGCGGCCGCGGCCGTTGATGGCGGCGATATTGGCCAGCGCGTTGCGGGTGCCGCGTGCGGCTTCGCTTTCCTCGGCCGGCTGGTCGCTGCCGGTCGGAGCGCCGCGCTGGCGGCGGCGCGCTTCCATGAAGGCCTGCATGTCCACCGGCTGCTCGGCGTCGAACTTCGGTTGCGGCTTGGGCTGCTCGACGGGTTCCTCGGGCGGGGTGGTGATGGTGTCGGGCAGGCGGGCGATCTCGATGCGCTCCTGGCGCGGCTTGGGGGCCGGCTTGAGCTTCGGCACGATCTTCGGCGCCTGCTCGCGCGGCGCCGGCTTGGCCGGCTGCTTCAAGGGAGCGACATAGACGACCTCGCCCTCGTTGCCGGACGCCGGCTTGGCCTGCTTCTCGTCCTGTTCGGGCTGGAACAGCCACACCGCCACCAGCAGCAGGTGCAGCAGGATCGCCGCCGCCAGCGCCGGACGGTTCGGACCCTGGCGGCCGTACGTGAGCACGGTGCGCCCGGGCAGCGTCTGGCCGCAGTGGGCGCACACGTCGCTGTGCTCGTCGTAGATGTGGGAATGGTCACGCAAGGTCGAACGGTTTCCTGGGACGGCGTCTGTTTCGAGACAAAATGAGGGCAACACAAGAGCCGCAGTCTAACCGTTTTGCGGCAGTGGCGCATCTGTTGCACCCTCGGCGCCTGTACAGCTTACCCGGCGCAGGGATGGACGGATGTTACAAGATGTTTCAATAAGGCCCGAACCGGCAGGGGAAACCGCCCTGCCGGTCGTGTTTAAGTTTCGCCTCAGTGTGCCGGCTTGTGCGCAGGGCCGTGGGCCGGGTCCGGCACCGCGTCGTGCGCCGCTTCCAGCTTGGTCAGTTGCTTGTCCGTCATCGGGCCGGTACCGCTGTACTTGTCGAGGTACAAGTAGATCACCGGAGTGATGTACAGGGTGATGACCTGCGAGAAGATCAGGCCACCCACCACCGCCAGGCCGAGCGGCTGGCGCAGCTCGGCGCCGGCGCCGATGCCCAGCGCAATCGGCAGCGCGCCCATCATGGCCGCGAGCGTGGTCATCAGGATCGGGCGGAAGCGCAGGATGCAGGCCTCGCGGATCGCATCCTGCGGGCTCATGCCCCCGTTGCGCTGGGCGTCGAGGGCGAAGTCGATCATCATGATCGCGTTCTTCTTCACGATACCGATCAGCATCAGGATGCCGATCATGGCGATCAGGGTCAGGTCCATGTCGAAGATCCACAGCGTCAGCAGCGCGCCCACCGCCGCAGACGGCAGGCCGGCCAGGATGGTCAGCGGGTGGATGTAGCTCTCGTAGAGCACGCCCAGCAGCACGTAGATCACGCCGATGGCGGCGATGATCAGGATCAGCTGGCTCGACTGGGTGTCCTTGAACACCGCGGCGTCGCCGCCGTAGTTGGTGATGACTGAGGCCGGCAGCTTCATGTCGCGCCCCATCTGCTCGATGGCGGCGGTGGCGTCGCCCAGCGGCACGTCCGGAGCGAGGTTGAACGAGAGCGTGATCGCCTGCAGCTGGCCCTGGTGGTTCACTGCCAGCGGGCCGACCGTGCGCTTGACGGTGGCAAAGCTCGACAGCTTGACCAGCTCGCCGGTCTTGCTGCGCACCGAGACCCGCGACAGCGCTTCGTCGTAGTAGCGGTCGACCTCGGCCGCTTCCAGGATCACGTAGTAGCTGGCCGCGGTCGAGTAGATGGTCGAGACCTGGCGCTCGCCGAACAAGGCGTACAGCACCGTGCGGATATCGGCCATTTCCACGCCCAGCAGCGCGGCCTTGTCGCGGTCGATGTCGATGGTGGCCTGCAGCGCCTTGTTCTGCGAGTCGCTGGTGACGTCGCGGAAACGCTGGTCGGCGCGCATGCGCTCGAGGAACTGCTCGGACCAGCCGCCGATCTCGCCGCCCGACACGCTCTGCAGCGTGTACTGGTAGCGGCTCTTGGACTGGCGCCCGCCCAGCTGCAGGTTCTGCACCGGCGACAGGAAGACCTGCGCGCCGGCGACCTGGCGCGTGGCCTTGCGCATCGCATCGACCACTTCCGGCATCGGCGGACGCTCGCTGCGCGGTTTCAGCACCAGGAACATGCGGCCGTTGTTGCCGCCGCCCGTGAACGAGGTCACGTCCTTGACGTGCGGGTTGGCGCGCACGATGTCCACCACCTGCGCCTGGATCTTCTGCAGCGCCAGCGAAGAGGTGTCTTCCGAGGCTTCGACGGTCACGCGGATCTGACCGATGTCTTCTTCAGGGAAGAAGCCTTTCGGCATGGTGACGTAGAGCACGGCGGTCAGCACGAAGGTGCCCAGCGCCAGCATCAGCACCAGGAAACGGTGGCGCAGCGCCATGTCGAGGGTGCGGCCGTAGCCGTCGCGGACATTGGTGAACATGGCCTCGAAGCGGCGGCCGACCCAGGACATGTCCTTCGGGTCGACATGGCCGCCGTGCTTGATCAGGCGCGAGCACAGCATCGGCACCAGGGTCAGCGAGACCACGGCCGAGACCAGCACGGCCAGGCCGACGATCACCGCGAATTCGCGGAACAGCAGGCCGATCACGCCCGGCATGAAGAAGATCGGGATGAACACGGCCACCAGCGAGATCGAGATCGAAATGATGGTAAAGCCCATCTCGCGCGAGCCGACCAGCGCCGCCTGCATCGGCTTCTTGCCCATTTCCATGTGGCGCACGATGTTTTCCAGCACCACGATGGCGTCGTCCACCACCAGGCCCACGGCCAGCGTGATGCCGAGCAGCGAGATGTTATCCAAACTGTAGCCCAGGGCGTACAGCAGCGAGAGCGCACCCAGCAGCGAAATCGGCACGGTGACGGCCGGGATGAAGGTGGCGGTCAGGCGGTGCAGGAACAGGAAGATCACCAGGATCACCAGCACCACGGTGCCGGCCAGCGTGAGATTGACGTCGTGGATCGCTTCGCGGATCGAATCGGAACGGTCGTTGACCAGATGGATCTTGATCGACTGCGGCAGCTGCTCTTCGAAACGCGGCATCAGCGCGCGCACCGAGTCGACCACCTGCACGGTATTGGCATTGGGCTGGCGCTGGACCATCAGCACGATCGAGCGCTCGCCATTCAGGCTGCCCATGGCCTTGACCGACTGGTAGCTGTCCTCGACCTGGGCGATGTCGCGCAGGCGCACCGGCAGGCCGTCGCGGGTGGCGACGATCAGGCCGGCGAAGTCGGCGGCGCGCATCAGCTGGCCGCCGCCCTGGATGGTCAGGCTCTGGCTGGGTCCGTCCAGGATGCCCAGCGGGGTGATCGAATTGGCCGAGCGCAGCGCGGTGGCCAGTTCGGACATCGAGATGTCGCGCGCGCTCATCAGGTCGTGCCGGGCGCGCACCCGCACCGCGAAGCGCTTGCCGCCGTTGACCGTCACCTGGGCGATGCCCGGCAAGGTCGAGATCGCTGGCGAGACCAGGTTTTCCGCGTAGTCGTTCAGCTCGGACAGGTCCATCGACGGCGAGGTCATGTGCATGAACAGCACCGGCGCGTCGGCCGGGTTGATCTTGCGGTAGGACGGCAGGTCGGTCATCTCCTGCGGCAGCTGGCGCTGGGCCTGCAGCAGTGCGGCCTGGACGTCGACGGCGGCCTGGTTGACGTCGATCGATTCGTCGAACTCGAGCGTCAGCGAGGTATTGCCCTGGGTGCTCGTCGAGCTGATCAGCTTGATGCCGGCGATCGTCGCGAACTGCTTTTCCAGCGGCAGCGCGACCGACGAGGCCATGTTCTCGGGGCTGGCGCCGGCGAGGTTGGCGTTGACGTTGATGACCGGCGTGTTATAGCTCGGCAGCGCGGCGACCGGGATGTGCATGTAGGCCAGCACGCCGACCAGGATCATGGCCAGCGACATCAGCACCACCATCACCGGACGGCGGATACACAGTTCGGACAGGTTCATGCCTTGTCACCCTTCGTTGTGGCGGCGGTGGCCGGTGCGCCGGCGGCCGGACCAGCGCCGGGCCTGGCGCCGGCGGGCGCGCCGGCCTGGCGGACCTTGCCGCCCGGACGCAGGTTCTGCTTGCCTTCCGTGATGACCTTCTCGGTGCCGGCCAGGCCGGTCACGGCAGCATACTCGCCAAAACCGTGCAGGCGCGCCACCTTGACCTGGCGCGCTTCGTTGCCCTCGCCCACCACGTAGACGAAGGTGCCGGAGGTGCCCGTGATGATGGCGTTCTGCGGGATCACCACGGCGTCGCGGATGGTCTGGACGGTGACGCGGGTGGTGACGTACTGGCCCGGCCACAGGTTCTGCTGGGCGTTCGGGAACTGGGCCTTGACGCGGATGGTGCCGGCAGCCGGATCCACCGCGTTGTCCACGAACCTGAGCTCGCCGATGACGGGCCTGGCGTCGCCCCCGGTGCTGGCCTGCACGTCGACCTTGCCGGCGCGCTGCGCGGCCAGCACCGAACCGAGCGCCGATTCCGGCAGGTTGAACGAGACGTCGATCGGGTCGAGCTGGGTGACGGTAGTGAGCGAGGTGGTCGGCTGCACCAGCGCGCCCGGATGGACGTCGATCGCGCCGACCCGGCCCGACATCGGCGCGCGGATGGTGGTGTAGCTGGCGCTGACCTGGCTGGCGCGCACGGCTGCGGCATTGCTCTGCATGGCGGCACGTGCGGACTCGACCTGGCTCTTGAGCGTATCGACGGCGCTCTTGGCGATGAAGTTCTGGGCGGCCAGGTCCTGGCTGCGCTTGTACTGGCGCTCGAGGTCGGCCAGGGTCGCGCGGTTCTGCGCCACCTGCGCCTCGGCGCGCGCCACGTTGGCGCGGTCGGCGCGGTCGTCCAGCGAGAACATCACCTGCCCTTCCTTGACGAACTGGCCTTCGCGGATATGCACCTGGCGGATGGTGGCGGTGGTCTGCGGATGCAGGTCGACCGTGCGCACCGGCGTGACGGTGCCGTTGGCGGAAAGCTCGACGCCGACGTCCTGGCGCTGCGGCGCCACCACGTTGACGGTGGTCGGCGGCTGGCCGCCCTTGCCGCCCGGTCCCTTGCCGCCTTCGGCCTGGGCGCCGTCGTCCTTGTTCATGATCCAGGCGCCGGCAACAGCCAGGGCCACGACGGTCGCGGTGATGCCGATATTTTTCTTGTTCATGTTCGTCCCTTGCCGCCAGTGCCTGCGGCTTCTTTGATGTGTGGTCCGGTGCGCGGATGCAGCGCGCTTGCAAGGCGGCGCTGCATTCTCGCATACCCATATGTCAGGCTTGTTTAAGCGCCATGGCTTTGCAAGTCTTTACAACCAGCTTTCCCCTGCAAAGCCGGTTCATGCTGCTTCGCTACTTGTTGGGGTAGTACTCGGGCAGCACCAGCGTGACTTCCAGCCCGCCTTCCGGGTGGTTGGCCAGCGCGATGCTGCCGCCATGCTGCTCGGCGATGTTGCGCGCGATCGTCAGGCCCAGGCCGGTGCCGCCCGACTCGCGCGAACGCGAGGTCTCGACGCGGTAGAACGGATCGAACACGCGGCCCATCTCGGCGGCCGGGATGCCCGGGCCGCTGTCGCGGATGCGCACGCGCGCCGCGCCGTTCATGCGCTCGACGCAGACGCGCGCGTTGCGGCCGTACTTCACGGCGTTGTCGATCAGGTTGCCCAGGCAGCGGCGCAGGTCCATCGGCCGGCCCAGCATGGCGATCCCGGCCTGGCCCTTCAGCTCGACCTGCTGGCCGGCGTCGACCGCGTCGGCGCACACGGCTTCCAGCAGCGAGTCCAGGTCGAGCATGTGCATGTTCTCGGTGGTGTCCATGCTGCGCGCCAGCACCAGGCCTTCGCGCACCATTTCCTGCATCGCCGACAGGTCGCCGACCAGGCGCTGCTGCAGTTCCACGTCCGGCACCTTTTCCAGGCGCAGGCGCATGCGGGTCAGCGGCGTCTGCAGGTCGTGCGTGATTGCCGCCAGCATCTGGGTGCGCTGGAAGATGTACTGGCGGATGCGCGCCTGCATCGCATTGAAGGCGGCGCTGGCCTGGCGGATTTCGCTGGCGCCGGTGAGCGCGAGCGGGGCGCGGTTAATGTCCTGCCCCAGGTCTTGCGCGGCGCGCGCCAGCACCTTGAGCGGACGCGTGGTCATGCGCGCGACCAGATAGGCCAGCGCGCCGATGCTGACCAAAAACAGGCTGATGACGGTGCGGTAATCGGTTTCCGGGCCCGTGAAGGCCGAGCGTGGCGGCAGCACCGACAGGCGCAGCTCTTCGCCGTCGCGCAGGCGCACGTTCAGGGCTTCGCAGGCGCCCTTCCACTGGGTGCGGATCAGGCCGTACAGCACGGTTTGCTGGTGCGGCATGTCGCACGAAGCCGGACGCAGGCCGGTCGAGGTGATGCGGTAGCCCTCGCCCAGGCGCGCCGCCAGCGAGCGCGCGAACCAGCTCGGCGGCTCGGTCTTCGGCTGGGGCTCGGCCACTTCCAGGCGCAGGCCGGGACGGTTGGCCACCGACAGGTAGACCGAGCGCGCCGACGTCGGCACGATCTCGGTCGCCATCACCAGCTGTTCGGCGCGCTCCAGCAGGTGCTGGTCGCGTTGCTGCTCGATGACGCGCTGGCGCTCGAGGTCGGCCACCAGCTGGGTCAGCGTGGCCGACATCAGGATGCCGAGCAGCAGCGTGACGAATACGCGGCCGGTCATCGAACCGAAGAAGGCTTTCACGCCGGCGGCTCCACCGTGACCTGGCCGGCCAGCACATAGCCGCCGTTGCGCACGGTCTTGATAATCTGCGGCATGCGCGCGTCCTCGCCCAGCTTCTGGCGCAGGCGGCTGATCTGGATGTCGATCGAGCGGTCGAACGGGTCGGCGTCGCGGCCCTGGGTGAGGTTGAGCAGCTGGTCGCGGTTGAGCACGCGGTTCGGGTGTTCCAGGAACACGCGCAGCAAACGGAACTCGGCGCCCGAGAGCATGATCACCATGCCCTGCGGGTTGAGCAGGTGGCGCGCGGTCAGGTCCAGGGTCCAGCCCGAGAAGCGCATCTGCTGCACGTTCTCGGACGGGGCGTTCGAGGGCATCGCATGCGAGCGGCGCAGCACGCTGCGGATGCGCGCCAGCAGTTCGCGCGGCTCGAAAGGCTTGGGCAGGTAGTCGTCGGCGCCCATCTCCAGGCCCAGGATGCGGTCCAGCGGCTCGTTGCGGGCGGTGAGCATGATCACGGGCAGGCTGGAGGTGGCGCGCAGCTTGCGGCACAGGGTCAGCCCGTCGTCGCCCGGCATGTTCAGGTCGAGCACGATCAGGTCGGGGCGCGCCTCGTCGAGCGACTTCCACATGCCGGTGCCGTCGGCGGCAGCCAGGGTGCGATAGCCGTTCGACTCGAGGTAGTCGGCCAGCAGGGTGCGGATGTCGCGGTCGTCGTCGACGATCAAGATCGTTGAAGGATTATCCATAACCGCAATTATCCCGATTCAAGGCAAGGATGGACAGCCGTTTTGTATCGGCTTGTATATGCCGATAGCGCCGAAACATATTGATACAAAGAACCGGACAGGGGAAATCCCACGGTTACACATGCCGTCCATCATGGGAACCGTGCAGCGAGCAGTCCGGATGCCGGATGCACACCTGACAGACTCTCACACAAGGAAACAACATGAAGACCATCGGCAAGAACATCGTGATCGTGCTGGCAGCACTCGGTATCGCCGGCGCCTCGATCGGCGTGCAGGCCCAGACCCAGGCGCCGCAGGACGGCCGCCACGGCCACGCTATGACCAAGGAAGAACGCCAGGCCCAGCGCGCCGAGTTCCGCAACCTGACGCCGGAACAGCGCCAGGCGAAAATGGCCGAGTTCAAGGCCAAGCGTCTCGAGCAGCGCGCGGCCCGCCAGGCCAGGCTGCAGGAAGCCCTGAAGCTGAGCCCGGCCCAGCAGCCGGTGTGGCAGGCCTTTGTGGCCAGCATGACGCCGCCGCAAGGCGAGCGTGCGCAGCAGCGCTTGACCCGCGAGCAGCGCGCCGCCCTCACCGCGCCGCAGCGCATGGAACGCCGCATCGCCATGCAGAAGCAGCGCATCGCCCGCATGGAAGCGCGCCTGTCGGCCCTGAACAGCCTGTATGCAGCGCTCACGCCGGAACAGCGCAAGGTGTTCGACGAGCAGAAGCAGGGTCGCCGCGGTGGGCGCCATCATGGCGGCCACGGCATGATGCGCGGCTGAGCCGATCCATCGATGTAAAAAAAGACGCCCTCGGGCGTCTTTTTCTTTGGCAGCTCGTCAGCTCACGGCAGCTTGGCCAGGGACGCGAGGAACTTCTTCGCATCCTGGTAACCGATGACCCGGCTATCCGGAATCTCCTTGCCCGAGCCGTCGAACAGGATGATGCCGGGCGGCCCGAACAGGCCGAAGCGCTTGAGCATCGCCTTGTCGTCCGCATCGTTGGCCGTCACGTCCACCTGCAGCAGCACCGTATTGGCCAGCCTGGCCTGCACCGCCGGATCGACAAAGGTCAGCTTTTCCATCTCCTTGCAGGACACGCACCAGTCGGCATAGAAATCGAGCATGGCGGTCTTGCCGCCGGTGGCGGCCAAGGCTGCTTCCAGTTGCGCCACGGTCTTGACGCGCTTGAACACCAGTTCCTGGTGCGCGCCGCCATTCAGGTGCGCCAAGGGGGCCAGTGCGTCGCGCCCGCCGCTGGCTACGCCCACCACCTGCATCGCCCCCAATAGCGCGAACACGGCGCCGGCCGCCATCGAGACCCAATAACGGTGTTTGCGCAGCAGGTAGAAGCCATAACCGAGCAGCAGCGCGGCCCAGCCCAGCATTTGCACCACGGGCGGCAGTACCGGCGAAACCAGCCACAAGGCCATGGCCAGCATCAGCACGCCGAACAGGCGCTTGACCGATTCCATCCAGGCGCCGGCGCGCGGCAGCAGCGACCCGGCCGAGACGCCCACCAGCAGCAGCGGGATGCTCATCCCGACCGCCATCGCGAACAGGGCCGCGCCGCCGATGAACACGTCGCGCGTCTGGCTGATGTACACCAGGGCGCCGGCCAACGGGGCCGCCACGCACGGGCCGACGATCAGCGCCGAGATCGCGCCCATGGCGAACACGCCAGCCAGCTTGCCGCCGGACTGGCGGCCGGAGGCCGAGGCCAGGCGGCTTTGCAGCGCGGTCGGCAGCTGCAGCTCGTAGAAACCGAACATCGACAGCGACATCGCCACGATGAGCAAGGCAAACGCGCCCAGCACCCACGGGTTCTGCAACGCCGCAGCCAGGCCCTCGCCGGCCAGCCCGGCCGCCACGCCCAGCGCCGTGTAGACGATGGCCATGCCCAGCGAATAGGTCGCCGACAGGATGAAGCCGCGCGAGCGGGGCACGTCCTTGCCCTCCCCCACGATGATCGAGGACAGGATCGGCACCATCGGCAGCACGCAGGGCGTGAAGGCCAGGCCCAGGCCGAGCAGGATGAAGGCCGGGACGATAGCCAGCAGGCTGCCGCCGCCGAGCACCGCGGCGATGCTGGACAGCTCCGATGGGGATTGCGCGGCGGCCGGCGTCGCTGCCGGCGCGGCAACAGGCGCCGCGGGCGCGGCGTCCATGGCAGGCTGGGACGACAAGGGCGAGCCGGTAGCCGGTGGCGCATTCGCGCCGATCGGCAGTGAAGGTTGGGCAGGCGCGCCGCCGGCGGCGGCCAGTTGGGCCGCATGCTCCTGCGGCGGATAGCACAGGCCGGCATCGGCACAGCCCTGGCTGGTCGCCGTCAAGGTGAAGGGGCCGCTGCCCTCGACCGGGATGCGGATGACCAGCGTGTTCTTGTAGGTTTCGACGTCTTTCTGGAAGGTCTCGTCGTACTTCACCTTCCCCGGCGGGATCTCGGGCGTGCCCAGCGTCGCGCCAATCGCGCGGAAGGCGAAGCGCTCGCGGTACATGTAATAGCCCTCGGCGATCTGGTAGCGCACCTCGACCGTCTTCGCGTCTGCCATGCGCGCGTCGAAACGGAAGGCGATGGCGGGGTCGAGGAAATCGTCGGCGGCGCGCACGCCGCTGGAGCCGAGCATGAACAGTGCGGCGAACAGCAGCAGGCAGGCGTGCAGCAGGCTGCGGGGGGAGAAACGAGGCGATTCAGGCATGGTGTCGGATGAGTTGTTACAGCGCACCGGCATGGTACACCGGGCTGGCCTTGCGTGTATGACGGGGCCAAAAGCGAAGGACGAAAAAAAACCAGGCGCGAGGCCTGGTTCTTCTAGTCGTCGCACAAAGCGATTACTCGGCGGTTGGTGCGTCTTCAGCCGAGGTGACTTCTGGACGGTCCAGCAGTTCGACATACGCCATTGGCGCGTTGTCGCCCACGCGGAAACCCATCTTCAGGATGCGCAGGTAGCCGCCGTTACGGTTGGCGTAACGTGGGCCCAGTTCAGCGAACAGCTTCAGGACCATTTCGCGGTCGCGCAGGCGAGCGAAGGCCAGGCGCTTGTTTGCCAGGGTGTCGGTCTTGCCCAGGGTCAGGATCGGCTCGATGACGCGGCGCAGTTCCTTAGCTTTTGGCACGGTGGTCTTGATGGCTTCATGACGCAGCAGGGAGACGGTCATGTTGCGCAGCATTGCCAGGCGGTGGGACGAAGTACGGTTCAGCTTGCGAAGGCCGTGACGGTGACGCATGGTAGTTCCTTTCGAGTGTTTATATTCCAGTTCTTCGATCGTTCATGCTTGCGCATGACCGCGGACCGGTTCATAAGGGTTTAAAACTGCCCGGACAGACATTGTCCGGGCAGGTACTGCAATTACTTCTGTTTTTTCATCCAAGAAGGATCTGGCTTCGCCAGTCCTTTTTGGCCGATTCCACCCGAAAGTAGGTGTGTACTTTCGGGTGAAGTCTTATTTTTCCAAACCAGCTGGTGGCCAGTTCTCGAGTTTCATACCCAGGGTCAGGCCGCGGGAAGCCAGGACTTCCTTGATTTCGTTGAGCGACTTGCGACCCAGGTTCGGCGTCTTGAGCAGTTCGTTTTCCGAACGCTGGATCAGGTCGCCGATGTAGTAGATGTTTTCTGCTTTCAGGCAGTTTGCCGAACGCACGGTCAGCTCGAGGTCGTCGACTGGACGCAGCAGGATCGGATCGACCAGCGGAGCGCGCGATGGCGCTTCGGCGGCGGCTTCGGTGCCTTCCAGGGCGGCGAACACGTTCAGCTGGTCCACCAGGACGCGTGCCGACTGGCGGATCGCTTCTTCCGGGGTGATGACGCCGTTGGTCTCGATGTTGATGATCAGCTTGTCCAGGTCGGTACGCTGTTCGACACGTGCCGATTCCACTGCGTACGACACGCGGCGCACTGGCGAGAACGATGCGTCCAGGATGATGCGGCCGATGGTCTTGTTGGTGTCTTCCGACAGGCGACGCACGTTACCAGGAACGTAGCCACGGCCCTTCTCGACCTTGATCTGCATGTCCAGCTTGCCACCGGCGGTCAGGTGAGCGATCACGTGATCCGGGTTGATCAGTTCCACGTCATGCGGCAGGTCGATGTCCGAAGCCAGGACGGCGCCTTCGCCTTCCTTCTTCAGGGTCAGCGTCACGGAGTCACGGTTGTGGACCTTGAAGACGACACCCTTCAGGTTCAGCAGCAGGTCGACGACGTCTTCCTGCACGCCGTCCAGCGACGAGTACTCGTGCACGACGCCGGCGATGGTGACTTCGGTCGGTGCATAGCCGGTCATCGACGACAGCAGGACGCGGCGCAGCGCGTTACCCAGGGTGTGGCCATAGCCACGCTCGAACGGCTCCATCACGACTTTAGCGTGGCCGGCGCCGAGTGCTTCGACGTCGATGATACGTGGCTTCAACAGACTGTTTTGCATGAAATGTCCTTTTCAATACCCTCGGTTCGTTACACCGATAAGGCTGATGGCATTAATAAATAAAGCGCCTGCTCGACGAGCAGGCGGTGAGGCGAATGTGGTGAACGACGGGGAGCGGTGAGAATCCGATCCTGATGCGGCGCCGACCTTGAGGTCGCTGCAGCCGCACACCGCCACGTCGTTCCGGCGCAGGCCGGAACCCAAGTTGGTAGCGATGCCACCAGACTTGGGCCCCGGCCTGCGCCGGGATGACTGCCACGGAGCCGGCTAACGCCGTCTCTGTCGCAGTCAATTAACGCGAGTAAAGTTCGACGATCAGCGCTTCGTTGACGTCGGCAGCGATTTCGTTGCGTTCTGGGAACGAACGGAAGGTGCCTTCCATCTTCTTGCTGTCGACCGAGACCCAGCTCGGCATGCCGACCTGCTCTGCCAGCGACAGGGCTTCAGCGATACGAACCTGCTTCTTGGCCTTTTCGCGCACAGCGATCACGTCGCCGGTCTTGACCTGGTACGAAGCGATGTTCACGACGTTGCCGTTGACGGTGAACGCCTTGTGGCTCACCAGCTGGCGTGCTTCGGCGCGGGTCGAGCCGAAGCCCATGCGGTAAGCGACGTTGTCGAGACGCGCTTCCAGCAGCTTCAGCAGGGTTTCGCCGGTGTTGCCTTTTTTACGCGATGCGTCGGCGAAGTAGCGGCGGAACTGGCGTTCCAGGATGCCGTACATGCGCTTGACCTTCTGCTTTTCACGCAGCTGGTTGCCGTAGTCCGAGGTGCGGGCACCCGACTTGACGCCGTGCTGGCCTGGCTTGATGTCCAGTTTGCACTTCGAGTCGAGCGAGCGGCGTGCGCTCTTGAGGAACAGGTCAGTGCCTTCACGGCGCGACAGTTTTGCTTTTGGTCCGATATAACGTGCCACGTTAGTTACCTTTTAAATTTAATCACGCCCCAGCGATGCTGTCGCATCCAGGCGCTAGTCCGACCCAATGTTGAGCGGACGTGGCTTACAAACACCTGCCAGCAGAATGCGGCAGGCGACAAGAGCCGGGCAGTATAACCCATTTCTGGGCTCTGCACCGGCTAATCTCGTAATACACAACGGGGCGCAAGGCCCCGTTGTAGGCTTTTCGCCACGACCGGCAGTCCGAAGACCGCCGGACGCGCGCGTTATCGCATCTGATTAGATACGACGACGCTTTGGAGGACGGCAGCCGTTGTGTGGAACTGGAGTGACGTCCTGGATCTCGGTGATCTTGATGCCCAGGTTGTTCAGTGCACGCACAGCCGATTCACGGCCTGGGCCTGGGCCCTTGATGCGCACTTCCAGGTTCTTCACGCCCGATTCCTGAGCGACCTTGCCAGCAGCTTCGGCAGCAACCTGAGCTGCGAACGGGGTCGACTTGCGCGAACCCTTGAAGCCGGCGCCGCCGGAGGTTGCCCACGACAGGGCATTGCCCTGGCGATCGGTGATGGTGATGATGGTGTTGTTGAACGAAGCGTGCACGTGGGCGATGCCCTCGGCGACGTTCTTCTTGACTTTCTTGCGCACGCGGGCTGCTGCTGCGCTGCTCTGTTGCTTGGCCATGGTCGGTTCCTAGATTATTTCTTGAGCGATTGAGCGGCCTTGCGCGGGCCCTTGCGGGTACGAGCATTGGTGCGGGTACGCTGACCGCGCACTGGCAGACCCTTACGGTGACGCATGCCGCGGTAGCAGCCCAGATCCATCAGACGCTTGATGTTCATGGACAGTTCGCGGCGCAGATCGCCTTCCACGACAAACTTCGCGACTTCGTCACGCAGCTTCTCGAGTTCGTTATCGTCGAGGTCCTTGACCTTCTTGTTGGTCGCGATACCGGTCGCGTCGCAGATCTTCTGCGAGCGTGGACGGCCAACACCGTAGATCGCCGTCAGGCCGATAACAGTGTGCTGATGATTTGGGATGTTAACCCCTGCAATACGTGCCATTCGTTATTCCTCTTAACCTTGACGCTGCTTGTGACGCGGCTCGACGCAGATCACACGGACCACGCCCTTGCGCTTGATGATCTTGCAGTTGCGGCAGATCCGCTTGACTGAAGCGTTAACTTTCATTTTGCACTCTCTTCGGTTCGTTTTACTTAATGATTTTTACTTGGTGCGGAACACAATGCGGGCCCGGGACAGGTCGTACGGGGTCAACTCCACCGTCACCTTGTCGCCCGGGAGAATACGGATGTAATTCATCCGCATTTTACCCGAGATATGCCCCAAAACCACGTGCCCATTTTCCAGCTTCACGCGAAATGTTGCGTTCGGGAGATTCTCGAGAATCTCCCCTTGCATTTGGATGACGTCGTCTTTTGCCATTCGCTCTATGCCTTCCCGCTTAACGCGACGGAATACCGCCCTTGAAGTTCGCCTTCCGCAACAATGATTCGTACTGTTGCGACATAACGTAATTCTGTACTTGTGCCATGAAGTCCATCGTCACCACCACCACAATCAGGAGGGACGTGCCACCGAAGTAGAAAGGAACTTTCCACTGCGAGGTCATGAATTCCGGCACCAAACACACCAGGGTGATGTAAACCGCACCGGCCAGGGTCAGGCGCATCAGGATCTTGTCGATGTAGCGTGCGGTCTGGTCGCCAGGACGAATGCCTGGGACAAACGCGCCGCTCTTCTTCAAGTTGTCCGCCGTTTCCTTGCTGTTAAATACCAGCGCCGTATAGAAGAAGCAGAAAAACACAATCGCCACCGCATACAGCAACGCGTGGATCGGCTCGCCTGGACCCATCGACGCAGCGAGGTCTTTCAGGAACCCGATGAACGGGCTCGTGGAATCCTTGCCACGCGTGAACCAGTCGACGATCGTCGCCGGGAACAGGATGATCGAGGAAGCGAAGATCGGTGGGATCACGCCGGCCATGTTCAGCTTCAGGGGCAGGTGGCTGGTTTGGCCACCGTACACCTTGTTGCCGACTTGGCGTTTTGCGTAATTCACCAGGATCTTGCGCTGCCCGCGTTCCACGAACACGACGGCATACGTTACCGCTGCTACCAGGACCACGATAATGATCGCGGAGAAGCTGCTGATCGAACCGTTCGAGACCAGGGTGAACAAGCCACCGAGGGCCGACGGCAGACCTGCTGCGATACCGGCAAAAATGATGATCGAAATACCGTTGCCAAGACCACGCTCGGTGATCTGCTCGCCCAGCCACATAAGGAACATGGTGCCGGTCAGCAGAGTCGTCACCGTGACGAAGCGGAAGCCCATGCCCGGATCGAGCACAAGACCAGGCTGCGACTCGAGCGCGACCGCGATACCGAACGCCTGGAACAGAGCCAGCGCCACCGTGAAGTAACGGGTGTACTGGGTGATCTTGCGGCGGCCGGCTTCGCCCTCTTTCTTCAGCGCCTCGAGTTGCGGCGAAACGATCGATGCGAGCTGCATGATGATCGAAGCCGAAATGTAAGGCATGATGCCGAGGGCGAACACGGTAAAGCGGGACAAGGCGCCGCCCGAGAACATGTTGAACATGCCCAGGATGCCGCCTTCATTCTGCTTGAACAGTGCCGCCAGCTGCACCGGGTCAATCCCGGGGACCGGGATGTGAGCACCGATGCGGTACACGACCAACGCGCCAAGCAAAAACCACAGCCGGCCCCAGGGGAATCCGGACGCAGCGCTTTTACCAAGTTGTGAATTAGTCGCCAATTTTTGCTCCGATCAGGCAGGGCCGCAATTAAGCGACCGAACCGCCAGCTGCTTCGATCGCCGCTTTCGCGCCGGCCGAGACCTTCAGGCCCTTGAGGTTCACCGCCTTGGTGACCTCGCCCGACAGGATGACACGCACGTCGCGCGCCAGCACTGGCAGGATGCCTGCTTGCTTGAGCACCATGATGTCGACATCGCCGACAGCCAGGTTGTTCAGGTCCGACAGGCGAACTTCCGCCTTGAAGGTCGCGTTCAGCGACTTGAAGCCACGCTTCGGCAGACGACGCTGCAGAGGCATCTGACCGCCTTCGAAGCCGACTTTGTGGAAGCCGCCCGAACGCGATTTCTGACCCTTGTGACCACGGCCGGCAGTCTTGCCCAGGCCGGAGCCGATACCGCGACCGACGCGGCGCTTGTAGTGCTTGGCGCCGTCAGCTGGTTGAATGGTATTGAGTTCCATTGATTTCTCCGTACGTAAGCCCGAAGGCTTACGAGACTACTTTAACGAGGTACGCGACTTTGTTGATCATGCCACGCACGGATGGGGTGTCCTGCAGCTCGGAGACCGAGTTGACACGACGCAGACCCAGGCCGCGCACGGTGGCACGGTGATCCTGACGGGTACCGATCAGGCCCTTGACGAGCTGAACTTTGACAGTGTTTGCCATTTTCTTCCCCTTAACCCAGGATGTCTTCAACCGACTTGCCGCGCTTGGCAGCGATGTCGGAAGCAGTGCTCATTTTCGACAGGCCGTCGAGCGTTGCGCGAACCAGGTTGTACGGGTTCGACGAACCGGTCGACTTGGCGACCACGTCGGTCACGCCCATCACCTCGAAGATAGCGCGCATTGCGCCACCAGCGATGACGCCGGTACCAGGCTTGGCTGGCGACATCATGACGCGCGAGGCGCCGTGACGACCGGTGACGGTGTGGTGCAGGGTACCGTTCTTGAGGGGCACCTTGATCAGGTTTCGGCGGGCTTCTTCCATCGCTTTTTGCACGCCGACTGGAACTTCCTTCGACTTGCCTTTGCCCATGCCGATGCGGCCATCGCCGTCACCGACAACGGTCAGCGCTGCAAAACCCATGATACGACCACCCTTGACCACTTTGGTCACGCGGTTGATCGCGATCATTTTCTCGCGCATGCCATCATCCGGCTTGTCGCTTGCCATTTTCGCTTGCATTTTTGCCATGACGATTCTTCCTTAGAACTTCAGACCGGCTTCACGCGCGGCTTCCGCCAGCGCCTTCACACGGCCGTGGTAACGGAAACCCGAGCGGTCGAACGCTACTTCGGTGATTCCTGCTTTCAGTGCTTTTTCAGCGACGCGCTTGCCGACGATGGCAGCTGCGGCAGCGTTGCCGCCGACGCCAGTCTTGCCAGCCAGTTCAGCGCGAACTTCCGCTTCCAGCGTCGAAGCCGACACCAGCACCTTTGCGTCCGGGCTGATCAGGTTCGCATAGATATGCAGGTTGGTGCGGTGAACCGACAAACGGTTCACGCCCAGCTGTGCAATCTTGATGCGGGTTTGACGTCCGCGACGCAGACGCGATTGTTTCTTGTCCATGTCAGCTCCGATTATTTCTTCTTGGTTTCTTTAAGCTTCACCACTTCGTCCGAATAACGGACACCCTTGCCCTTGTAAGGCTCAGGCGAGCGGTAAGCACGCACTTCGGCAGCCACCTGGCCGACCTTTTGACGATCGATACCCTTGATCAGGATCTCGGTCGGGGTCGGGGTGGTTGCAGTGACGCCTTCCGGCATCGCGTGCAGCACCGGGTGCGAGAAGCCCAGGGACAGGTTCAGGGCGTTGCCCTGCACTGCTGCCTTGTAGCCCACGCCCACCAGGTTCAGCTTGCGCTCGAAACCCTTGGTGACGCCGGTAACCATGTTGTTGACCAGGGCGCGCAGGGTACCCGACATGGCGTTCGATTCACGGGAATCGTCCACCACGTCAAAGCTCAGCACGCCGTCTTTGTTTTCTACTTTGACCTGGCCGTTCAGGGCCTGGGTCAGGGTGCCCAGCGGGCCCTTGACGGTGATCGACGACGCGTTGATCGCGACATCGGTACCGGCCGGGACGGCGATTGGCATCTTAGCTACTCGAGACATGTCTACTCCTTAAGCCACGTAGCACAGCACTTCGCCACCGACGCCGGTAGCACGTGCCTTGCGGTCGGTCATGACGCCTTGCGGGGTCGAAACGATAGCGACGCCCAGGCCGTTCATGACGGTCGGGATCTCGTTCTTGCCCTTGTAGACGCGCAGGCCAGGACGCGAGACGCGCTCGATGCGCTCGATGACCGGACGGCCGGTGTAATACTTCAAACCGATTTTCAGTTCCGACTTGCCACCTTCGGTGGACACGGCGAAATCTTCAATGTAACCCTCGTCCTTCAGGACGTTGGCAATGGCAACCTTGACTTTGGACGACGGCATTGCGACCGTGGTTTTCTGGACAACTTGTGCGTTGCGAATGCGGGTCAGCATATCGGCGATAGGATCGCTCATACTCATTGCATATTCTCCTATTACCAGCTGGCTTTGGTCATACCCGGGATTTCGCCTTTCATGGCGAACTCACGGACTTTGGTGCGGGCAAGACCGAATTTACGGAAAGTGCCACGTGGACGACCGGTGATGGCGCAGCGGTTACGCTGGCGGGTCGGCGCCGAGTTACGTGGCAGTGCCTGCAGTTTCAGGCGTGCTTCGTATTGCTCTTCTTCCGACTTCGACTGGTCGTTGATGATCGCTTTCAGAGCTGCACGCTTTGCGGCGAATTTCTCCACCAGGTCTGCACGCTTCTGTTCGCGGTTAATCAGTGCAAGTTTTGCCATGCTCTTAGTTCCTGAACGGGAATTTGAAGGCGGCGAGCAGCGCTTTGGCTTCTTCGTCGGTCTTAGCGGTGGTCGTGATCGAGATGTTCATGCCACGCAGCGCGTCGATCTTGTCGTAATCGATTTCCGGGAAGATGATCTGCTCTTTGACGCCGATGTTGTAATTGCCACGGCCGTCAAACGACTTGCCGTTCACGCCACGGAAGTCACGCACGCGCGGCAGGGCCACGGTGATGAAGCGATCCAGGAATTCGTACATGCGGGCGCCGCGCAGGGTCACCATGGTACCGATCGGATAGCCTTCGCGGATCTTGAAACCTGCGATTGCCTTACGGGCCTTGGTCACGACTGGCTTCTGGCCGGCGATCTTGGTCAGGTCGCCGGTCGCGTGCTCGATGATCTTCTTGTCAGCGACTGCTTCCGACAGACCCATGTTCAGGGTGATCTTGGTCAGGCGCGGCACTTCCATCACCGACTTGTAACCGAATTTCTCGGTCAGCTCGGCAACGATTTTTTCTTTGTAAATATCTTGGAGACGGGCCATTTATTCTTACCCCTTCACTACTTCGCCGCTCGACTTGAAGACGCGGACTTTTTTGCCGTCCTGGTCTTTGAAGCCAACGCGATCTGCCTTGCCGGTCGCAGCATTGAACAGCGCGACGTTCGACACGTGAATCGGCATAGTCTTGTCGACGATACCACCAGTAACACCGGTCATCGGGTTCGGCTTGGTCGCTTTCTTAGCGACGTTGACGCCCTCGACGATGACGTGTTCAGCGTCTACACGCTTCTGAACGACACCGCGCTTGCCCTTGTCTTTACCGGCCAGAACGATGACTTCGTCGTTTTTACGAATCTTATCCATGTCGTATCCTTACAGAACTTCAGGTGCCAGGGACACGATCTTCATGAACTTCTCAGTGCGCAGTTCGCGGGTCACTGGTCCGAAGATACGGGTACCGATCGGCTCCAGCTTGGCGTTCAGCAGGACGGCGGCGTTGCCATCGAACTTGACCAGGGAACCATCCTGGCGGCGCACACCTTTGGCGGTACGCACAACCACGGCGTTGTAAATTTCACCTTTTTTGACACGACCACGTGGCGCAGCAACCTTGACGGTTACCTTGATCACGTCGCCAATGCTCGCATAACGGCGCTTGGAACCGCCCAACACCTTGATGCACAAAACTTCTTTTGCACCGGTGTTGTCGGCCACTTCGAGCCGGCTTTCGGTTTGAATCATAGTATTTTCTTTCCCAACTTAAGCCGAAGAAACCCCACGGCGAACCGTAGGCCTGCGGTCAGTCTTGGTCCCGCCATGACGCCCCTGCTGGAGCCCCATGTTTGGGTGATGGACTTTCCAAATAACTCTCGTTACACAGGCCGCTTTACCGAGGGGGGACAAACTGCGGCAACACATGAACGAAGCCCGCTAGTATCCCAGATACCAGCGGGCCACGCAAGACAAATTTCAGTGCTTAGATGACTTGTGCTTCTTGCACAACGCGCGTCACCGTCCACGCTTTCGTCTTCGAGATCGGGCGACCTTCCGTGATCTCGACCGTGTCGCCGGTCTTGACCTGGTTGGTTTCGTCGTGCGCGTGATACTTGTTCGAGCGCACGATGATTTTGCCGTACAGCGGGTGCTTCACGTGACGCTCGATCAGTACGGTCACCGTCTTGTCCATTTTGTCGGACACGACTTTGCCGACCAGCGTACGCTTCAGCGCCGTTTTAGTGGTGTCGTTCATTTGGCTTCCTTCTGGTTCATCACGGTCTTCACACGTGCGATGTCGCGACGTACTTTCTTGAGCTGCGAAGTGTTACCCAGCTGCTGGGTAGCGATTTGCATGCGCAGGCCGAACTGGGCCTTGAGCAGCTCATTCAGCTCCTTTTGCAGGGCTTCCTGGTCCTTGCCGAGGAGTTCCGATGCTTTCATATTCAACTCCTTTTATTGGCCGACCTGGCGAACCACGAACGTGGTAGCCAGTGGCAGTTTGGCAGCGGCCAGGCGGAACGCTTCGCGTGCCAGTTCTTCTGCGACGCCGTCCATCTCGTACAGGACTTTGCCTGGCTGGATTTCAGCGACGTAGTACTCTGGGTTACCCTTACCGTTACCCATACGGACTTCGGCCGGCTTGTTCGAAATCGGCTTGTCCGGGAAGATACGGATCCAGATACGGCCGCCACGCTTGATGTGACGGGTCATGGCGCGACGTGCCGCTTCGATCTGGCGTGCAGTGATACGGCCGCGGGCAACTGCCTTCAGACCGAATTCACCGAACGAGACCGCGGTGCCGCGGGTGTGCGAAATGCCGGTGTTACGGCCTTTCTGCTCTTTACGATACTTCCTGCGCGATGGTTGCAGCATGCTTATTCTCCTGCTTTCTCAGCTGGCGCAGCGGCGGCTGGGGTCGCCAGCTTGACGGCTGGACGAGCACGCACGGTTGGCGCTGCAGTGGCTGGACGGGCGCCGCCGGCTGGACGTGGGCCGCGCGATGGCTTGCCATCGTCACGACGTGGACCGCGTGGCTTCTTCTCGTCCGGCGGGGTGTCGATGACTGGGGCTTCGCCGGTGACCGAACGGTCGCCCTTGTAGACCCAGACCTTGACGCCGATGATGCCGTAGGTGGTCGATGCTTCGCTGGTGCCGTAGTCGATATCGGCGCGCAGGGTGTGCAGAGGCACACGGCCTTCGCGGTACCATTCGGTACGTGCGATTTCGATGCCGTTCAGGCGGCCCGACGACATGATCTTGATGCCGACGGCACCCAGACGCATGGCGTTTTGCATCGCACGCTTCATCGCGCGGCGGAACATGATGCGCTTTTCCAGCTGCTGCGAAATCGAGTCGGCGATCAGCTGCGAATCGATCTCAGGCTTGCGGATCTCTTCGATGTTGACGTGCACGGGCACGCCCATGATCTTCGCCAGCGAGGTCTTCAGCACTTCGATGTCTTCGCCTTTTTTACCGATCACGACACCAGGACGCGACGAGTAGATGGTGAAGCGTGCGTTCTTGGCAGGACGCTCGATGACAATGCGGCCGACCGAAGCGTTCTTCAGCTTCTTCTTCAGGAAAGCGCGAGCTTCCAGGTCTTCCTTCAGCATGTCGGCGAAGTTGCCGTTGCCAGCATACCAACGCGATGCCCAGTTACGGGTGACCGCCAGGCGGAAGCCGGTTGGGTGGATTTTCTGACCCATCGTATGACCCCTTAGTTACCGACAGTCACGTAAATGTGACAGGATTGTTTCGAAATGCGATCGCCGCGGCCTTTGGCGCGAGCCGTAAAGCGCTTGAGGATCGGGCCCTTTTCAACATAGATCTGCACGACTTTCAGCTCGTCGATGTCGGCGCCATCGTTGTGTTCCGCGTTGGCGATCGCCGACTCGAGAACCTTCTTGATGATGGTCGCGCCCTTCTTCGGGCTGAACTGCAGAATGTTGAGTGCTGCGTCAACTTTCTTGCCGCGGATCAGGTCAGCAACGAGGCGACCCTTTTGTTCCGACAGGCGCACGCCTTTGAGGATTGCTTTAGTTTCCATTATTTTTTCGCCTTCTTGTCAGCGGCGTGGCCCTTGAACGTACGGGTCAGCGCGAATTCGCCGAGCTTGTGGCCGACCATGTTCTCCGACACGTACACAGGCACGTGCAGCTTGCCGTTGTGCACAGCGATCGTCAGACCGATGAAGTCAGGCGTGATCGTCGAGCGGCGCGACCAGGTTTTTACCGGCTTTTTGTCTTTGTTCGCTTGCGCGGCTTCGACTTTTTTCACCAGGTGGGCGTCAACGAACGGCCCTTTTTTCAATGAACGAGTCATGTGTTATCCCTTATTTCTTGCCGCGGCGCGAAACGATCATCGACGAAGTACGCTTGTTCGAACGCGTCTTCTTGCCCTTCGTCTGTTGGCCCCAAGGCGACACTGGATGACGACCAGCTGCGGTTTTACCTTCACCACCACCGTGCGGGTGATCGACCGGGTTCATGACCACACCGCGAACGGTAGGACGAACACCGCGCCAGCGCATCGCACCAGCCTTACCGATCTTGCGCAGGCTGTGCTCGGCATTGCCGACTTCGCCAACGGTAGCGCGGCACTCGATGTGCACGCGACGAACTTCACCCGAGCGCAGGCGGACCTGGGCGTAGGTGCCTTCGCGGGCCATCAGCACGACGCCGGCGCCGGCGGTACGGGCCATCTGGGCACCCTTACCTGGCAGCATTTCGACGCAATGCATCACGGTACCGACCGGGATGTTACGGATTGGCAGGCAGTTGCCCGACTTGATCGGCGCTTCCGAGCCGTTCATGACGCTGTCGCCGACAGCCATGCCTTTGGTGGCGATGATGTACGCACGATGACCATCCGCGTAGCACAGCAGAGCGATGTGCGCGGTACGGTTCGGGTCGTATTCAATGCGCTCGACCTTGGCCGGGATACCGTCCTTGTCGTTGCGCTTGAAGTCCACCATACGGTAGTGTTGCTTGTGACCACCACCGATGTGACGGGTGGTGATGTGGCCGTTGTTGTTACGGCCGGCAGTTTTCGATTTCTTTTCAACCAGTGCTGCGAACGGACGGCCCTTGTACAGGCCTTCGGTCACAACTTTCACCATGCCGCGACGGCCTGGGGAGGTTGGCTTCATCTTAACGAGTGCCATTATTTAGCCTCCTCGACAAAATTGATTTCCTGACCCGGCTTCAGGGCCACGAAAGCGCGCTTGGTGTGGTTGCGACGACCGGTGAAACGGCCCGAACGCTTCTGCTTGCCTTCGCGGTTTGCGGTTTGCACCGATTCCACTTCGACTTTGAACAGCAGCTCGACGGCAGCCTTGATTTCTGGCTTGGTCGCATCCGGCAGAACCTTGAACACGATCTGTTCGTTCTTTTCAGCGACGAAAGTCGCCTTTTCGGAAATGACCGGAGCCAGCAGCACCTTCATCAGGCGCTCTTCGCTGAATTTGATTGCGGCGCTCATGCGTACATCTCCTCGATCTTGGCCAGTGCAGCTTTGGTGACCAGGACTTTTTTGTAGAACACCAGCGACATCGGATCGGCAGCTTTCGGCTCGACGACCAGCACGTGTGGCAGGTTGCGCGAGGCGAGCAGCAGGTTTTCTTCGATGGTGTCGGTGATCACCATGACCGATTCCAGGCCCATGCCCTGGAGCTTTTGGCTCAGCAGCTTGGTTTTTGGAGCGTCGATCGACAGGTTTTCGATAACGACCAGACGGCCTTCACGAGCCAGTTGCGAGAAGATCGAGCAGATACCTGCACGGAACATCTTCTTGTTGACCTTGTGGGTGAAGTTCTCGTCAGGCGAGTTCGGGAAGATGCGACCACCGCCGCGCCACAGTGGCGACGACGACATACCAGCACGAGCGCGGCCGGTACCTTTTTGGCGCCATGGCTTCTTCGTGGTGTGGTGGACTTCTTCACGGTCTTTCTGCTTGCGGTTACCGCTACGTGCGTTGGCAGCGTAGGCGACCACGACCTGGTGAATCAGCGCTTCGTTGTATTCGCGGCCGAACACGGTATCGGCGGCGGCAACGCCGGCGCCAGCTTGACCTTGCTCATTCAGGAGCTGAAGTTCCATAATTAAGCTCCTTTCTTGGCTTTGACTTTGACGGCTGGCTTGACAACCACTTGGCCGTTCTTGGCGCCAGGAACGGCACCCTTCACCAGCAGCAGTTGACGCTCAGCGTCGATACGAGCGACTTCCAGGTTCTGGGTGGTGACGGTGACGTCGCCCATGTGACCGGTCATGCGCTTGCCTGGGAACACGCGGCCTGGATCCTGGGCCATACCGATGGAGCCAGGAACGTTGTGCGAACGCGAGTTACCGTGGGTAGCGCGACCCGAGGCAAAGTTGTGACGCTTGATGGTACCGGCGTAGCCCTTACCGATCGAGGTGCCTTGCACGTCGATTTTCTGGCCCACTTCGAACATCGATGCATCGATGGTGTCGCCGGCTTTGAGTTCAGCGGCTTTGGCGGAATCGATGCGGAATTCCTTCAGCATCGTACCGGCTTCCACGCCAGCTTTGGCGAAGTGACCGGCGGCGGCTTTGATCACGCGGGAAGCGCGACGTTGACCGAATACAACCTGAACAGCGGTATAACCGTCAGTTTCAGGAGTTTTGACTTGCGCAACACGGTTGTTCGACACGTCGAGCACGGTAACTGGGATCGAATCCCCGTCATCCGTGAAGATGCGCATCATGCCAACCTTGCGACCGAGAAGGCCCAGGCTCATTTTTTCTCCATTCCCACCTACGATTGGGCGGGGCTAATTTAACTACAGGAAAAGGTGTGGGCAAAAAAGATAAACCCATACCGAAGCCGGCTAGTATAGCGTGCAAAAAGGCTTGACGCAACAAGAGATTCGGGGGTATGTCGACCCTGTTGCGTTTTCCGCTGCACTTGGAGAAAGAAAGGAATCCGACCTGCTGGCCGGCGCAGAAAAGACCTTGTTGCGTCTTTTCTCTGCAGGCTTGGGGAGCCTGCGATCTGGAACTACTGAGGAATTCTGGTGGGCGGTGCAGGATTCGAACCTGCGACCCCTTGGATGTCGACCAAGTATTCTAACCAACTGAACTAACCGCCCGGGGAGCCGAATTATAAGGGTGGTCCCGCAGGTTTTGCAATAGCTGTGTTGTGCAATTGTGAAAATAGTGTGCCGGGCCGGGTTGCCGCCGGCGCGGCCGTATGGACACCCCTGCCCCGGAAAGGTGGAATACTCGGCGTGTACAATTGAATAATTAACGCCTACTATATCGGCGTGTCGATCCAAGCCCGGCTCGGCGGCAATCCCGTCGGCCGCATCCCTGACAGAAAAGGAGTTTGTATGGCAATCAGTCTGCAAAAAGGTGGTAACGTCAACCTGAGCAAGGAAGCGCCCGGCCTTACCAAGGTCATCATCGGCCTGGGCTGGGACCCGCGTTCGACCGACGGCGCCGCGTTCGACCTCGACGGCAGCGCCTTTCTGCTCAAGTCCGATGCCAAGGTGCGGGCCGATGCCGACTTCATCTTCTATAACAACCTGAAGTCGAGCGACGGCTCGGTGGTGCATGCGGGCGACAACACGACCGGCCAGGGCGCCGGCGACGACGAGAAGATCGCCATCGATCTCGCTGCAGTCCCTGCCGAAGTCGACAAGATCTCGTTCTGCGTCACCATCCACGACGCCGACGCGCGCGGCCAGAACTTCGGCATGGTCGGCAAGGCCTATATCCGCTGCCTGAACGCGGCCGGCGAAGCCGAGATCGCACGCTACGACCTGTCCGAAGACAGCTCGACCGAAACCGCGATGATCTTCGGCGAACTCTATCGCCACGGCGGCGAATGGAAATTCCGCGCCGTCGGCCAGGGCTTCAAGGGCGGCCTGGGCCCGCTGGCCCGCTCGTTCGGCGTCAACGTCTAGGGCGCCCTCCACCGTTTCACTGCGCCCGCGCGAACCCAGGCGGGCGCCAATCTCCACTTCTACTTAGGACTCCATGCGCGTCTGGTACAACAGGACGTTCTCGTCCGTCTACGCCGCCTTTACCTTGATCCGCCAGGCCGATACGGCCGGGCGCTTCACGATCATCCACAGCAATGCCAACCGCCACACCCCGGCCGCGCGCCTGGCGCACGAGTTCTACAGCGAACCGACCGGGCTGGAAGCGCAGGCCTACGTCGACTGGTGCCTGGCCTTCTGCCGCGAGCACCGCATCGACATCTTCGTGCCGGGGCGCGAGGCGACCACGCTGGCCGCGCACCACGAGCGCTTCGAAGCACTCGGCACGCGCGTACTGAGCGCGGCCTCGCCCGCGAAGCTGCAGCTCATCCACGACAAGGCCGGCTTCTATGCCGAAACCGCGCTGCCGCAGGCGCCGGTGGCCGAGTTCCGCCACTTCGAGAACGTCGAACAGTTCGACGCTGCGTGGGCCGAGCTGCGCCCGCGCCACGCCAAGCTGTGCCTCAAACCCTCGCGCTCGATCTATGGCCTGGGCTTTGCCGTCATCGACGAGGAGCGCTCCAGCGCCGCCCTGCTGCTGGCGGACGTCGAATACCATATCGGCTACGCCGACCTGCGCCGCGGCCTGGCCGAGCTGGGGCAGTTCCGCAGCATGCTGCTGATGGAGTTCCTCGACGGGCATGAATACAGCGTCGACTGCGTGGGCGACAACGGCCGCCTGGTGGCGGCGGTGGCGCGCCGCAAGCTCTCGGCCGGCAGCGGCCAGTTGATCGACATGCGTCCCGAGATCGTCGAGGCCACCACCAAACTGGCGCGCGACTATGGCCTGAACGGCATCTTCAACGTGCAGTTCCGCGAATCGGGCAAGGGCGAGGCGCGCCGCGTGCGCCTGCTCGAGATCAATCCGCGCATGTCGGGCGGCATCGGCATGGCCTGCGCGGCCGGCCCGAACCTGCCGTGGATCGCACTGAAGGGCTTCGCCGACGGCTTCGACACGGTCGAGGTGGAGGAAGTACGCAACGGCATGCGCGTGGTCGAAGTGGCGCAGGCCGTGGAGCTGGCATGAACGCCAAGTCCGATCCTGCGAGCCTGGCGCGCCGCAGCGTGATGCTGCCGACCGGCCAGCTCGAGCTCACGCTCGACTTCGGTCTGGAAGAGGCCGACGCGCTGCTGGGCTTTGCGGCACGGGCCAACGCCAAGCGCGGCTTCCTGTTCCTGAGCAAGGTGCTGGGCAAGCACTGGCCGGTCAAGCCCTCGGCCATGATCGCCATCCACGACCGCCTGGCCGCGACCGTGCCAGGCGTCGATGGCCCGGTGGTCTTCATAGCCATGGCGGAGACCGCGATCGGCCTGGGCCAGGGCGTGTTCGAGGCCTGGCTGCGCGCCCACCCGGGACAAAACGCCCTGTTCGTGCACACCACGCGCTACCGCGTGGGCACGGGCCCCCTGATCGAATTCGAGGAAGCACACAGCCACGCGCCGCGCCAGTTCCTGCACCTGCCGCAGGACCCGGCGCTGCAGGCGCTGCTGTTGCAAGCGCCCACCCTGGTGCTGGTGGACGACGAGGCCAGCACGGGCAACACCTTCCTGAACCTGACTCAGGCCTGCCGGCGCCTGAACCCGGGCATCGAACGTGTGCACCTGGCGACGATCACCAATTTCATGGGTGCGGCAGCCACCGAGGGCTTGAGCGCGCGTTTCGGCCTGCCAGTGAGCATGGGCGCGCTGGTGAGCGGCGAATACCGGTTCACGCCGGGCGAGTTCGTGGCGCCGGCGGGCGAAGCGCAGCGCTATGACCCGAACGCGGACCGCGGCGCCAGCACGCGCTTCGGGCGTCTCGGTTTGGCTGGCGCCTTGGGCGCGGCGCAAACGCTGGCCGCGCAGCTAGCCGGCGAATTCGCCCCCGGCGCATCGGTGCTGGTGCTGGGCACCGGAGAATTCATGCACGCAGCCATGCTGCTGGGCGCGGCGCTGGAGCGGCGCGGCGTGAACGTGATGGTGCAATCGACCACCCGCTCGCCGATCCTGACCTGGGGCGCGGTGAGCCATGCCTTGAGCTTTCCGGACAACTACGGCGAAGGCGTCGCCAATTTCATCTACAACGTCGCGCCCGGACAGTACGACCACGTGCTGGTCTGCCACGAGACGGCCGTGAGCCCTGCCCTGCTCGACCTGGCGCGCCAGTTGGACGCGCGCCTGTTCCATTTCCTGCTAGAGGACCAAGTTGAAGAAGTTCCTGTTCGCTGACCTGGACGACACGCTGTTCCAGACTTTCGAGAAGTGCAGCGGCGGCGACGCCCTGGAGCCGGCCGCCTATTACAAGGACGGCAGCATCTGCTCGTACACCACCCGCGCCCAGCGTGCTTTCCTCGCCTTCGTGCAGGACGGGATGACGGTCATCCCGACCACCGCGCGCGACCTGGATGGCCTGCGCCGCGTGCACCTGCCCTTCGACAGCTACGCCGTCATCAATTACGGCGGCGTCGTGCTGCTTCCCGACGGCAGCGCCCACATGCCCTGGCTGGAAGGCATGCGCGAGGCCATGCACGCCGCCCTGCCCGGCCTGCAGGAGCTGGCCCTGCACATCGACGCCTATGCGGCGCGCACCGGCTTCGGTGGACGTGCGCGCATGATCGAGGATTTCGCCACGCCCTTCTTCCTGGTGGTGAAAGACCCGGACAAGCAGCACGCGCGCCTGGCGCCGATCGAAGACGAGGTGGTGCGGCCCTGGATCGCCGATGGCAACAAGGACTATGTCGTCCACCGCAACGGCAACAACCTGGCCATCCTGCCTAAGGCGCTCGACAAGGCGCATGCCGTGGCCTGCGTCACCGATCTGCTGCGCGCCGAGCATGGCGACATCGTCACCTTCGGCATGGGCGACAGCCGCTCGGATGCCCCCTTCATGGCAGCCTGCGACTATGCGATCGTGCCGCGCGCCACCCAGCTGGCCCGCAGCACGGTGGGGGCGCTGTGAGCTTTTCGGGCAGCTACCGCAGCGGCGAGGTGGAGTTCCTGCTCACGCCCCTGGCGGCGCAGGCCTTCACCAGCGTGGATGACAAGGAGCGCCTGATCCAGTCCGGGAAGAAGCATTACAGCCAGATGCTTTCGCCCGAAGCGGTGCCTTCCAGCCGCTACATGGCGCTGTTCGAGCAGGCCTGCCGCGCCAACAATGCGCGCATGGCGCAGGATTGCCTGCGCCTCGGCGCATTGATCGCAGATAGGCGCGCGGGCGACATCGCCCTGGTGTCGCTGGCGCGTGCCGGCACGCCGGTGGGCGTGGTGGTGGCGCGCCTGCTGCGCGAGGTATTCGGGCGCACGGCGACGCACTATTCGGTGTCGATCGTGCGCGACCGCGGCCTGGACGCTGCAGCGCTGCGCCACATCCTGACCCAGGGCCACGCGCCGGAATCGATCGTGTTCGTCGACGGCTGGACCGGCAAGGGCGTGATCGCACGCGAGCTGGCGCAGTCGGTTGCCGCCTTCAATGCCAGCCAGGGCAGCAGTATCGACGGCGGCCTGTACGTGCTGTCGGACCTGGCCGGCGCCGCCGCCTGCGCGGCCTCCGGCGAGGATTACCTGATCCCGTCGAGCATCCTGAACGCGACGGTATCCGGCCTGGTGAGCCGCACGGTGCTGGACGAGCGCATCGGCCCGCAGGACTTCCACGGCTGCGTGTATTACGGCGAGTATGCCGAGCACGACCAGTCGCAGCGCTTTGCCGATGCGCTGGTGGCGCTGGCCGCCGCGCAGGCGGCAAGCGGCTTGCCGGCACCGGTTGCGCTGGACGCGAAGCTGGCTGGCGACACGTCGCGCGCCTACCTGGCGCGGGCCATGGCAGGCTACGGCATCCAGGATGTCAATCTGATCAAGCCAGGCATCGGCGAAGCCACCCGCGTGCTGCTGCGCCGCGCGCCACGCCTCTTGGTGCTGCGCGAGCGCGGCGCCCTGGAGGTCGCGCACCTGGAAGCGCTGGCCGAAGAAAAACAGGTGCCGGTCGAGATCGACCCGCGCCTCCCCTACCATGCTGTATCGCTCATCAGGAATGCATTAGATGGCTAACCGGATCAAGTCGATGGGCGCGTCCCTGTACGTGCCCGCCAATCACAAGGACCTGGCGCAGATCGCCAACGGCGAGAAGCTGGCGCAGGCGCGCTCGCTGATCTTCTGCCTCGAGGACGCCATCGCCGAGCGTGAGCTGAGCTGGTCGCTGTTCAATTTGTCGGTGGTGCTGGCCAACATGATTGAAGAGATCCCGGCCGAGCGTTTCGTCCGGGTGCGCAATGCGGAAGTGATGGAGCGCGTGCTGGCGATGGCGGGCAGCGAGAAGCTGACCGGCTTCGTGCTGCCGAAGGTCACCCGCCACAATTTCGACACCTATTTCCGCCTCGTGCGCGATACCGATCACGTGTTGATGCCGACGCTGGAAACCGCCGAGGTATTTTGCGACAGCGAGATGCAGCAGCTGCGCGCCGTGTTCGATGCCCCGGGCGTGCGCCAGCGCATCGTCTGCCTGCGCATCGGCGGCAACGACCTGCTGGCCCTGCTCGGCCTGCGCCGGCCGCGCGGCATGACGATCTACCGCACCCCGCTGGGCCCCGTCATCGCGCGCCTGGTGACCACCTTCCGCCCCTATGGTTTCGCGCTGACCGCGCCGGTGTTCGAATACCTCGACCTGCCCGAGCTGCTGGACCAGGAGGTGTCGGAAGATCTCGCCTACGGCATGGTCGGCAAGACGGCGATCCACCCGACCCAGATCGGCCCCATCGAGCAGCACTACAAGGTGCGCCCGCAAGACCTGGCGGTGGCGCGCGCCATCCTGGACGACGCCAGCCCGGCCGTGTTCCGCATGGACGACGCCATGTGCGAAGTCGCCACCCACCGCGCCTGGGCCGAGCGCCTGGTCGAACAATCGCACCGTTTCGGCGCCCATGGGCTCGACGCCGGGCGCCGCACCTCACTCGAAGGAGAACCCACATGAACCAGTTCGCACGCGGGCAAAAGGGAAAACTGCAGGACCTCGGCTGCGGCAGCGCCTTCAGCGTCGACATCGAGCTGCAGGCGCCCGGCATGTCGGTCGACGTGTCCTGCTTCGGCCTGGATGCATCCGACCGGCTGGCGGACGACCGCTACATGGTGTTCTACAACCAGCTGGCAAGCCCCGAGGGCGCGGTGCGGCTGGAGCTGGGCTCCACCGCCCGCTTCGCAGTGAATCTCGACCTGCTGCCGGCATCGATCGCCAAGCTGGTCTTCGTCGCGGCCATCGACGGCGCGCAGACGATGCGCTCGCTCGGCGCCTGCAGCTTGAGCATCGGCAGCGCCCTGCGCTTCCCTTGGTCGGGAGCCGACTTCGGCGATGAGAAGGCCGTGATCGTCGCGGAACTGTACCGGCGCGACGGCACCTGGCGCTTCGGCGCGGTCGGCCAGGGCTTCAATGGCGGCCTGTCGGCGCTGCTGGCGCATTTCGGCGGCAGCGAAGCCGCGCCCAAGTCGGTGCCTGCTGCCGCGCCTGCACCGGCGGCTGCACCCACGCCTTCGCCTTCGCCGAAAGTCTCGCTGTCGAAGGTCACGCTGGAGAAACGCGGCGACAAGGTCTCGCTCGACAAGCGCGCGGGAAAAAGCTTCGGCCGCATCCACGTCAACCTGAACTGGAACCAATCGTCGACCGCGGCGCCTCCGCCGCCGCAGAAGACCGGCTTCTTCGACAAGCTGATCGCGGGCGCCAATCCCAAGCGCAAGGGCCGCGGCGGCATCGACCTGGACCTGGGCTGCATGTACGAGCTGGCCGACGGCCGCCGCGGCCTGGTGCAGGCGCTCGGCAATTCCTGGGGCGATCTCGAGCGCGAGCCCTTTATCAAGCTCGATGCGGACGACCGCACCGGGGCCGCGAGCGGGGGCGAGAACCTGTATATCAACGGCGAGCGCTTCGACCAGATCCGGCGCGCGCTGATCTTCTCCTTCATCTACGAGGGCGTGCCCAACTGGGCAGCGACCGACGGCGTGGTGACGATCGCCGCGCCGGACCAGGCGCCGATCGAAGTGCGGCTCGATGGCGGCGGCAACCAGATCATGTGCGCGATCGCGCTGATCGAGAACCGCGGCGGCAGCATGCAGGTGACCAAGCTGGCCGAATACTTCCAGCAGTCGGGCGGCACCAGCGCGCACGAGCTGATGGACCGCCACTTCGGTTTCGGCATGCGCTGGAAAACCGGCTCGAAGGGTTAAGTCGCGCGTACCTGGCTGGCCAGCAGCTCCGGCCGGTCCAGGTACATCAGCACATAGCGCGGCGCCCGGCGCTTGACCTGCCAGTGCAGCAGCGTGACCTCGGCGTCGGGTTTGAGCAGCAGCACGCAATTGGGCTTGTCGAAAGGCGTGACCAGCAGGGTCTCGGATGCGTGGATGCCATGGCGGCGGCGCCAGCGCTCCGGCGCTTCCTCCACCCGTTCGCAGCGCGCGATCGCGTGCAAGGCAATGCTGCCTTCGGTGCGCACGCCCACGCGCAGGTGCAGCACGCCTTCATGCAGCACATGGCAGCCGCCGCCCACATGCCAGCGGTCTCCGAGTATCCACGCGAAGGAATACAGCACACCGATGCCGGCCACCACGTGGACGATCAGGCGCGTATCGGCATCCTGGATCCACAGGTTGACCAGCAGGACGTCGACCGGCAGTTCGAGGAACAGGGCCACCATCGCCACGCCGATGGCGGTGCCGTAGGCGCCGCGGCGCAGGTAGCTCAGCTCGAGGCCTTGCGGGCGTGGCGCCGGCGGGCGGCGCAGCAGCCACTGGGCGAAGCCGGTCCACATCAGCCGGTCGAGCCGGAACAAGCCGACCAGCTCGGGCGGCAGGAATGCAGCGACGCGTGCACGCCATCCGCGCGCGGCGTGGAAGCGCTTGACTGCATCCGGGGCATGCGCGAGGTCTTTCGCAACGACCAGCGCCAGCAGCAGCACCAGGCCGAAGGGACGCAGCGCCGCCGACAGGTCGGCAGGCAGGGCCTGCCTGGTTAGCGCGAACACGAAAAACGCGAGGAAGCCATAGCCGGCAAGCTGCAGCCAGGAAGCACGCCGCAAGCTGGTGGCGGCATGGGTCAAACGGTGACTGAGCTGCATGGGTTCCTCGCGTTGATGCGTTCTCTCGACGTCACCATGGTAAGGACGGACGCGCGGCGTGGCAATGCACCAGCGGTAGACCAGCAAATTTTTACCAAATGGCAAAAATAATGACAAAGGCCGGGAACCCTTGCGGACTTCCCGGCCTTTGCTTCGCGGCGCATTGCTGCGCCGGCGAATATGCGATTACTGCAGCTTGATTTCGACGTCCACGCCAGCTGGCAGGTCCAGCTTCATCAGCGCGTCGACGGTCTTGTCGGTAGGATCAACGATGTCCATCAGGCGCTGGTGCGTACGGATTTCGAACTGGTCGCGCGAGGTCTTGTTGACGTGCGGCGAACGCAGGATGTCGAAACGCTGGATACGGGTTGGCAGTGGGACTGGGCCCTTGACCACGGCGCCGGTGCGCTTGGCGGTGTCGACGATTTCCAGTGCGGACTGGTCGATCAGCTTGTAGTCGAATGCCTTCAGGCGAATGCGGATTTTCTGGTTAGCGGACATGCTATTTCCTTTAAAAGAACGTTCCGGCTCGTAGCCGGCAATGTGTGAAAGGTCCTACGGCACTGCTCAAGAGGCGGGAGTATAGCATCGTTCCCCCTCATAAAGATGGGGACAGACCAAAAAGTCTGTCCCCACCTGTGGTGCCCGAGGGACAGAGCCCCTCAGGCGATCCAGCTAACCGAAGTTAGGCCAGGATCTTGGCAACCACGCCGGCGCCGACGGTACGGCCGCCTTCGCGGATGGCGAAACGCAGGCCTTCTTCCATCGCGATCGGGCTGATCAGCTTGACGGTGATCGACACGTTATCGCCTGGCATGACCATTTCCTTGTCCGCTGGCAGCTCGATCGAGCCGGTCACGTCGGTGGTACGGAAATAGAACTGCGGACGGTAGTTGTTGAAGAACGGGGTGTGACGGCCGCCTTCATCTTTCGACAGAACGTAGATCTCGCC
>NZ_JBYTST010000007.1:0-282137 GCF_058111565.1 Telluria sp. AZSoR62
TCGACAATCGATCAGATCATCGTTTGACCGCTCCAGAACTCGGCAGTTCAATTTCTACAGCTTGCAGTGACAGCGCCTTTTTATCCTGCCACGGAAAGCTGCGAGCCGGCTTCAGTCGCGCCGCAGCCGGCGCTGTACCACCGCCGCCGCCAGCCCCTCCAGCACGCCGATGCTGGTGTCCCAGTCGATGCAGCCATCGGTCACCGATTGCCCATACACGAGTTCCTTGCCCGGCACCAGGTCCTGGCGTCCCGCCACCAGGTGCGATTCGATCATCACGCCCACGATACGGTCGTCGCCTAGCGCGATCTGGGCCGCGATGTCGGCACACACCGGCACCTGGTTCTGCGGATTCTTGCTGCTGTTGGCGTGCGAGGCGTCGATCATCAGGCGGCTGGCCAGGCCGTTGGCCGCCAGCTGCTTGCACGCGTCCTCGACGCTGGCCGCGTCGTAGTTCGGCGTCTTGCCGCCGCGCAGGATGATGTGGCAATCCTCGTTGCCGGCGGTCGAGACGATGGCCGAATGCCCGCCCTTGGTCACCGACAGGAAATGGTGCGGCTGCGAAGCGGCCTTCATCGCATCGGCCGCGATCTTGATGTTGCCGTCGGTGCCGTTCTTGAAGCCGACCGGACAGGACAGGCCCGAGGCCAGCTCGCGGTGCACCTGCGACTCGGTGGTGCGCGCCCCGATCGCGCCCCAGCTGATCAGGTCGGCGATGTACTGCGGGCTGATCACGTCGAGGAATTCGGTGCCGGCCGGCAGGCCCAGCTCGTTGATGCCGCGCAGCAGCTCGCGCGCCATGCGCAGGCCGTCGTTGATGCGGAAGCTGTTGTCCATGTAGGGGTCGTTGATCATGCCCTTCCAGCCGACCGTGGTGCGCGGCTTCTCGAAGTACACCCGCATCACGATCTCGAGCTCGCCGGCCAGGCGCTGGCGCAGCGGGGCCAGCCGGCGCGCGTACTCGAGCGCGGCCTGGGGATCGTGGATCGAGCAGGGACCGACCACCACCATCACGCGGTCGTCCTGGCCGTGCAGGATGCGATGCAGCGCCACGCGCGCGCCGGCCGCGGTCTGCTCGGCGGCCGGGGTCACCGGGAACTCGCGGATCAGGTGCGAGGGCGGCGTCAGTTCCTTCATTTCGCGGATGCGTAGATCGTCGGTGCGGGGCATGCTGTACTCCGTGTTGTATGGGTCTGGGCTGAAAGCTGGGCTGAAAACAAAAAACCGCCATCGCTGGCGGTTTGTCTGGATTGTGTCGGACTGTTCTGATGTCGCGTGAACCTGCCGCTACTCCACCGCCAAGGGGCTGGAATGGCTAAAGTAAAAATAGCAGGTAAAGAAAACGTGCTGGCGCATGAGGATCCGGCTGCCCGGTCAGTAAGGTCTGAATTGACTATAACAATATAGCATGAAAATTGGCAAGCAACTTCGCCTGCCTTTTTTGCCGCTGCTGCGCCGCCTGCGACGCCCTGGTTTGGCAACTGGTTGCGCCAATCCCACAGCGTTTTGGCCGCCTTCTTCGCTCCTTGACTGAAATCAGACGCGCTTGCGCGCATGGTGCAAAAGTCGCACCAACGCCCTGCTCGTCCTGTACCCGGCTTGTGTTCTCACAAGAAAAGTCTTTGAGTCATTTGATCGTACTCAACAAGCCTGGTCAGACTGCGGGAATTCCCTCACCTCTGGAGTCCGGACATGATCGAAACCCTGCTCTCGCGCGCCGTGCGGCGCATCTTCGCCGGCGGCGGCGCCGTCGGCCTGGCGCTGCTGGCCGCGCCATCCAGCCTGTTGGCGCAGGAGGCGCCGCCTCCCCCCGCGCAGGCCGCCCCCATTGCGCGCGTCGAGATCACCGGCTCCTCGATCCGGCGGCTGGCCGCGGAAAGCTCGCTGCCGATCACGACGGTGCGCGCGGCCGACTTCGCCAAGCAGGGCCTGTCCACGGCGCAGGAGGTGCTCAATTCGATCCCAATGAACCAGTCGTCCGAAGTCGGCTCGTCGGCGGTCGGCGCCGGCACCGGCGGGCGCTCCACCGCCGACCTGCGCGGCCTGGGCGGCGACAAGACCCTGGTGCTGCTCAACGGGCGCAGGCTGGCGAACCACCCGTACTTCGCCGACTCCGTCGACCTCAACATCATCCCGGTGGCGGCGCTCGAACGCGTCGAAGTGCTGCGCGACGGCGCCTCGGCCATCTACGGCACCGACGCCATCGGCGGCGTGATCAACTTCATCACCAAGCGCTCGGTGCAGGGCGCCGCGCTCACCTTCGAAGGCTACGAGCCCTGGGCCAACGGCGGCGGCAGCGAACAGCGCCTGAACCTGTCCGGCGGCTGGGGCGAGCTCGAGCGCGATGGCTTCAGCGCCTGGGGCGTGATCGACTGGCACCAGCAATCGGCGCTGCGCGCCGACGAGCGCAGCTTCTCGGCCACCGGCATCCGCCCCGAGCGCGGCCTGTTCGAAGTCAGCGGCACCACCTTCCCCGCCAATTTCTTCTCCGACCTCGGCATCAGCGGCAACCCGCTCTACCCCACCTGCCAGCCGCCGGCCTCGGTGCCGCAGCCGGACGACCCCCTGTGCGCCTTCGACTACACGCGCTTCGTCGACAATATCCCCGAGACGCGCCAGTTCAGCGCGATGGCCAAGCTCAACAAGAAGTTCGGCGCGCAGGTCGCCAGCCTCGAATTCGTGCATGGCCGCAGCACCAACGAGGCCCGGGTAGCGCCGCCGCCGATGTCGAACATCGGCGTAATCATGACGAGCGACAGCCCCTTCTATCCGGGCAACGGCCGGGTGCCGGCCTTCCCCGGTCTCACGGGCGAACCGCTCGACATTTCCTGGCGGCCGCTGGAAACCGGGCGCCGCAATAATTTCGACTCCAGCATCACCGACCGCCTGCTGGCCAGCCTCGAGGGCACGATCGCCGGCTGGGACTACAACACCGGCATCTCATATTCGCTGGGCAAGGCCAAGAGCATCTTCAACGGCGGCTACCTCATCGACCAGCGCATCATCGACGGCGTCGGCGCCGGCATCCTCAATCCCTTCGGCCTGCAGGACGCAGCCGGGGCCGAATACCTGAACAACTCGATCCTGTCGGGCGAATACCTGCACGCGCGCATCCACAGCGCCGCCGTCGACGCCCGCGCCAGCCGCGATCTCATGACCCTGCCGGGCGGGCCGCTCGGCTTTGCCGTCGGCGCCGAGTTCCGGCGCGACCGCGCCAAGTATTTCGTCAACCGCGACCTGGCCTCGCAGGCCTCCAGCTCGGGCTACGAGGACGCCCAGGACCAGGCCGGCGCGCGCAGCATCTGGGCCGTGTTCAGCGAACTCAACGTCCCCATCATCAAGGACCTCGAACTCAATTTCGCTGCGCGCTACGACCACTACAGCGACGTCGGCGGCAGCTTCAACCCGAAGGTCGCGCTGCGCTGGCAGCCGACCCGGCAGGTGCTGGTGCGCGGCTCCTTCAACAAGGGCTTCCGCGCCCCCACGCTGTTCGACCTGTACGGCCCGCAGTCGACCACCTTCAGCTCGGATACCTACGACGACCCGCTGCTCTGCCCGGGCGGCACGCCGGTGCCCGGCGCCAACCCGAACGTCTCCTGCGGCCAGCAACAGTTCATCCGCCTGGGCGGCAATCCGGACCTGTCGCCGGAGCGCTCGCGCACGCACAGCGTCGGCGTGGTGTTCGAGCCGGTGTCCAGCCTGACCCTGTCGCTCGACTACTGGAACATCCGCCTGAAAGACCAGCTCAACTCCCTGGCCGAGCAGACCCTGTTCGGCAACTTCGCGAAATACCGCGACCTGTTCGTCTACGACGCCAGCGGCACCAACCTGCTCTACGTGCTGGCCATCACCGACAACCTCGGCGAAGTCAAGACCCGGGGCCTGGACCTGTCGATCGCCTACCGCATGCCGCGTACCCGCTTCGGCAATTTCACGGTCAACCTCGACGGCACCTATGTCAACAAATACGACTACCAGAACGAGCCGGGCGGGCCGTTCACCCAGAATGCCGGCCGCTATGCCGACGAGTCACCGGTCTTCCGCTGGCGCCACAACCTGCTGTTCTCGCTGAGCCGCGGCGACTGGACGGTGAACCTGGCCAACCGCTACATGTCGCACTACCTTGATCAGAACTCGGCGGTCGAGCCGGAATTCTTCAACACGGTGGGCCACTACTCGACCTGGTCGCTGTCGACCACCTACACCGGCAACAAGCGCGCCGAGTTCACCGCCGGCATCAAGAACCTGTTCGACAAGGAGCCGCCGTTCACGAACCAGCTTACCAACTTCCAGCTGGGCTACGACCCGCGCTATACCGATCCGCTGGGCCTGACGGTGTATGCGCGTGTGACGTACAAGTTCAACTAGGCGCCGCGCGGGCGGCCCAGCGTAAAAGACGCCACGGTAAAAGAGCCGGCATTGTTGCGCTAAAAACCATCGCCCCGGCGAAGGCCGGGGCCCAAGTTTGCAGCATGCTGATAATTTGCAGCATGCCGATGCCGCGGAACAAGGAACAAAAAAAAGCCGACCTCGAGGTCGGCTTCCACTGTTGATGAGGCTGAACTTCAGCCCGTTCCGCCCACGGTCACGCCATCGATGCGCAGCGTCGGCTGGCCCACGCCCACCGGCACGCTCTGGCCTTCCTTGCCGCACACGCCCACGCCCGAATCCAGGCGCATGTCGTTGCCGATCATCGAGATGTTGTTCATCACTTCCGGGCCATTGCCGATCAGGGTCGCGCCCTTGACCGGATAGCTGATCTTGCCGTTCTCGATCATGTAGGCTTCGCTGGCCGAGAACACGAACTTGCCGTTGGTAATGTCGACCTGGCCGCCGCCGAAGTTCACCGCATACAAACCGTTCTTCACCGACGCCAGGATTTCTTCCGGATCCTTGTCGCCGGCCAGCATGTAGGTATTGGTCATGCGCGGCATCGGCAGGTGGGCGAACGACTCGCGGCGCGCATTGCCGGTCACCGGCATCTTCATGAGGCGCGCATTCATCGTGTCCTGGATATAGCCCTTCAGGATGCCGTCCTCGATCAGCGTGGTGCACTGGGTCGGATTGCCTTCGTCGTCCATGTTCAGCGAACCGCGGCGGTCCTGCAGGGTGCCGTCGTCGACCACGGTCACGCCCTTGGCTGCGACGCGCTCGCCGATGCGGCCGGCGTAGGCCGACGAGCCCTTGCGGTTGAAGTCGCCTTCAAGGCCGTGGCCGACCGCTTCGTGCAGCAGCACGCCGGGCCAGCCCGGGCCCAGCACGATGGTCATCGGGCCGGCCGGCGCCGGGCGCGCTTCCAGGTTCACGCAGGCCGATTTCACGGCTTCGGTCGCGTATTTGTCGAGCAATTCGTCGCTGAAATAGCCGTAGTCGTAGCGCCCGCCGCCACCGGAGGAGCCGACTTCGCGCCGGCCGTTCTGCTCGGCGATGACGGTGACCGACACGCGCACCAGCGGGCGGATGTCGGCCGCCAGCACGCCGTCGCTGCGCACCACCAGCACCACGTCGTATTCGCCGGCCAGGCCCGCCATCACCTGCACCACGCGCGGATCCTTGGCGCGCGCCATCTTCTCGACGCGCTCGAGCAGCTTCACCTTGGCGGTCGCATCGAGCGAAGCGAGCGGATCGTGCGGCAGGTAGAGCGAGCGGCCGCCAGTCGGGCGCGCCGCGCTGGCGATCTTGATCTTGCCGGAACCGGCGCGCGCGATCGTGCGCGTTGCCGCCGCAGCATCGAGCAGCGCCGCTTCGGAAATGTCGTCGGAGTAGGAGAAGGCCGTGCGGTCGCCGGAAATCGCGCGCACGCCGACGCCCTGGTCTATCGAGAAGCTGCCGGTCTTGACGATGCCCTCTTCCAGGCTCCAGCCCTCGCTCTTGGTGAACTGGAAATACAGGTCGGCGTAATCGACCTTGTGCGTGAACATCGACCCCAGCGCATTCAAGAGCTTGCCCTCGTCGAGGCCGAATGGCGTCAGCAACACGTCGCGTGCAACCGCGAGGGAGGAAAGGTTCGGTTCGAATGGTTTCATTTTGTGTTCGGTGTTCGTATGGATAGGCCATTGTGCCATATCCAGACGCGACGTACGCGGACACGCCGAATGGGGAAGCGCAGCTTGCGCAAGCGCTGGGAGCCGCCGAAATCAGCCTGCCGGGCGGCTGGACGCGCGCTGCATGCTGGACCCATTGCGTGCTGCTTGCACTAGTGGCAACATGGCCGGGCTAGCCAACGCAGCCCCGCCATACCGCAGCTCAAGCCGGCCTACAGCTTGCGGTGCTTCAGCGCCGGCAAGCTCTCGCGCACGCCGGCCAGGAAAGCGGCGTCGAGCTCGCCGCTAATCACGCCCTCGCCTTCGCGCAGCACGGCCTTCACCTCGCCCCAGGGGTCGACCAGCATGCTGTGGCCGAAGGTGCGGCGGCCGTTGGCGTGCAAACCGCCCTGGGCCGAGGCCAGCACGTAGCACTGGTTCTCGATGGCGCGCGCGCGCAGCAGCACTTCCCAGTGCGCCAGTCCGGTGGTGTGGGTAAAAGCGGCAGGAACCACGATCAGGGCGCACTCGCCCATCGCGCGGTAGAGCTCGGGAAAACGCAGGTCGTAGCACACGGACAGGCCGACCCGGCCGAACGGTGCCTCGAAGGCCCCGATGCTTTCCCCCGGCACGATGGTGCGCGCCTCGTCGTAGGATTCGTCGCCCTTGTTGAAGCCGAACAAATGGATCTTGTCGTAGCGGCTGGCCGCCTGCCCCTGCGGGTCGTAGACCAGGGTGGTGTTGAGCACCTTGCCGGCATCAAGCGATACCAGCGGCAGCGTGCCGCCCACCAGCCAGATGCCGTGCTCGCGCGCCAGGCCTGCCATGCAATCCTGGATCGGGCCGGAACCTTCCTGCTCAGCATGGTCCACCTTGTCGCGGTCGCTCATGCCCATGATCGGCCAGTATTCCGGCAGCGCGACGAAGCCGGCGCCCTCGCCGGCAGCCTGCGCCACCAGGCGGCGCGCGGTGGCCAGGTTCTCGCTCACCTCCGGGGTGGATACCATCTGTACTGCGGCGACCTTGGCCTTGTTCATGTCACTCCTTCCTTGCACTGGCGCGCGCGGCGGCCGGCGCCGGCGGCGGGTTGTCGAGCTTGGTGATGACCGGGGACTTCCACGGTCCCGCGATCTGCATCTGGTAAGTCAGCGCCTTCATCATCGGCGCGCGCAGGAAGAGCTGGGCCAGGAAGCTGCCCAGGCCGATCACCGGGTTGACCGCCAGGCCGTACACCAGCGGCCCGGTGCCGAGGTTGAATTCCGGGATCACGACCACGCGCAAATTGGTGGTTTCGTTGGCGATGTCGGCCGTGCCGTCCATCAGGATGGTGGCCGCCACCCCGTGCATCTTGAGGTTGTCGGTGCGCAGCACGCCGCGCTGGATCATGGCGTTGGCGCTGATGCCGTCAAAAGCCAGGCCTTGCGAGAACACGTCGTGGAAGTCCAGCTTGAGCAGGCGCGGCAAGGCTTGCAGGCTGAGCACGCCCAGCAGCTTGGCCGCGCCCGGGTCCTGCTTGAGGAACTGGCCGGATTCGACGTTGAGCTCGACCTGACCCGACAGGCTCGGGATGTCCATCGCATACGGCAACCCGCTCCAGGAAATATCGCCGGACAGCGTGCCCTTGCCGCGGCGCAGGGTCTCGGGGAAGCCCAGGCGGTCGAGCAGCTTGCCGGCGTCGAGGATGTCGAGCATGAAATTCAGGCTGGTATTGCTCTTGCCATCCTTGGTGAGCCAGCGCCCGTTGGCCTTGAGCTGGCCGTCCGGGCTGTCGAGCGTCACGCGGTTGATACGCCACTCGCGCCCGGCCAGCGCCGGCACGTTGTTGGCCTGCAACTCCAGGCGGCCGAGCCGCTTGTCGAACAGCTGGAAGTTCTCGGCCACGATGTCGAGCGAAGGAATGGTCGCGCCCCCGCCCTGGGGCGATTCGAGCAGGTTCTTCACTTCCTCTTCGCTCGATTCGGGAATCACGAGCGAGGCCAGGCGCGCCGTCACCTTGCCCAGGCCCTGGCCGCTGCCCGATTCGGCCCAGGTCACGTAGCCGCTGACCTGGCGCGAATTCAGGTTGGCCTGCCAGGTGTCCTTCAGGTGGGTCGCGCCCAGCACCACATCGGCCAGGCGGCGCTCGCCCACGGTGAGCTCGGACACGCGCCCGGCAATCACGTCCGGCACCACGTACTGCGCGAACTCGCCGCCCGCGGCCCCCGCGCCTGCAGTTTCGCCTCCCGCCCCGGCAATCGCCTTGCCGGCCGCGATCCAGCCGTCCACGTTCAGGGCGCGCATGTTCACATGGATCATGGTGCCGCTGTCCGGCTCGGGCGCCGGCACGTTCACCCCGATGCCGCCGCGCTGCACCAGCCAGGGTCCGCGCCCCTGCTTTTCGCGCAGGTAGCGCGCCGCCAGGTCATCGCCCAGCGCCACCCGGATCTCGTCGCGCGCGACGCCGTTCACGGTCGGCTCGCCGGCCAGGGAAAAGCGCAGCGGCAGCGCATTGGCCTGCGGTTTGTTCAAGGGCGCCGGCAGCTCCATTCCCAGGCCGGCCAGGTTCGATTCGAGGCTCACCGTGCGCCGTCCGTCGCGCACCACCACGGCGCCCGTATAGGGCGTGCTGCCGGACAGGCGCGCGCCCAGGCGCTGCAGGGCCGGCATGGGGGCGGTGCGGCGCATGCCGTCGGCCGACAGGGTGCCGCCCAGACGGATCGCAATGCTGCCGTCCTTCTGGGTGCCGCCCGACAGCGCCAGCGGCCCGCCCAGGAAGCTCGTGCCCACGCCATTGAGGTTGACGCCGCGCTCCCAGAAATCGATCCGGCCCAGCGCCGCCTGCAAGGGCGGCAGTTCCGGGAACAGGCTGATGTCGTTGCCCAGCAGTTGCAGGCTGCCGACCACCTTGGTGTCTTCCAGGCGCGCCAGGGGCATGCGCAGCTTCAGGCCCAGGCGCGCATTGCCGCCGGCACGGGTGTCGTCGGTGAAGTGGCCGATCCAGCCCGGCACCGGGCTGGCCGCCACGTAGTTCAGGAATTCCTGCAGCGGGCCGCTGGCACTGCCGTCGATCTCGAGCATCTTGAGGTCGTGCGCGCCGAGGTCCGGGATGACCGCCTTCACGTTCGACAGCGCCACGCCCATCGTGCGCAGGCTGTCGCCGCGGATTTCCATGCGGGCGCGGTCGAACTCGATGCGGCCGTCGATGTGTTCCGCCAGCGGCCACAATGGGGCGCCGTCGGGGTGGCGGTGGCCCGGCGCATATTCGAGGCGGGCGTCCTCCAGGCGGCCGGCGGCGCGGAATTCGCCGCGCGCGCGCTCCAGCATGTTATTTGCGCGGAAAGGAAAAGCAGCCAGGTCGCCGCGCAGGCGCAGCGTGGCGTCGCGCAAGCTGCCGCCCTGCAGCGCGCCGGTCAGCCAGCCGCGCAAGCCTTCGGGCGTGGCCAGCGGCAGGAAGCGCCCGACCTGGCCGATCGGAAAACCGTCGATCTTGCCGGTGAAATCGGCGACGCCGGGCCCGCGTCCCTGTTGCAGCGGCAGCGCGTGGCGCCCGGACAGCTGGCCAGTCAACGCCCCCTGGGCGAACTGCAGGTTCTCCACTTCGACCAGCAACTGCTGGCCCGGGTCGTAGGTCCAGCGCGCTTTCATGGCCAGTCGGTCGAGCGGCATCATGGGTTCGGCGAGCCAGGCCGGCAACAGCAGGACGGCAGCCTGCGAATCGACGGTCACGCTGCCGCTGCGCTCGTTGGCGTCGAGGCGGCCGCTCAGGTTCTGGAAGCCGGGCGTGGCCGGGCGCGCCGGCAGTGCCGGCAGGCCCGCGCGGGCCGGCTGGGCCGGCCGCGCCGGGCGCGCGTTGACCGCCAGGCCCGCCATGTCGCCGCGCACGCGGAACGAGCGCAGCGCCGGATAGCGCCCTTCCCACTGGGCCGACAGGTCGAGCAGGCGCCCGCGCGGCGCGTAGTCCGCCAGCATCTGGCGCTGCTGCGGCGGCAGCGGCAGGTAGCCGGCCAGGGCCGACAGCGCGCCGATGTCGAGCTGGCGTGCGCTGAGCTCGCCCTGCTCCGGGCGGCCGGGCCGGGCCGGGCGCCAGCTCTGCTCGAGCGTGGCCGGCGGCAGGGTGCGGCCGTCGCGGGTGGTAACCGAGAAACCAGTCAGGCTCACCGTGTGGCCGTGGGCGCCGAAGGTCGGCTTGCCGTCTTCTTTACCCTGCAGCATTTCTTCGCGCGCCGCCAGGCGGCCGCGCACGCGCGCCAGTTCAAGCGGCGCCAGGCCCGCTCCCAGGCGGGCATTGACCCCGGCCAGCGCCAGGTCGGCGGTGAAACCGGCCACGCGGGCATGGTCGAAGTTGAGCCAGGCGCGCACCGAGCCGCGCCCGCTGGCGAGCTGGAAAGGCAGGTCCACATGGCGCTTCCAGGCCGCCAGGTCGGCGTCGCGCAGGTCGGCGTAGAGCTCGCCCTTCCAGCGCCGGACGTCGGAAGGACGCGCACCGAAGCGGTGACGGAAGCGCGCCCGCAGGTCGAGCGGGCGGCCGAGGGCGCGCGGCGGGGTGGCGCGCAGGGCGAACTGGTGGCCGCCGCCGAAGCGGTTGAGCAGGGCCATGGTGACCCCGGTCAGGGGCAGGGCCGGCCTGTCGCGCAGCTCGTCGGTCCAGTCGACGCGGCCGTCGCGGATCACGATCTCGCGCTGGCGCAGCAACCAGTCGGCGCCGCGGCCATCGTCTCGCTTGTTCGGGTCGAACCGCACGCCGGCCACCGTCAGCACGCCGTCCAGGCCGCGCCGCACGTCCAGCTGCGGACGGTGCACCTCGAGCGCGTGCAGGCGCGGCTCGAAAGCGGCCAGGCTCCACCACGAGAGCGTGGCCGAGACCTCGGGCAGCGCCAGCACCTGGCGCCCGCGCGCGTCGATCAGGCGCACGTCGCCCAGCTGCAGGGCCGGATGGATGCCCCGCCACGAGGCCGACAATTGGGCGATCGTGACGCGGTTGCCGAGCGCGCGCCCGGCGGCGGCTTCGACCTCGCCTTTGTACAGGCCGATATTCGGGAGGATGGCGTAGCGCAGCACCAGGAACAGCAGGGCCAGCGCGAAATAGATGAACAGCACCAGCTTGATGGTGAAACCGAGGACATGGTGCGAAGCCAGGTTCGCATAGCGATAGGCCGCACGCAGGCGCCGCCAGCGCACGGCCAGCGGCAGGTGCCCGCCCTGTGCCTGCGCCGCCTGCGGTTCCGGATTGTCCATCAAGGTACTCAACAAAGGCCGCCGTAAATTAAAACTTTGATAACAGATCGCTTGCAAGGGTTGCGGCGTCTACCTTACCATCATGCTGACCGGGGCAGCACGGCGGGCAATTCTACCGCACGAACGCCTGCCGGACGGCAAAACCGGACGCCAACACGCCCAACGGATCGCACACCATGACCCCTGCTGCACCAGCAACCACGGCGCCGGCCTCGCACGGAGCGCCGGACGGCTCGCGCTTCCTGCAACGCTGGCTGCACGCCGACCCGGCCCGACCCGCCCTGCTCGAGGACTTTGCCCGATTATCGCTGGCCGACGCCGACCTCGGCGCGGCATTGGCGCGCGAGCTCTCTGCCGGCCTGCCCCTGCCGCGCGCCATGCGCCGCCTGCGCAACCTGCTGATCTGCGCGATCATCCAGCGCGACCTCGACGGCCGCGCCAGCCTGGACGAGGTGGTCGGCGCCATGACCGCCTTTGCCGACTTCGCCATCCGTACCCATGTCGCCGCCCTGACCGGGGAGCTGGTGGCCATCCACGGCATGCCTACCGGAGACGATTCCGGCCGGCCCCAGCACCTGATGGTGCTGTCCATGGGCAAGGGCGGCGGCGGCGAACTGAATGTCTCGTCCGACATCGACCTGATCTTCGTCTACCCCGAGGATGGCGACACTGCCGCCGCCCCTGGCCAGCGCCAGCTGTCCAACCACGAATTCTTCGTGCGCCTGGGCCGCAAGCTGATCGCCGCGCTGGCCGAAGTCATCGAGGATGGATTTACTTTCCGTGTGGACATGGCGCTGCGTCCCAACGGCAATTCAGGGCCTCTCGCCGCCAGCCTCAACATGGTCGAGGAATACCTCATTGTGCAGGGCCGGGAATGGGAGCGCTATGCCTGGGTCAAGGCGCGCGCAGTCACCGGCGAGCCCGAGGACATTGCCGCGCTCGACGCCGTGGTGCGTCCCTTCGTGTTCCGCCGCTACCTCGATTTCGGCGTGATCGACGCGATCCGCAACATGCACGCCCAGATCCGCGCCGAGGTCAAGCGCCAGGAGCGCCTGCACCCCGAGCGCAGCCACAACGTCAAGCTCGGGCGCGGCGGGATCCGCGAGATCGAATTCCTGGCCCAGGTCTTCCAGCTGATCCGCGGCGGGCGCGACCCGGCGCTGCGCGAGCGCTCCACCCGCCAGACCCTGCGCCTGCTGGCCGAGCGCGAGCTGCTGCCGCAGGACGCCGTCGAGCGCCTGCTCGAGGCGTACACCTTCCTGCGCAACCTGGAGCACCGCCTGCAATACCTGGAAGACGCCCAGACCCATACCCTGCCCGCCAGCGAGGAAGACCGCGCCATCGTGGCGCGCATGATGGGACTGCCGGACGTGCCCACCCTGCTGGCGCGCCTGGACGAGCAGCGCAGCTATGTGGCGGCCCAGTTCGACGCGATCTTCGCGGACAAGGCCGACACCGCCGATCCGGATGTGCCGCTGCTGGCCGACGACCCGGAAAACCGCGACGCCATCGCCGCCCGCCTGCTCGAGCTGGGCTACGACGAGCCGGTCGGCGCCGCCACCCGCCTGGTGGCGACCCTGCAGGGCCCGCGCCTGGCCGCCCTGCCCGACGCCAGCCGTGCCCGCCTGCTGGCCCTGGGCGATGCGGCGCTCGGCCAGATCGCCACCGTGGTGCGGGAAGCCGGCATCGGCAGCCATGCCGCCACGCTCGGGCGCCTGCTCGACTTTTTCGAAGCCATCGCACGCCGCTCGGCCTATTTGTCGCTGCTGACCGAATACCCGCACACCCTCGAGCGCGTGATCCGCATGATCAATGCCAGCGGCTGGGCCGCGACCTTTCTCACCAGCCACCCGATCCTGCTCGACGAGCTGCTCGACGACCGCAACGAGGGCGCCGGCGACCCGGGCCAGCTGGCCCGCCTGAGCCTCGACCTCGACGCCCAGTTGCTGGAAGCGGCCGGCGACACCGAGCGCCAGCTCGACATCCTGCGCGAGACCCACCATGCCCAGCTGTTCCGCCTGCTGGCCCTGGACCTGGCCGGCGAACTGTCGGTCGAGCGCCTGGCCGACCACCTTTCGGCCCTGGCCGACACCATGGTCGGCGCCACCATCAAGCACGCCTGGCGCGCGATCGCCACCCGCCACCGCGAGGAACCGCGCTTCGCCGTCATCGCCTACGGCAAGCTGGGCGGCAAGGAGCTCGGCTACGTCTCCGACCTCGACGTGATCTTCCTGTTCGACGACGAGGACGACATGGCGCCGTCCAACTACGCGAAGCTGGCGCAGCGCTTCATCACCTGGAACACCGCGCACACGGCGGCCGGCATCCTGTTCGACATCGACACCGCCCTGCGCCCGGACGGCGCCAGCGGCATGCTGGTGTCCTCGGTCGGCGCCTTCGAGCGCTACCAGGCCGGCAGCGCCTGGATCTGGGAGCACCAGGCATTGACGCGGGCGCGCTTTTGCGCCGGCGACGCCGCCATCGGCGCGCGCTTTGAAGCCATCCGCGAGGAAGTGCTGCGCAAGGACAGGAGCGCCGACGAGGCCAGGCTCAAGGACGAGGTGCGCGCCATGCGCAAGCGCATGCGCGAGGCCGGCGGCAGCCGCGCCGACATGTTCGACCTGAAGGGCGACCCGGGCGGCATGATCGACATCGAGTTCATCGTCCAGTACCTGGTGCTGCGCCATGCGGCGACCTACCCCCAGCTGACCGCCAATGCCGGCAACATCGCCCTGCTGCGCATGTGCGGCGGGCTTGGCCTGATCGATGCGGACCTCGCTGCCGCGGTCGCCGCGGCTTACCGCGCGATGCGCAAGTTCCAGCACCAGGTGCGCCTGCAGGGCCAGGAAAAGGCCCGGGTCGAACCTGCCCTGCTCGGCACCCACCCGGACAGCGTGCTGCGCTTGTGGCAAGCCTGTTTCGGCGACTGATTCCCCCGATACGTGCCCTTTTCCCGCCCGCGCCATCCTGGTGCGGGCGCACCACCTCCAGTCTTTTCCCACCTCCTGCGCACCCTCGTCGTGCACGCTGCCCCTGCTGACTTTTCAGTCAGAAATTTCTTTATATTAACTGTTGTTTTTCGGACAGATATTACCTCTGGGCATATTGACACATATCAACGGTGAATGATCTGATGCAGATGTGTATGTACCTCGGCAATATCGCCACCAGCGGTGTGCCGGTCGCACAGGTTGCCACTTTTTATTACAACAAGCCCCGCTGCCCCACCCCGGGCGGCGCGAGATGGAGAACACATGCAACAACGTACCAAGATCGCTCTGGCGGTCGCCTTTGCCGTCCACTCGATGGCCGCCGTCGCGCAGGATGCAGCAGCTCCCCTGCAGCGCGTGGAAGTCACCGGTTCGCGTATCCGCCAGGTCGATCTGGAAACGGCCCAGCCGGTCCAGGTGATGACCCAGGAGCAGATCCAGAAAACCGGCCTGGTGACTGTCGGCGACATCATCAACAACCTGTCTTCGGCCGGCTCGCCGTCCTTCAGCAAGGGTGGCGCCCTGACCTCGAACCGTGAAAACGGCGGCCAGTACGTCAACCTGCGCAACCTGGGCAGCCAGCGCCTGCTGGTGCTGGTCAACGGCAAGCGCTGGACCCAGTCCACCGCCGGCTTCACCGACATGTCGACCATCCCGTCGTCGATGATCGAGCGCATCGACATCCTGAAGGACGGCGCCTCGTCGATCTACGGCTCCGACGCGATCGCCGGCGTGGTCAACGTCATCCTGAAGAAGTCGATGGAAGGCGGCCAGCTGAGCCTGTACGCCGGCCGTAACGAAGAAGTTGCCGATGGCAAGAACCGCGACTTCTCGCTGAGCTACGGCGCCGGCAGCGAAAAGGCCAACCTGATGTTCGGCCTGTCGCACACCGAATCGGGCGCCGTGTTCGCACGCGACCGCGAAAGCACCCGCTTTGCGCGCGGCCCGAACTTCCCGCTCGAGAACCTCGGCGGCGGTCCATGGGGCCGTATCCGCCAGGTCAGCGCCAGCGGCGGCCCGACCGGCTTCGACCGGATCCTGAACCACACCGGCGACCAGAACATGGCCGGTGTCGGCCAGGATTCGCGCAATCCGGCCAACTACCACGATGTCGTCGCCCTGACCCCGATCCCGGCCGACAACTGGAACACCACCCGGGACATGGTGTTCGCGATGCCGTCCAAGCTCGACACCATCTTCACCAAGGGCGAGATCGAGCTGCCATGGGACATGCGCTTCGTCACCACCGCGATGTATTCGCAGCGCAAGAGCGTCTCGACCACCGCCGGCTACCCGCTGTCGTCGACCTCGCAGTCGAAGTACCCGGTCTATATCGACAAGGACAACTACTTCAACCCGTACGGTAACCAAGTCGCCGGCGCCGGCCAGGGCCGCGACCTGTTCTTCTACCGCCGCACCATCGAAGTGCCGCGCGTGACCGAGAACGACAACCGCACCCTGCACATCGACGCGACCCTGGAAGGCGAATTCGAGCTGCGCGGCCTGCCTTGGAACTGGAGCGCCGGCTACAACCACAGCAAGATTTCCGGCGGCACCATGGGCACCGGCAACCTGAACCTGCTGAACCTGAAGCGCGCCCTGGGCCCATCGTTCCGCAATGCTTCCGGCACCATCCAGTGCGGCACCGCCGCCGCCCCGATCGCGCTGGCAGATTGCGTACCGTTTGACATCCTGGGCGGCCCATCGGCCGCGACCCCGCAAGCCCTGAACTACGTCATGTCGGTCAGCGGCTACACCTTCGGCAGCAAGGTCGACAGCGCCACCGCCGACATCGGCGGCGAACTGTTCACCCTGCCAGCTGGCGCCGTGGGCGTGGCAGCCGGTATCGAGCACCGCACCGTGACCGGTGAAGACCTGCCGGGCCAGTTCGAACGCTCGGGCTTCTCGACCGACCTGGCCGGCAACCCGACCACCGGCCGCTACACCGTGCGCGAGGCGTACGCCGAGGTCAATGTGCCGGTCCTGAAAGGCCTGCCGTTCGTCGAGTCGCTGAGCTTCAACGTGGCGACCCGCTACTCGGACTACAGCAACTTCGGTTCGACCAACAACAGCAAGTTCAGCTTCGTGTACCGCCCGATCAAGGACCTGCTGGCCCGTGGCACCTGGGCTGAAGGCTTCCGCGCACCGACCGTGGGCGACACCTTCGGCGGCGGCCAGCAAGCCTTCGATACCTACCTGGATCCATGCGACACCGTGTACGGCGAAGCTGCCCGTACCCCGGCCGTGCTGGCACGCTGCAACAGCGGCTTCGGCGGCATCGGCGGCACCGCAGCGGGCTTCCGCCAGCGCGGCCAGACCGGCGCGACCATCACCTCGAGCGGCGGCACCCAGACCGCAGTCCCGTTCAACGCAGGCGCCGGCAACTCGTTCCTGCAGCCGGAAACCGCGACCACGCGTACCCTGGGCCTGGTGTTCAGCCCATCGTTCGTACCGGGCTTCTCGGCTGCGCTGGACTGGTACAGCATCCAGGTCGACAACCGCATCGTCGGCGTCTCGGCGAACTACATCCTGGGCGAGTGCTACACCCAGGGCCTGCCGGCATTCTGCTCGGGCATTCGTCGCGACGCTGCCACCGGCGGCATCATCGACCTGTCGCGCGGCAACGCCAACCTGGGCCAGATCAAGACCGAAGGCGTCGACCTCGAAATGCGCTACCGCGCGCCGCGCTTCTCGTTCGGCCAGTTCAGCTTCAAGAGCGAAACCACCTACCTCGACGAGTACTCGACCAAGAGCTCGGCCACCTCGCAGTGGATCGACTTCTCGGGTGAATACGACTACCACCGCTGGAAGTCGAACTTCACGGTTGACTGGTCGCTGGGTAACTGGAGCGCCAACTGGGGCCTGCGTTACCTGTCGCCGGTGCTGGACCAGTGCCTGAACATCCCGCGCGGCTGGGAATGCAACGAGCCAGGCACCTTCCGTGCAGGCGCAACCTCGGCCGGCGCAAACCGCCTGCCGTCGCTGACCTACCACGACGTGAGCGTCGGTTACAAGTTCCCATGGAACGGCAATGTGCGTGTCGGCGTGAACAACGTGTTCAACAAGGCACCGCGCTTCACCGTGCTGGGCGCCGCTTCGGCAACCTTCGTCGATGCCGACCTGCCGATCGACCGCTTCTTCTACGTTCGCTACAACCAAGCGTTCTAACGCAATTTAATTGCGGCAAAAACCCGTCCGGCGCAAGCCGGGCGGGTTTTTTTCGTTTGAACCAAAGAATATGCATCCGTCAATGGTTAAATCCATTGTTTTTAGTAAATACACATATTAGCAACAGTTACAAGGTTTCTAGGCGCGTTCAATTGACAGGGAACGGTCCCAAATGATTCTATTGCCTACTTGAAAATAAGTTTGACGGAAACATCAGACTGTTTTTGCGTAGTCGCTCAGCGACCTTCCCTGTGGACTGCATCCAATTGCAGCCGCTTTTACACCCCAAGGAGTTTTGCAACATGATGGAAACACTCTTGTCCCGTTCGATCCGTGCGATCTGCCTGGGCGGCATGACCCTCGGCATGACCGCCGCTATCGCACAGGAAGCCTCGGCTCCGCTGCAGCGCGTTGAAGTGACCGGTTCGCGTATCCGCCAGGTTGACCTGGAAACCGCCCAGCCGATCCAGGTCCTGAGCCAGGAACAGATCCAGAAGACCGGTCTCGTGACCGTCGGCGACATCCTGAACAACCTGTCGTCGGCCGGCGCGCCTGACTTCAGCCGCAGCGGCTCGCTGACCTCGAACACCGAAGCCGGCGGCCAGTACGTCAGCCTGCGCAACCTCGGTTCGAACCGCCTGCTGGTGCTGGTGGACGGCAAGCGCTGGACCCAGACCGTTGCCGGCTTCACCGATCTGTCGACCATCCCGTCGGCCATGATCGAGCGCATGGAAATCCTGAAGGATGGCGCTTCGTCGATCTACGGCTCCGATGCAATCGCGGGCGTGGTCAACATCATCCTGAAAAAGAACATGGAAGGCGGCCAGCTGAACCTGTACACCGGCGCTTTCGAAGAAGGCGATGGCCGTAACAAGGACTTCTCGCTGACCTACGGCGCCGGCAACGACAAGGCGTCGCTGATGTTCGGCCTGGCGCACACCACCCAGGGCCGCGTCGGCACCCAGGACCGCGAAATCACCGCGACCTCCTACGGTCCTGCGCACTTCGGCGACGGCTTCGGCACCTCCCCATGGGGCCGTATTCGCCAGCTGACCCCAGGCGGCAGCCCAACCGGCTTCAACCGGATGATCAACCACACCGGCACCTACGACGGCAAGGGCACCAGCTCGCCTTCGCGCAACCCGAACAGCTACCACACCTACACCGGCGCCATCGAGGATACCTACAACTCGACCCAGGACATGGACCTGCTGTCCCCGAACAAGCTGGACACCCTGTTCGTCAAGGGCGAGATCGCGCTGCCGAAAGACATGCGCCTGAAGACCACTGCGATGTACTCGCAGCGTGAGTCGACCCGCCAGATCGCCGGCTATCCGCTGCAATCGGCAAGCCAGGCCAAGTTCCCGGTCTACATCGACAAGGACAGCTACTACAACCCGTTCGGCAACCAGGTGGCCGGCGCCGGCCTTGGCCAGGACCTGTACTTCTACCGCCGCACGATCGAGCTGCCACGCGTTACCGAAAACGAGAACCGCACGCTGCACATCGATGCGACCCTCGAAGGCGAATTCAACATCCGTAACAGCGCCTGGAACTGGGACATCGGCTTCAACCACAACAAGGTCTCCGGCATCTCGCGCGACAGCGGCAACATCAACCTGCTGACCCTCAAGCGCGCCCTCGGTCCGTCGTTCATGAACGCTTCGGGCCAGGTACAGTGCGGCACCGCCGCCTCGCCGGTCCCGCTGGCTGATTGCGTACCGTTCGACATCCTGGGCGGCCCATCGGCATCGACCGCTGCAGCACTGAACTACGTCAACACCTCGGGCGCCAAGACCTACGGTTCGACCATCAACAGCGCTACCGCCAACATCGGCGGCGAAGTGTGGCAACTGCCGGCCGGCGCGCTGGGCGTTGCAGTGGGCGTCGAGCACCGCGAAGTCAAGGGTTCGGACGTGCCGGACCAGTTCTCGCAGTCGGGCTACTCGACCAACCTGTCGGGCCTGCCGACCTACGGCCGCTACACCGTGCGCGAAGCGTACGCTGAAGTGAACATCCCGGTGTTCAAGGGCCAGCCTTTCGCTGACCTGCTGAGCTTCAACCTGGCCACCCGCCACTCGGACTACAGCAACTTCGGCGTGACCAACAACAGCAAGGCCAGCTTCATGTACAAGCCGGTCAAGGACGTGCTGTTCCGCGGTACCTGGGCGGAAGGTTTCCGCGCACCGACCCTGGACGACCTGGCAGGCGGCGGTTCGCAGTCCTTCGACACCTTCCTGGATCCATGCGACACCCGCTTCGGCGAAGCATCGCGCAATGCGGCAGTGGCGGCACGCTGCGCCAGCGGTTTCGCAGGCGTGCGCGGCACCCCGGCCAACTACCGCCAGCAGCTGCAAGCAGGCACCCCGATCACCAGCACCAACGGCACCCAGTCGCTGGTCGCCTTCCAGTCGGGCGCCGGCAATGCCTTCCTGTCGCCGGAAACCGCAGTCACCAAGACCGCGGGCTTCGTCTACAGCCCATCGTTCCTGTCTGGCTTCAGCGTGGGCCTGGACTGGTACAACATCAAGATCAACAATCGCATCACCGCGATCAGCGCGACCTACGTTGCCAACCAGTGCTTCATCGAAGGCATCTCGAACTTCTGCACCTCGATCCAGCGTGATCCTGTCACCGGCCAGATCAACCAGCTGGCACGCGGCAACGCCAACCTGGGCGAAGTGGAAACCGAAGGCCTGGACCTGGCGATCAACTATCGCTTCCCACGCACCGCCTACGGCCAGTTCGGCGTGCGCAGCGAAACCTCGTACACCGACAAGTACCGCACCCGCAGCACCGCGGACCAGGAATGGAACGAGTACGCCGGCGACTACTTCTACAACCGCGTGAAGTCGAACAACACCCTCGACTGGAACATGGGTAACTGGAGCGCCTCGTGGGGCTTCCGTTACTTCAGCCCGGTCAAGGACCAGTGCTGGGACGTCGATGCAGGTGTCGAGTGCAACATGCCTGAGGTCGAAACCGCCAGCTTCGGCACCGGCGCCAACAAGCTCGGTTCGGTCACCATCCATGACCTGAGCGTCGGCTACAAGACCTCGTGGAACGGCCGCATCCTGCTGGGCGTGAACAACGCCTTCGACAAGAAGCCACGCATTGCCTACAGCACCCAGGCCAGCGCCGCCGCAGTCGATGTCGACCAGCTGCTGGACCGCTTCATCTACGTCCGCTACACCCAGTCGTTCTAATGGCACGGGGCCTCGCGGCCCTGTCCTGAAGAGCTGACCTGATGCCCGCCCGGCTTTGCCTGGCGGGCATTTTTTTATGCCTGCGCCGCTTGGGGTATCATGGCGGATTGGGCGGCGCGGCCGCTATTACCGACACGAACAATGGCAATCAAACTCAAGAACGACAAGGACATTGGCAAGATGCGCGTGGCCGGCCGCCTGGCCGCCGAAGTGCTGGACATGATCAAGGAATACGTGGTGCCGGGCGTGTCGACCGAAGAGCTCGACCGCCGCTGTCACGAATACATCCGCAAGGTGCAGAAGGCCACGCCGGCCAATGTCGGCTACCACGGCTTTCCCAAGACCCTGTGCACGTCGGTCAACGGCGTGGTCTGCCACGGCATCCCGAGCGAGAAAGAAGTCCTCAAGGACGGCGACATCGTCAACATCGACGTCACCGTGATCAAGGATGGCTGGCACGGCGACACCAGCCGCATGTATTTCGCCGGCACCCCGCGCCCGGAGGCGCAGAAGCTGGTCGACACGACCTATGAAGCCATGATGGCGGGCATCCGCGCGGTGCGCCCCGGCGCGCGCCTGGGCGACGTCGGCCACGCGATCCAGAAGCTGGCCGAGAGCGCTGGCTATTCGGTGGTGCGCGAATACTGCGGCCACGGCATCGGCCGCGTCTACCACGAAGAGCCGCAGGTGCTGCACTACGGCCGCCCCAACACCGGCCTGCTGCTCAAGGAAGGCATGACCTTCACCGTCGAGCCGATGATCAACCTGGGCGGCGCCGACGTCGACCAGCTGGAGGATGGCTGGACCGTCGTCACCGCCGACGGCTCGCTCTCGGCCCAGTGGGAGCACATGATCGCTGTCACGAAGAACGGCGCCGAGATCCTGACGCCCTGGCCCAAGGCCTGAGCACTCCCCTGCCCTGGACCGCGCCACGCGGCAGGCGAAAAAAAAACCCGGCCGAGGCCGGGTTTTTGTTTGCAGCGTAATGCTTAGAACGAGTACTTCGCCGACAGCGTGAAGTAACGGCCGTAAGGGTTGTGCAGCCCTTCGTTGTAGCCGGCCAGTGGCTGGCCCGAAGTTGCGCCGTAGCGTGGATCGTACGGTGCGGCTTCGTCGAACAGGTTCTGGATGTTGAAGGTCACGGCCAGGTTCTTGACGCCGGTGTAGGTGTAGCCCACGCCGACACGGATCCATTCCTTGACCGAGCAATCCGGGAAGGCTGCAAGGTAGCCAGGCACCGATGCGCTGGCGCTCGGGAAGTTCGCCGCGGTACCGGCATTCACGGCCGGTGCGTAGTGGCAGAACGGCATCGCGTAGGTGGTCTTGTTGTCGAACTTGCGGATCAGCGACACCGGACCGGTGTAGTTGATGTTACCGCTGAACGCGTGGGCGCCACGGCTGAGCGACGCCGAGATCGAGGTCTTCCAGCGTGGAAGGTCCATGCTGCTGGACAGGTTCCAGTCGACCAGGCCGGCGTTATAGCCTGCCAGGTTGTGCTCGGCGTCGCCCGGTTCCTGCTGCAGCGTGTACGAGTGGATGTAGGCCGAGGTCAGCTTGGCGCTGAAGTTGCCCAGCGAACCGAGGTTCTTGCGGTAAGCCACGTCCAGGTCGATACCGCGCACTTCGACGGCGCCCTGGTTGATCCATGGCTCGCGCACCATCAGCAGCGGGCCGGTGCCGGGAATCGGACGGCCTTGTGCATCGGTGATGAAGTTGGCCGGGTTCTGGTCGCGCACGATCAGGCCAGGGTTGGTGTCTTCGTTACGCAGTGCGTCGAAGGCGCTGCCCAGTGCCACTTCGCCTTCCTTGCGGATCTTGTAGGCGTCGATGCCGAAGTCCCAGCTGGTATTCGGCGAGAACAGGATGCCGAACGAATAGCTCTTCGAGGTTTCCGGCTTCAGGTCCGGGTTGGCGCCGCCGGTGCCCGATGCCGACTTGTTGCAGTCCGCTTCGGTGGCGTTTGGCTTCGGGGTGCGCTCGTCGGCTTCGCAACGCTTCGGATCGAACAGGCCCGACAGGAAGAACTGGGCGCCGCCCGGGGTCACCTGCGACAGCGCCGGTGCACGGAAGCCTTCGGCATAGGTGCCGCGGAAAGCCAGGGTGTTGGTGGCGGTCCACTTGGCGCCGACCTTCGGCACGAAGTTGGCGTCCATGCCTTCATACTTGTCCCAGCGGCCCGCGAAGTCCATCTCGAAGTTCTTCAGGAACGGGGTGCGGACTTCGATGAAGCCCGACTTGACGTCGCGTTCGCCGTCGATGACGGTGTTGGCCAGGCCGTAGATGTTACCGGCGGCCAGTTCGGCATCCGGACGCATCTTGAGGGTCTCGCGGCGTGCTTCGGCGCCGACTGCCACGCCGATCGCACCGCCTGGCAGGCTGCCGACGGTGGTGTTGGCCTTGACGTCGAATTGCGCGATCGATGCCTTGTCGTTCGACTCGGTGCTGCGGAAGATCGCCGGGTCGGCGGCAACCTGGGCCAGCGTCGAGCCGGCGTTCAGGCGGCGCAATGCCGGCAGGTAGAGGCGGCCCTTGTAGCTGTCGTTGCGGCGCGCTTCGTTGTACAGGAAGGCGGTTTCCCAGTCCCAGTTGAAGTTGGTGCCCTGCAGGCCGGCCAGCAGGCGGCCGTTTTCATTGGTGGTCTCGGTGCCGCGCGGTGCGTTCTCGAAACGATAGGCGACCGACGCGCGCGCGTTCGGGAACGGGTTGTTCGGGTGGCCGATCGGCAGCACGGTCTGGTAGCTCGGCGCGATACCGGTGGCGGTGAAGTTGGTCACCGGCGTGGTATTGATCGTGATCGGGGTCGAGTCGTAGGCGCGCTCGGTGCGGGCGTAGGCCACTTCGGCAAAGGCGCGGGTGGTGGCGCCGAGCTTGAACACGCCGCGGCTCATCAGGCTGCCTTCACGGCCGTCGCTGATGCCTTCCAGGTGCTGGTTCAGGTCGTAGTTGCAGAACTGGCGGTTGATGAACACGCTGGTCGCGGCCAGGCCCATGGCGGTCGAGCCGGTCAGCACGCGCGATGGATCGCAGCCCAGGGTCACGCGCAGGCGGTCGGCGGCATTGGCCTGGGTGGCGCTGAACACGCCCGAATTCGGGGCCGACTCGCGGTAGAAGATCGGCGAGTTCGAGATGGTGCTGCCGTACGGGGTGGCATAGCGGTTCTGCAGGCGCTTGTATTCGTCGAACTTGATGTCCTTGACGTCGGCGCGCAGGACGCGGTCGCGCTCGGACACGTCGCCGGTCACGAAGACGTTGTAGCCATCCGCTTCCAGGTCGCCGGTGCCGGCGAAGAAGTTCACGCCCTTGCGCTTGAACTTGCCGCTGTCGTTGGCGCTGATACGGGCCGACACTTCACGGCCCTGGTAGTTCGCCTTGGTGATGAAGTTGATCACGCCGCCGATCGCGTCGGAGCCGTACACGGCCGATGCGCCATCCTTCAGGATCTCGACGCGCTCGAGGGCGGCCAGGGGGATAGAATTCAGGTCGTACAGGGTCGAGTTGCCGTTGTTCGGGTCGGCGTAGGCCGACGGGGTCATGCGGCGGCCGTTGAGCAGCACCAGGGTCGAGGTCGACGACAGGCCGCGCAGCGAGGCGGTCGAGACGCCGCGCGAGAAGCCGCCGTCGTTGGTGTCGAGGTTCTGGTCGGTGCCCATCGACGGGACCAGGCGCATCAGCTCGGTCACGGTGGCGGCGCCCGACTCGCGGATTTCCTTGGCGGTGATGGTCTGGATCGGCTGGGTGCCTTCCTTGTCGGTGCGCTTCAGGTTCGAACCCGTCACATACACGGTGGCCGGCGCTTCCGAGCTGGTGGTCTGCGCCTGGGCGAATGGCGCGGCTGCGATGGCCATGGCGACTGCGACGACGCTGTATTTCAATTGTGGTTTGTTCACGTTTTCCCGTCCTACGATTTTAGTTATTTCATGCCTTCTGCATGGAACCCATGCCCCGTGCATGGCGTTCATGACATGCGCATGAATTTTATGCATCACATATGCATTTCATGCATACAGAGTAGAGTCTCGCAGAGGCTTGCAACAAAGAAAATAGTTTTTGTTTGAGAATTAGGAAAAAGCTTGAGATCTGTTGTATTTCTTTAACGCCGAATTTTGTTTGGCATTTGCTGGATATGGACATAAAAAAAGCGCCCCTGCGGGGCGCTTTAAAACATCTAAAAACGTCGGGTAAAAGCTTTATTTCGCGTTCATCAGTGCGACAGTGGTGTCGAGCATGCGGTTCGAGAAGCCCCACTCGTTGTCGTACCACGACGAAACTTTCACCAGGCGGCCCGACACCTTGGTCAGGGTCGAGTCGAAGTTCGACGAGGCAGGGTTGTGGTTGAAGTCGATCGAGACCAGCGGCTCGGTCTGGTACGTCAGGATGCCCTTCAGGGCGCCTTCCGAGGCGGTCTTGAGGATGGCGTTGACTTCGTCCACGGTGGTGTCGCGCTTGGCGATGAAGGACAGGTCGACCAGCGAGACATTGATGGTCGGGACGCGGATCGCGAAGCCGTCCAGCTTGCCGTTCAGCTCGGGCAGCACCAGGCCGACCGCGGCGGCAGCGCCGGTCTTGGTCGGGATCATGCTCATGGTGGCCGAACGGGCGCGGCGCAGGTCTTCGTGCATCACGTCCGACAGCACCTGGTCGTTGGTGTAGGCGTGCACGGTGGTCATCAGGCCGGTTTCCAGGCCGAGGGCGTCGTTCAGCGGCTTGACCAGCGGGGCCAGGCAGTTGGTGGTGCAGGACGCGTTCGAGATCACGGTGTCGGTCGATTTCAGCACGTCCTGGTTCACGCCGAAGACGATGGTGGCGTCGACGTCCTTGCCGCCCGGTGCGGAGATGATGACTTTCTTGGCGCCGCCCTTCAGGTGGCTTGATGCCTTCTCCTTGGTGGTGAAGAAGCCGGTGCACTCGAGCACCACGTCCACGCCGAGCTCGCCCCATGGGATCTCGGCCGGGTTGCGGGTGGCGAACACACGGATCTTGTCGCCGTTGACGACCATGTTGTCGCCTTCGACCGTGACGGTGCCCGGGAACTTGCCGTGGGCCGTGTCGTAGCGGGTCAGGTGGGCGTTCGATTCGGCATTGCCGAGGTCGTTGATCGCCACGATCTGGATGTCTTGCTGTTTGCCGCCTTCGTAGAAAGCGCGCAGGATGTTGCGGCCGATGCGGCCATAACCGTTGATTGCAACTTTGATCGTCATTGCTTTGGCTCCTGATTAGAAAAAAACTTTTTTCATACCTCGAATGCAAAACGGGCCGCCACGAGGCAGCCCGAAGAAACGCTTATGCCGCGATCACGGCCTTGGCTTTTGCCACGACGTTCTCGACGGTGAAGCCGAAGTGCTTGAACAGCACCGGCGCCGGCGCCGATTCGCCGAAGGTGTCGATGCCGACCACGGCGCCTTCCAGGCCCACATACTTGTACCAGAAGTCGGTCACGCCGGCTTCGATCGCCACGCGCGGCACGCCGCGGGTCAGCACGCTCGCCTTGTAGGCGGCCTCCTGGCGCTCGAACACGTCGGTCGACGGCATCGAGACCACGCGCGCGGCAACGCCCTCTCCTGCCAGTGCGTCGGCCGCCTTCATCGCCAGTTCGACTTCCGAACCGGTGGCGATCAGGATCACTTGTGCGTTGGCCGCCTCGCGCAGCACGTAGCCGCCCTTGGCCACGTTGGCGACGGTAGCGCTGTCGCGCTCCATGAACGGCAGGTTCTGGCGCGAGAAGATCAGGGTCGACGGGCCGTCCTTGCGCTGCACTGCCGCGCCCCATGCCACTTGCGACTCGACCGTGTCGCATGGACGCCAGTTGTCCAGGTTCGGGATCAGGCGCAGCGACGAGACGTGCTCGACCGACTGGTGGGTCGGGCCGTCTTCGCCCAGGCCGATCGAATCGTGGGTGAACACGAACAGCGAACGGATCTTCATCAGCGCCGCCATGCGCAGGGCGTTGCGGCTGTAGTCCGAGAAAGTCAGGAAGGTCGCGCCGAACGGGATGAAGCCGCCGTGCAGGGCCACGCCGTTCTGGATCGCGGCCATGCCGAATTCGCGCACGCCGTAGTTGATGTGGTTGCCCGGGATGCCCGAGCGCACCGCGACCGACTCTTTCCAGTTGGTCAGGTTCGAGCCGGTCAGGTCGGCCGATCCGCCCAGGAATTCTGGCAGGCTTGGGGCCAGCGCCTGGATCGCGTTCTGCGAGGCCTTGCGGGTGGCGATGGTCTCTTTCTTCTCGACGCAGGCGGCGATGGCGGCATCGAGCACGGCGTTGAAGTTGCCCGGCAGTTCGCCCAGCATGCGGCGCTCGAATTCGGCGGCCAGCTCAGGGTGCTTGGCGCGGTACTGCGCGAACATGGCGGTCCAGTCGGCTTCCAGCTTGGCGCCGCGTTCCTTCGCGTCCCAGGCTTCGTACAGCTCGGCCGGGATGTCGAACGGGATCGGGTCCCAGACCAGGTGCTGGCGCACGGCCGCGATTTCCTTGTCGCCCAGCGGGGCGCCATGGACCTTGTCGCCGCCTTCCAGGTTCGGGGCGCCCTTGCCGATGATGGTCTTGCAGCAGATCAGGGTCGGACGGTCCGAGCCCTTGGCCGCTTCGATCGCGGCGGACACCGCGGCGACGTTGTGGCCGTCCACCGCGGGAATCACGTTCCAGCCGTAAGCTTCGAAACGCTTCTGGGTGTCGTCGGTGAACCAGCCTTCGACGCGGCCGTCGATCGAGATGCCGTTGTCGTCGTACAGCCAGATCAGCTTGTTCAGGCGCAGGGTGCCGGCCAGCGACGCCACTTCGTGCGAGATGCCTTCCATCAGGCAGCCGTCGCCCAGGAAGGCGTAGGTGTAGTGGTCCACCACGTCGAAGCCAGGCCGGTTGAATTCGTAGCCCATCAGCCACTCGGCCAGCGCCATGCCGACCGAATTGGCGATGCCCTGGCCGAGCGGGCCGGTGGTGGTTTCCACGCCCGGGGTGATGAACACTTCCGGGTGGCCCGGGGTCTTCGAGTGGAGCTGGCGGAAGTCGCGCAGATCGTCCATCGAGACATCGTAGCCTGCCAGGTGCAGCAGCGCGTAGTGCAGCATCGAGCCGTGGCCGTTCGAGAGCAGGAAGCGGTCGCGGTTCATCCAGCCCGGATTGGCCGGGTTGTGGCGGTAGTGCTTGTCCCACAGCGCAACGGCGATCTCGGCCATGCCCATCGGCATGCCCGGGTGGCCGGAGTTCGCTTTCTGGACAGCGTCCATCGCCAGCGCGCGGATCGCGTTGGCCATCAGGGTGGTGGTTTGCGTAGATTTCATGGAAGTACGTAGGGTCTGGATTGGGAAGCGGTGGCGATGCGGCTGGCCGTAACCCGGTATTTTACCAGAGCACCTTGCTGCCGAATTAAAATGCAGGTTTGTCGCCGCTCTCCACCAGGAACCGCATGCCCCGTTTTTATTCGCCCGAGCCGCTCACCAGCGGCGCCACCGTCGACCTGCCCGAATCCATCGCCCACCACCTGCACGTTGTAAGAATGCAACCAGGCGACGCCCTGACCCTGTTCGATGGCCGCGGCGGCCAGTATGCGGCGTTGCTGGCCGAGATCGGCAAGAAGCGCGCAAGCGCCACCGTGGGCGACTTTGATGCGGTCGAGGTCGAGCTGCCCTATGCCGTCACGCTGGCCCAGGGCTTGCCCGAGGGCGCGAAAATGGACTGGATCATCGAAAAAGCTGTGGAACTGGGCGTCGCCAGCGTGCAGCCGCTGGCGGCCCGGCGCAGCGTGGTGCGGCTCTCCGGCGAACGCGCCGAGAAACGCCACGCCCACTGGCAGGGGGTGATCGAGGCCGCCTCCGAGCAGTGCGGGCGCAACCGGCTGGCCAGCCTGGCCCCGGTGGCCGACTTCGGCCGTTGGCTGGCGGCCCCTGCCCTGCCCGACCAGCCGCGCATCCTGCTCAGCCCGCGCGCGACGCAGTCGCTGGCCGGCTGGGCCCAGGCGAGCGGGCCGCAGACGCTGACCCTGATGGTCGGCCCGGAAGGCGGGTTCACACAGGAAGAGGAAGAGGCGGCCCTGGCTGCCGGCGCGCTGGCCTTGTCGATCGGGCCGCGTGTGCTGCGCACGGAGACGGCGGCGCTGGCCGCGCTGGCGATGCTGGGTGGGATCTGGGGTGGAATGTAAAGTATCGCGAAGGCTGATCCGCTGGTAATCCGTAGGGTGGGCAAATTTCTTGCCCACGCGTTCAACCAGCGCAAGAATGACCGAGCAGGCATTTCATACGTGATTTGAACGCGTGGGCGCAAAACAGTCCACTGGACTGCTTTGCCCTGCCCACCCTACGGGTCCCGGACGGCGCGAACAAATGAAAAAAGCCCCCGCAGCAGGAACGCCTGCTGCGGGGGCTTTGTGCTTTGCAGGCAGCGGCGTTGCCGCCGCTGCCATGTTCAGCTAATTAAAACGCGTAGGCCAGGCCGAGGCTGAAGAAGCGGCCGACGGCGCCAGGCTGGTGCAGCGAAGCGTTGTACGAAGTGCCTGCACCCGAGTTGCCGTAGGTTGCGACGTCGTACGGTGCTTCCTTGTCGAACAGGTTCAGGATCGCGCCGCGAATGGTGAGGTTCGGGGTGATCTTGTACGAGATGTTCAGGTTGGTCGAAGTGAACGAGGACACGTCGCAGTAGTTCGCAGGCTGGATCAGGCCCTGGAAGTAGGTACGGCCACCAACGTGTTCCGCGGTGTTCGCGCAATCTTCCTCGCCGAGTGCCGGATCCTTGGTCGAGAAGCCGCTCGTGTAGTTCACGGTGGCGGTCACGTCCAGCGGGCCGCGGGCATAGCCCAGGGTGAACTGTGCGCGCTGCTTCGGGTTACCGGTGGCACCGCCCACCGACGATGGGCCTTGCGTGCCAGCCAGCTGGTACGAGGTGTCGCCGATCGAGGTGACGTAGCCGAAGGTGTGCGCTGCGCTCAGGTTGGCCGACACGGTGCCCATGTCGTTGGCCAGGCGCCAGCGGTAACGCACGTCCGCTTCGATGCCGTGGGTTTCGGTGCTGCCGGCGTTGATGTACGGCGACAGGCCGTACAGGATCGGGCCGACCGATGGGGTGCCGACGACGCGGCCGGTGCCCACGCCGGTAGCGATGTCCAGCGGTGCTGCCGGGCCACGGACCCAGGTAGGGACGAAGCTCGGATCGTTACCAGCCTGGGTGACGACCAGGTTATTGATGCGGATCTTGTAGTAGTCCAGCGACATGTTCAGGCCGCGCATCGGCTCGACGATGATGCCCAGGGTGTACGACTTCGACTTCTCCGGCTGCAGGTCCGGGTTGGTGGTCTGCACGTACGGCGGGGCGAAGCCGCAGGCGGTCGGGACGTTGCCGGCGGTGTTCTGGTTGCCGTTAGCGCACAGGATCGGGTCGTTGATCGCGTTGAAGGTGAAGAACGAACCTGCGTTGCCCACTTCGGCCGGATTCGGCGCGCGGAAGCCGCGTGCGAAGGTACCGCGCACGGCGACCTGCTGGATCGGCGTCCACTTGAAGTTGGCGGCCGGGGTGAACGAGTTGCCGTAGGTGTCGTAGTGGTCGTAACGAGCCGAGACGCCCAGTTCCAGGTTCTTGACCGGGGTCGCCTGGAGTTCGGCGAACACGGCGGTGTTGGTCTCGTCGCCGATGGTGAAGGCCGAGGTGTTGTTCACTGCGCCGATGGCGGTCAGCGACGATGCCGGGGCGTTCTGCTCACGCTTGTGCCAGTGGGCGCCGACTGCCAGTGCCAGTGGACCTGCGCCCAGGGTCATCAGTTCGCGCGAACCGACCAGGTCTGCGTAGTTCAGCGTCGATTCCAGCTTGTTGCCGAACTCCGGTGCGACTGCAGCGACCAGCGCTGGGTCGTTGCCGCCTACGACATTCCACCTGCCGTTGCGGATCGCGTTGTAGAGGTTCTGGCGGTTGATGTTGCCGCCGATCTCGAGGTCGTTCTTGACGCGGGTCGCGCCGACGCCGCCGCGCACGTCCCAGCCCATTGCCTCGCCGACGATATCGGCGCTGAAGCGGGTGCTGGTGGCCTTGTTGCTGGTCCGCAGGGTCGGGCCGATGTCCGGGATGTAGCCGTACAGGCGGGCGGACTGGGCGAACGGATTGGTGACGTTCGCGCCGACCTGCGCGCCCGGGGCGAACAGGGTGCTCGGGATCGCGCCCACGCGGCTGGTCAGCACGCCGTTGTTCAGGGTGGTGAACCCGTTGAAGCTGATCGGGTTGTACGCTTGCGGAGCGGCGTTGCGGTTGTTGCTGCTGTCTCGCTGGAAGATCGAACCCTTCAGGTTCAGTTCCCAGTTGTCGCTCAGCTTCTTCGTCATGCCGATCAGCAGGTTGACGTTTTCGGTTTCAGGCTGGATGTTCGACTCGGTGTCGTTCACCTGGCAGCCGCCGGCGCGGTACAGGGTGAAGTTACACTTGCTCGGGTCCAGGAACACGTAGTTGGCCGGGTTGTTGACGTTGCTCACGCCAGCCGGGTTGTTCGGATTCGACGGGTTGTACAGGAACGGCGTGTTGGTCGGGGTCAGGAAGCTGTTGATGCTCCTTGGATTGCCCTGGGCGTCGAGGCCGGCAACCGGCACACCCAGGTTGATGTTGTTGCCGCCGCGGCTACGCCAGTCGCGGTTCGCGTAGCCGAACTGCTCGCGCTGGGCGACCTTGATCGAGCCCTGCTTGCGCGCTTCCAGGGTCACGAAGGCGTTGTAGCCGTCTTCGTCCAGGTTGCCGATGCCGGTGCTGATCGACATGCGCTTGGTCTTGCCGCCGCCGTGCTGGGTGTCGCCCACTTCGGCAGCCAGGCGGGTGCCGTTCAGGTTCTTCTTGAGCTTGATGTTGATCACGCCTGCGATCGCGTCCGAACCGTACAGCGCCGATGCGCCGGACTTCAGGACTTCGATGCTTTCGATGGCGTCGAATGGGATGGCCGACACGTCGACGAACGAGCGCTGGGCATCGTCCGACAGTGGGTACGGCGCCATGCGGTGGCCGTCGATCAGGACCAGGGTCGCGCCCACGGTCAGGCCGCGCAGCGAGATGCCCGATGCGCCGTTGGCGAATGCGCCGGCAAAGCCGGTGCCCAGGGTACCCGCGCCGTTGGCGGCCAGGTCGGTCAGCAGTTCGGCGACCGAGGTCTTGCCGCTCTTCTGGATGTCCGCTGCGGTCAGCACCTGGACCGGTGCCGGCGTTTCGGTGTTGGCACGGCTGATCAGCGAGCCGGTCACGACCACGCGCTGGGCTGGCGCGGCGGTGTCGGTGGTCTGCGCAAAGGCTGGTGCGACCAGGGCGCCGCTGGCGACCACGGCTGCAACGGCAAACGGCAGCGACTTCAATTTGAACGTCATGAGTACTTCTCCTTCTGGGCTTTTCTTAGGGTGGTTTTTCTTCTTACCGGCCCCTGGCTGGCATGCCATCCGGGGGCCGGCTGTCTCCATCGAACCCGGGCACCGACTGCGGGCCCTGCCCGGAATTGCTCCCGGGCGGGATTGGAGGATGTCTGCTGGTACAGCCAAGTCACTACATGTGTATATCCACCGCTTTTCGGCGGCGCCATTCTTTCGTACTCCGACCGCTAGTACGGGTAGCCTCAAATAACTGTAAATTGAATGAAAACGTTATTTGAATTTATACATAAAACCATATCGCTGGTAAAAGTGTCAATTGAGCGCCGGCGGCCTTCAGTGTCGAAAACAACACATTTGCTTCAATCTTCAAGGATGACTAACGAACTGATGTATTAACCCCGATCCCGTGCATATGTCAGGGCGCATGGGTAAATACATGCAGCAGGCCGCATGATGGCTGCTGTTTGCATGTAGTTAGGCACCATATGCAGACCAGATCTGCATGTGAGCCAAAATGGTCAATGTTGCAACAATAATTCGGTGCGCATGAGTTGGAGGCGACAAAGATTTGCACATTTGGCGTTGTAGGCAAACAACGTTATCAAAGCATACATATCGGCTGGCCTGTCGAAAGGAAGAGCTCAGGCCCACCGCGACGCGGCGCGCGGCGGCAAGCAACGGACCCTGGCTGTCGCATTCCTCCCGAGTACCGGGCAGTTCGGTAAAATAGCGGTTTGGCCCGTTCTCTCATTGTTGCCTCACTAGCAACCACGCCCCTACCCATGCTCCGAATCAGCGACCTCAAACTCCCCCTGAACCACCCCGAACCGGCCCTGCGCGACGCCATCCTGGCGCGCCTCGGGATTGCCAGCGACGAGCTGGTCGACTTCACGGTCTTCAAGCGCAGCTACGATGCGCGCAAGAAGTCGGCGATCGTGCTGATCTATTCGATCGACGCCGAGCTGCGCAACGAGGCGGCCGTGCTGGCGCGCCTCAAGCAGGACCAGCACGTCGGCCCCTCGCCCGACACCGGCTACAAGTTCGTCGCCGCCGGCAAGCCGGCGCCCGGCACGCCGCGTCCGATCGTGGTCGGCACCGGTCCCTGCGGGCTGTTCGTGGCGCTGGTGCTGGCCCAGATGGGCCTGAACCCGCTGGTGCTCGAACGCGGCAAGGTGGTGCGCGAGCGCACCGTCGACACCTTCGGCTTCTGGCGCAAGCGCAAGCTCAACACCGAGTCGAACGTGCAGTTCGGCGAAGGCGGCGCCGGCACCTTCTCGGACGGCAAGCTGTACAGCCAGATCAAGGACCCCAAGCATTACGGCCGCAAGGTGCTCACCGAGTTCGTCAAGTCCGGCGCGCCGGAAGAGATCATGTATGTCAGCAAGCCGCACATCGGCACCTTCCGCCTGGTGAAGATGGTCGAGCAGATGCGCGCCGAGATTATCTCGCTGGGCGGAGAGATCCGCTTCGAGACCCGCCTGGAAGATATCTACGTGGGCGAGGAAAACGGCGTGCGCCAGGTCCAGGGCGTGCGCTTAGGCAATGGCGAAGAAATCCCGACCCGCCACCTGGTGATGGCGATCGGCCACAGCGCGCGCGACACCTTCGAGATGCTCTACGAGCGCGGCGTCTACATCGAAGCCAAGCCCTTCTCGATCGGCTTCCGGGTGGAGCACCCGCAGTCCCTCATCGACGTGTGCCGCTTCGGCCCCAACGCCGGCAACAAGATCCTGGGCGCGGCCGACTACAAGATCGTGCACCACGCCTCCAACGGCCGTTCGGTCTACAGCTTCTGCATGTGCCCGGGCGGCACCGTGGTGGCGGCATCGAGCGAAGAAGGCCGCGTCGTCACCAACGGCATGAGCCAGTATTCGCGCAACGAGCGCAACGCCAACAGCGCCATCGTGGTCGGCATCACGCCCGAGGACTATCCTGGCCATCCGCTGGCCGGCATCGCCTTCCAGCGCGAGCTCGAGTCGCGCGCCTTCCTGCTCGGCGGCAGCACCTATGACGCGCCGGGCCAGTTGATGGGCGACTTCGTGCGCGGCGTACCCTCGACGGAATTCGGATCGGTGCTGCCTTCGTTCCGCCCGGCCGTGCACCTGACCGACCTGGCGCCGTCGCTGCCGCAATACGCGATCGTGGCGATGCGCGAAGCGTTTGTGGCCTTCGACAAGCAGATCAAGGGCTACTACAAGGAAGACGCCGTGCTCACCGGCGTCGAGACCCGCACCTCCTCGCCGATCCGCATCAAGCGCAACGACGGCGATTTGCAGAGCCTGAACACGCGCGGCCTGTTCCCGGCCGGCGAAGGCGCGGGCTATGCCGGCGGCATCATGTCGGCGGCGGTGGACGGCATCCGCGTGGCCGAAGCGGTGGCGCTGGCGATGGCTGCGTGACCGCCGCCGCGGGAACCGCGCCCCGCACGCTCGGCCCCGGCCTGGCGATCCTGGCCTCGATGGTGTCGGTCAATGCCGGCGCCGCCTGGGCCAAGGGGCTGTTCCCGCTGGTCGGCAGCGAAGGCGTCACCGCCGTGCGCGTGGGCCTGGCCGCCATCCTGATGCTGGCCATCGTGCGGCCCTGGCGCACCCTCCCCGCGCGCCGCGACGCCTTCAATCTACTGGTCTACGGCCTGATGCTGGGCTGCATGAACCTGCTCATCTACGGCGCCTTTGCGCGCATTCCGATCGGGGTGGCGGTGGCCATCGAAGTGGTCGGCCCGCTGGCCGTCGTGGTGCTGTCCTCGCGCCGCGTGCGCGATTTTGCCTGGGTGCTGCTGGCGGCCTTCGGACTGTGGCTGCTGGCGCCCTTCCACGACGGCGTGCCGCCGCTCGACCCGGCCGGGGTGCTGTACGCGCTGGGCGCGGCCTTCTGCTGGGCGATGTACATCGTGTTCGGCAAGCGCGTCTCCGGCATGAACGGCAGCCAGGCGGTGGCCTGGGGACTGCTGGCGGCGGCGCTGTTCACGGTGCCGGTCGGCGTGGTGCACGCCGGCGCCGGGATGCTCGACCCGCGGGTGCTGGCCGGCGGGCTGGCCGTGGCCGTGCTCTCGAGCGCCCTGCCCTATTCGCTGGAGATGGCGGCGCTCGCGCGGCTGCCGCAGCGCGTGTTCGGGATATTGGTCAGCGCCGGGCCGGCGTTCGCGGCGCTGGCGGGCTATGTCGTGCTGGGGGAGCGCTTGACCGGCATGCAGTGGCTGGCGATCGTGCTGGTGATGGTGGCTTGTGGCGGGGCTGCGGCCACAGCGGACAAGCGTCCTTCCTAATTGCCCGTTGAACCAAAAAATATTTAAATGACTGTGCACAATAAAACGAAGCCTTCCGGCTTCGTTTTAAAGGTGAGCGTTTCGGATTTCAATACGGCCGAAGGTTTCCAATTGGTGTGCATGCTTGGGTTTGCCTATGTGGCCATTCGATACTCGTGCAACTATTACTGGTTGTGATTTGCCCTTGACACCCGTAGAACCCCCAAGCCCCACCTGGATTCCAACCGTCCTTCGTCCCAGCTGGGCATTGATACACAGCAATCGGCTTTGCTCCAGTAACAGTCTGCAAAGCGGTTTTTGTCAGATTAAGATCTGCCATAACATCCGTGATGCGCTTATCAATTGCTACAGCCATATTGATGGGCTCTCGTTCGTCTAGTGGCCACAGAACTGAATACGGTCCTTGGTTGGTTAAAAGCGTAACTGTAGCTTCGCCAAAAAATACCCTCCCGTCATTCTTTTTTTCACCTCGTCTAACACAGGTGAAACTTTGCGCTTTTATTTTCCCAGAAATCGACTCATCAAATACTTTCTTCCTGCCGTTCACTTGACCAGTACAGCTAACGTTGCCGGTTGTGCTTACACCTTGCAGCTCAAATGACTGTGTTACCGATGACCTCATATAGAAGGACAGCGATTCTGTATTCAGCAGATTGTGATTCACATGTATACCACTGCTCTGCAGCGCGAGACACTGATTTATGGTGTCAAGCGCCTTCGTAGAGATTTTCTCTTCATATGAATCCGCAGCAGAATTTGACGTAGTTACTGAAGCATAAGATTTACAAAAATTGGAAAATGCCTCGTCATTACTGCCATACGAGCCAGAAAATTTTATCGGGATCGCTTTAACAACAGTATCCAAGCCCAAAGCAGCACTGTTTGATTTTCTTTTGCCACTTTGCTCGCAATGCTCGGAAAAGACTGCATTCAAAAAACTTGAAGACGATGTATTAATTGAATATTCTTTCAATGTTTTTGCGATATCAGGACACTGTAGATTTTGAGCATTTGCGGTTAAAGTCAAGCTCACCACGATTAGAAATGCCACATTCGACGTCATCTTCATCGAAATCTCCTTAGATATTTTTCGATAAACAGAATTACCATAGGTTTACGATCGGATTCAGAATATGATCCAATTCTTTAGTTCAAACCTTTAGGCGATTGCGAAATGCAGGAAAATAGGCAGTATCCGACTCGAAACGGACCAGCGCGCTGCCTATTTAGAGGATTGTACTGCTGAAAGCGCTACAATAATCAGGATGCAGCTATCCCTTAATGCATAGAAAATATTGAGTGCCGTCTATGTCGTGTCGCGGCCTAATAGGTTCAGGATGGGCACCACGCCAACAATTTTGACGCCAGCTAGATCCAGCCCGCCTTCTTGAAGCGACGGTACAGGTAATAGCACACCCCCGCCATCGTCGAGAGCGCCGCCGGATACCCGTACTTCCACTTCAGCTCCGGCATGAACTCGAAGTTCATGCCCCAGATCCCCGCAAAGGCGGTGAACACGGCGAAGATCGCCGCATAGGCCGCGAGTTTCTTGCTGATGTCGTTTTCTTCGATCGCCACCATCGACAGCGTCACCTGGATCGCGGTATTGATGGTGTCGCGCACGGCGTCGAGCCGGCCGAGGATGCGCAACAGGTGGTCGTGGACATCGCGGAAGTAGTCCTGGGTCTCGTGCACCACGCCCGGCACGCGCCCGCCATACAGGCGCCCCATGGCGTCCATCAGCGGGATCACGGCGTGGCGCAGCACCTGGGATTTACGCTTGAGGGCGTACAGGCGCTCGACATTCGCGCGCTGCTCGCCGACCTGGCCGAAGATGTGGTCCTCGATCGATTCGAGCTCGGATTCGAGCGCGTCGACCACCGGGAAATAGCGGTCCACCACGGCGTCGACCAGCGCATACAGCACGAAGCCCGAGCCTTTCTTGAGCTGGTGCGGTTCGCGCTCGGCGCGGGCGCGAACGCCCAGGAAACCCTGGTTGGCGTCGCGCCGCACCGACAGCACGTAGTTGGGACCGGCGAAGATGGCCAGTTCGCCGGCATTGAGCTCGTCGCCATTGAGCTCGACGATGTGGGCGATCACGAACACGCAGTCGCCGTACTCCTCCATCTTGGGCCGCTGGTGGCCGCGCGCCGCGTCCTCGACGGCCAGCTCGTGCAGGGCGAATTCTTCCTGCATGGCGCCGATTTCCTGCTCGTCCGGATCGCGCAGGGCGACCCACACGAAGGCATCCGGGAGTTTCAGGTATTCGCTGATGTCCTCGACCGGAATGTCGGACAGCTTCTTGCCTTCCTGGTAGGCGACACAATTAATCAGCATGGATCTGGAATGGGTGAAAGCGTGATGATGACGCACGAGCGCGGATGCGCCAGCTTACACCATCCGCCTACTCTTCCCGTGCGCCGTCGATCCCGAGTTCCACGATCTTGCGGGTGATCGTGTTGCGGCCGATCCCGAGCCGCATCGCGGCGTCGTTCTTGCGCCCGTGCGTGTGCTTGAGCGCGGTCTTGATCAGGGCCGATTCGAATTGGCGCCCGAGCGTGTCCATGACATCGAGCTGGCCGGCGCTGAGCATGCCCGCGGCCTGCAGTTCGAGCAGGCCGATCCAGCCTTCCGGCAGCGCCGGCGTGCGCGCGGGCGCCGCGCCCGGCGCCGCCACCGGCGCACCGTCCGCGCCGCCCTCGGGCACGATGCCTGGCGCGGCCTGGCTCTGGGTCAGGTCGCGCGGCAGGTCCTTGACCTCGACCGTCTGGCCCGGCGCCATCACGGTGATCCAGTTGCACAGGTTTTCCAGCTGGCGCACGTTGCCGGGCAGTTCGAGCCCGGCCAGGTAGCGCATCGCCGGCTCGCTCATGCGCTTGGGCTCGACGCCCAATTGGTGTGCGCTCTGCACCAGGAAGTGGCGCACGAGCACCGGGATGTCCTCGCTGCGTTCGCGCAGGGACGGCAGGCGCAGGCGGATCACGTTCAGGCGGTGGTACAGGTCTTCGCGGAACAGGCCGTCGCGCACGCGCTGTTCCAGGTTCTGGTGGGTGGCCGCGATCACGCGCACATTGGCTTTCACCGGCTGGTGCCCGCCCACGCGGTAGAAGTGGCCGTCCGACAGCACCCGCAGCAACCTGGTCTGCAAATCGAAGGGCATGTCGCCGATCTCATCTAAAAACAGGGTGCCGTTCTCGGCCTGCTCGAAGCGGCCGCGCCGCATCGCCTGCGCGCCGGTGAAGGCCCCACGCTCGTGGCCGAACAGTTCGGATTCGAGCAGGTCTTTCGGGATCGCCGCCGTGTTCAGGGCGATGAAGGGCTGCTGGGCGCGCGGGCTGTGCTTGTGCAGGGCGCGCGCCACCAGCTCCTTGCCGGTGCCCGATTCGCCCGTGATGAGCACCGTCACGTTCGACTGCGACAGGCGGCCGATGGCGCGGAAGACTTCCTGCATCGCCGGCGCGTGGCCGAGGATCTCCGGGGTCTCGGCGGGCGCGGCTTCCACGCTGGCTTCGCGCAGGCTCTCTTCCAGCGCGCGCCGGATCAGGGCGACGGCCTTGTCGATGTCGAAGGGCTTGGCCAGGTAATCGAAGGCGCCGCCCTGGAACGAGGCGACCGCCGAATCGAGGTCGGAGAAGGCGGTGATGATAATGACCGGCAGGCCGGGATGGCGCGCCTTGACGGCGCCCAGCAGGTCGATGCCGGATTCGCCCGGCATGCGGATGTCCGACACCAGCACCTGCGGGGTGTCGGTTTCAAAGGCGGCCATGGCCTCGCGCGCGTTGGCGAAGCTGCGGGTCTCCAGGCTCTCGCGCGCCAGCGCTTTTTCCAGCACCCAGCGGATCGATGCGTCGTCGTCGACAATCCAGATTGGTTTCATGTAGTCGTGGTTCCCGTCGGTCACGCAGGTCGGTTCAATGGGGACTCACGGCGGATGGCCGCCTGCGCCTGCTTATGGCAGGGGCAGCAGTATCCGGAAATCCGTCAGTCCAGGCCGGCTTTCGCACTCGATCACACCCAGGTGCTGCTGCACGAAGGTCTGCGCCAGCGTCAGCCCGAGGCCGCTGCCGCCATCCCGGCCCGACACGAGCGGGTAGAAGATGCGGTCGCGGATCTCGGGCGCGATGCCCGGTCCATTGTCGATGATATGCAAGTCTAATGCCAGCCCATAACGGACCTTGGCCAGGGTGACCTGGCGCGCCACCCGGGTGCGCAGCACGATCTCGGCGTCGCCCGCCGCGATCCGGCTTCTCAAGGCCTGGGCGGCGTTGTGGGCGATGTTCAGCACCACCTGGATCAGCTGCTCCATGTCGCCCCTGAACTCGGGGATCGAGGCATCGTAGTCGCGCCGGATGGTGAGGCCCACCGGGAACTCGGCCAGGATCAGGCTGCGCACGCGCTCGCACACTTCGTGGATGTTGACGTCGCCGACGATATGGGGTTTGCGGTGCGGCGCCAGCAGGCGGTCGACCAGGGTCTGGAGGCGGTCGGCCTCCTTGATGATCACTTGCGTGTATTCGGACAGCTCGGCCGCGTGCAGCGGCGGCAGTTCGAGCTCGAGCAGCTGGGCCGCGCCGCGGATGCCGCCCAGCGGGTTCTTGATCTCGTGGGCCAGGTTGCGGATCAGTTCCTTGTTGGCCTGGCTCTGGTCGAGGATGCGTTCCTCGCGGTCGAGTTTGAGTTGCTGGACGTTCTCGCGCAGCTCGATCAGCAGTTCGCCCGCGCCGAGCGCGCTGACGATGCTGTTCACGTGCAGCGGCTCGCGTCCGCTGCGCTGCAGGGTCAGGTCCTGGCGCAGGTCGGCATACTGGTGCGCCAGCGCCTGGGCGCACAGGGCGGCCAGCTCGGGGCCATTGGCGAACAGCTCCGGCAAGGGACAGCGCTGCAGCGACTTGAGCGAGAGCTCGAGCAGGTTCTCGGCCGCCGGGTTCGCATACAGCACTTCCCCGTGCGGCCCGACCAGCAGCACGCTGGACGCCAGCAGGTCCAGGCCTGCATACCTGGCGCCGGGGCGCGCCGGGACGGCGGACTGGCTCGTCGAACTCATTTGATATTGGCGATCTCGCGCCGCAGCGCCGCGATATTGTTCTCGGTACGGCCGATCTCGTCGCGCATGCTGGCCACGCGCTCCTGGTACTTGGCGTAGTTGCGCTCGTTGCCCTGGCGCTCAGGCTCGCCGCCATTGAAGTCGCGGCGCAGGTCGGCCAGCTTCTTTTCTTCCAGGCGCAGCTCGTCGTTGAGGATTTCGCGGCGGTCGTCGTCGCGGGCGCGCTGCTGGGCGGTATCGACGCGCGGGAAGCTGGCCGGGGTCGCGGCCGCGGCAGGCGTTGAACTGCCGGCGTTGGGCGGGCGCACCGCGGGAATCGGCGCCGACGCGCGCACCGGCGCCGGCGTGGAGGCCGAGGGCGTGTAGCTTTCGAGCTGCTTGCAGCCGCGGCGGTTCTGGTCGGTGAATTCGACGCGGCCCTGGTCGTCCACGCACTTGAACACCTGGGCCTGGCCGGCGGGCGCCAGCGCCAGGCCGGACGCGAGGAAGGCCAGCAGGCTGGCGAGACGGCGGAATGGAGTAATTGTCGTTCCCATCAGAATAATTTGCACAATAAACGTGCAGCCATTGTAGTCCGGCCCGACTATACATCAAGCATGAAAAAACGCGGGGAAAGCCCTCGCTTTCCCCGCGTTTGTTACAGGCTCTTACACCACTTGATGCGCTAGCGCGACAAGCGGCTTGTCGTCCTGATCATGCCGAGTAGTACATGTCGAATTCGGCCGGGTGCGGGGTCATGCGCATGCGCTGGACTTCCTGCATCTTCAGTTCGATGTAGGCGTCGATCATGGCGTCCGAGAACACGCCGCCGCGGGTCAGGAACTCGCGGTCCTTGTCCAGGGCGTCGAGCGCTTCTTCCAGCGACGAGCAGACGGTCGGGATCAGCTTGTCTTCTTCCGGCGGCAGGTGGTACAGGTCTTTCGTTGCCGCTTCACCCGGGTGGATCTTGTTCTGGATACCGTCCAGGCCCGCCATCAGCAGCGCGGCGAAGCACAGGTAGACGTTGGCCAGCGGATCCGGGAAACGGGTCTCGATGCGGCGGCCCTTCGGGTTGGCCACGTGCGGGATGCGGATCGAGGCCGAACGGTTGCGGGCCGAATAGGCCAGCTTGACCGGCGCTTCGTAGCCAGGCACCAGGCGCTTGTACGAGTTGGTGCCCGGGTTGGTGATTGCGTTCAGCGCGCGTGCGTGCTTGATGATGCCGCCGATGTAGAACAGCGCGGTCTCCGACAGGCCGGCATAGCCGTCGCCGGCGAACAGGTTCTTGCCGTCTTTCCAGACCGACTGGTGCACGTGCATGCCCGAGCCGTTGTCGCCGTTGATCGGCTTGGGCATGAAGGTCGCGGTCTTGCCGTAGCTGTGGGCCACGTTCCAGATCACGTATTTCATGTTCTGGGTCCAGTCGGCGCGCTCAACCAGGGTCGAGAACTTGGTGCCGATTTCGTTCTGGCCGGGGCCGGCCACTTCATGGTGGTGCACTTCGACCGGGATGCCCATCGATTCGAGGATCAGCGACATTTCCGAGCGCATGTCCTGGAAGCTGTCGACCGGCGGGACCGGGAAGTAGCCGCCCTTGACGGTCGGACGGTGGCCGGGGTTGCCGCCTTCGATTTCCTTGTCGGTCGACCACGAGGCTTCGTCCGAGTCGATCTTGACGAAGCAGCCCGACATGTCGATCTTCCAGCGGATCGAGTCGAAGATGAAGAATTCCGGCTCCGGGCCGAAGTAGGCGGTGTCGCCGATGCCCGAGGACTTCAGGTAGGCTTCGGCGCGCTTGGCGATCGAGCGCGGGTCGCGGTCATAGCCCTTGCCGTCCGACGGTTCGATCACGTCGCACTGCATGAACAGGGTGGTCTCTTCCATGAACGGGTCGATGTTGGCGGTCAGCGGATCCGGGATCAGAAGCATGTCCGAGGCTTCGATGCCCTTCCAGCCGGCGATCGACGAACCGTCGAATGCATGGCCCGACTCGAATTTGTCTTCGTCGAAGTGCGAGACAGGAACGGTCACGTGATGCTCTTTGCCGCGGGTATCGGCGAAGCGGAAATCAACGAACTTGACTTCGTTGTCTTTGATCATTTGCACTACGTCTGCAGCCGTCTTTGCCATTCGTATCTCCTGATTGAAAAGGGGGTGCCGCGCTGGATATCTTCGCTAGCGCGACAACGTGATGTACCTAAAAGCATGAACTGTGCCAAGCTGCCGTTATGAGTACATGCCAACTGCTTCGTTGGAAGCATGCAGGATTGGCCATACAATCGTCACGAGCCGGCGCTTGCGTGCCGGTGCACGAATGCACCGATTTGGTGCAAACTAACCCACCTTGCACCATCGCAGCGCAGGATACACCGAACCAAGTTGGTGCAACGCTTTTTCTTGTCCAGGATGGATCAACCACCATGAGCACACCCGAGGCCATTCTTGCCGCCGCCCGCGAACGCGCCGCCGGCCAGCCCTATGCCGGCGCGGTCACGCCCGAAGAGGCGTTCGCCCTGCTCCAGCTCGACCCGCGCGCCAAGCTGGTCGACGTGCGCACCAATGCCGAGCGCGACTGGGTCGGCCGCGCCGCCGTGCCCGAATCCCAGCACGTGGCGGTGCAGTGGGCCACCTATCCCGGCGGCCAGCCCAATCCCGCATTCGGTGCGCAGCTCGAGCAGGTCGCGCGCAAGGACGAGGTGCTGCTGTTCCTGTGCCGCTCGGGCGTGCGCTCGCGCCACAGCGCGCGCGTCGCCACCGAGCACGGCTTCGCCGAGTCCTACGACATCCTGGAAGGCTTCGAGGGCGACCGCGATGCCGAGGGCCATCGCAAGACGATCGGCGGCTGGTGCAAGGCCGGGCTGCCCTGGCTCGGGGCGTGAGCATGGATGCACAGGCACGGCTGGACGCCGCCAGCGAGCTTGCCGGCGACGGCCAGTACGAGGCAGCCCTGCGCGAGTTCCAGTGGTTCCACGACCACGCGCTGGAACACGACCCGTCGCTGTATGGCGTGCGCCTGTCGTATGCGCTCTACGCCTGGGTCGACCTGGGGCAGGACTATCCGCCCGCACTCAGCGCCCTGGAAGCGGTGCGCGACCGCGATGCGGCCCTGCTGCTGGCAGGCCAGGGCAAGCGCGGGCTGTTCCACGACGTGGTGGCCATCAATGACGAGCTGGGGAAAGGCGGGGAAACGCATGCCCTGTGCGTGGCGCTCGAGCGCGCAGATCCGGAGCTGCTGCTGGCCTGCGCCGATATTGCGCTGCCGGCCATCATTGCCGCCGGCGACTACGTGCTGGCCGAGCGCCTGCTGCCCGCGCCCGAGGACACCATCCGCGAGCGCGGCCGCTTCCTGATGAAGGCGTTCTCGCGCTGGCGCCGGCAGCATGGACGCACCATGTATATCCCGGCGCAGATCGACATCTATGCGAACGACGTGCGGCAGGTGCTGGCGGTGCTCGAGCAGCGCGGGCGGCAGCTTGAAGCGGCGCGCCTGCGCAAGCTGGCGGTGGACCTGATTCCTGCAACGACGGTGCGGCGGGCGGTGCGCGCCGCCCTCTCATCGTAGGCTACGGCTCCCGCCTAACCTGGGGCATCACGAGGACCTGTACGCCCGACGCCGCTCCCGGCGCACGGTACACCCGCTGCGTCGCCTTCACGAAATCTTCCGGCTTCGCCTTCGGGATATGCGTGAAGGTCTGCGGATTCAAGTCCACCAGCGGGAACCATGAGCTCTGCACCTGCACCATGATCCGGTGGCCGCGCCGGAAGGTGTGGTTCACCTGCCCGAGTTCAAACGACAGCGCTTCCTGCTTGCCGGGCGTGAACGGCTCCGGCTTCTCGTAGCTGTTGCGGAACTTGCCGCGCAGCGGATTGCCGCGCACCAGCTGCTGGAAGCCGCCCATGTTGAGCGCCGGCGGCCCCACGTCGTTGCCCTTGCGCTCCGCACTCGGTGTCGGATACGCCGCCGGATACACGTCGATCAGCTTGACCACCCAGTCCGCGTCGGTGCCGGTGGTCGAGACGAACATCTTCGGCACCACGGGGCCGGCGATCGTCACGTCTTCTTCCAGCACCTCGCTCTGGTAGACCAGCACGTCGGGACGGGTCGCGGCGAAGCGCTGGTCCGAGACCATGTATTCGCGCGGCACGCCCGTGGCCGCATAGCCGATGTAAGGCACGGGTTTGCGCGGGTCGGCCACGTATTCGTCGAAGCCGGCGCCGCTCGCTGCCGGCTGCTGCCAGCCCAGCGTGCCGTTCGGCCCGAAGTAGAGCGTGCGCGCCTTGGCCGGCGCCGGCGGCCAGGCCGCGTAGGTGCGCCAGACATTGGTGCCGGTCTCGAAGGCCGTCACCGCAGGCAGGCTGCGCGCCGGCTTGACGCCCTTGAGGTGCTGCTCGAAGAAGGGGAACTGGATCTCGCGCCGGAAGTACTCGCTCGTTTTCGCATCGAAGGACACGTTGCCCAGGCGGGCGCCGTCGCTGCGCGCCCAGCCGCCATGCACCCAGGGGCCCATCACCAGGGCATTGGCCGTGCCGGGGTTGTGCTTGCCCACCGCCTTGTAGATGGCGAAGGGCCCCGCCGGGTCTTCCGCGTCGAACCAGCCGCCCACCGTCAGCACCGCCGCCTTGACGTTCTTCATGTGCGGCGTGATGTCGCGCGAGCGCCAGAATTCGTCGTAGGTATCGTGCTCGATGGTCGGCACGAGGAGCTCGCGCTGCTCGTCGCTCATGGTGGCCAGGATCTTCGGCAGCGTCAGGTGCTTGAGGAAGAAGTCGTAGCCATCGGCCACGCCGTAGTCGAAGCCGGCGCGTTCTTTCGGCGGCAAGGCCGGGTTCTTCATCGGCAGGAAGGAGGCGTAGAAGTCGAAGTTCGCCGCCAGCATGAAGGCGCCGCCGTGGTAGGAGTCGTCGCCCATGTACAGGTCGGCGATCGGCGCCTGCGGCGAAGCGGCCTTGATCGCCGGGTGCGAATCGATGATGCTGGCCGCGGTGTAGAAGCCCGGGTAGCTGATGCCCCAGATGCCGACCCGGCCGTTATGGTTGGGCACGTGCTTGAGCAGCCACTCGACCGTGTCGTGCATGTCGGCGCTCTCCTGCCCCTCCCCGGGCGCGCGCTTGGCCTTGAGGTGCGGAGTCATCTCCTGCCAGGCGCCTTCGGACATGAAACGCCCGCGCACGTCCTGGGTCACGAAGATGTAGCCGGCGTCTTCCAGCTCGGGCGTGGGGCTGAGCGCCGCGGGGAACCAGTCCACGCCATAGCGCTGCTCGCCCTGGGCCTGCACGGCCGCGCTGTAGGGCGTGCGCTGCACCAGGAAGGGATAGGTTTTGGTGGCGTCCTTCGGTACGTAGACCACGGTGAAGAGCTTGACGCCGTCGCGCATCGGGATGCGGTATTCGTATTTGGTATAGGCCTCGCGCGGCGTGCGCTTCTGCACGGGTGCGTCAGCGGCGGCGCTGGACTGGTTGGCGGCTTGCGCGCCGGCGGCGCAGGCCAGCAGCAGGCCCAGCGCAATCGCGGGCAAGGGACGACGGATCATGGCTTCCTCGGGGAATCTGGACAAAGTCCGCCAGTGTAATCCGTTTCCGGCTGCGTCCTGCTATTTCGGCAGGTGGAGCAAGGTCCCCGCCAGGCCAGGCCAGCAAGGGCGGCACGATGCCGGCCCGCAGGCCGCACCCTAGCGCCCATCGGCCTTTGGCTGGCGCCTGGCGCCGGATCCGGCCCCTGGCGCTGCCTCGCGTGCCGAGAGACTGCCCATCGATCCGGCCCTGAAGCGCGCAAACGCGGCATCGAGCTGGGCCTGGTCGCTCATGATGAACGGACCGCGCGCGGCCGAGGGCTCTCCCAGTTCGCTGGCGGCGAAGACATAGGCTTCGAATGCGCCCCGCGAGACGATGTCCAGCTCCGGCTGCGCCGGCGCCCATGGCACCCATGCGCCGGCCGGATGGAAGGACTCGCCACCGTCGAGACTGAGGTCGCCGCCTTCGATGAACAACGCGGCCTGCTGGGAGCCGGGGCGCTGCAAGGATCCGGACGCCGCATGCCCGGACGATAGCTGCAGCATCAGCGCCTCTCCGGGCATGACGGGCGTGGCGCTGCGTCCGCCGTACTGGCCCAGCACCAGCCGCAGGTGCATGCTCGAGCCGGCCGGCCAGGCCGGCAGCTCGCCAGGCCGCAGGTGAAGGCGGGCCGGCGGCTTGATCTTGTCGGCGGCCGGATGGTTGATGAAGATCTGGAACCCCTCCACCGTGCGCCCCGCTTCCAGCGGAGTCTCCTCGTGCATCATCCCCGCGTTCGCGATGGTCCAGTATGCGCCGCCGGGCTCGATGACATCGCTGTAACCCAGGCTGTCGCGGTTCATCATCGCCCCGGGCGAATCCTCGAGCAGGTAGGTCATCGCCGTGAAGCCCGCATGGGGATGCGGCGGAAACACCCGCCCCGACATCGAGAAACGCGCGATCGAGACGAAGCTGCCCAGCTGCCGCGCGTGCGGGGCCGGCACCAGCGTGGTCAGCGCCAGCCCGGGACCCACCGTTTCCCGCGCGGGAATGCGCGCTCCGTTCAGGCCCGGGCTCACAGCAGGCCCCCCGTCACGCGCAGGGTCTGGCCGGTGATCCAGCGGGCGTCGTCCGACAGCAGGAAGGCGACGACGTCGGCGACATCCTCGGCGCGTCCCAGGCGCCCGAGCGGGATCTGGTTCCTGATGTGCTCGTGGTAGGCCTCGGGCACCTGCTCGAGGAAGGACTCGGTGGTGGTCGCTCCCGGCAGCACGGCATTGGCGGTGATGCCGCGCGGGCCGAGTTCCCTGGACAGGGACAGCACCATGGCGTCGAGCGCCGCCTTGGAGGCGGCGGTGACACCCCGCTCCAGGGTCGGCTGCACGACGTAGGGCGTGGACAAACCGATGACACGGCCATGGTCGGCCAGGCGCTGCGCCGCCTCCTTGAGCAGCAGGAAGGAGCCCTTCACGTTCACGGCGAAGGTGGTGTCGAACTCTTCTTCCGAGACGGTGGCCAGGGTCTTGGGAACGATCGCGGCGCTGGCGTTGAGCACCACCGCGTGCAGGGGGCCGAGGGTATCGGCTGCGGCGAAGATCTTGCCGATGCCGGCTGCGCCGCCGCCAAGGTCGGCGCTGACCGTGACCGCCCGGCCCCCCAGGGCGCGCACCTGCTCCGCCACCGCCTCGGCTTCGGCGGCACGGGTGCCGTAGTGGACCACGATGCTGGCGCCTTCGCGCGCAGCGCGCAGCGCCATCGCCTTGCCCATGCCGCGCGATGCGCCGGTGATCAGGACTACTTTTCCATTCAGTTTGCCGTTCATGATGATTCCTCGCTCTGGTTGGCGATTCGGCGAAGTGCCGAACCGTGAGAGAAATGGTAGCGACGGCGGTGAATGTGCAGTAGCCTGTGAAATCGCAAATGATCTTTCCACCGGCGCAAAAATGATCGACCTGAATGAAATCGCGGTCTTTACCAAGGTCGTGCAAGCCAACAGCTTTTCCGGCGCCGCGCGCAGCCTCGGCATGCCCGTCTCCTCGGTCAGCCGGGCGGTCGCGAGCCTGGAGCGCCGGCTCGGCGTCGAGCTGCTACACCGCAGCACCCGCAGGTTGAACCTGACCGACGCCGGCGCACTCTATTACGAACACTGCCGCGACGTGCTGGACGACATCGAGGGCGCCGAGACCTCGATCCAGGATCTGCAGGCCGTCCCCAAGGGCCGCTTGCGCATCAGCGCGCCCATCGCCTTCGGCCGCAGCGTGCTGGGCCCCGTCATCGTCGACTACTGCACGCGCTTTCCCGAGACACGGGTCGAGGTGGTGCTTGCCAACAGGCTGGTGGACCTGATCGACGAGCATGTCGACCTGGCCTTTCGCATCGGGCCGCTGGCCGATTCGACGCTGCGCGCCAGGGTCGTGGCGCAGGCCAGCCTGACGCTGGTGGCCAGCCCGGCGGCGCTGGCGCGGCTCGGCCAGCCGGCCCACCCCCACGAGCTGGCCGACTTCCCCTGCCTGGCGAACGGCGAAGACAAGGCCGACCACCGATGGTCGTTCTCGAATGGGACCTCCGACGCCATGGTCAGGTTCAAGCCTTTCCTGCAGGTGAACGACATGGAGTTGCTGCGCGATGCAGCCATCGGGGGGCTGGGCGTGGCGATGCTGCCGGGCTTCCTGACGGCCCCCGGCATCGCCGATGGCTCGCTCGTGCGGGTGCTCGCCGACTGGACCATTGCCAGCCGCGACATCCATGCGATTTTTCCGGGACAGATGCCGGTCAAGGCCAAGGTGCGCTACTTCATCGAGCATCTGGCCGCGCATTCTTCCCGCGCATTCGCGTCCGGCGACGCGGTCCTGTAAGGCCCTACTGGCGCGAAGCCGGGCTTGCAGTCGCGATGCCGTGCTGGTCGATCGTGCCGCGCACCCGCTCGCGCACGAAGTTGATGTGGCTGCGCAGGCGGTAGAGTTCTTCCGCATAGGCCAGCGGGATCGAAATGTGGTTGACGCTTTCCTCGATCTCGTCCAGGCGCTGCATCAGGCCTGCGCGCGCGGCCTCGCGCGCTTCCGGCAAGGTCGCCTCGAGCTCCTGCTCGACCTTGCGCAATTCGCCGTACCAGCGGTAGACGCGCGAGCGCACGCGCCAGACGTAAATCGGCGGCACGATCTTCGACAGCGGAATCAGGAGCGCCGCCAGCGCCACCGCCACCACCCACAGCCGCTCGAACAGGTTGGCCAGCCAGAAGCGCATGTAGCGCTGCATGAAGGGCGGGCCGTCGCGGTAGTAGCGGGCGGCTTCGCGCGCCACCGGGATCTCGGTGTATTTCGGCGACGGGAACTGGCCCTGCTGCTGGAACCAGCCGGCCTTGCCGTGGATCTCGCCGGCCGACTTCACGAGCAGGCCCACCAGCGCCGGATGCAGGCTTTCCTTCGCGACCAGGGTCGCGGTCGGTGCAATCAGGTGGTAGTCCTGGGCCGGGATGTCGCGCCCGAGGTCGACGATCCCGCGCGGCAGCACCACATGGGTCAGGAAAGGCAGGCGCCGGGTATAGGCGTCGGCCTGGGTGAAGTTGAACAGCTTGATGCCCGGCGTCTGCAGCAGCATCTGGATCAGCGGCGCTTCCGGGGCCGAGCTGAACACCAGGCCGTCGATCTTCCCGGCCAGCAGTTCCATCGTGGCCGGCGTGTTTTCCAGCGCGCCGATCCTGAGCTCATTGGGCGCGATGCCGTTGGCGTCGAGCACCTGGCGGAACAGGCGCGGCACGCCGGTGCCTTCCGGCCCCAGGTTGATGCGCTTGCCCTTCAGATCGGTGAGCTGCTCGATGCGCGCACCGTCGCGCAGGAACAGCCAGACCGGCTCGGTGAACAGGCTGCCGAGCGAGACCAGGCCGGTGGTGTCGCGCGGCGCGGCGCCCTGCCCGTCTTCGGTCGAGCCGCTCTGGACAAAGGCGATGTCGACCTGGCCGTCGATCAGGCGCTGCAGGTTGTCGTGGGAGCCGAGCGAAGGCTGGAGCGTCAAGGCGATCTCGTCGCGCGCCAGCAGCGACGCGTACTTGCGGCCGAAGTCTTCGTAGGCGCTGTTGAACTGGCCGGTGGCCATGGTGAGCTTGCGCGGCGGGGCCGGGTCCACCCACAGGTAGGCCAGCACCGCCACCGCAACGACCGCCAGCAGCGTCGGCCCCGACGCGACCAGGAGGTCGCGCAGGGACACGATCGAGAACTGGCGCATGCGCGTCACCGCATGCTTGACGGCAGTGCTCCCGGCTTTCAGCGGACGCACTGTCGCTGGGCGGCGATGCTGCCCGGAGGCGGTTCGATCAGCGGCATCAGGCTCGGCGCCAGCGTGACCAGCAGCTGCACCGGCAGTGCGCTGGTGAAGTCGTAGTTACCCGACTGCGGGCCGTGCACATAGGCGGTCATGCTGCCGAAGAAGCGCTCGCCGATGTTGAAGACAAAGGTGGCGGAACGGTTCACGTAGCGCGACTCGAGCACGCGGCCGCCCCGGGCATACACCTCGAAACGCTGGTCGCCGGTACCGGTCTTGCCGCCCAGGGCGATCACGCTGCCGTCGGACTGCACGAAGGCGGTCTTGACGCGCTTGGCGGTGCCGTCCGAGACCACGCCCTGGATGGCGTCGGCCACCGCGCGCGCCACTTCCGGCGACAGGACCTGTTCCTTGCCGCCGCCCTTGCTGCGCTTGACCAGGGTTTCGTAAGGCGTGTCCTTGGCGAAGTGCAGCGAATCGATACGCTCGACCGGCTTGCGCACGCCGCCGTTGACGATGATGCCCATCAGCTCGGCCAGCGAGGCCGGACGGTCGGCCGAGGCGCCCAGCGTGGTGGCGTAGGACGGCACCAGCGAGTCGAACGGGTAGCCCATCTTCTTCCACTGGGCGTGGATCTTGAGGAAGGCTTCGACCTCGAGCAGGCCGGCGATGCGGTTGTCCTGGGCATGCTTGCGGTGGGTCTTGAACAGCCAGGAATACACTTCCTGGCGCTCCTTGACGCTGGCATTGGTCACTTCGGTCCAACCGGCCTTCGGATGGACGCGCAGGTAGCTCACCAGCCACAGCTCGAGCGGGTGCACCGAAGCCACGTAGCCGCGGTCGGCCAGCGACATGTTGCGCGGGTCGTACATCTCGTACATCTTCGGGATGCGGTCCGGGTCCATCTCTTTCGCGGTCGGCAGCGACTTGTCGATGAACTCGGCGAACTGCGCCAGCGTGGCGTTCGGGGCGATGGTGCGGTGGGCCGCGGCCAGCTTCGAGGCCATCGGGCGCACGGTCGAGAACAGCAGCGCCTCGACCTCGGCCGGGGTCTTGCCCTTGTACTTGTTCCAGAACTTGGCCATGAACACCTTGCCTTCGCTGTCGGCGAAGCGCGCCAGGTATTCGGCGCGGCGCGGATCGTCGGCGTCGGCCAGCAGCTGGGCCGAGGAACCCGGCAGCTGGAACATGTAGTAGCGTACGACGTCGCGCATCATGCGCACGAAGACCAGGTTGGTCGACTGGCGCAGCGCCTCGGTCACCGTCATGATCTTGCTGTTGTCGAGCTTGCTGAAGTTGCCGAAGGTGTGCAGGCCGCCGCCGGTGAAGAAGGCTTCGCCCGGGTTGGCCGAATACTTGCGCTCCATCGCGGCGGCCAGCATCGCGGCCAGGCCGCGGTCGCCGCGCTCGGGCATGGTGCGGAAATACTCCAGCGCCCATTGCGACATGCGGTCCTTCGCATCGACTTCGACGCCCATCAGGCCGATTCTGTCCATCGGCTCGAAGCGCTTGTGCAGCTGGTCGACGATGTCGAGGTAGGTCACCAGGGTGCGCAGCTTGGCGGTCGAGCCCAGGTCGAGCTTGGCGCCTTCGTTGATGTCGAGCGGCTGGTCGTAGTTGTCGGTCTGGACCCTCAGGTAGTTCACGTGCTCGCCGCGCTCCATCAGGGTGAAGCTGTACACCACCTGGGCCGGGTCGCCGTTGCCGAGCAGGCCCTTGCCGGTCAGGCCGGCCGCTTGCGCGTGCTCGGCGTCGGTCAGCTTGCGCAGCGCCGCGGTGACGTCGGCCTGCACCTTGGCGTCGAGGGTCGAGATCACCGACAGGTCGAGGCGGTCGAGGTTGTACAGGCGCGAGTCGCCCACCAGGTAGCCGAGGTGGTTGCGCACCGCGTTGGCGGCCTTGCGCGACACGAACGCGTCGGCGCCCGGCGCGGCCACGCCCGAGGCCTGGGACGGACGCAGCTGTACATTCAGGGCGGCGTCGCGCAGCTGCGGCGAGATCACGCCGGCCTGGGCCAGCACGCGCAGGTGGCTGTTGGTCAGGGTCTCGAGGTCGTTCTCGCCGGCGCCCAGGTAGTAGGCCGGGCGGCGCTGCGCGATCATCAGCGACAGCGCTTCCTTGTAGACGGTGACCGCGTCAAGGGTGTTCATCGGGCCCTTGAGCGTGCGGCTGACCTGGTCGAAATTGCGGCCGTACCAGACCCACATGCCGTCGCCGATGCCGTTGACTTCGCCGTAGCCCGGCTTGGCCGACAGCGGCACGGTATTGAGGTAGTCGAGCACGATCTGGCGGCGCGACCCGGTGGTGTCTTCGCCATCCTGGTAGGCGCGCAGCGTGGCCGAGGACATCTGGATGATCTTGTCGTGCAGCGAACCGGTGCGGCCTTCCGGCGAGTGCCGGTATTTTTCGATCTGGGTGGCCAGCGTCGAGCCGCCGGCCACGCGGCCGGCGCCGCCCAGGCCGACGCTGCTCAGGGTCTTGTCGAACACCGCTTTCGAGAAGCGGTCCCATTCGATGGCCGGGTTGCGGTGCGGGTAGGCCGGATCGAGCAGCTCGCGGTTCTCGATGAACAGCAGGCTTTGCACCAGCAGCGACGGCGCGTCGTCGAACTTGTGATAGAAGCGCTCGGGGAAGCGCGAGGCGAACAGGGGCTGGGCGCGGCAATCGAGGATCTCGAGGCCGACCTTGGTTTTCTCGTGGTAGGTGGCGTACAGGCCGCGGTCGGCCATCTCGACCATCTTGGGCGAGATGCGCGCCTGCGAATCGACCAGGTAGCCGCGCGACTCGAGCTTTTGCAGGTAGCTCGGCAGGCTGGCATAGCCCAGGCGCGTGTCGTAGGGGCTCGCGCCCGGGAAGCGGATCGACGGGCTCTTGCCCTTCTCCATGCGGAAGTCGAGGTCGGCGGCCATGCCGGCGAAGATCTTGGCCTGGATGCGCGAGGTGCGCACCTCGAGCACGGTCCAGAGGGCGATCAGCGCCACCAGCACCAGCAAGGTGCAGTACAGCCAGAGCTTGAAATTGCGCTTGCGCGGCGCCGGCTCGGGCGCGCGCTCAGGCGAATCACGGCCCTCGGGCGGCTCGGGCGGAGGCAGCGGTTCGCCGCCGGACGCACCTCCGCCACCGGCCACGGCCAGGTGCGGGAAGGCTTCGTACAGGGGAACATCGCTGCCGCCCGCGGATGCGAGCACAGGTGCGCCGCCCGCTGGGGCGGAACGTCCGCGCCACTTGCCGACCGCGCGGAATACATTACTAGGCCGTCCTAAACGGCGAATACTTTCCATGATGGCTCAACCGGTTTGATTCAATATGCTGCCGTCAATCCCCGCCAACCTGCTCGCCATCGTTGCTGCTGGTTTGTTCGAGTGATTGCGTCGTCGTCAGTTCGCAAAAACGGGCGGCGCAAACTCACTCCAGATTGCACCACCACAGGTATCATTCCACCACATCAATACGTGATGCGCGAGGCGCGGTTTAACAATTTTGATCCGCGCGATCTATTTTCGCAAAAAAACAACGGCAGAGTTATCTGGGCGGCATGCTGTCCTACAAAGCCTTCCGCCGTCGCCCGACAAGCCTGTCCGACCGCGGGTTCAGGCCTGCGCCGCCGGCGCCAGCCCGGTCCCCCGCATCTCTTCCAGCGCGCCCAGGCAGTAGTACTGGAACCAGAGCCCGGCAAACAGGAAGATCATGATGTAGAGCCACAGCGAGAGCATCGCCAGGAAGGGGAACAGCACCACCGACAGCAGCGCCCCGCCCATCCAGGCAATGCCGGGCAAGGCGCCGGCCAGGCCCGAGGCGAAGCCGATCGCCAGCAGCGCGCCGCGGTGGCGGCGCATCAGTTCGTGGCGCTCGCCGGGGCTGGCATGCGCGGCCAGCGCGTCGTAGCTCATCACGCGCGAGGTCACCCAGGCCCACAGGCAGGCCTGCACCAGCCAGGCCAGCGGCGGCACCGCGTACAGCGGCAGGGTGAGCAGCCACAGCACCGCGAACACCGCCGTGCTGCCGACGTTGATGGCCACGCTGCCGATAAACGAGCCGCCCTCTTTCTTCTCCAGCTTCGGATATTGGGTGTTGCCGACATGGCGCTCGATCACCGGCATCGCGATCACGCCCATGAACAGCAGCGCCGAGCCGATGATCAGGGGCAGCAGCAGCGCGATGGCCAGCAGCGGCACCACCATCACCTTCAGCACGCCCAGGCCGAGCATGGCCAGCATGCTGCCGGTCTGCTGGAAGATTTCGTATTCGGCGAAGGCGCCGTGCAGCCAGTCGAGCAGCGGCTGCAGGCCGGTCCAGAGCAGCGCGCCCCACAACACCAGCGACAGCGCCAGCGGCGCGCTCGAGAGCAGCAGCATGCGGCGCGAGAACTGGGCGCGCAGCGCGCGGCGGTAGGCCAGGCCGACGCCTTTCATCGGGCCACCCGGTACGGCGTCTGGAGGGAAAACGGCATCGCGGCTCCTTGCTTGGTTTGCATGATTATCATTCTACGCACATCGCCGGCCGCTGCAGGCGACGGCCCCGCCATTGGCAGGCCTTCCGGCGATGCACTACAATCGCCGTTCAACTTGAACAACAGGGAAGACCATGTCCACCAATACCACTGATTCCGGCCTGCAATACGAAGACACCGTCGTCGGCGACGGCGCCGAGGCGAAAGCCGGCCAGCACGTCACCGTCCACTACACCGGCTGGCTGCGCAACGACGACGGCACCGCCGGCGCCAAGTTCGATTCGAGCAAGGACCGCAACGACCCCTTCCAGTTCTCGCTGGGCGCCGGCCATGTGATCCGCGGCTGGGACGAAGGCGTGCAGGGCATGAAGGTCGGCGGCCAGCGCCGCCTGACCATCCCGGCCAGCCTCGGCTACGGCGCACGCGGCGCCGGCGGCGTGATCCCGCCGAACGCGACCCTGATCTTCGACGTCGAACTGCTCGCCGTCTAAGACCTGTCCGGCAGCGCCCGCCCCGGGCGCTGCCCGAGCATCCCCTCTAAAGTTCGCCCCATTCGGGCGTGAACACGCTCCTCCTGCGCTAAGATGCCCCGGCATTTCCATATTGCCAACGCAACCACCACAGGAGTATTCATGAGCTTGCAAGAACAGTTCGCCCAGGCCCAGGCCGAATCCAAGAATCTGCCGGAACGTCCGGACAACATGACCTTGCTGAAGATTTACGCGCTCTACAAGCAGGGTTCGAGCGGCGACGCCACCGGCGAGCGTCCGGGCATGACCGATTTCGTCAACCGCGCCAAGTTCGACGCCTGGGCCGCCCTGAAGGGCACCTCGCAGGACGAAGCGATGCAGCAGTACATCGACCTGATCGAAGAACTCAAGGGCTGAAGCAGGGCCGCCCAAGTCTCCACATGTTGCCCGCCATGGCGGGCAACAAATGCATCAAGCCGGTACGAAGACCTTGCGCATCTTCTCCGCCACCTTGGCCTCGATGGCCGCGGCAAACGCGCTCATGAAGAAACCCAGGCGGATGCGCATGGCGGCGCGCCCGCCGTCCAGGGTCAGGACACCTTCCACACCGCTGCGCTCGAAGCGCAGGACGTCGCCTTCCCACTTGCACTCCAGGCCGTATTCGGTCGAGATGCGCTGCGCCACCTGCTGGGCCGCTGCGCGCGCCTGTTCCGGGCTGAGGCTGTGTTCCTGGACGATGCTGATTTCCGACATGCTGGACTTTCTTTCATTGCGAGACAGTCCGCCATGATGCCAGTTGGAAGCGAACTCGGCCAGTCCGCCACACTGCACCGCCTCCGTTCCAGATCAATTGATAGCGGTCAATATCCGCATTGCTCAGCGCGCGAACATGGTCGAGCCGCCCGACATTTCGCAAGGAGCCGTCATGGAACCAGGTGCCCCCTTGCCGGATGCGTTGGCCACGCTCGACCGTGACCAGCCGCCGGCCCGCTTCATCCCCACGCCCAGCGCTCCCTACCAGCGCGAGCACCGCGCCGCGCGGCTGCTCGAGCAGCCGGCGGCGCCCGAATCCCCTCCGGACGCCTTGCACGATACGGTGGAGGACGAGGTGTCGGCCGAAGCCCCGCCCCTGCCCCATGCCTTTGGTGCGCGCGTGCTGATGTGGAAGCAGGACCCCTCGGTCGGCGAGATCGGCACCCGCCGCGCCTACCTGCCCGGCCCGGTCCTGGCCGGTCCGCGCGACGCCCGGATCGCGCCCGGCAGCCCCGGCATCGACCCGGTCGAGCCGAACGCCTTCGGCGACTTCGTCACCCAGCCCGACACCCCGCAATTCGACGCGGTGCATACCTTCTCGGTGGTGCGCCAGACCCTGACCATGTACCAGCGCGCCCTGCTTGGCGCCGGCCTGGACATGCCCCTGCCCTGGCAGTGGAACACCAGCATGGACACGCGCCCGCTGGCGGTCTTCCCCTACGGCCTGCCTAACGTGATGAACGCCTTCTACAGCCGCAGCCAGGGCTGCCTGAAGTTCGGCGATTTCATCCCGAACGGCGCCACCGGCGAGGAGGCGCGCATCTACACCTGCCGCTCCTTCGACATCGTCGCCCACGAGACCGCCCACGCGGTGCTCGACGGCCTCAAGCCGCAATGGCTGCTGGCCGACGCCCCGCCCCAGACCGGCGGCCTGCACGAAGCCTTCGGCGACCTGACCGCGATCTTCCTGGCGCTGTCGCAGCTGGACCAGTGCGAAGCCGTGGTGGCCCAGACCAAGGCCCACCTGCACGACAAGACCTACCTGGCCGACATCGCCGAGCAGTTCGGCCTGGCGCTGGGCGGTGCCACCGGCCTGCGCAACGCCGACAACGACCTGACCCTGGGCCAGGCCGGCACCCAGGTGCATGCGATCTCGCAGGTCTTCACCGGCGCCATGTACGACGTGCTGGCCGACATGTTCGCCTACGAGCGCAACCCGCAGTTCGACGACTGCGCCGCCGTGCTGCACCGGGTAGCGGCCTACCTGCGCGGCGTGCTGCTGCGCGCACTGATTGCCGCGCCGGACCGCGCCGCCACCTATGTCGACGTGGTCAACGAGATGCTGCGCATCGTCGGGGAAGACGGCAAGCCCGCCAGCTACGCCGCCTTCATCCGCAACCAGTTCGCGCGCCGCGATGTCGTCGAGCAGCCGCCGGAAGGCTCGGCGGCCTCCATCGGCGGCGAGAAGCTGGCGCCCAAGGTGTGCGACGCCCCCGGCGCGCGCCAGGACCGGCGCGCCTGCTGCGGCACCATGAACCTGCCCGAATACCACAAGGTGGACAAGGTGCTGGACGGCGAAGCGCGGGCGCTGGCGCGCTGGTGCGCCGCCAACGGTCGCATGGGCGAATGCGTGGCGCCGGCCGCCGTGCCGGTGGCCGCGGTGGCGGACCCATCATGAAGATCAGCGCGCGTTCGTGCGGCGGCTTCGCGGGGCTGGCCCACGCCTACGACCTCGACACCGCCCGGCATCCGGCCGGCGGCGAGCTGGAAAACCTGCTGGGGCGGCTCGACTTCTTTTCGGCCGCCCCAAGCTGCCCGGTCGGGGCCGACATGCCGCGCTGGGAAATCACGGTCGAGGACGGACCGCGCTGCCATACGGTCTTCGTGCGCGAGGACGGCAGCGGCGGCGACTGGCAGGCCTTGCTGGAGCGCCTGCGCAGCGCCGCCTGAGGCGGTTTTCAGTGTCTTGACGCCCTGCTGTGCGCCGTCATGGCCAACATTTGCTTATATATATTGTGTATAAGGCCAATTTGTCGGAAAGCGGGAATTGCCCTAAAATACAGTGCTTTGCCATGTCCGGCCGGCCCTTTGCGCCCGGCGACGCGACGCCTTCACAATAAATAGGACTGTTATGACCCACGTTGTCACCGAATCGTGCATCCGCTGTCGTTATACCGATTGCGTCGATGTATGCCCGGTAGATTGTTTCCGGGAAGGCCCGAATTTCCTCACCATCGACCCTGACGAATGCATCGACTGCGCCGTCTGCGTCGCCGAGTGCCCGGTGAATGCGATCTACGCGGAAGAAGACGTGCCGTCGGACCAGCAGCAATTCATCAAGATTAACGCCGACCTGTCGCGCTTCTGGCCGTCGATCACCAAGACCAAGCCGGCCCTGCCCGACGCGGAAGAGTGGAAAGACGTCAAGGACAAGCTGGACCAGCTGGCCCGCTAAGCTCCGAACAGCCGGGCCCGCCAGGGCCCGGCGTCAGCGCAGGTTCGTCAATCGTGGCACACTAGCGGCCACCGTCACACCCACACCCAAAAAAAACCACAGGATTTAAGCGCATGACTATCAGTGCCTCCCACGAAGCGGGCAGCATCGCTCCCAACAGTTCGTTCGCCGGCGCGATCGACACCGATGCCGTGATCATCGGCGCCGGTCCGGTCGGCCTGTTCCAGGTCTTCGAACTCGGCCTCCTCGAAATCAAGGCCCACGTCATCGATTCGCTGGCGGCCGTCGGCGGCCAGTGCGTGGAACTGTACCCGGACAAGCCGATCTACGACATCCCGGCCGTGCCGGTGTGCACCGGCCAGGAACTGACCGACAACCTGCTCAAGCAGATCGAGCCGTTCGAGCCGACCTTCCACCTGGGCCAGGAAGTCACGACCGTGCAGCGCCGCGAAGACGGCCGCTTCAACGTCGAGACCTCGCTAGGTACCCAGTTCATCACCAAGACCATCTTCATCGCCGCCGGCGTCGGTTCGTTCCAGGCGCGCACGATGAAGGTCGACGGCATCGAGAAGTTCGAAGGCAGCCAGCTGCACTACCGCGTCAAGGATCCATCCATCTTCGAAGGCAAGAACCTGGTCATCTGCGGCGGCGGCGACTCCGCGCTGGACTGGGCGCTGAACTTCGTCGGCAAGGCCGAATCGGTGGTGCTGCTGCACCGCCGCGAAGACTTCCGCGCGGCCCCGGCTTCGGTGGCCAAGATGAAGGCGCTGTGCGACGAATACGAGATGCAGCTGATCACCGGCCAGGTCGTCGGCTTCGATGAAACCGACGGCAAGCTGTCGGAAGTCAAGGTCACCGGCGCCGACGGCGTCACCCGCCGCGTGCCGCTGGACATGCTGATGGTCTTCTTCGGCCTGTCGCCGAAGCTGGGCCCGATCGCCGAATGGGGCCTGGACATCGAGCGCAAGCAGCTCAAGGTCGTGGATACCGAAAAGTTCGAGACCAATGTGCCGGGCATCTTCGCGGTGGGCGACATCAACACCTATCCGGGCAAGAAGAAGCTGATCCTGTCGGGCTTCCACGAAGCAGCGCTGGCCGCCTTCGGCGCCGCGCCCTACATCTTCCCGGACAAGAAGATCCACATGCAGTACACGACGACTTCGCCGAAGCTGCACAAGATCCTCGGCGTCGAGAGCCCGGTCTTCGACTGATCCAGGCTTGATGCGTAAAACATGCCGCCCGGTGCAAGCCTGGCGGCATTTTTTTTGCCTGCCAGGATGGCCATGGTGTGAAAAAAACCACAACGTTCCGTAACCTCCGGACGACGAAGAAGCGCTGTGGATCGACGCATTTCCGGTTATGTGGGGAGCCTCACCGAACAACCGTGCACAAATATGCTACAAGGGTGTTGTGAACGCAGGGAAGTGAAAACGACTGTTTCCACAAGTAAATCACTATCCCCTATAATTGACTTGAGGCATTACGCAAACATGCGCCGCGCTCAGTCTACCCGAAGGAAAACTCTATGCTTTACCAATTGCACGAGATGCAACGCTCCTTCCTCACCCCGCTGATGCAGTGGGCGGATGCGTCTTCCAAAATGTTCTCGAACCCGGTGTCGCCCTTCGCGCACACGCCGTTCTCGCAGCGTATCGCCGCCGGTTACGAGCTGATGTACCGCCTCGGCAAGGATTACGAAAAGCCGGCCTTCGGCATCAAGACCGTTCCCGTCAACGGCGAGGAAGTCGGCATCATCGAGCACACCGTGGTCGAAAAGCCATTCTGCAAGCTCCTCCATTTCAAGAAAGACCTGGGCGACCAGGCTTTCGCTGCGCTGAAGCAGCCGACCGTGCTGGTCGTCGCGCCCCTGTCGGGCCACCACGCTACCCTGCTGCGCGACACCGTGCGCGCCCTGCTGGCCGAGCATGACGTCTTCATCACCGACTGGACCGACGCGCGCATGGTGCCGCTGTCGAACGGCCCCTTCCACCTGGACGACTACATCTTCTACGTGCAGGACTTCATCCGCCATCTCGGCCCGGACGTGCACGTGATCTCGGTCTGCCAGCCGACCGTGCCGGTGCTGGCCGCGATCTCGCTGATGGCGACCAATAAAGACCCGAAGCTGCCGAAGACCATGACCATGATGGGCGGTCCGATCGACCCGCGCAAGTCGCCGACCGCCGTCAACGACCTGGCCGTCGAAAAGCCGTTCTCGTGGTTCGAGAACACCGTGATCTATTCGGTACCCGGCAACTACCCGGGCTTCGGCCGCAAGGTGTATCCGGGCTTCCTGCAGCATGCCGGGTTCATCGCGATGAACCCGGGCCGCCACGCCCAGAGCCACCGCGAGTTCTACCAGCACCTGGTGCAGGGCGACGACGATTCGGCCGAATCGCACCGCCAGTTCTACGACGAATACAACGCCGTGCTCGACATGCCGGCCGAGTACTACCTCGACACCATCAAGACCGTGTTCCAGGAACACCGCCTGCCCAAGGGCACCTGGGAAGTCGGCGGCCAGCTGGTGCGTCCGCAGGACATCACCACGGTGGCGCTGTTCACCGTCGAGGGCGAACTCGACGACATCTCGGGCGCCGGCCAGACCCGCGCGGCGCACGACCTGTGCACCGGCATCCCGCCGGAGATGCACCTCGATTTCGAGGCGCCGAAATGCGGCCACTACGGCATCTTCTCGGGCCGTCGCTGGCGCGAGATCATCTGCCCGAAGATCGGCGAATTCATCCGGGCGCATGCCTGACCCAGGACAGGGGCGCAAGCCCTGGACGTAAAAATGCCGGAGCTTGCTCCGGCATTTTTCTTTGGCACGCGCCTTTACTTCCCGACCAGTACCTCCGTCACCACGCCCGTCGCAATCGACACCAGCGCATAATCGTGCCCCGCCTGCACCCACTGGTGCCCGCGCGGCGGTTCCGTCAGGCGGTGCGCCTGCCAGTTCTCGACCACGTAATGATGCGTGCGGTAGCGCGGCGGCAGCTGTTCGCCGCGCTTGAGCTGGCCGCTGGCGTCCACGCTGCGGTAGCGTCCCGTCTTTTCTGCCTGTTTCACCTGCTGTGCCCGCGCTTCCTGTTCGCCGCGCTGGTGGACCTGGGCCGCGGCGCCACCGGCCAGCACCGCGGCAACCAGGGCCGGAACGATGAGTTTGTTCATGTGAGCTCCTGTATGGGCGTCGATGGCTCCAGTACACCACGCACGCGCCGCGCAGTCTGTTCGCTCATGCACGCTGATTGCGTGCACTGGCGAACTTCGCATGGCCTGCGGTTTTGGCGGATAATGTCGGCTTTCCCCGCACCCGCGCGCCGTGACCAAGACCCTCGCCGACCAGATCGAAGACCTGCTGCCGCAGACGCAATGCACGAAGTGCGGCTATCCCGCATGCCGGCCGTATGCGGAGGCGATCGCACGCGGCGAAGCCGAGATCAACCAGTGCCCGCCCGGCGGCATCGAGGGCGTGCGGCGCCTGTCGTCGGTCACGGGCCGGCCTGTCATCCCGATCAATCCCGCCAACGGCATCGAACGCCCGCGCCCGGTGGCCTTCATCGACGAGTCGCTCTGCATCGGCTGCACCCTGTGCATCCAGGCCTGCCCGGTGGACGCCATCCTGGGCGCGGCCAAGCAGATGCACACCATCCTGCCGAGCCTGTGCACCGGCTGCGACCTGTGCGTCGCGCCCTGCCCGGTCGACTGCATCTCGATGCTGCCGGTGACGAACACGACAGGCTGGGATGCCTGGTCGCAGGAGGCGGCCGACGCCGCGCGTGCGCGCCACGACTTCCGCAGCGAGCGCCTGCAGCGCGAGAAAGCGGAAAACGATGCGCGCCTGGCGGCCAAGGCGCTGGAGAAGATGCGCGAAGTGACGCTGGAAGCCACCAATACGCCGGAAGAACTGGCGGAAAAAGAACGCAAGCGCGCCATCATCGCCGCCGCGATCGAGCGCGCACGCCAGAAGGCGTCCAGCACCCCGCCCGACCAGAAGTAAGCCCACGCTCCCCATGAATGCCGCCAAACGCCTCGCCATCTTCACGCGCTTTCGCGCCGCCAACCCGAAGCCGACCACCGAGCTCGAATTCACCACGCCTTTCGAACTCCTGATCGCGGTGCTGCTGTCGGCGCAATCGACCGACGTCGGCGTGAACAAGGCCACGCGCCGGCTCTACCCGGTGGCCAACACCCCCCAGGCCATCCTCGACCTGGGCCTGGACGAACTCAAGTCGTATATCGCGACCATCGGGCTGTACAACACCAAGGCCAAGAACGTGATCGCCACCTGCCAGATCCTGGTGGACCAGTACGGCGGCGAGGTGCCACAAAGCCGCGAGGCCTTGGAGTCGCTGCCCGGCGTGGGCCGCAAGACCGCCAACGTGGTGCTCAACACGGCCTTCGGCGAGCCGACCATGGCGGTGGACACCCATATCTTCCGGGTCTCGAACCGCACCGGTATCGCGCCGGGCAAGAACGTCGACATCGTCGAGCAGAAGCTGCTCAAGTTCGTGCCCAAGGATTTTTTACATGACGCCCACCACTGGCTGATCCTGCACGGCCGCTACACCTGCGTGGCGCGCAAACCCAAGTGCTGGAACTGCCTGATCGCCGACCTGTGCGAATTCCGCGCCAAGACGCCGGCGCCCGCCGGTGTGCTCGATCCGGCGGCCGCGCCGGCCCCCGTGCTCCTGGTCACCGAGCTGGCGCGCGGCGGCGCCTAGGACATCCGCGGCTCGCCGGTGGCGAACGAGGCGCGCACGATGCGCCCGTCGACCACTTCATACACGCACAGCATCTCCACCGTCCCCGGCCCTTCCGGGAAGTTGCGGGTGACGATTTCCAGGTCGGTGACAAAATTGCCCGCAACCTGGCGCGACAGCAGGCGCGCCTGCAGATCCGGCTCGGCAAAGCGCTGCTGGTAGCGCGGGCGGATCTGTTCGATGCCTTGGGCGAGCAGGCCGCCATGCAGCGCAAACTGCTGCGCATCCGGCGCATAGGTGCGCATCAGCGCGTCGAGGTCCTTGGCGTTGTAGGCATCGAGCTGTGCCTGCACGACAGCGAGGGGAGAAAGCGGGTTCATAGGCTCCGGGGATAGATAAAAAAACGCGCCGCGGTCAGGCCGACCGGGCGCGTTGTTCATCTTACCCGATGCCGGGCGCCGTTACCGGACGCCCTCGTCGGCTCAGGCCACGGCCAGGCGCGCCGGCGCACGCGCCGCCACCAGCTTGCCGCCGGCGCGTGCCTCGCGCGCGTCTTCGAGCTTGAAGACGGCCACGACTTCGTTGAGCGCCAGGGTCTGGTCGCGCAGCGACTGCGCCGCGGCGGCGGCTTCTTCCACCAGCGCGGCGTTCTGCTGGGTGGCGGTGTCCATCTCGCTGACGGCCATGTTGACCTGGGCGATGCCAGCGCCCTGCTCGTCGCTGGCGGTGCTGATCTCGCCGATGATGTCCATCACGCGGCGTACGCTGGTGACGATCTCGCCCATGGTGGCGCCGGTCTCGCCGACCAGGCGGTTGCCGGCGTCGACACGCGCAACCGAATCGTTGATCAGGCCCTTGATTTCCTTGGCCGCAGTCGCCGAGCGCTGCGCCAGGTTGCGCACTTCGCTGGCGACGACCGCAAACCCGCGGCCCTGCTCGCCGGCGCGCGCCGCTTCCACGGCGGCGTTCAGCGCCAGGATATTGGTCTGGAAGGCGATGCCGTCGATGACGCTGATGATGTCGACGATCTTGCGCGAGGAATCGCTGATCGAGGCCATGGTGCCGACCACCTGCTCGACCATGTCGCCGCCCTTGGCCGCCACGTCGCAGGCCGAGATGGCGAGCTGGTTGGCCTGGCGGGCGTTGGCCGCGTTCTGCTGCACGGTCGTGGTGATCTCTTCCATCGACGAGGCGGTTTCCTCGATCGCGCCGGCCTGGTGTTCGGTACGGGACGACAGGTCCAGGTTGCCGCGCGCGATTTCGTCCGATGCCACGGCGATGGTCTCGGCGCCGCCGCGCACCTGCGCCACGATGTGCTGCAGGCTGCCGGTCATGTCCTTCAGGGCCTGCAGCAGCTGCCCGGTTTCGTCGTCCGTGCGCACGTCGATGCTGGTGCGCAGGTCGCCTGCGGCGACGCTCTGCGCCACCTTGACGGCCTTGCCGAGCGGGCGGGTAATCGAGCGCGATACCAGGATACCGGCGACGACGGCGGCGATCGCGCCCAGCAGCATCAGCGTGTAGCTGAGCAGGGTGGCGCGCTTGCCGACGGCTTCGGCTGCCAGCACGGTGGCGGAGGTCTGCTTGGCCATCGCGTCATGGGCCTTGACCAGGAGTTCGGCCGGCGCGCGGTCCATGCCCTTGACGGCCTGGTCGCCGGCCGTGGCATCGAATTCGGCGGCCGTGAAGTCGGCGAAGCCGCGGCGATAGCCTTCGCCCATCTTGAGGTGGGCCTGCCCGAACTGGACCAGCAGCTCGCGCACTTCACCGGCCGGCATGACGCCGGCCAGCTCTTTCACGTCCTTGGCCAGTTCGGCCTCGTTCTTCTGGAAGGCTTCCCAGTATTTGACGCGCTGCGCCTCGTCCTTGCCGCGCAACAGGGTGTTCTTCCATTCCTGGGTCTGCAGGCGGAAATGCGAGAGCAGCCCTTCCACGCGCTGGGCGTGGGTGGACTGCACGACGGCGGCGTTATAAGTGTCGACGGCGTGGTTCATCTGGCTCATGCCGAAGAATCCGGCGCAGGCGACCAGCAGGGTGACGGCGGCGAAGCCGATGGGCAGTTTGCGGCTGAGTTTCATGATCGGGTCCTGGATAACGTACTGGAAAGGCGCGAACTGCTATGCGACATGCCCCGTCAGTCTAGATGTTTTGTATCTTTCAGGCAAAATCAGGAACCTACTTATTATGCATAAGTTACTACTATGTAGCCTGGCAGCAACGCCCGCACCAGCACGGTGCACGCGCTCCTTACAACAGGACGAGGTTGTCCCGGTGCACCAGCTCCGTCCCTTCGACATAGCCGAGAATGCGTTCGATCTCGGCCGACGAATGGCGCATGATGCGCCGCACTTCGCTGCTGGTGTAATTGGTCAGCCCGCGCGCCAGCGGCCGGCCCGCTTCGTCGATGCAGGTGATCACCTGCCCGCGTCCGAACTCGCCGCGCACGGCCACCACGCCGATCGGCAGCAGCGACTTGCCTTCGCGCGTGAGCTTCTGCGCGGCGCCGGCGTCGATCACGACTTCGCCGGTGGTGTGAAGGTGGTCGATCATCCACTGGCGGCGCGCGGTCAGGCGGCCGGTCGGCGCCGTCAGTTGCGTGCCGATCGCTTCGCCGCCGGCCAGGCGGGTCAGCACCTCGTCCTCGCGGCCCCAGGCGATGATGGTGTGGGCGCCCGAGCGCGCGGCGCGGCGCGCGGCCAGCACCTTGGTCAGCATGCCGCCGCGGCCCAGGCTGGAGCCCGCGCCGCCGGCCATCGCTTCGAGCGCCGGATCGCCCGCCTGCGCTTCGGCGATCAGCTGCGCGCCCGGATCCTTGCGCGGGTCGCTCGAGAACAGCCCGCGCTGGTCGGTCAGGATCACGAGCACGTCGGCCTCGATCAGGTTGGCGACCAGCGCGCCGAGCGTGTCGTTGTCGCCGAACTTGATTTCGTCGGTGACCACCGTGTCGTTCTCGTTGATGATCGGGACCACGCCCAGGCGCAGCAGGGTGGTCAGGGTCGAGCGCGCATTCAGGTAGCGCTCGCGGTCGGCCAGGTCGGCGTGGGTCAGCAGCACTTGCGCCGTGCCGATGCCGTGGCTGCGGAAACTGGTCTCGTAGATTTGCGCCAGGCCCATCTGGCCCACGGCGGCGCAGGCCTGCAGTTCATGGATATCGGTGGGGCGCCTGGCGAAGCCCAGGCGCAGCATGCCCTCGGCGATGGCGCCCGAGGACACCAGCACGACTTCCTTGCCGAGGCCGCGCAGCGCGGCGATCTGCGAGGCCCAGCGGGCGATGGCGCTGTGGTCCAGGCCCCTGCCCTCGTCGGTGACGAGCGAGGAACCGACCTTGACGATGATGCGGGAAGCTTGCTGGAGTGCGGAGTGGTGAACTTGGGTCATGGCGACAGGATTTTTCCTCGCGGCCGCAAGGCCAGCAGGGAAAGTCCCGCCAACAACTCGACCGCGCTGACTGCTAATAATACCCCCTTCGGCAGCCCGATCGCGAAAGCCGCGGCCAGGCGCCCGGCCGGCTGGGCCAGGAGGAACAGTGCGGTGAGGTCGCCGAGGATGGGCTGGTCGCCCCGCCTGGCTGCCAACAGTGCCAGCAGCGCGGTAGCGAGCCGGACTCCGACGTAGATGGCGTAGAACTGGCTGTAGCCGTTCACGCCAACGAGAAACAGGCCCATCGCCGACGCAATGCGGTCGGGATCGAGCAAGGTCGCCAGGGCCGCCAGCGAACTGGCGGTGGCGACCAGTTGCAGCAGTTGGGCGCGCAGCCAGCCGCGGCCGATGCCGCGACTGCCCTGCTTGCCCGGCGCTGCCGCGTCCAGCTTAGTCTTCAAGGATCTTGAAGCGTGGGTCTTCCGGATCGATCGACGAGATGCCGCGCGCCTCCTCGGTCATCGAGGTTTCCTCGGCGCGCTGGGCGCTGTGGCGCTTCTCTTCCAGGTGCAGGTAGATCGCGTTGATCAGGTCCTGGCAGCCTTCGCGGTTCAGGGCCGAGATCTCGAACACCGGGCCCTTCCAGGCCATGCGCTTGACGAAGTCTTTCACGCGTTTCTTGCGCTCGGCCTCGTCCAGCACGTCGAGCTTGTTCAGCACGATCCAGCGCGGCTTGTTCAGCAGCTCTTCGTCGTACTTCTCGAGTTCCTTCACCAGCGCCTTGGCTTCCTTGACCGGATCGACATTGGTCTCGAACGAGGACAGGTCGACGATGTGCAGCAGCAGGCCGGTACGCGCCAGGTGGCGCAGGAACTGGTGGCCCAGGCCCAGGCCTTCGGACGCGCCTTCGATCAGGCCCGGGATGTCGGCGATCACGAAGCTGCGCTCGTGCGAGACGCGCACCACGCCCAGGTTCGGGTGCAGGGTCGTGAACGGGTAGTCGGCGATCTTCGGCTTGGCGTTCGACACGGCGGTGATGAAGGTCGACTTGCCGGCGTTCGGCATGCCCAGCAGGCCCACGTCGGCCAGCACTTTCAGTTCCAGGCGCAGGGTGCGGCGCTCGCCTTCCTTGCCTTCGGTCTTCTGGCGCGGCGCGCGGTTGGTCGAGGTCTTGAAGTGGATGTTGCCCCAGCCGCCCTCGCCGCCCTTGGCCAGCAGTTCGCTCTGGCCATGCGCGGTCAGGTCGGCGACGATCTCGCCGTTGACGTCGTCGATGATCAGGGTGCCCACCGGCATGCGCAGGTAGACGTCTTCGGCGCCCTTGCCGTAGCAGTCGGAGCCGCGGCCCGGTTCGCCGTCCTTGCCGTGGTGGGTCTTCGAATAGCGGAAGTCCACCAGGGTGTTGATGTTACGGTCGGCCACCACGTAGATCGAGCCGCCCTTACCGCCGTCACCGCCATCCGGGCCGCCGAACGGGCGGAACTTCTCGCGCAGGAACGAGGCGCACCCGTTGCCGCCGTCGCCGGCGATGACTTCAATTTTTGCTTCGTCGATAAACTTCATGATGGTGACCGCTTAAAAACTAAAAAGGCCCTACCTTGGGCAGAGCCTTTCGATGGAAGGCTTGCGCCTTGCAAAGATGCGCCGCACATGATGCGGCGCTGCGTGCGTGATGATTTACGCTGCGACTGCTTCGGCAGCAACGACGGTCACGAACTGCTTCGAGCCCACGCCTTGCTTGACGAACTTGACGGTACCGTCGACCAGCGCGAACAGGGTGTGATCCTTGCCGGTGCCGACGTTGGTGCCGGCGCGCACTGGGGTGCCGCGCTGACGAATGATGATGCCGCCGGCGTTGATCGCCTGGCCGCCGTAGACTTTCACGCCGAGGCGCTTGCTTTCTGAGTCACGGCCGTTGCGGGTAGTACCGCCGCCTTTTTTGTGTGCCATTTATTTACTCCTTGATGACTGAACTGATGGACCAGGACGGCAATTAGCCGTTGATCGACACCACTTGGATTTCGGTGAAGTTCTGGCGGTGGCCCTGACGCTTCTGGTAGTGCTTACGACGACGCATCTTGAAGATACGCACTTTGTCGTGACGACCGTGGGAAACCACTTTCACAAGAACCGTTGCACCTTCGACCAGTGGCGCCCCAAACTTGAGGCTATCGCCCGCGCCAATGGCGAGGACCTGATCGATCGTGAGTTCGGAACCAATGTCAGCAGGTATCTGTTCTACTTTGAGTTTTTCACCAGCGACAACTTTATACTGCTTGCCACCGGTTTTTATGACCGCGTACATGATTGAAACCTCATCAAATGTTTAAGGAAATCCCGCCGGCGCCAGAGGCGCTGAGCTGTTCGGATGCCGGGGAACAGAGGATTATACATAACTCGCTGCAGCGCGTCAAAACGGCGCGACTATTTCGGACCAGCCGGCCAGACACCGTCGCGCAGGGGCAACGACTGCCTCCGGACATGTCCGCTGCACGCCTCTGCCAACCTGCTAGTCATCAGTGGGGGCAGCCTTCCTTTGCATGTCGTATAATCACCACTTAACCAAATACTCACTGTTTATTGCAGGTTCGCCTTGTCAGCCGCTACCCAACACGCACAGAACACCATCGCCCACTCGATCGCCGCCGACATGGAATCCGTCAATGCGGTGATCCGGCAGCGCCTGCACTCGGAAGTGAGCCTGGTTAACCAGATCGCCGAGTACATCATCAGTGCCGGCGGCAAGCGCATCCGGCCTGTCCTGGTGCTGCTGCTGGCAAATGCCTACGGCTACCGCGGCACCGCCCACCACGAGCTGGCCGCCGTCGTGGAATTCATCCACACCGCCACCCTGCTGCACGACGACGTGGTCGACGAGTCCTCGATGCGGCGCGGCCGCCAGACCGCCAACGCCCTGTTCGGCAACGCCGCCTCGGTGCTGGTCGGCGACTTCCTGTATTCGCGCTCCTTCCAGATGATGGTCAGCCTCGACGACATGCGCATCATGCGCATCCTCTCCGACGCCACCAACGTCATCGCCGAAGGCGAAGTACTGCAGCTGCTGAACATGCACGACCCCGACGTGACCCACGAGAGCTATCTCAAGGTGATCCGCTCCAAGACCGCCAAGCTGTTCGAAGCCGCCGCCGAGCTGGGCGCGCTGATCGCCGGCGCCAACGACGAGCAGATCGAAGCGGCCGGCGAATACGGCCGCTCGCTGGGCACCGCGTTCCAGCTGATCGACGACGTGCTCGATTACGCCGGCGACGCCGCCGAGATCGGCAAGAACCTGGGCGACGACCTGCGCGAAGGCAAACCCACCTTGCCCCTGATCTGGCTGATGGACCACGGCACGCCGGAGCAGCGCGAGCTGGTGCGCAACTGCATCGAACACGGCGACGAAGCCCAGTTCGAAGCGGTACTGGCCGCCGTCACCTCGAGCGGCGCGCTCGACTACACCCGCCAGCAGGCGGAACAGGCTGGCAAGCGCGCGGCGGAGGCTATTTCCAACCTGCCCGACAGCGTATACAAGTCAAGCCTGCTGCAACTGTGCAGCTTCGCTGTTGACAGGAACCACTGAGCAAAATTATATTAATGCTTCCCGAGGCAGAGTTGTTTCAGGCGCCTCGAACCAGTCGGGGTGTAGCTTAGCCCGGTAGAGCGCTACGTTCGGGACGTAGAGGCCGGAGGTTCGAATCCTCTCACCCCGACCAGTCGATTCGAGAGCCAGAACGCGCGTGCCGCCGCTCTGGCTTTTTCGTTTCCAGCCGCCTTGCTTTTTCGTTGTGGCATTCAAAAAATTGCAATAGTATCCAGAGCACTCCGTGTTCCTTCCCTATTGCCAGGATTTGATACCCATGCAGCTTCGCCCCCTCCCTCTCTTGTTCGCCGCACTGTTCGCCGCCAGCACGATCTCCATCGCCCACGCCGCCGCGCCGGCCAAGGCAGCCGCAGGACCAGGCGCCGTCCTGAAAGTCGACTACCAAAAATTCACCCTGCCCAACGGCATGGACGTGATCTTCCACATCGACCGCTCCGATCCGGTCGTGGCCGTGAACCTCACCGCGCACGTGGGCTCGTCCCGTGAAAAAGTCGGCCGCACCGGCTTTGCCCACCTGTTCGAGCACCTGCTGTTCCTGGAATCGGAAAACCTCGGCAAGGGCGGCCTGGACAAGATGACGGCGCGCATCGGCGGCTCCGGCGCCAACGGCTCGACCTCGCAGGACCGCACCAACTACTTGCAGACGGTGCCGAAGGATGCGCTGGAAAAGATGATCTGGGCCGAAGCAGACAAGCTGGGCTGGTTCATCAACACCGTCACCGAGCCGGTGCTGGCCAAGGAAAAGCAGGTCGTCAAGAACGAGAAGCGCCAGGGCGTCGACAACGCGCCCTACGGCCACACCCGCTACGTGATCAACAAGGCCTTGTATCCGGCGGACCACCCGTACAACTGGCAGGTCATCGGTTCGCTGGAAGACCTGCAGAACGCGCAACTGGACGACGTCAAGGAATTCTTCCGCCTCTGGTATGTGCCGAACAACGTGACCCTGGTGCTGGCCGGCGACTTCGATCCGGTGCAGGCGCGTAAATGGGTCGAGAAGTATTTCTCCGAGATCAAGCGCGGCGAGGCGATCAAGCCGATGGCCAAGCGTCCCGGCAGCGTGGCGCAAACGGTGAAGCTGGCCCACGAAGACAATTTCGCCAAGCTGCCCGAGCTGACCATGGCCTGGCCGACGGTCGAAGACCTGCACGCCGATTCCTATGCACTCGAGGTACTGGCCGAATACCTGTCCCAGACCAAGCGCGCGCCCTTCTACAAGGTGCTGGTGGAAGACACCAAGCTCGCCCCGAGCGTCCAGATCGGCAACCAGACCTCGGAGCTGGCGGGCCAGTTCATGCTGCGCATCCGCGCTTTCGAGGGCAAGCCGCTCGATAATGTGGCGACCGCCGTCGGCCAGGCCTTCGCCAAGTTCGAGCAGGAAGGCATTTCCGAGAAAGACCTGGCCCGCATCAAGGCCGGCATCGAGACCCGTTTCTACAACTCGGTCTCCAGCGTACTGGGCAAGTCGGCGCTGCTGGCCGAGTACAACTACCTGACCGGCAATCCGGGCTATGTCGCGGAAGGCATCAAGAAGACGCTGGCGGTTTCGCGCGCCGACGTGCGGCGCGTCTACGACACCTATATCAAGGGCAAGCCCTATGTCGCGACCAGCTTCGTCCCGAAAGGCAAGCTGGACCTGGCCTTGAGCGGCTCGGGCAAGGCCGAAGTCGTGGAAGAAAAAGTCGTGCAGGGCGCCGAAAAAGCGGTCGATCCGAGCGCGAATGCCGAGTACGCCAAGACCGCCTCCACCTTTGACCGCAGCAAGGAACCGGCCTACGGCCCGACGCCGGCGCTGAAGGTGCCGCAGGTCTGGGACACCAAGCTGGCCAACGGCATGCGCGTGATCGGCATCGAGAACCGCGAAGTGCCGTTGGTGCAGTTCGATATCGCCATCGACGGCGGCCTGCTGCTCGACCGGCTCGACAAGGTAGGCGTGGCCAACCTGATGGCGCGCATGATGACGCAAGGCACCGCCAAGCGCACGCCTCAGGAACTGGAAGAAGCGATCCAGCAGCTGGGCGCGACGATCAATGTATCGGCCCGGACGGAGGACGTGCGCATCAGCGTCATCACCCTGGCGCGCAATTACCCGGCGACGCTGGCCCTGGTCGAAGAAATCCTGCTGGAGCCGCGCTGGGACGAGAAGGAATTCGCCCTCATCAAGCAAAGCGTGCTGAGCCAGATCCGCCAGCAGGAAGCCGATCCGAACGCGCTGGCCAGCAGCAATTTCAATAAGCTGGTCTATGCCAAGGACGACCTGCGCTCGCGTAACATCCTCGGCACCGCCGAGACCGTGAACGCGATCGGCATCGACGACCTGAAGGCATATTACGCCGCCAACCTGTCGCCGTCGGTGGCGCGCATGCACGTGGTCGGCGCCTTGCCGAAAGCCGTCATGACGCGCTCGCTCGCCGGTCTCGGCAGCAAATGGAAGGCCAAGGCCGTCGCACTGCCGGCGCCGACCAAAGCCGCAAGCCTGGCGCCGGCGAAAGTCTATTTCGTCGACGTGCCGGACGCCAAGCAATCGGTGCTGCAGGTCGGCTACCGCGCGCTGGCCGCCACCGATGCCGACTTCTACCCGGCCTCCGTGGCGAACTACATCCTGGGCGGCGGCGGCTTCGCGTCCCGCCTGACCCAGCAATTGCGCGAGGGTAAAGGCTACACCTACGGGATCAATTCGAACTTCTCGGGCAGCAAGAGCGCCGGCGCCTTCACCATCGCCAGCGGCGTGCGCAGCAATGTCACGCTCGAGTCGACCCAGCTGGTGAAGCAGATCCTGCAGGACTACCCTGCCACCTACTCGGCCGCCGACCTGGAAACCACCCGCAACTTCCTTGTCAAGAGCAATGCGCGGGCCTTCGAGACGGCCGCCGCCAAGCTGGGCATGCTGGACAACATCAGCAAGTACGGCTGGCGCGCCGACTATGTGAAAGACCGCGAGCGCATCGTCAAGTCCATGACCCTGCCGCAAGTCCAGGCCTTGTCGACGACCTACCTCGATCCGTCGAAAATGGTCTGGCTGGTGGTGGGCGACGCCAAGACCCAGCTGCCGCGCATGAAGGAGCTGGGCTTCGGCGAGCCGGTCCTGATCGCCAAGTGATGCGTGCTTGATCGAAGCGGGCGGCGGTTCCGATATGATGGGCGGGCAGAGTTTTCCCGCCCGCAGACGGCGCCACCCGCTTCGAAAGGATCTCCATGACCGAACAACTGAAGGTACAGACGCCGGACGGCAGTTTCGACTGCCACGTCGACCGCCCCGCCACGCCGGGACCTCACCCCGTCGTCATCGTATTGCAGGAAATCTTCGGCGTGAACGCCGGCATCCGCAGCATCGCCGCCGACTGGGCGTCCAAAGGCTATATCGCCGTCTGCCCCGACCTGTTCTGGCGCAGCGAACCGGGTCTGTCGATGTCCGAAGATAAGGAAGGTGACTGGAAGAAGGGCTTCGCGCTGTACCAGGCTTATGACAAGGACAAGGGCGTCGAAGACATTGCCCTCACCATCAAGCAGGCGCGCAGCCTGCAGGACGCCAGCGGCAAGGCCGGTGTGACCGGCTATTGCCTGGGTGGCTTGATGACATTCCTGAGCGCGGCGCGCACCGACGGCGACGCCTTTGCCGCCTATTACGGCGGCGGCACCGACCAGCACGTGGACGAAGCCGCGAACATCAGCGCGCCCCTGCTCTACCACCTCGCCGAAGAGGACGAGTTCATCAGCAAGGATGCCCAGGCCCAGATCCGCGCCGCGCTGGCCGGCAAGGCCGAGCTGTACAGCTATCCCGGCTGCAACCATGCCTTTGCCCGTCCGGGCGGCACTCACTACGACGCGGCGGCCGCCACGCTTGCAGCCGGCCGCACCGAAGCCTTCTTCGCTCGCACGCTGCGTTAAGACGCCTGGGCCGCGCCGCCAGCTTGCCTGCGGCGCGGCAGTCCTGCCCGTCACATTCACTGTAGCAACGATGAGACATTCCCCAGCTTGATATCTGGCAGGATAACTTCCAGCCAAGTATTCACATATCGTATCGCCGGAATCACGAATAGAAAGTTTATTTATGGCGCCGCGCTCCTTATACTGCAACGCAATATCCGAGCAAATACAGTCTTCACAGGAGAATCACCATGGCAGCCACTACCCGCATCCTCAGCCGTCATTTCGCCACCGCCGTCTCGGCCGTGCGCAGCTTCTCGATCGAACTCTACGCTGCCCATGGCGGCTGGGCGCCGGCAGTGCGCGGCTGAGTTCAAACAGGATTGGCATCGCGCTGCAACAGCCGGTTCGACCGGCATGGCCGTCTGTACTGACACGGGCCGGCGCTGGCATTTATTCTTCTAGCGCCCGCCTTCTCCCTTACCCGTAGCGCAGGTGACTGAGCTAGAATGCAATTCGCATTTTCTAGCAAGAAAGCTATTTCCTTTCACTCGGTCCCCTACCTACGATGCGTACACCTGCACTCACACTCTTCGCGGCACACCTCCTGCTGGCCGCGCTGCCGGCGACGGCGTCCACGCCGATCACCCTCGACCAGGCCATGGCCCACCCCGACTGGATCGGCACCCCGGCGGAAACCGCCTGGTGGAGCTGGGACAGCAAGCAGGTGTTCTACAAGCAGAAGCGTACCGGCTCGCCGATCCGCGACACCTGGCAAGTCACCCAGGGCGGCAAGCCGAAACTGGTGGCGGACACCGAGCTGTCGAAACTCGACGGCGACGTGGTCGTGCATAACCGCGACAACACCCGCGCCCTGATGCTGCGTAACGGCGACCTGTTCGAGCGCGACCTGAAGAACGGCGCGCTGGTGCAGATCACCCGCGGCGCCAGCCGCCTCGAAGCGCCGCAGTACTCGCACGACGAGCGCAGCGTGCATTACCGCATCGGCACCGACTGGTATGCCTTCGAGCGCGCCAGCCGCGTGGTCGGCCCGGTCGCGCTGCCGCGCGCCGCCAAGGACCCCGCAGTCAACGAAGACGACCCGCTGCGCGACCAGCAGCTGCGCCTGATCGCCCACCTCAAGCGCCAGAAGGACGAGCGCGACGCCCTGCGCGAGCGCATGAACGAACAGCGCCGCCTCGACCCGTCGATGCCGCCGGCGCCTGTGTATTTCGGCGACAAGGTCACCATCGAAGGCTCGGTGCTCTCGCCCGACGGCCGCTGGCTGATCGTGGTCACCGCCCCGAAGAACGGCGACAAGGGACGCGTCGGCAAGATGCCGCGCTACGTGACCGAGTCGGGCTACGAGGAATTCGACGACCAGCGCACCCGTGTCGGCCGCAACATGCCGGCGCCGCATGCACTCAAGCTGGTCGACCTGCGCACCAACAAGGTGCAGGACCTGTCGCTCGACGTGCTGCCCGGGATTACGGTCGACCCGCTGGCCGAGCTGCGCGCCGCCGCCAAGAAAGACCCGCTCAAGGGCAACCGTCCGGTGCGCGTGATCGACGGCGCCGACGCCATCGAATGGAGCGCCAACGGCGCCAACGTCGCCGTCATGCTGCGCTCGGTCGACAACAAGGACCGCTGGATCGCGACCGTCGACCTGGCCGGCGCCCGGCTCAAGCCCCTGCACCGCTTGACCGAGCAGGCCTGGGTCAACTACGACAACAACGAATTCGGCTGGATGCCGGACAACCGCACGCTGTGGTACCTGTCGGAGCAAAGCGGCTATTCGCACCTGTACACCCAGGAAGCGAATGGCGGTGCCGCGCGCGCCCTCACCTCGGGCAAATGGGAAGCCTCGGACGTGCGCTGGTCGCATGACGGCAGCGTCGCCTATGTGATGTGCAACCGCGCCACCCCGGGCGACTACGAAGTCTGCGCCGTCAACGCGAAAGACGGCGCGATCCGCGAAGTGACGAGCCTCGATGGCGTGGAGCGCTTCCGCCTGTCGCCGGACGAGCGCAAGCTGCTGGTGCATTATTCGAGCAGCTACACCCCGGTGCAGCTGGCCACCGTGGCGGTGGGCGGCGGCGCGGCCGCCAGACTGACCGATACCCGCAGCGCGGAATTCAAGGCGCGCCAGTGGATCGAGCCGGAATACGTGGCAGTGCCCTCGAGCGACGGCGGCGACCCGGTCTGGGCCAAGCTGTACCGCCCGGCCCAGATGGACCCGAGCAAGAAGTATCCGGTCGTGATGTTCGTGCATGGCGCCGGCTACCTGCAGAACGTCAGCCGCCGCTACCCGAACTACTTCCGCGAGCAGATGTTCCACAACCTGCTGGTCCAGAAGGGCTACATCGTGCTCGACATGGACTACCGCGCCTCGAAAGGCTACGGCAGCAAGTGGCGCACCGCGATCTACCGCCAGATGGGCCATCCGGAACTGGTCGACTACCTCGACGGCGTCAAGTACATGGTGAGCAAGCACCAGGGCGATCCGAAGAACGTCGGCATCTATGGCGGCAGCTATGGCGGCTTCATGGCCTTCATGGGCCTGATGCGCGCACCGGAGACCTTTAAGGCCGGCGCCGCGCTGCGCCCGGTGACCGACTGGGTGACCTACAACCACGAGTACACCGCCAACATCCTGAACACGCCGGACATCGACCCGCAGGCCTACAAGATCTCGTCGCCGATCGAATACGCCGACAAGCTGCAGGGCCACCTGCTGATCGCGCACGGCATGGTCGACGACAACGTGTTCTACCAGGACTCGGTGCGCATGGCCCAGCGCCTGATCGAACTGAAGAAGGACAACTGGGAACTGGCGAGCTACCCGCTCGAGCGCCACTCGTATGTGCAGCCGGAAGCCTGGTACGACCAGTACCGCCGCATCTACCAGCTGTTCGAGCGCACGCTCAAGCAGTAAGCAGTCTCCAAAGGCGCCTCCAGGCGCCTTTTTCCATGGCGGCTACCGGAACGCGCCCGCGCGGCGAAGGGGGTAACATGGGCGCCCCGGTTCTTGCCTTACTTGTGGAGTCCCATGTTCCTGCCCCGACAACCCCGCCTTTCGCTGTTCCTTTCCACCGCCCTGCTCTGCGCCGCCTTCGAGGCCGCCGCGCAGGCGCCGGCGGGCCTGCCGGCCGGCGGCGGGCTCGATGCGCGCAAGGTCGTCGAGAAACGCTACGGCGCGGGCCCGGGCCCGGGCCCGGCGCCTTCGGCGACGGCGCCCGCGCCCATGCCCCGGATCGAGGGCAGCGTGGCGACGGTCATGGTAGACAACGTGGATGGCGGCGTGGCGGGGGAACTCGTCCCAGTCACCTTCGGCCAGGTATTCGCCCCCGGCGTGTTGCCGCGAGGGGCGACCCTCCATGGCAAGACCACGGCGGACGCCAGCACCGCCTTGCAAGCCGATATCAAGGCGAGCCATCCCGACGGGTCGGTGCGGCATGCAGTGATTTCGGCGATTGTGCCGCGCCCCGCCGCGAGGAAGCCGTTCGCACTGGCGCTGGTGGCGGCCACGCCTTCGCGCCTGTCCGTAGTGGGCACCGCACTCGCCCCGGCGTCGCCGGATGCGCGCCGCTTGAGCAGTGGGGCCACGGTCAGCGCCGTCATCGGCGGCAAGCGCTACACCGCTTCGCTGGAACGCCTGCTGGGCGACGCCCGCCCCGCCACCTGGCTGGCAGGGCCCGTGGTCAACGAATGGCATGTCGCCGGTCCGCTGCGCACCGCTTCGGGCGAAGAGCATCCGCACCTGAGCGCGCGCTTCGCGCTACGGGCGTACACGGGCACGCAGCGGGCGCGGATCGACGTCACGGTCGAGAACAACTGGGCCTTCGAGCAGGCCCCGCGCAACTTCACCTACGACGCCGAGATCACCCTGAACGGAACGCCCGCCTATGCCCGGCCGGCGCTGGTCCACTATCACCATGCGCGCTGGCGCAAGGTGTTCTGGGTCGGGGGCGATCCGGGCGTGGACGTGCGCGCGAACATGCAGGACCTGGTCGCCAGCCGCGCGGTGCCGAATTACGATCCGACCGTGGTGATCGCTGAGCGGACGCTGGCGGAGATGCAGGCTGGCTGGCAGGGAGCGCGCATTGAACCGATGGGCACGGGCCTGGCGACACCTTACATGCCCACCACCGGCGGACGCGCCGATATCGGCCTGCTTCCCGGCTGGGCCGCCGCGTATGTCGTGAGCGGCGATATCCGCGCCAAGCGAACGACATTGGGTACGGGTGACCTGGCTGGAAGCTATTCGGCGCACTATCGCGACAAGCGCACCGGGCGCCCGCTCAACCTGCTCGACTATCCTTACGTGACGATCGTCGGCCGGCCGGGCGATACGCTCAATCCCGCTACCGGGAAACATGAGAATTTCCCGGCCTGTGCCGCCGACAATGCCTGCAGCACGCCGAACGAGCACGATACGGCGCACCAGCCTTCGCTGGCCTACCTTCCCTATCTCCTCACGGGCGATCATTACTATCTGGAAGAGCTGCAGTTCTGGGCGATGTACAACGTGTTCTCGTCCAATCCAGGCTACCGCGACAACAGGAAAGGATTGCTCAAGTCCGAGCAGGTGCGAGGTCAGGCCTGGAGCCTGCGCACGCTCGCGCAGGCGGCCTACATCACGCCGGACGGCGACGCGCTCAAGCAGGCTTTCCTGCGCATCCTCGACAGCAACCTGGACTGGTACAACGCGACTTACCCAGGAAACCCGCAAGCAAACAAGCTCGGCGTCATCGTCAACGGCTACGCGCTCGAGTATGCGAACAACACCGGCCTGGCCCCATGGCAGGATGATTTCTTCACCGCGGCGGTTGGACATACCGCTGAGCTGGGATTTACCAAGGCAAAGCAGCTGCTGGCCTGGAAAGCTGCCTTCCCGGTCGCGCGCATGGTTGGCCCAGGTGCCTGCTGGGTCGACGGCGCCATCTATGCGCTGAAGGTGCGCGATGCGGCAAACGCTCCCTTCTATGGCAGCTTCGCACAAGCCTACCGTGCCAGCCATACGCCCGAGGTCCAGGCCATGCAATGCGGCGGCGCGGACATGGCGTCTGCCCTCAAGGTCAAGAGCGGCGAAATGACCGGGTTTTCCGATGCGGTGGTCGGGCTGCCGTCGAACATGCAGCCGGCGCTGGCCTACGCCGCCCCGCTGGGCGACGCCGGCCGCAAGGCCTGGGAGCGCTTCATGGCGCGCAGCGTCAAGCCCGACTACGGCCTGGGGCCGCAGTTCGCGATCGTGCCGCGCTAAGCGGTCAAGCCGCGAGGAAGTCCAGCAGGGTGAGCGCCACCACCTTGGTGGCGCGGCGCAGGTCTTCCAGCTGCAGGTGCTCGTCCGCCTTCTTGGCGTTCGATTCGGGCACCGTGCGCGGGCCGGCGCCGTAGAGCACCGCCGGGATGCCGCGCTCGCCGTACAGGCGCGCGTCCGCATACAGCGGCGTGCCCTGGGCGGGGATGTCTTCGCCCAGGATGGCGCGGCCGTGGCGCTGCAGGCTGGCTACCAGCTGGTCCGATCCGGGCAGCGGGCGCAGCGCATGCGACAGCAGCAGGCGCCTGATCTCGAGCCGGATGCCGGGCATGCCGGCCACCGCGTCCTCGACCAGCTTGCGCACCTGGGCCTCGACCGCGACCGGGTCTTCTTCGGGAATCATGCGGCGGTCCATCTTCATGACCACCTTGCCCGGCACCACATTGGTGTTGGTGCCGCCATCGATGCGGCCGACCAGCATGGTAGGCGAATCGATGCCCGGGACCTGCGACCTGGTTTTCTTCAGTTCCGGCAGCTGGCCGTAGATCGCGTTCAGGATGCGGGTGGCGGCCTGGAGCGCGTCGACCGCGGTCTCCGGCATGGCGCCATGCCCGGCCTTGCCGTGCACGGTGAGTTCCAGCTGCAGGCAGGCGTTGTGGGCGGTGACGATCTGGTAGCTGAAGCCTGCCGCGATGACATAATCTGGCTTGGTGAGGCCCTGCTCGAGCAGCCAGCCGGGGCCCAGCAGGCCGCCGAATTCCTCGTCATAGGTAAAGTGCAGTTCGATCCCGCCCTTGAGCGGCAAGCCGAGCGCTTCGAGCGCGCGCACCGCGAACACATAGGTGGCGAAGTCGCCTTTCGAGACCGCCGTGGCGCGCCCATAGATGGCCCCATCATGGATCTCGCCGCCGTAGGGTGGCCGGGTCCAGCCTTCGCCGGGCGGCACCACGTCGCCGTGGGCATTGAGCGCCAGCGTCGGGCCGCCTTCGGCATACGGACGGCGCACGATCAGGTTGGTGATGCTCTCCATGCCGTAGTCGCGCACGTCCTGGTCGGGCACGGCGTGCTGCTCGGCCGTCCAGCCGTATCGGGCCAGCATGCCTGCCACCGCTTCGGCATGCGGTGCGTTATTCCCCGGCGGCGTGTCGGTCGGAATGCGCACGACCTGCTGCAGGAAGCCGACTTCTTCGTCGAAGTGGTCGTCGATCCAGGCGAGCAAACGCTCCTGTACTTGTTTGTCCATCAGTTCTTCCCCGTTTTTGCGCCGGCCTCGAACCAGGCGCCGACCTGCGCCCGTTCGGCATCGGTCATGTTGGTCAGGTTCGCCAGCGGCATGGCTTTCAGTTGCACCGTCTGCTGGTAGATGCGCAGCGCGTTCTGGCTCACCAGTTCCGGCGTGTGCAGCATGACGCCGCCCGGCGCCGTCGCAAAGCCCGGCTGGGTCGGCTGCTGCGCGTGGCAGGACACGCAGCGCTGGCCGATGATGGTGCGCACCCGGGCGAAGCGCGCAGCGTCATCGAGGCCGGCTCCCGCCTTGGCCTGCACCGGCGCCTTCGGGGCGATCGCCACCGCCAGCCCCAGCAGCAGCGCCACCCCGGCCAGCGGATACCTCCACTCGACCCGGCCCTTGTGGCGCAGGTTGAAGAAGTGGCGGATCAGGACGCCCGCGGCCATGATCACGCCCAGCACCGCCCAGGCATGCTCGTGGCGGTAGGTCATCGCATAGTGGTTGCTGATCATGATGAACAGTACCGGCAGCGTGAAGTAGTTATTGTGGACGCTGCGCTGCTTGGCCTTGATGCCGTGGATCGGGTCGGGCTTCTGGCCCGAGGTCATGGCGTCCACCATCTTGCGCTGGCCCGGGATGATCAGCATCGCCACATTCGCCACCATCATGGTGCCGATCATCGCGCCCACGTGCAGGTAGGCCGCGCGCCCGCTGAGCAACTGGCCCAGCACATAGCTGCTGGCCACCAGGAAGGCAAAGATCACCAGGCCGAAGGCCAGGTCGTGCTTGCCCAGCGGCGAGCGGCACAGCAGGTCGTAGACGATCCAGCCGATCACCAGGCTGCCGAGACCAATGCCCACCGCCTGCATGCTCGAGAGGTCAGCCACGCTGCGGTCGACCATCATCGCCTGCGCATTCAGGTAATACACGATGATAAGCAGCGCGAAGCCCGAGATCCAGGTGGAATAGGCTTCCCACTTGAACCAGTGGAGTTCCTTCGGCAGTTCGGCGGGCGCCACCAGGTATTTCTGCGGGTTGTAGAAGCCGCCGCCGTGCACCGCCCACAATTCGCCGGCCACGCCTTTCTTTGCCAGGTCGGAGCCCGGCGCGGGCGGCCGGATCGTGTTGTCGAGCCAGACGAAATAAAAGGAGGCGCCGATCCAGGCGATGCCCGTGATGATGTGCAGCCAGCGCAGCAGCATGTTGAACCATTCGAGCACATAAGGCCCGAGATATCCGAAAACGTCCATGAAGCTTCCTGGTTGGCGGTATCCCTCGACAATAAAGGATTTCTTTTTCTGCAACATGAAACTTAGCGTATATTCGACATACACGGATTGATATACCCGAACCCCTTATCGCAGAGAGCGTTTCGATGTCCAGCCTGCCCCAGCACCTCGACCTGCACCTGATCCGCATCCTCTACCTGCTGCTGGTGGAGAAAAACGTCTCGCGCGTGGCCCTCAAGCTGAACCAGCCGCAGCCCTCGATCTCGGCCTCGCTGCGTAAACTCCGCGAACTCACGGGCGACCCGCTGCTGGTGCGCGGCGCGCGCGGCATGGTGCCGACGCAGCACGGCGAGAGCCTGCTCAAGCCGGCCAAGCGCATCCTCGACGAAACCGAGAGCCTGTTCGTGCGCAAGTCGCCCTTCGTGCCGGAAGAAGCCACCCGCACCTTCCACATCGCCGCGCCCGACTACCTCGACACCCAGTTCCTGCCGAACGTGGTGGCGGCGCTGCGGCGCGGCTCGCCGGGCAGCAAGGTGGTCTTCCACAGCCTGGGGCCGGGCGTGGACTACCTGCGCATGCTCTCCGACGGCGACATGGACCTGGTGATCGCCAACTGGGACGAGCCGCCGGCCCACCTGCACATCTCGAAGCTGTTCGAAGACCCGATCATCTGCACCATGCGCGCCGACAGCCCGTATGCGCGCCGCACCGCGGTCGATGCCATGACGGTCGAGGACTACCTCAGCCTGCCGCACGTGGCGCCCTCGCAGATGCTGCCGGGCTACCATGGCGTGATCGACGCCCACCTTGACCGCATGGGCCTGCAGCGCACGGTGGCGGTCGAGTCGCCGTATTTCGGCGTGATCCCCTACATGCTGACGCAGAGCGACCTGGTCCTGACGACCGGGCGCCAGTTCATCCGCTTCTACGAGCGCATCCTGCCGCTCAAGAGCTTCACCGTGCCGATCAAGTTCCCGCCGATGCGCTTCTACCAATTGTGGCACCAGCGCGTGCACCAGTCGACCGAGCACAAGTGGCTGCGCGACCAGGTGAGTGCGGCGGCGCGCGCCCTGGTCACGAAGTAAGCGCAATACTGTTTATGCGGCGGCGCGTATAAGCTGGAAGGCTTGCAGGATTTATCATCCCGGGATTGAAGAGGCAGACCATGACCACCTTGCTAGAGCTGAACAACTGCGAGCGCGGCGCCTTCGTGGCCGCCCTGCGCGGCATCTACGAACACTCGCCCTGGATCGCCGAGGGTGCAGCCGTGCTGCGTCCGTTTGCCAGCCTGGCCGCCCTGAAGCAGGGCTTGCAGGCCGTGGTGACGCTGGCCCCGACAGACCAGCAGCTGGCCCTGCTGCGCGCCCACCCCGAACTGGCCGGCAAGGCGGCGATCGCCGGCGAGCTCACCGCTGAATCCACGGGCGAACAGGCTGCATCGGGCCTGAACCGCTGCAGCGCCGAGGAATACGCCCTGCTGCACGAGCTGAACGCCGCCTACAAGGACAAGTTCGGCTTTCCCTTCATCCTGGCGGTGAAGGGCCCGACGGGGAAAGGCTTGACCCGCAGCGCCATCATCGACACCTTCGCACGGCGCCTCAAGAACCAGCCGGCCGACGAGCTGGCCGAATGCCTGCGCCAGGTGCACCGCATCGCCGAGATCCGCCTCAACGAGCTGCTGGACGTGCAGTTTGCGTTTGGCGCGCAGGTGATGGAATGGGCCGAGCAGTTGGCGGCCATCAGCGACAGCGTCGACAAGCTGACCTGCGCCTACATGACGCCGGCGCACCAGCGCACCGCCAGCCAGCTGCGCGACTGGATGGTGGAAGCCGGCATGGACGCTAATGTCGACGCCATCGGCAATGTGGTCGGGCGCTACGCGGCCGCGCAGCCCGATGCGAAGACGCTCATCACCGGCTCGCACTACGACACCGTACGCAATGGCGGCAAGTACGACGGCCGGCTCGGCATCCTGCTGCCGATCGCCCTGGTTCGCCACCTGAAAGCACGCGGCGAGCGCCTGCCCTTCCACCTGGAAGTCATCGGCTTCGCCGAAGAAGAAGGCGTGCGCTTTCGCAGCACTTTCCTCGGCAGCAGCGCCATTACCGGGCGCTTCAACCCGATCCTGCTGGAGCAGCAGGACAGCGAGGGCGTGGGCATGCGCGAGGCCCTGGTGCAGGCCGGCCACGATCCGGCAGCGATACCCGGCATCGCGCGCGACCCGGCGACGCTGCTGGGCTTCGTCGAAGTCCATATCGAACAGGGACCGGTACTGCTCGAGCGCGGCCTGCCGGTGGGCGTGGTAACGGCGATCGCGGGCAGCTCGCGCTACCTGGTGGAGCTGGGTGGCGTGGCCAGCCATGCCGGCACCACGCCGATGGGCATGCGGCGCGATGCGGCCGCTGCCGCCGCCGAGATCGTGCTGCTGGTGGAAAGCCGCTGCAGCGGGCGCGGCTCGCTCGTGGGCACCGTCGGCCAGCTCGAAGTGCCATCCGGCTCGGTCAACGTGATTCCGGGCCAGTGCCGGCTGTCGCTCGACATCCGCGCAGCAAGCGACGCGGTGCGCCTGGAAGCGGTGGACGAGATCCTGGCCGGCATCAGCGCGATTTGCGCGCGTCGCGGCATCGACGAAAAACTGTGGAAGCTGGTGGAAGCCGACGCCGCGCCGTGCGCGCCGCGCCTAATGGACCTGCTGGGCCATGCCATCGAAGGCTGCGGCCTGCCGCGCTACGACCTGCTGTCCGGCGCCGGGCACGACGCCATGGAGATGGCGGCCATCACCGATGTGGCGATGCTGTTCACGCGCTGCGGCAATGGAGGCATCAGCCACAACCCGCTCGAAACCATGACGGCGGACGATGCGGAGATTGCGGGCGAGGTGCTACTCGGCTTGCTCCGTCGTCTCGACCACAAGCCGGTTTGAGGCCTGCTTCGGGTCGGAAGGATCGATGATGACCTTCTGCCTTGGCGTGAGCCGCAGCAAGCCCAGGATGGCGAGCGCGAACAAGGCGCTGAGCACGGCCGTGGCTTCGCGCCCCATGCCGGCCGCGATACCGACGGCGGCGGTGAGCCAGACACTGGCCGCCGTGGTGACGCCCTTGATGTCGTTGTGGCTGGAGTGCTTCAGGATGGCCCCGGCGCCGATGAAGCCGATGCCGGCGGTGACGCCCTGCAGCACGCGCGAGATGTCGCCGATACTCATGCCGGCCTGCAGCGGAATCAGCACGAACAGCGCCGAGCCCAGCGAGACCAGCATGTGGGTGCGCAGGCCCGCGGAGGCTCCTACTGTCTCGCGCTCATAGCCCAGCAGGCCGCCCAATAGCACCGCGACCAGCAGCCGCAACACGACGCGGGTGATGGATTCCACATCGCCCAGGTCCGAAAATTCCAGCAAAATCGTCTGCCAACTGCGTTCCAGCCACACCGTGTCATCCTCCCAAGTCATGACACGATGATGACATCTTCACAGCAATAATGTCGCCACGTTCGGCCGCGGCCGCTACTCCCTGGTCCGGTCCACGATGCCGGCGCGCTCCAGCATCGCATGCAGCAGCACGTTGCAGCCCGCCTCCAGGTGGGCCGGCTGGGCGTCTTCGATCTCGTTGTGGCTGATGCCGTCTTTACAGGGCACGAAGATCATGCCCGAGGGCGCTACGCGCGCGGCGTAGATGGCGTCGTGGCCGGCGCCGGAGACCACGTCCATCGTCGAATAGCCCAGTTTTTCGGTCGCGGCGCGCACCGCCCCCACGCAGTCCGGATGGAAGGGGCAAGGCGGATAGTAGGACACGCGCTCGAGATCGATCCCCAGGCCGCTCTGCTCGCGCGTCTTTGCCACGAAGGCCAGCATCTCTTCGTGCATGGTGTTGAGCAACTCGTCGTTCACATTGCGCAGGTCGATGCTGAACTTGACCCGGCCCGGAATCACGTTGCGGCTGTTCGGGAAAACCTCCACCATGCCGACCGTGCCGCGGCCATAGGGCTGGTAGCGCTGCGCGATCTGCACGACTTCCTGCATGATGCCGGTCGCTACCTGCAGTGCGTCGCGGCGCAGGCCCATCGGGGTCGGGCCGGCGTGCGCTTCCATGCCGGTCACCACGCAGTCATACCACGACAGGCCCATCACGGCCGGGACCACCCCGATCACCTTGTCGGCGTCTTCCAGCACCGGGCCTTGCTCGATATGGGTTTCGAAATAGGCGCCGATCGGGTGCTGCCCAGGTACCTCGTCGCCGAGATAGCCGATGCGTTCCAATTCCTCGCGCACGCTTTTTCCTTCGGTGTCTTTCGCCGCATACGCGGTCTCCAGGCTGAAAGCGCCGCAAAACACGCCCGAGCCCATCATCACCGGCACGAAGCGCGAGCCTTCCTCGTTGGTCCAGAAGGCGACCTCGATCGGCGCCTCGGTCTGGATGCCCCCGTCGTTCAGGGTGCGCACCACTTCCAGCCCGGCCAGCACGCCGTAGTTGCCGTCGAACTTGCCGCCGGTCGGCTGGGTGTCGACATGGCTGCCGGTGACGATCGGGGGCAAGGCCGGGTTACGCCCTGCGCGCCGCATGAAGACGTTGCCGATCCGGTCGACCGTGATCGCCAGCCCTGCTTCGCGCGCCCACTTCACCACCAGGTCGCGTCCCTGGCGATCCAGGTCCGTCAAGGCCAGGCGCTTGACGCCGCCCTTCTCGGTGGCGCCGATCGCGGCCAGGTCCATCAGGGACTTCCACAGGCGGTCCCCATTGATACGCAGTTCGTTCATTGTTTTCCCCCTGGTTCAGGCGACGGTGGCGGCAAAGGCCGGGCGGTCGATGTGGCGGCCGGCGCCCGGTTCGGCGCGCAATTCGCCGCGCTCGTACACGACTTTGCCGGCGGCGATGGTATGGGTCGGGATGCCGCGTACGGTGCGGCCCTCGAACACGTTGAAACCGCCTTTCGAATGCTGGGTCGCCGCCGAGATGGTGCGGGTGCCTTCAGGGTCCCAGACCACGATGTCGGCGTCGGCGCCCGCCTGGATCACACCCTTGCGCGGATAGACATTGAAGATCTGCGCCGCATTGGTGGACGTGACACGCACGAATTCCGATGGGGTCAGGAGCCCCGTGTTCACGCCATCGTTCCAGACCACCGCCATGCGCTCCTCTACGCCGCCGCAGCCGTTCGGGATGCGGGTGAAGTCGTCCTTGCCGGCCGCTTTCTGCTCGGCGCAGAAGGTGCAGTGGTCGGTCGCGGTGGTGTGCAGGTTCCCGCCGCGCAGGCCCTGCCACAAGGCTTGCTGGTGGTGCTTGCTGCGAAACGGCGGGCTCATGACGTGGGCACGCGCGAAGTCCGGATCCGGGTGGCGGTAGACGCTGTCGTCGATGACAAGGTGGCCGGCCAAGGCCTCGCCGTAGACTCGCTGGCCCTTGGCGCGGGCGCGCGTAATCGCGTCGAGCGACTCGGCGCAGGACACGTGCACGATGTAGACCGGCGTGCCCAGCACGCCCGCAATCGCAATCGCCCGGTTGGCCGCTTCCGCTTCCACTTCCGGCGGGCGCGAGAGCGGATGCGCCTCGGCGCCGCGGATGCCTTTCGCTAGCAACTCCTGCTGCAGCTGGTAGACCAGCTCGCCGTTCTCGGCGTGGACGGTCGGGATGGCGCCCAGCTCCAGCGAACGACGGAAGCTCTTCACCAGGGTCTCGTCGTCGGCCATGATGGCGTTCTTGTAGGCCATGAAGTGCTTGAAGCTGTTCACGCCATGGTCGCGCACCAGCACGCCCATCTCCTCGTGCACCGACTGGTCCCACCAGGTCACGGCGACGTGGAAGGTGTAGTCGCCGGCGGACTTCTCGGCCCAGCCGCGCCAGGTGTGGTAGGCCTCCAGCAGGGATTGCTGCGGATTCGGGATCACGAAATCCATGATGGTCGTCGTGCCGCCCGCGAGGCCAGCGGCCGTGCCGGTGAAGAAATCGTCGGCGGTGACGGTGCCCATGAAGGGCAGCTGCATGTGGGTATGGGTGTCGATCCCGCCCGGCATGACGTACTGGCCGCCCGCATCGACAATCGTCGCGCCGGCGGGGGCTTCCAGGTCCGCGCCGACCGCCACGATCTTGTCGCCTTCGCACAGCACGTCGGCACGGAAGGCGCGGTCGGCGTTCACTACGGTACCGCCACGGATCAGGGTCTTCATCGAATGTCTCTCCTCGGTTCAGGAATGGCGCGGCGCCAGCGCCGGGACACGGTGGCCTCGCATCATGGCGCCGTAGACGAGCGCCGCGATGGCGACGCCGACGAACCATGCGTAGGTATAAATGGTCTTGAAGGTCTCGCTCACTTCCGGGAAAGAAGCCGGGAAGGCGGCGTTCAGGAAGCCCGGGATATTCGGCAGCACGCCCAGCACGAAGGCCACGATGGCCGCCATGTTCCAGCCCTTGCCGTACGAGTAGATGCCGTCGTCGCGGTATAGCTGGGGCACGTCCAGCTCGGTCTTGCGCACCAGGTAGTAGTCGACGATCAGGATGCCGGCGATCGGCCCGAGCAGCGCCGAATAGCCGACCAGCCAGGTGAAGATGTAGTTCTGGGTGGTTTCCAGGATCTTCCAGGGCATCATCACCAAGGCCAGGCCGGCGGTGATATAGCCGCCCAGGCGGTAGCTGATTGCGCGCGGCGCCAGCGCCGAGAAATCATAGGCCGGGCCGACCAGGTTGGCCGCCAGGTTGACGCTGACCGTATCGACCAGCAGCACGATCAGGGCCACCAGCACCGCGATGCCTTCCATGCGGCTGGCCAGGTCGACCGGGTCCCACAGCGCCTTGCCGTACAGGACCACGGTGGCCGAGGTGACGATCACCGCCAGCGCGGCCAGCAATCCCATGGGCACCGGCAGGCCGACCGACTGGCCGATCACCTGGTCGCGCTGGGTCTTGGCAAAACGCGTGAAGTCGGGAATGTTCAGGGCCAGCGTGGCCCAGAAGCCGATCATGGCGGTGAGCGAAGGCCAGAACACCTGCCAGAATTGGCCCTCCTTGGCGCCGCCCGGCACGAAGGCCGATGGGCGGTCGAGCAGCGGGCCGAAGCCGCCGGCGCGCTCGTACACCCACCACAGCAGCACGAAGCAGATCGCGATTTTCAAAGGCGCGGTATAGGTCTCGAGCTTGCGGATCGATTCGATGCCGTGCACGATGAAGTAGAGCTGGATCGCCCAGAAGCCCAGGAAGCACAGCAGCTGCGCCCCATTGATGCCCAGGCCCGCGATGGCCTCGCCGCCGATCGGCGCGCCGTTCATCACGCCCAGCAGCGTGTAGATCATGCTGCCGCCGAACCAGGTCTGGATGCCGTACCAGCCGCAGGCCACGATGGCGCGCATCAGCGCCGGCAGCTTGGCGCCGCTGGTGCCGAAGGAGCTGCGCGCCAGCACCGCGTAGGGAATGCCGTACTTGGTGCCGGCATGGCCGATCAGGAGCATCGGAACGAGCACGATGGCGTTGGCCAGGAAGACCGTCCATACCGCCTGCCAGCCGGACATGCCCGATTCGATCAGGCTGGCCGACAGGGTGTAGGCGGGAATGCACATCACCATGCCCACCCACAGCGCCGCGAAGTGGTACCAGCGCCAGGTGCGCTGGGCCGCGGTGGTGGGGGCCAGGTCTTCGTTCCAGAGATCGGAGCTTGCGTGTTGGTGCATGTTGAACCCTTTTCGTCGCTTGCGAAGGATGCAGCCGAGTGTAGCGCAATCGAACAGTTGACCGCATGGGCGGCATGGCCGCCCCCCCCCAATCAGGCGACTACCGGCTCCGCCCGGGGATTGCGCGGATCCTGCGTCCAGTTCATGTACGGCTTGCCGCTCTCCTGCGGCACCATGGTGATGCAGGCCTCCACCGGACAGGTAATCTCGCACAGGTTGCAGCCCACGCACTCGTCCTTGATGATTTCATAGCGCCGGATGCCCACCGCATCCACCGACCGTCCCACCGCCTGGTGCGAGGTATCCTCGCAGGCCACGTAGCACTTGCCGCACTTGATGCACTTGTCCTGGTCGATCTGGGCGATGACGTGGTAATTCATGTCCAGGTATTTCCAGTCGGTGGTATTCGGCACCGCCCGGCCCGAAAACGCGGCGATGTTGGCGTAGCCCTGGCTGTCCATCCAGCGCGACAGGCCGTCCTTCATCTCTTCGACGATCCGGAAGCCGTGCAGCATGGCCGCGGTGCACACCTGCACCGAGCCGGCGCCCAGCGCGATGAACTCGGCCGCGTCGCGCCAGCTGCCGATGCCGCCGATGCCGGAGATCGGCAGCCCGCGCGTCGCGGGATCGCGCGCGATCTCGGCCACCATGTTCAGCGCGATCGGCTTGACCGCCGAGCCGCAGTAGCCGCCATGCGTGCTGGCGTTGCCCACCGCCGGGAAGGCCACCATGCGTTCCAGGTCAAGGTGGGTGATCGAGTTGATCGTATTGATTAGGGATACCGCGTCGGCCCCGCCGGCCAGCGCCGCCCGCGCCGGGGCGCGCACGTCGGTGATGTTCGGCGTGAGCTTGACGATGACCGGCAGGCGCGTGTGCTTCTTGCACCAGCTGGTCACCATCTGCACGTACTCCGGCACCTGGCCGACCGCCGCGCCCATGCCGCGCTCGGGCATGCCGTGCGGGCAGCCGAAATTGAGTTCGAAGCCGTCGGCGCCGGTCGCTTCCACCAGCGGCAGGATCGCCGCCCACAGCGCTTCCTCGCAGGGCAGCATCAGCGACACGATCATGGCCCGGTCCGGCCAGTCCTTTTTCACTTGCTTGATCTCGCGCAGGTTGACTTCCAGGCTGCGGTCGGTGATCAGCTCGATGTTGTTGAAGCCGATGACTTCGCGGTTCTTGCCGTAGTGGGCCGAGTAACGCGAGGAGACGTTGACCGCCGGTGGATCTTCGCCCAGCGTCTTCCACACCACGCCGCCCCACCCCGCCTCGAAGGCGCGCACCACGTTGTAGGCCTTGTCGGTCGGCGGCGCGGAGGCCAGCCAGAACGGGTTCGGGCTCTTGATGCCGCAGAAATCGATGCTCAGGTCGGCCATGCTGCCTCCGATGTCGATAGGATGTCTTCGTGGATGGCCAGGGCCGCCAGCTTTCCGTGCTGGACCGCCTGCACCGTCAGGTCCTGGCCCGGCGCAACGCAGTCGCCGCCGGCGTAGATGCCGGGCAGCGCGGTGCGGAAGCGATTGTCGATCCAGATGCGGTCGCCCTCGCGCGACAGTTCCCTGGCGATCGGCTCGTTGAAACCGCCATCGTCCATGCCCTGGCCGATGGCCTTGAACACGGCGTCGGCCGCGATCTCCAGGAAGCCGCCGGTGCGCACCAGCCGTCCTTCTTCCATGCGGGTCTGCTCGAAGCGCATGCCGGTCACGCGGCCCGCGTCGTCCAGCAGCACCTCCAGCGGCGAAGCCCAGGTGCGGATGCGCACGTAGTTGGCCTTGGCGATCTCGATCTCGTGGCCGGTCGCGCTCATCGATTCCAGGCCGCGGCGGTAGACCAGGGTGACGTCTTCGGCGCCGAGGCGCTTGATCTGCACCGCCATGTCGATGGCCGTATTGCCGGCGCCGATGACGATCGCGCGGCGCGGCACGGGAAGCTGGGACAGATCGGCCGCCTGGCGCAGCGCGGCGATGTAGTCGACCGCCGCCATCAGGCCCGGCGCGTTCTCGCCCGTCAGGCCGAGCGTTCGGCTGGCCGCCAGGCCCAGGCCCAGGAAGACCGCGTCGTAGCGGGTGTGCAGCTCGGCCAGGCTCAGGTTCTCGCCCAGCTTGCGTCCATATTCGATATGGATGCCGCCGATCGACAGCAGGAAGTCGACTTCCTGCTGGGCGAAGTCGCCCGGCAGCTTGTACTTGGCGATGCCGTATTCGTTCAGGCCGCCCGCCTTCGGGCGCGCTTCGTACACCACCACATCGTTGCCCAGCATGGCCAGGCGGTGCGCGCAGGACAGGCCGGCCGGGCCGGCGCCGACCACGGCGATCACCTTGCCGGTGGAAGGCGCGCGCTCGAACGGGTGGCCGGCAAAGCTGGCATGGTCGATGGCATGGCGCTGGAGCAGGCCGATGCGCACCGGCTCGCGTTCGAGCGGGTTGTTGCGCACGCAGGCATCCTCGCACAGGATCTCGGTCGGGCAGACCCGGGCGCAGCTGCCGCCGAAAATGTTCGCCTTCAGGATGCCGTAGGCGGCCCCATTGATGTTCTGGTCGTGGATGTTCTTGATGAAGCTGGCGACGTCGATGCCGGTCGGGCAGGCATTCATGCAGGGGGCGTCGTAGCAGTACAGGCAGCGCGCAGCTTCGACAGCCGCCTGGCGGGCGGTGAGCGGCGGCGCCAGGTCGGTGAATTGCGACGCGAGTTCGCCGTTCGACCCTGCCGCAGGGGGGAGGTGCTGGAGTGATTCGATCATGGGCATCCCTATGCTCTTGTGTTAATCGACCTGCTTACTTCATCTGCGGGAAAGAGAATTCCGGTCCGCTGCTGGCGGTGTTGGGCCAGCGCTGCATCACCGCCTTGTGGCGGGTGTAGAAACGCACGCCTTCCGGGCCGTAGGCGTGGTGGTCGCCGAACAGGCTGCGCTTCCAGCCGCCGAAGCTGTTGAAGGCCATCGGCACCGGCAGCGGCACGTTCACGCCGACCATGCCCACCTCGATCTGGCGCACGAACTCGCGCGCCACGCCGCCGTCGCGCGTGAAGATCGCCACGCCGTTGCCGTATTCATTGGCGTTGATGAGCTCTACCGCACTGCCCACGTCCGGCAGGCGCACCACGCACAGCACCGGGCCAAAGATCTCTTCCTGGTAGATGCTCATGGTGGGCTTGACGTGGTCGAACAGGGTGCCGCCGACAAAGAAGCCCTTCTCGCAGCCTTCGACGCGGCAGGCGCGGCCGTCGACCACCAGGGTGGCGCCCTGCTCCACGCCCTGGCCGATCAGGCGCTCGACGCGCTCCTTGGCCGCAGCCGTGACCAGCGGCCCCATTTCGGCGCCTTCGCTCATGCCGTCGCCGATCTTCAGGCGCGCGGCGCGCTCGGCCAGGCCTGCCACCAGCCTGTCGCCGGCGTCGCCGATCGCCACCGCCACCGAGATCGCCATGCAGCGCTCGCCGGCCGAGCCGTAGGCCGCGCCGGTCAGGGCGTCGACCGCCATTTCCATGTCGGCGTCGGGCATGACGACCATGTGGTTCTTGGCGCCGCCCAGGGCCTGCACCCGCTTGCCCTTGGCGGAGCCACGCGAATAGATGTATTCGGCGATCGGCGTGGAGCCGACGAAACTGATGGCCTGGATGTCGGGATGGTCGAGCAGCGCATCGACCGCCACCTTGTCGCCCTGGACCACGTTGAAGACGCCGTCCGGCAGGCCCGCTTCCTTGAGCAGGCGCGCATGCAGCAGCGAAGGCGACGGGTCGCGCTCGGAGGGTTTCAGGACAAACGTGTTCCCGCACGCGATCGCAACCGGGAACATCCACATCGGCACCATCACCGGGAAGTTGAACGGGGTGATGCCGGCGACCACGCCCAGCGGCTGGCGCATCGACCAGGCGTCGATGCCGCGCGCGATCTGGTCCGAGAATTCGCCCTTGAGCATCTGCGGGATGCCGACCGCGAATTCCACGATCTCGATGCCGCGCGCGACCTCTCCTTGCGCATCGGCGAAGGTCTTGCCGTGCTCGCGCGTGACCAGCGCCGCGAATTCGTCGGTGTGCTGCTGGCACAGCTGCAGGTATTTGAACAGCACGCGGGCGCGCGCCAGCGGCGGGGTCGCGGCCCAGGCCGGGAAGGCCCTGCTTGCTGCGGCCACCGCGGCATCCACGTCGCGCGGCTCGGCCAGCGCCACGCGCGCACAAGGCTCGCCCCTGGCCGGGTTGTACACATCGGCCTGGCGCGTGCCTTCCGGGTGGGCCTGCTGGCCGTCGATGAAATGGGAAATCAGGTTCATGGTCAATCCAGGTTTTTCAGTACGTTGGCCAGCTTGCCGAACAATTCGTCGATGTGCTGCTTGGTGAGGACGAGCGGCGGCGACAGCGCGATGATGTCGCCCGTCACGCGGATCAGGATGCCGTCCGCGAAGGCCTGCTTGAAGGCGCTGTAGGCGCGCGCGCCCGGCTTCCCGGCGATGGGTTGCAGTTCGATGCCGGCCACCAGGCCGATCGAGCGGATGTCGATCACGTGCGGCAGGCCGCGCAGCGAGTGCAGGGCGTCTTCGAAGTAGGGCTGCAGCGCCTTGGCGTTCTCGGTGATGCCCTGCTCGCGGAAGACCTCGAGCGTCGCGATGGCCGCGGCGCAGGCCAGCGGATGGCCCGAGTAGGTATAGCCGTGGAACAGCTCGATGCCGGCCGGCGCATCCATGAAGGCGTCGTGGATGAAGGATTTGGTGAACACCGCGCCCATCGGCACCACGCCATTGGTCAGGCCTTTCGCGGTCGTCATCATGTCAGGCTCGACGCCGAAATAATCGCTGGCAAAGGGCGTGGCCAGGCGGCCGAAACCGGTGATTACTTCGTCGAAGATGAGCAGGATGCCGTGCTTGTCGCAGATCTCGCGCAGGCGTTTCAGGTAGCCCTTGGGCGGCACCAGCACACCGGTGGAGCCGGACACCGGCTCGATGATGACGGCGGCGATGGTCGAGGCGTCGTGCAGCGTGACCAGGCGTTCGAGCTCGTCGGCCAGCTCGACCCCGAAATCCGGCTCGCCGCGCGAGAAGGCGTTCTTGAGCAGGTTGTGCGTGTGCGGCAGGTGGTCCACGCCCGGCAGCAGCGGGCCGAAGCTCTTGCGGTTGTTGCCGATGCCGCCCACCGACAGGCCGCCGAAACCGACGCCATGGTAGCCGCGCTCGCGGCCGATCAGGCGGGTTCGCCCGCCCTCCCCGCGGGCCCGGTGGTAGGCCAGCGCCATCTTCAGCGCCGTGTCCACCGCTTCCGAACCCGAGTTGGTATAGAAGACGTGGCCGAACTTGTGGCCGGTATAGTCCATCAGCTGCTCGGCCAGATCAAACGCGGCCGGATGGCCCATCTGGAAGGTGGGCGCGAAGTCGAGCTGTCCGACCATCTGGCTCACGGCTTGCGTGATGCGCGGCTGGGCGTGGCCGCAGGGAACGCACCACAGGCCGGCGGTGCCGTCGAGGATGTGGTTGCCGTCGACGTCCTTGTAATACATGCCTTCGGCCGAGACCAAGAGGCGCGGATTGGCCTTGAAATCGCGGTTATTGGTGAAGGGCATCCAAAACGACGACATCGACTTGGGCCTGGATTCGTTCATGCGACTCTCCCCGCCATGGTGGCGAAAAATTTTTACCAGTTGGCAAAATATTGATCAATAATAGTCAGCAAGGCAACACCGGCACAGATACACCAAGGGCAAAACCGACCAACCGTATTGGTAGCTTAACCGGTACAGTTGAAGACCCGTGGAACGGAGCGGCGACGATGGAAGAAGCTGTTTTGACAGAAGGATTTCCCTGCAAAGCGTCCGATGCGGCGTCCGGTACGGCGTCCGGTACGGCCTGGCCGCTGTTGCCCATCGACAGGAGCCGCCGCGGCAGCCTGGTCGATCAGATCGTCGCGGCCATCTCGACGATGGTAAACGAGCGTCAGTTGGGTAGTGGGTCGAAAATGCCCTCGGTTAGACAATTCGCAAAGATCAATTGCGTCAGCACCTACACGGTGGTCGATGCCTACGAGCGGCTGCACCAGCTCGGCCTGCTATCCTCGCGCCGCGGTTCCGGATTTTTCGTTACCCGCAGCCTGGCGCCGGCGCCCTGCGCACCGAGCGAAGCGCCCTCAAGCCTGCATTCCGAGATCGACGCCCTCGCCCCTGATTTGTATTCCGGCCAGGGCGAAGCCTTGCCGGTCGGCGCCGGCTGGCTGCCGCCCGACTGGTATGGCGAAAACACCATCCTCGACGCCGTGCGCCATGCGATGAAGATCCCGGCGGGTCGCCTGCGCGGCTATGGCCACCCGCTCGGCTTTCCCTCGCTGCGCCAGCACCTGGCTTCGACCCTGTCCGACGAGCTGTTCCACGTCGAGCCCGACCAGGTCATCCTGACCCATGGCGCCACCCATGCGTTCGACCTCGTGCTGCGCACCCTGACGCGGCCAGGCGACGTGGTACTGGTGGAAGACCCCGGCTACAGCAACCTGCTGTCGCTGGTGCGCCACCACGGCTGCATCCCGGTCGGCATCCCGCGCGGCGAAGCGGGCCTGGACATGGAGGAGCTGGCGCGCCAGGCGGCCCTGCTGCAGCCCAAGCTCATGTTCGTCAACACGGTGCTGCAGAATCCCCTCGGCACCTCGCTGTCGCAGGCGCAGGCGCACCGGCTGCTCCTGCTGGCCGAGCAGTTCGATTTCTGGCTGGTGGAGGACGACATCTACCGCGAGCTGGCCGCGCCCGGCGACGCCTCGCTGGCGGCGATGGACGGGCTGCGCCGCGTGATCCGGGTCGGCAGCTTTTCCAAGACCCTGTCACCGGTGCTGCGCGTGGGTTCGCTGTGCGCCTCCGCCTCGCTGGTGCCGGAACTGCTGCGCGTGAAGATGGTGACCGGCCTGACCACGTCCGAGATCAACGAGCGCGCCGTATTCGACGCCACCAGCACGCGCGGCTACCGCCGCATGGTCGAGCGCCTGGTGGTGCAGCTGGGCGACGCGCGCGAACGTACGCTCGAGGCCCTGGACGGCATCGGCATGGGCCCGCTGGCGCGCCCGCGCGGCGGCATGTTCGTCAGCGCCGGCTGGCACGCATCGCCGACACCCGCACGCAACGGCCGCAGCATCGCCGACGCCGCCCTGAAGGCGGGCATCCTGCTCGCGCCCGGCGAGTTCTTCACCCAGCGCACCCCAAGCCGCATCTGGTTCCGCTTCAATGCCGCCTATGCGGCCAACCCGCAACTGCTTGCCTTCCTGCGTACGCAGCGCTGAGGAATCCATGGACCTGCAAACCAGCGACACCGACACCGCCGCCAAGCGCCGCGACCGGCTCGAGACCGCGATCCTGTTCGAAGCCACCCGCCTGTTCGCCGAATGCGGCTTCGAAGGCACGACCATCGCCGCCGTCGCCGAACGCGCCGCGATGTCCAAGCAGAACCTGATGTACTACTTCCCCACCAAGCAAGTCCTGTACAAGCGCGTGCTCGACGACGTGCTCGATGACTGGCTGGAACGCATGGCCCACCTGGCCAATGCCGACGGCGCGCCGGCCGACGTGCTGCGCGCCTATGTCGCGGCCAAGCTGCGCTTCTCGCGCGAGCAGCCCTGGGCCTCGCGCGTGTATGCGATGGAAGTCATCGGCGGCGCGACATTCTACGGCGACCAGATCCGCGAGCGCGTGGTGCCGCTGCTGCGCCGCGACATCGAGGTGTTCGAGCGCTGGATGGCGGACGGGCGCATCGCCCGCGTGAATGCCACCCACCTGCTGTTCGCACTGTGGGCGATGACGCAGTCCTACGCCGACTTCTCGGCGCAGATGGCGCTGGTGCTGGGCCAGCCGGAGCTCACGGGCAGGGATTTCGAGGATGCCGAGCAGCTGGTCGGCGACCTGGTGGTACGGGCAGTGGCGGCTGCCGGCTGAGCATTCTCGAATCAGCAATGTTATCATTCCCACCATGCCCAGCTATCCTACGCCCATCCTGACGACCAACCGGCTCACCCTGCGTCCGCTGACGATGATGGATGCCGCCGACCTGTTCACCGTGTTTTCCGACCCGGCCGTGGTGCGCTACTGGAGCGCCGAGCCGTGGACCTCGGTGGCGGATGCGGAAACCATGATCGGACAGGCGCTCGACGGCTACCGCGACCAGAGCGAGGTCCGCTTCGGCATCGAGCTGGCCGAGACGGGCGTGCTGATCGGCACCGTTGGCCTGCACCATGTCTTCCCGCAGAACCGCCGCTGCGAGATCGGCTACGCCCTCGGCAGCGCGCATTGGGGCAAGGGTTACGCCTGCGAAGCCCTGGGCGCCGCGCTCGACTACGGCTTCCACGAACTGCGCCTGAACCGCGTCGAGGCCGACATCGACCCGCGCAACGCCGCCTCGGCCGCGGTGCTGGAACGGATGGGCTTTCGCAAGGAGGGCTTCATGCCCGAGCGCTGGTTCGTGCACGGCGAGATGGCCGACACGATCAACTACGGCCTGCTCAAGCGTTACTGGGACGCGCGTCCCAGCCTCTGAGCCGCGCGAGCTTCCCGCTTATCCGCCTTCTCTACCGTCAATGCCGGCTTTCCGGCACTTCGTCGGATACGTCTGGCGCGCTGGATGTGCTCCTCCTAAAGTAGCACCATCAACTCCAGCAAAGGACGCAGCACATGAAAACCACCGCTTTCCAATCCTTCGTCGCCGACATGGAAGACCTCGGCCGCAAATGCAACCGCGCCGTGCGCTCGGGCGCCCGCACCCTTGCCGCCCTGCCCTGGCCGGCGCTGCTGGCCGTGTCGATCCTGCTGGCCTGCCTGCTGACCATCGTGCCGCTGGCGCTGACGCTGTTCGTCGGCTTCCTGCTGCTCAAGCTCGTCGCCACGGCCCTGTTCGGCCGCCGTCCTTCCCAGATCGTGGAGTAAGCCATGGCCGCCGCACCGATCAACCGCGCACTCGACTTCGTGCGCGAAGCCGTCAGCGAAGCAAGCACCATCGCTTGGAGCTTCTTCGACTGGCTGGCCCTGGTCGAGTGGCGCCAGCTGTACGTGACCTGGTTCCTGGTCTTCGTGTTCGGCCTGTTCTTCCAGCTGGAAGAGCCGGCCATCTCCTTCATCCTGATCTCGTTCGGCGTGAAGGTGCTGGCCGGCGGCAAGCGCCGCGCCGAATTGCAGGCCAAGGCTGCCTCGGACAAGGCGGATGTCGCCACGCTCGAGCGGCGCCTGATGGAAGCGCAGATGGCCACGCTGCAGGCCCAGGTCGAGCCGCACTTCCTGTTCAATACCCTGGCCCTGATCGGCCAGCTGATCGAGACCGATCCGAAGGAAGCTGCGCGCGTCCATGCCCACCTGATCGAATACCTGCGCTCCTCGCTGCCGCAGATGCGCGCCGGTGGCGGCGGCACCCTCGGCAAGCAGGTGGAACTCTCGAAGGCCTATCTCGCCATCATGCAGGCACGCATGAAGGAACGGCTGGCCGTGCGCTTCGAAGTGCCGGACTTCCTCGGCAGCTCGCCCTTCCCGCCGATGATGCTGCAGACCCTGATCGAAAACGCCATCAAGCACGGGCTGGAGCCCAAGGTCGCGGGCGGCACCATCACGGTCAAGGCCCATGTCGAAGGCGCGATCCTGCATGTCGATGTCTGCGACGACGGCGTCGGCATCGACCTGCATGCCGACGAAGGCGTGGGCCTGGCCAACATCCGCGAACGCCTGGCCCTGCTGTATGGGAAGAATGCGGAGCTGGTGATCGAGCTGCCCCCGGGCGGCGGCGCCTGCGCCTCGATCCGCCTGCCCTACCGGATGACGGAGTTCGACTGATGCCCATTACCGCCCTGATCGCCGACGACGAAGCACCACTGCGCGAGCAGCTGCGCATGCGGCTTCTTGAAGCATGGCCGGACCTGCAGATCGTGGGAGAAGCCGCGAACGGCATGGAGGCGCTGGCCCTGGCCGCGCAGCACCAGCCAGACATCGCCTTCCTCGATATCCGCATGCCCGGCATGGGCGGCATCGACGCGGCGCGCCAGCTCTACAACCGCTGCCACATCGTGTTCGTTACCGCCTACGACCAATATGCGCTGGACGCCTTCGAACAGGGCGCGATCGACTACCTGCTCAAGCCGGTGACGCCGGCACGCCTGCAGACCACCTGCGAGCGGGTGCGCAAGCGCCTGAGCCAGGCGCCGCAGGATATCGGCGCGCAGTTGGCCGAACTGGGCGCCCTGCTCAAGCAGGGCGGCGCGGCCGCCAAACCGGATTACCTGCGCTGGATCCAGGCGCAAGTTGGCGGTAGCCTGCGCATGGTCAGCACCCGCGAGATCCTGTTTTTCCAGGCCGAAGACAAGTACACCTGCGTGCAGACCGCCACCGCGCAGCTCCTGATCCGCAAGACGCTCAAGGAGTTGGCGGACGAGCTGGACCCGGACGAATTCTGGCGCATCCATCGTTCCACCCTGGTGCGGGTCGATGCCATTGCCGAAGTCACGCGCGACCTGCGCGGGCGGCAGATGCTCAAGCTGCGCAACTTCGCGGGCGAGCTGGAAGTCAGCCGCAATCACTCGCACCTGTTCCAGCAGATGTAGCGTCGCTGCCGCCTACTGGCGTTTAGCCGAACAGGCCGTCGTCGGAACCGTCGCCGTCGAAGAAGCCGCCGTTGCCGTCCAGGCCAGGTTCGCTGTCGAGCAGGTTGTCGGACTGGCCGATGTCGCCCAGGCCGGCCTGTTCGGCCAGTGCGCTGCCGGAGAGGTCGCTGCTGCCCAACTGGTCCGCGCTTCCCAATTGCTCGCCGCCTAACAGGTGGGCTGCTCCGTTGCCGTCGTGGTCATGGAACAGGTTATCCAGGCCGTGGAAGAGGAAACTGCCTGCCGCTACGCCTGCTGCAGTGGCGGCGATCGATCCGAGCATCCCTCCGCCGCCACCGCCGCGCAAGAAGCCGGGCATGCCGCCGCCCGTCGAACCTGGATAGGCATGCTGGTAAGACATGTGGTGGGACTGCGGGTGAGAGACGTGGCGGCGATGGCCGAACACGTTCTCGAGGAAGCCGCCGCTTTGCTGTTGCTGGTGTTGGGAATGTTGCTGCTGGCGCAGTTGATTTTCCAACGTGGCGATCTGGGATTTGGCGCTGTTCAGGGCCTGCTCCATCAGCAGCACCCGCTGCACCAGCAGGTAAGCGGCGTCGGGCTGCTGCTCGACCGCGCGCTGGATCAGCGCGTCGGCTTCGGGGTCTTTCTTCAGGCCGCGAGCTTGGACTAGCTGGCCGAGGAAATCGTGCAATACCTGTGCGTCGGACGGGCTCATGTCGTGCTCCTCATCGGAATCGTGTCAAGACAACATGTTGTGTGTCCGTCAGCGATTTCAAGGCTGTATTGTGATGTCTCCTGGAGCCAACGGACTGATTCCGCTTAGCAAGTTGCTCAGGCCTGTGAGCGTGGGTGTTCGCGTTATCGACCGATAAACGGGCCGCAGCGGCATACAGGCTTGCCATATTTCTATAAGTATCCTATCTAGCCTAAACTTCCCGGGCCATCGTAAAAAAAACGCCGGCAGCCCGCGCAGCTTCAGGAAATACGGCTTTCTTCTTGCCATCCGACCCGCCCTCAATCGCGTAGGGATCATCTGGGTAGGTCGTACATCTGGCTTCCAACGCTGCAGGCCATGCCGGAATTTTGCAGGTCCTCATTGAAATAATTCTAAAAAATCCTATTACAAGACATAAGGGCACCGCCATCCACCGGAGCAGACCCGGAGCGCTTGCAAAATTTGCGAATATCCTTTCGAAGCTGATTCGTGCTGTTTCACGGCGGGCATCCACCGGCATGCAAAACTGAACTTGACGTGACAAGTATTCGGGACCTTCTTCCATATATCGACGAATGAATTCCCAATGCGCATGAAGATAATCGTCAGCGGAATAGCTCTTCACCTCGGGTGCAATACTGTTGGCACTCACGGAGCCCATATAACTTAGTGAAAATGTTTCAAGAACTATGTCGCGCTCTGGCCCAAGAATATGTCCAAGAACTTCCCACCCTCCCCCAGAACGGAGCTTACTCAATGTAAAAAATATTTCACTCCATCTCGCAGACAAAACCGATCCGTTAGTTCGAAATATATGTACCTCGCGGTTTTTTCGATCGAAGCGTATCGGATAATGAGTATAAGCGAAGGACTCTTTCAAGAGAGTCCAGACAGCAGCGATCACGACCGGCAACATCATCAACGTTACCATCGTCATTATAGACAAATCATCATTTACGCTATCCGCGGTATTTTCACGAGAAAAAGCAACCTGCAACATTGCAACGTAGAAAACAACCATTATCGAAATCGCTCCTAGCGCAACCCCTGAGATAACGCCTTTCCAACCAAACCACTTGTCAACTGACTCCAGAAAGTTTGAATTCATTTTGATTATCGACAGCTGATAATGCGGTTCAAGGCTCAAGCGCACCTTCTGCTTCAATTGCAGAGCCTTCTCAATTTCCGTGAGGGGTCGATTGACGGGATATTTCCTAGTGAGACCCATGAAGTCCATCATGTTTTCATCCTAATGCAAGCTGCAACTGCGCTTGCTCTGTTGAAAAATCAGAAAAGCGCTGATGTTCAAACTTTCCCCATGGACAACGCTCTAAACAATCTTGAATTGGATTATCCTTAACATATTCGATCAAAACACCGATGCCGATTACCAGCAACAACAAGAGACCGATAACTGGTATAGCCCATGCGTTTACGATCGCAAGAGTGAGGATAATGCTCGCCAAACCCGAACCAACGTATGCACCTACAACCACCTGACCTGCCCCCTCCTTGAACTCGGTTATGGGCTTTGTTGAAATCCAACCCTGCCATGACAAGGCCTGCTAATATTCCTGCCCTTGCCCCTGCCCATTTAAAAAGGCTGCCTGCTCCTGAAGCGAGCGCTTGCCCAAATTTCATACGTTGGCCGAGGAAATCGTGCAATACCTGTGCGTCGCACGGGCCAATGGTCATGCTCCTCTTCAACATTAGTTCAAGGAGACACGCGTGCGGGCGTTCGAAATTTCAAGAATCGATCAACACAACAACATGTATTTTAGCTTCCCGTCGATCGTATGACAGAGTCGAACTCAAGACAGCTAAGACACACCAAATTGCACCCCTGCATCAAGAGCTGCTTTCGGATAAACAGCAATCCGCTCGCCATTCTCTGCTCCTATGATTGCATAAGGATCATTCGATTCAACAGTACAACTTGCGTTGACGTCTGAGGGCCATTGCGGAATTTTGCTCGTGTGTATAGCAAACAACCGAAAAACACTTATGATAAAGCAGAAGGGAACCATGACCAGATACAATAGGGCCGGCGCTCCTGCGAAATTGGCAAATATGCGCTCAAAACTTAGTCGCACGCTCTCACGTTTTGTACGAATAGGCATGCAAAACCGGATTTGCCTAGAGATATCCCTCGGCCCATCTTCCATATAACGTCGGATGAATTCCCAATGCGCACGGATGAAGTCCTCAGCCGAATAGTTGGCAACATTATGGGACAGATCAGCGGCGCTGAGAGTCCCCGAATAACTCAGTGCAAACGTCTCCAGCACGGTCGCCTTATCGGAACCCAAAACATGGGCCCGCACTTCCCACAAGTTCGAAACAGGAATATGTCCCAAGGTGAAGAATAACTGATCCCAGGAATGGGATGAAACAGTACCGTCAATCCTGAAGAAATAGACCGTGCGATTCTTCCGATTATATCGAACTGGATAATGTGTATAAGCAAAAGATTCTTTACGCAGTATTCGAATTACTAACCAATCCATCATCCCGACCAAGGCCAGCATCCCCAAGCCATTTGCAAGGGCCACGCCTGAAGTGAGCGTTGACTCCAGAATACCAAACCCTTCCAGGGTAAGCTCAAGGCCTAACCAGCCCAAAGTAACGCTAATCATTATCAGAATCGTCGAAGTAATTGCAGTAGCGCTGCCCTTCCATCCGTACCACTTATCTACTGTTTCAAGGAATGTCGAGTTCATTTCGATGACGCTCAACTGGTAATGCGGGGCCAAGTTCAAACCACGCCCTTGATGAAGTTGATGAGAGCGCTCCTGCTCAGTAAGCAGGCGATTAACAGGATACTTGCCAATTAGGCCCGAAAATTCCATATCACCCTCACTTCAACGCAATGGCCAGTTCAGACTGTTCAGTACCCATATTTGGGTAGCGTTTTCCTTCTAAATATCCCCAAGGACAACGCTCCAACCAATCCTGAATCGGGTTATCTTTCAAACGTTCGATGATCAAGCCTATTGCAATCACTAAAACGAATAACAGCCCAATTATTGGAATGGCTGCGGCACCTAAAACGAATGGAAAAGCTAAAGCCAGCGTTAAGCAAAACCCGATCGCAGCCGAGCCACCATAGAGCCACGCCAGACCCATTTGATTTTCGACCTTTGCGTCGTTTGCTTTCACGCCGTCCAAAATCGCTAAGGTTATTCCCGCACAAATTCCGCCAAATCTACCGGCCGTCTTCAAGAAAACGCTGCCGCGCGACGCTATACCCTGCCCGTAACGTAAGCCAAGCGCGCTCTTTGCTTCCATGACTCCACCAATCGCTTCGGCCGTGGTGGATAATAATGCCGCAATGCCGCCGTAGAGACGTCCAGTTGCATCAGACTTATCATGGGAAAGGCTTTTTTGTTCGTCCTCCCACACCTTTGTCAGGCATACCGCTTGAACTAGGGCCGTGACCACCTTCGGAGCGTTGTTGTTGACTACAGTTCGCCAACGTTCCAAATTCAATTTGTTTAGGCTCTCAACAGTTCTTACACTTTTTGCTAACCACTGTGCCTGCTGTTCAGGTCTGAGCCCGTGCGGCATATTTTTGAGAACGTCTTCATCTGCAACAATCATCCACCTCTTTCTCGCCTCCCCCTCCATGCGCACCCCTTGGACCTGCAGGCGTTTTAGCTGAAGCTTGATTGCGCGCTTCATTTCAGGTTCGGTTATCTGGTTGGAATTTGCTCGCATTAACTGTCGAACCAAGCGCTCAAGGAACATCTTTTTTGAACCAGTGACTTCACATATAACCACAGGATGACCAGAAATTAATCCACTGGCCATGACTGCAGCGCGGAACGTTACACTTCCATCCAATACTTTATTAAACGCACGTGCCACCGGACCACTAATTTGCGCCATAAACCCAGCGGCTACGTCTTGCGCGTTCCTATCGAGTCTGTCAACAACTGCATCGTGTATAGAAAACAAATTATCCCAAGGAATTTGCCGGAAATCCGTACTGACTGATACGGCATTTTTTATTGCATTAATAGCTGGCGATTGATTCAAAACCATTGCCCTTAGAAGCAAATTATTTGAATCCGCAATATCGCCCCCTAACCATTCCACGTAAAGATCGGAGCAAGCTTTTTTATCCTGAGTAGAATGTATGCAATGGCTCAATGCGACCGTGTAAGTTTTTCCAGAGTCGACATTTTTCTGATCGAAGTTGCATTCGAAGTAAGCAGCCATGCTCGAACTCCTCATCCAGGCAATGTGCGCTTCAGCTAATGGGGAAATGTGAATCTTATCAAATTTTTCGAGTTCTCCATGGAATGACTTGAGCCATCCGCCACGCTTTCTATCGTCAAATTTTTCGCCGTATTTTATCCATGCCGAGTTCGACACCCGCTTCAATTGCGCAGGTTCGATGTTGCGGATTTTTTCAGTCGTTGCCCGTGCGGAACTTGATACCCAATGTCCAAAAGGGTCATCGACCATTCGTTGATCCGCGATTTCATCAGCGAGGGCGATTTCCATATCTTCCGCATTTGTTTGGATTGCTGTCTTGATCTGGTCAATCGCCAGGCTTGCAGCTAGCTTCCGCTTATCTTCCGGCTTCTGATTAACGAATGCTTCGGTCTTATACTGCATCAGGAACGCCAGTTCCTGTGCTAATCCGCCGGGGTCCGGTATGGTGACAATTAATCCACGTCCAGGCCGCATTAACTCGCATTCCCGCTTGAGTCGAGCAGTGTCGTGCTGGCGCGAATGAAACACGAATGGGCTTCCTTCAAAAGCCCTCCGGGCCTCGACCGGACTCATCGCATACTCAGCTACCTCGGTATCTGCTTGCCCGATTGGTTTATGGTCTTTTTGAATTCCTTTCAGGGCGGCCTTGACGTCAATCTCGGCCATGTGCCTTCGACGATATGCCGTCTCTTCATTTTTCTTTCGGACCGCATCAGTCCACAAGACATCACTAAAGCCCACCCAGACTGTTGAGGCATGTGACGGGTCAGGAATTGTGATGCAGCTTGCCACGGCGCGGTGGCCTTCATCTGGGCAGTTAAAGGGTTTCTTCGGTATCACTGGTGCCATACCGGATGTTTGAAGCAGCTTGAAAAAGAACCCATCCGGCGTTACGAAATATGCTTCCCAGCGTCTGCGTGCCTCATCGAACACATTGACATAACCGCTTCGAATCAGCCGCTTGGTGTAGTGGCCAGCAGAAGAGGCAAATTCAATCGGCGAGCCGGAGACGACGGGCGCCCCGGAATCCGCTGGCGCGATAGCATGACGCACGAGTAGCAAGGGTAAGCCGCGCTTGTCACAGAACTCACATGTCGCTGCCGAATTCATATATGGTCTCATAAACAGGGTTGAGGGATTTCGGTGAAGGAGGCCCAAATGGCATCCTCCAGGAGCGCAAAACGATCAGACAAACTCGTAGGTTCGCCGGACGCTATAGCACCCTTGATGGCGTTCGCAACTTGTGGATGCTCATCGAACAGCGGGCCAGCAACAAGGCCACGGGTCGCGAACTCGACGAGGTCAGCTTTGTCGCTTAGCCCGTGACGAACGATCGCGCGTTGAATTAGCTGCTCGGCTAATGCTCCTTGGGTCGTCAGCGTTGGCAGGTCACGGACGCCTGCTCCACATAGCGCACGGTTGACCATACCAATCTGCTCGATCCGCCCCCAATCCCATCCGGCTGGGCCGATTGAGGACATGTGTCCGAGCGGTCCCTCGGTATCACGTAAGGCCGTATTCCAGTCGCTACCTATGCAGTAATGAAAAGCATGAACTGGTCCGAATAACCAGCGGCGCTGCTTTGGATTCAACACACGAAGCAATTGATGAAGTACCCGCGGATCATGAGCTCGAAGCCATGACTTGCGCATATCCACGTGTGTGAATATTTGGAGGACATTCCAGTGGCGAGTGAATTCCTTTGTGCCTTTCGATGTAGCAATGAAAATGATGGCAGCTAGCAGTTCCTGATTTACTTGCGCATATTGCAAGCATGATTGAAGGGCATCTCTGCGATTCTCATTCAGGCCTTCGAGATCGATTAGCCTGGGCATCAAATTGGCGCATTGCGCCATGTGCTTTGGTATGAGAATCTCAGTCGTCATGCCTTCTGGCAGCATTCCAAATACCGCTGCGTCTACGACGGCCAGCTGATATTTGCGGAGCACAGTCGCGTTGAGGAAATGGCTCATCACAGATCTGCTCACAACAGCGGTACACTGCTGTCGCCAGCAGTAGCAGCTCCGGCTGCGCGGAGCTCGCATAATGTCAGGTCCCCTGGTTTTGGCAGCACCTTTTCTTGTTTTGTGCTTTGGGGCCCCGCCAACTCCTTCTTGCTCGCCTTGAACTCCACCTTCCCCGGCGCATGCACCTCGATATTCCCCCCCTCCAGCTTGATATACGCCCCCTGCGCAGTCAGCAGCACATGCTTCTTCGGCGCCGAAATCGATACCGACTTAGTCACGCTCGCCACCGTGACTTTCTTGTCCGCAGTAATAGTCGTCGCCCCTGACTGGCTCTGCACACTCACCTTCCCGCTTGCCGCATGCAGCTTGATCCCCACCTCCTGGTTCGGCTTGTCCTTGCTGCTGGTCTTACCGTAAGTGAACAGACTGATGCCCTTGGCCACGAGCGTGGAGCTCGCCCCCTGCGCAATCAGATTGATATCCTGCCCGGCAACCACGCTGCTGGTCGTCCCCGCCGACAGCACTACATCAGCCGGTGTGCACACCGCAATTCCCGCAGGGCTCGACAGTTGCAGCTGCGGCTCGCTGAATTCATCCGTTTGCCGCTCGCCCCCGCCCTCCCCGCCTTTCAGCACGTCCGCGCTGTGCCGCATCTGCTTGACGGCCGGCAGCTCTTCCGGCTCAGCTTCATCGTTCAGCCTGGCATTATGCTTGCCTGCCTGAGTCGCCAGGGCGAGGGCGAGCTGGTGCGCCGCGTCGATCTGCGCCTCCGCTTCCCGCGCACCGAGCTGGCTCCCGTTGCCGCCGCTGCGCATGTCGGTCGACAGCAACATGCCCTGCCCTGCCCGCATGGCGAGACTGTGCGCAGTCTTGAGTTCGGCCCCGAAGCCGGCCGGCTGCAGGCGCTCGTTGTCGGTCTGGTGCCGCAGGTGTCCGAGGTTCAGCTCGGCTGTTCCCGCATGGGGCTTGGCGTGATGTTGGAGCGCGACGCGGGGCTGGCCGGCACTGTCGTCGAATACGAGCTGGTTGTATGCTCCATCGCCGCCCTGGCTGCCCTGCATGGCCTGGGACTTGATGCCGGACAGGGCGGCCGGATGCGCGTGGCCGCCGTTTTCGCCGGGGAACCAGGGTGAGGCGTTGCCGGTTGAGGCTCCCCCACCTTGCGCGACCTCGTTATGCTGGGCGTCGAGCCGTCCGCGGCCGTTGTACAAGCAGCCGATGACGACGGGACGGTCGATGTCGCCTTCCAGGAAATCGATGAGCACTTCCTGCCCGACGCGGGGAACCATGTTGCTGCCCCAGTTCGCGCCGGCCACGGGCGTGGCGACGCGCACCCAGGTGCCGGCGGTGTCATCGCCCGGGGCGCCGGTATGTCCTTCCGGATAGGGATGGTTCATCCGGCCATGACTGTTCACCCCGCGCTGCCAGTGGAACTGCACCTTGATCCGATGGTCCCGGTCGGTGTGGATCACGGCGCCGGGAGGGCCCACCACGATGGCGGTGTGCTGGCCACGTACGGTCGGGCTTGGCCGGAGGACATGGCCGTGCCCATCGATACGAGCGCTGCGGAAGGGAACGCTGGCCAGGATGGCTTCGATCCGATTGCGGTACAGGGGCCGCTCGGAACCAGGCTGCCGCAGGTCGGCCTGGCTCGACTCCTTGCTGTTGGCCAATGCCGCCAAACCCTTTCCCAGCAACTTGCCCACCACATCGGCCATGTCCGCCGAGAGGTTGTTGTGCATCAGGTGCTTCGCGCGAACGATGACGAAGCTGCGGCCATCGTCGCTGTCCGCCTCGTCGAACCTGGCGTGCCCATGCAGCGTAAACGTCGTTCCCGGCACGAAACTGCGCACGGTGCCTGCGCCGATATGCAGCTGGCGCGACGCCTCGGCTGCCTGGATCTGGTTGAGGGCGATGCGCTGGCCCTGTTCACGGCTTTGCCAGGCATAGACGCCAGGGACATCGCGGCTGCTTAGTTGTGCGCCGCTACTGTCCGTGCCCGCCGCGCTTACTTGCCGCTGGCGTACGGTGCGGTAATCCCAGCTGCCCATCTCGACCGCATTCGTGGTCAAGCGGATCTCGGTACGCCAGCGGTCGATGCTGTCGCCCTTCATGACGGCGCCGGGCCGGGTGAACTCCACCGACGATTGCGGATTCGGTGCGAATGCGCCGTTGTGGTCGGCAATTACCATGGTGTGGCTGCCCAGCGAGGCGCTGTCCGGGTCGCCGCTATGCTCGAAGAAATAAAACAGGCCTTCCTCGAGCATCAGGCGCTGCACGAAGGCCAGGTCGCTCTCCTGGTATTGCGTGGTGAGGCTGCGCTTGGGGTAGATGCCCTGGCCGGCAATGTCGAAGCGCCAGGCCGAAACCAGCTTGCCGCGGCCCGCATAGCTGCCGAACACCACATCCAGGATGTCGAAGACGGTCATGTCCTGGAAGGTACGGCTGTCCCTGCCCAGCGACAGGAATGTGCTCCACGGCTCGATCTTCAACACGTAGCGCGCAAAACCGCCATTCGCGCCGGTGATTTCGGCCGAGGTAATGTATCCGTGGAAGGGGCGCAGCGCGCTGAAGCTCTCGGCCGTGAGCAGTTGCAGCAGGGCCGGCTGGCCAATCAAGCCTTTGAGCTCCAGGTGCGCGTCCGTGCATAAGGCGTCGACCTTGAAGCGGTAGCCTTCGCTGATCCCCTCCTCGCCATGCACGCATTCGGCCAGCAAGTCTGCGCCCGAGGGCGTGAATAACTTGAGCAGGCGCGTGTCCTGGGTGAAGCGGCTCAGGGATGCAAGCAGATTGGCGCCATGGACGTGTTCCGACATCGCTGTCTCCCAAGATTGATCACGCGCATATGCACGCGATTAAGCGATTACACGCCGGGATTGCATTTTTGCTCTTGAGAAGGATCAGGCCGCATGCCGCGCGACAAGCCAAAACAAAAGCGCTGTCGCATTTCTGCGAACAGCGCTTCTGGCAATACCGATGCCCCAGTCGCCGGGGCGCTTGGAGCCGGAGTGGCTAGTTCAGGTCCGCACCGCCAAAGGCGTTCGGCAACTGCTGCGCAGCCGTGGTCTCGAACACGTCGCCCTTCAGGTTGGTCAGCACGACCGGCAGTGCGTTGCCGCCGAGTTCCAGGATCACCTGGCGGCAGGCGCCGCAGGGGGCGATGGGGCCGTCGGTCTGGCCGATGACGGCCAGGGCGGTGAAATCGCCCGGCTTGTAGCCTTCGGCGATGGCGCTGAAGAAAGCGGTGCGTTCGGCGCAATTGCACAGGCCGTAGGAAGCGTTCTCCACGTTACAGCCACGGAAGATGCGGCCATCCTTCGTTTCCAGCGCGGCGCCGACCTTGAATTTCGAGTACGGCACGTAAGCCATCTCGCGCGCGGCGCGGGCTTCGTCGATCAGTTTTGCGTAGTTCATTGACAGCCTCTTATGGACGGATGGTGCGGTGGATCATTGGCGTTGCGGCCGACTTTTCTCCACCGATCTGGTAGGCAGCCTGCACCTGGCCCACGGCCTGCTCGGCAGCTGCCTGGTTGCGTGCATGGACCATCGCCAGCGGCTGGCCCACCTCGATCTTGTCGCCCAGCTCGACCAGTCCGGTCAGGCCGACCGCGAAGTCGATCGCATCCTGCGGACGTACGCGGCCGCCGCCCAGTGCGACCACCGCCAGGCCCAGGCCACGGGTGTCGACCGAAGTAGCGAAGCCCGACTGCAGTGCCGGCGCCGGCACGATGACCGGTGCGGTTTCCAGGTAGGCGTCCGGCTTGTCCATCAGGTCGCCCGGGCCGCCCAGAGCGGTTACCATGCGTGCGAAACGCTCGGCCGCTTCGCCCGAATCGAGCGCGGTTTGCAGCTTGGCGCGCGCCTCCTGTTCGCTGGAGGCGATGCCCGAGATGACCAGCATCTCGGCGCACAGCGCCATCGTCACTTCATGCAGGCGCGCCGGGCGGGCCTTGCCCGTCAGGTAGTCGATCGCGACGCGCACTTCGACAGCATTGCCGGCGGCGTGGCAGAGCGATTCGTCCATGCCGGTCAGGATGGCCGAGGTGCGGGTGCCGGCGCCATTACCCACGGCGACGATGCTCTCGGCCAGTTCGACCGATTTCTCGTAGGTCGGCATGAAGGCGCCGCTGCCCACTTTCACGTCCATCACCAGCGCGTCCAGGCCGGCCGACAGCTTTTTGGAGAGGATGGAACCGGTGATCATCGCCACCGATTCCACGGTCGCCGTGGTATCGCGGATGCTGTAGAAGCGCTTGTCGGCCGGCGCCAGCTGGGCGGTCTGGCCGATGATGGCCACGCCCACGTCCTTGACCACTTTGCGGAACAGGTCGGGATCGGGCACCGTGCTGTAGCCGGGGATCGAGTCGAACTTGTCGAGCGTGCCGCCGGTGTGGCCCAGGCCGCGGCCCGAGATCATCGGCACGAAGCCGCCGCAGGCGGCGATCATCGGCCCCAGCATGAGGGAGACCACGTCGCCGACGCCGCCGGTCGAGTGCTTGTCGACCACTGGGCCCGGGAGGTTCAGGGATGTCCATTCCAGCACCTGGCCGGAATCGCGCATCGCCAGCGTGAAGGCAACGCGTTCGTCCATGCTCATGTCGTTGAAGTAGACGGCCATGGCGAGGGCTGCGATCTGGCCTTCGGTGACGCTGCCGTCAGGGATGCCGCGCACGAAAAACTGGATTTCTTCGGCAGTGAGGATGCCGCCGTCGCGCTTTTTGCGGACGATTTCTTGGGGGAGGAACATGACAATACCTTTTTCTATAACGTAGCGTGGGCGGGTCTCCCGCCCACGCGGGGATAGGTACAGGCTCCGATCTCGCTTGATGATCTTGCCGCGAACTATCACCGCGTGGGCGGCAAAGCCGCCCACCCTACGACGCCCGAAGGCGCCAACAATTCAATTAGACGCCGTACGGAATCCAGATGTTCTTCACTTGCGACGCATGCTGCAGCACGGTGCGGCCGCATGCCTGCTTCGCATCGAACCAGTCGCGGCCCTTGCCGCCGCCAACCCAGGTGCGCTTGAGCGAATCGCTCGATAAGCGCTCGACTTCCGCGCAGCCTGCTGCCGAACCATCGTGACGCCACACCGCATCGACGTCGCCGTGCGAAGCCAGCGTGCGCGCCAGCTCATCGGCCGAGCCGGTCACGATGTTCAGTACGCCGCCCGGCAGGTCCGAGGTATCCAGCACCTGGTACAGGTCCGTCGCCGACAGCGGATGCGCTTCCGACGGCACCGCCACCACGCGGTTGCCCAGCGCAATGGCGGGAGCGACCAGCGAGATGAAGCCCAGCAGCGGGTTCTCGTTCGGGCAGATGATGCCGATCACGCCGACCGGCTCGTTCAGCGCGACGGTGATGCCGTGCATCGGCGGCTGGTGGGCCGCGCCGTCATACTTGTCGCACCATGCGGCCCAGTAGAACAGGCGCTCGATCGAGGCCTCGACTTCGCGGGCCGCGTCGCGCGAGCCGGTCTGCGCGGCGATGCGGGCGACGAATTCGTCGGCGCGGATGGCCAGGTTCTCGGCCAGGTAGTACAGCACCTGCGCGCGGTTGTGCGCGGTGGCCTTGGACCAGCCGGCCGCCTTGTGCGCGGCTTCCACGGCGTTGCGCAGGTCCTTGCGGTTGCCTTCGCCGACATCGGCCAGGAAGGAACCGTTTGCGCCGTGGATGGCGCGGCTGTAGGCGCCGTCGGGGCGGGTCTGCTTGCCGCCGATGTAGAGCTTGGCGGTGCGGTCCACCGCGAATGCGTTGCCCTCTTCCGAGGCTTTCACGCGCCCTTTTTCTGCCGCGACCGGCGCTGCAGGACGCGCGTCTTCCGACAAGGGCGTCAGGTACTCGTACATGCCTTCCTTGCCGCCTTCGCGGCCGAAACCGGATTCCTTGTAGCCGCCGAAGCCGCAGGCTGCGTCGAACTGGTTGGCGGTGTTGATCCACACGACGCCGGCCTTGATCTGCGGCGCGACGTCCAGCGCCAGCGAGATCGATTCCGACCACACGCAGGCGGCCAGGCCGTACACCGTGTTGTTCGCCAGCTGCACCGCTTCGTGCGGGGTGCGGAAGCTCATGGCCACCAGCACCGGGCCGAAGATCTCGGCCTGGGCCACGGCAGCCGAGGTCGAGGCGCCCGTGATCAGGGTCGGCAGGTACCACGAGCCGGCTTGCGGTATGTCGCAGGTCGGCTGCCACACTTCGCAGCCTTCGGCACGGGCGGACTCCACCAGGCCGTGGATGCGCTGCTGCTGCACCGGGTCGACCAGTGCCCCGATGTCGTTCGATTTGTCCAGCGGCGAGCCCACGCGCAGGTTCTGCATGCGCAGCTTGACCTTGGCGATGAAGCGGTCGTAGACCGATTCCTGCACCAGCAGGCGCGAACCGGCGCAGCAGACCTGGCCCTGGTTGAACCAGATCGAATCGACCAGGCCTTCGACCGCGGCGTCCAGGTCGGCGTCGTCGAAGACGATGAAGGGCGACTTTCCGCCCAGTTCCAGCGACAGCTTCTTGCCGGTGCCGGCAGTGGCTTTGCGGATGATGCGGCCGACTTCGGTCGAGCCGGTGAAGGCCAGCTTGTCGATGCCGGGGTGGTTGACGATGGCTTCGCCCACGGCGCCATCGCCGGTGACGATGTTCACCACGCCAGCCGGCACGCCGGCCTGCTGGCAAACTTGCGCAAACAGCAGCGCGGTCAGCGGCGTGTACTCGGCCGGCTTGAATACGATCGTGTTACCGGCGGCCAGCGCCGGTGCGATCTTCCATGCCAGCATCAGGAGCGGGAAATTCCAGGGGACGATCTGGCCGACCACGCCCACGGCGCGGTAGTCCGCGAATTCTTCCGATTGCAGCTGGGCCCAGCCGGCGTGGTGGTAGAAGTGGCGCGCGGCCAGCGGCAGGTCGGCATCGCGGGTTTCGCGGATGGTCTTGCCGTTGTCCAGGGTCTCGAGCACGGCGAACAGGCGCGAGTGCTTTTGCAGCAGGCGTGCCAGCGAATACATGACGCGTGCGCGGCCATGGCCGCCCAGTGCGACCCAGCCCGGCTGCGCACGGCGCGCGGCCTGCACGGCGCGCTCGACGTCGTCACCGGTCGCTTGCGTGACCTGCGCCAGCTCGCTGCCGTCGGCAGGATTGCTGGTGGCGAAGGTGGTCGCGGCCTCGCTCCAGGCGCCGTCGATGAACAGGCCGAAACGGCGTCCATGCTGGTCCAGCCACGCTTGTGCTTCCTTGGTGCTTTCTGGTGCGGGGCCGTAATCCATGGTCTGAAGAATCTCTTTAATAGTTGGCATGACGAATCCGTTAATCTTTAAGGTTGCGCGTGGCGATGGGCGGCCGAGTAGTTGCCGGTGACGTAGTGCTCGAGCTGGCGCTCGATGTCGGTCATCAGGCTCGAGGCGCCGATGCGGAACAGGTGCGGCTGCAGCCAGTCGTTGCCCAGTTCTTCCTTCATCACGGTCAGGTATTGCAGCGCGCTCTTGGCGGTCGACACGCCGCCGGCCGGCTTGTAGCCGACCTGGAAGCCGGTCTGCTCGTAGTATTCGCGGATCGCGCGGGTCATCACCAGCGACACGGGAATCGTCGCGTTGACGCCTTCCTTGCCGGTCGAGGTCTTGATGAAATCGGCGCCGGCCATCATGCAGACCCACGAGGCCTTGGCCACGTTGTCCAGCGTGACGATGTCGCCGGTGGCCAGGATCGCCTTCACGTGCGCGTCGCCGCAAGCCTGGCGGTAGGCCAGCATTTCGTCGTACAGCGCCTGCCAGTCCCCTAGCAACACGTGCTGGCGGGTGATGACGATGTCGATCTCGGTCGCGCCTGCAGCGACCGACAGTTCGATTTCACGCAGCTTGGTCTCCAGGCTGGACAGGCCGGCCGGGAAGGCGGTGGACACCGCGGCGATCGGCAGGCGGCCTTTCAGCACGCTCACGGCGGGCTGGATCATCTCGTGATACACGCAGACGGCGCCGGTGGTGAGGGTCTCCAGGCCCAGTGCCTGCATCAAGTCGGTGCGCAGCGGGCGCATCGCCTTCATGCACAGGCGCTCGACGCGGCCCGGGGTGTCGTCGCCGCCCAGGGTGGTCAGGTCCATGCACTGAACCGCGCGGATCAGCCACGCAGCCTGGTATTCCTTCTTGACCGTGCGGCGGTTCGCCAGGCTGGTGGCGCGGCGGTCGGCCGCGTTGCGGTTGACCTTGATGCTGTTGACCCAACCGAGGTCGAGGCCGACGGCGGTATTACGTTTGAAGTCCAGTGGCTGGGTCATAGCAGTGCGGTTCCGTTCGAAAGTGGTTTGACGCCAAGGTGCTTGGCAAGGGTGGCGCCGATGCTCGAGAAAGTGTCCGCGGTCGGCAGTTCCTGCGCGGCGACGTTCGGGCCGAAGAAGATCATCGGGATGTGCTCGCGCGTGTGGTCCGAGCCCGGCGCGGTCGGGTCGCAGCCATGGTCGGCGGTGATCACGCACAGGTCGCCGTCCTTCAGCCTGGCCAGGAATTCCGGCATGCGCGCGTCCAGCTCGTGCAGCGCGTTCGAGTAACCCGCGACGTCGCGGCGATGGCCGAAGTGCATGTCGAAGTCGACGAAGTTGACGAAGGTGAGCGACTTGTCCGGCGCGGTCTCGGTTTCTTCCAGCAGGCGGTCGAACAGCGCCATGTTGTCGACGCCCTTGACCAGCTTGGTCACGCCTTGCGCGGCGAAGATGTCGCTGATTTTACCGAGCGCGATGACCTCGCCGCCCGCGTCCTTGACGTGGTCGAGCAGGGTCGGCGCAGTGGGCGGCACGGCGTAGTCGTGGCGATTGCTGGTGCGCTTGTACTTGCCGTTCGCGCCCAGGAAGGGACGCGCGATCACGCGGCCGATGTTGTAGGGCTTGACCAGCTCGTAGGCCGCTTCGCACACTGCGTACAGGCGGTCCAGGCCGAAGTGTTCTTCGTGCGCGGCGATCTGCAGCACCGAGTCGGCCGAGGTGTACAGGATCGGCTTGCCGGTGGCAACGTGCTCGTCGCCCAGCTCGTCGATAATGGTGGTGCCCGACGCATGGCAGTTGCCCAGCCAGCCCGGCACGCTAGTGAGCGCCTGCAGCTTGTCGGTCAACTCTTTCGGGAAGGACGGCACCGTCTTCGGGAAGTAGCCCCAGTCGAACAGCACCGGCACGCCGGCGATTTCCCAGTGGCCGCTCTGCGTGTCCTTGCCGGTCGACTGTTCGCGCGCAGCGCCCCAGGCGCCCGTGAAACCGTCGCGCTTTGCAAAGCCCGCAGCCCATTCGCCGCTGGCCTTGTGCGCGGCGGCAGCCAGGCCGAGACGCTCCAGGTTCGGCAGCGACATCGGCTTGCCCTCTTTCGCGGCCCACTCGGCGATGTGGCCGAAGGTGTTGGCGCCCGTGTCGCCGTATTTGTCGGCGTCGGGCAGCGCGCCCAGGCCGAACGAGTCGAGCAGGAGGATGAATGCGCGTGACATTGGATCGCTCGCTTTCTGTTAGTTGGCAGTGCGTGGGGTCGCGCCCAGGCGCTCGATGAACGCGTGGATCAGGGTGACCAGGTCCTTGGCGGCGATGGCCGCGTATTTCAGGGTCTGCTCGTGCGACAGCGGGAAGGGGCTCAGGCCTTCGGCCAGGTTGGTGACGGCCGAGACGCCGGCGACCTTCAGGCCGCAGTGGCGCGCGGCGATCACTTCCGGCACCACCGACATGCCGACCACGTCGGCGCCGAGGGTCTTGAAGGCGCGGATTTCGGCGGCGGTCTCGAAGTTCGGACCCGGGCAGGCCAGGTAGACGCCTTCGTTCAGGGTGATGCCCTTGGCAGCTGCCGTTTCCTTGATCATGCTGCGCAGCTCGGCGTCGTAGGCATTGGCCATGCTGAAGAAGCGCGGGCCGAAGCGCTCGTCGTTCGGGCCCGACATCGGGCTGCCCGGCAGCAGGTTGATATGGTCGTTCAGGACCACGACGCTGCCGGCATCGACTTCAGGACGGAGCGATCCGGCCGCATTGGTCACGAACAGCATCTCGCAGCCGATCAGCTTGAAGGTGCGCACGGCGGAGGTCATCACGCTGGCGCCATAGCCTTCGTAGAAGTGGCCGCGGCCCTTCATGCACACGACCGGCACGCCGGCCAGCATGCCCAGCACCAGCTCGCCCGCATGGCCGTGCACGGTGCTGATCGGGAAGCCCGGCAGCTCGGCATAGCTGATCGAGACGGCGTCGGTCATCTGCTCGGCGAGCACGCCCAGGCCGGAGCCGAGGATCAGGGCCGCGCGCGGTTGAAAGCCTGGTTTGCGGGCCTTGATGACTTCTGCTGCTTCGAATGGGGTATTGCTGAACATGGTTGTTCCTTGTCGTTTGCGGAAATTCGGGAGACGGGATGAAGAGGCAGGCGCCGGAGGGTGCTACCGAGCAGTAGCACGCGGCACATATCAGCCGGAATATTATAACTATGCACGAGGGCCAATATGTATGGCAAATACCATTTTTCTTGTCGATTTATTTGTTTTAAAAATATATGATCGGGTATGTTTGCTGGCTTGGCGAGCCAGTAGCAATCGTCATTTGACACCATTCAAACAATTGTCTAGTATCAATAAACATAAGTTTAAACGATCCATCCACATCCGTGACCGAGCTGCCCAAAAAAGAACAGTTGTACGAGCTGATCCGCGCGAACCCCTTCATTTCGCAGCAGGACCTCGCCGCCCAGCTGGGGCTGTCGCGCTCGGCCATCGCCAACTACATCGCCACCCTGGTGCGCGAGCGCCGCATCCTCGGGCGCGCTTATGTGCTGCCCGACCAGCGCCCGATCCTGTGCATCGGCGCCTCCAACCTCGACCGCAAGCTGCGCAGCGTGCAGCCGCTGGCGCTGGGCACCTCGAACCCCGCCACGCAGGATGAATCCTTCGGCGGCGTGGCCCGCAACATCGCCGAGAACCTGGCGCGGATGGGCGCCCCGGTCGCCCTGATCACGGCGGTCGGCAACGACGCCTCGGGCCGCGCCCTGCTGGCCCATCTTGATGATGCCGGCATCGACACGCGCGGCGCCCTGCGCCTGGATGGCGTGAGCAGCGGCACCTATACCGCGGTGCTGGACCAGGATGGCGAGATGATCGTGGCCCTGGCCGACATGGCGCTCAACGACCGCCTCACCCCCGCCTTCCTGGCCACCCGCCAGCAGCAGCGCGCGGGCGCAGCCCTGGTGGTGGCCGACCTGAACCTGCCGCTGGAGACCATCGACGCCCTGCGGCTCGATGCGGCGCGCGACGGCGTCGCGCTGGTGCTGGTGGCGGTGTCCGAACCGAAGATGGCGCGCCTGCCCGCCAGCCTGCAGGGCCTGCGCCTCTTGATCCTGAACGAAGGCGAACTGGCGGCCCGCGTCGGCCGGCTTCTAGCCACCGACGCCGAGTTCGACGCCGCCTGCGCCGAGGTGCAGCGCCAGGGCGTACAGGACGTCGTGGTTACGCGCGGCGCGCGCGGCGTGCTGCACACCTCGCCCATCGGCGTGATGCGCCTGGACGCTCCCAAAGCCGAGGTGGTCGACGTCACCGGCGCAGGCGACGCCTTTGCCGCCGCCCTGTGCTGGTCGCTGCACAGCGGCGAAGGCGACCTGGCGCTGGCCTGCCGCCGCGGCCTGCAGCTGGCCGCCCTCACCATCGCATGCGGGCAGACCGTCTGCCCCCAGCTGGCGCCCGGCCTTTTCGACGGCCTTGCTGCCACCCTTACCGAATCCGACCTGGACTAATATGCATTCCTTCCTCCTGTTCTCGCCCGAAGTGGCGGCCGCCCGCACCGCCGGCAAACCCGTCGTCGCCCTGGAGTCGACCATCATCTCGCACGGCATGCCCTACCCGCAGAACGTGCAGACCGCACGCGAAGTCGAGCAGGTCATCCGCGACGCCGGCGCCGTGCCGGCGACGATCGCCATCATCGACGGCAAGATCTGCGTCGGCCTCTCCGAAGAGCAGCTCGAGCTGCTCGGCTCCTCGCCGGACGCCATGAAAGTAAGTCGCCGCGACCTGGCCTATGTGCTGTCGCAAGGGCGCCTGGGCGCCACCACGGTGGCCGCGACCATGATCTGCGCGCATCTGGCCGGCATCGAGGTGTTCGTCACCGGCGGCATCGGCGGCGTGCACCGCGGGGCCGAGACCAGCTTCGATATCTCGGCCGACCTGCAGGAACTCAGCCAGACCAGCGTGGCGGTGGTCTGCGCCGGCGTGAAGTCCATCCTCGACATCGGCCTGACGCTCGAATACCTGGAAACCCATGGCGTGCCGGTGGTGAGCGTCGGCCAGCCGGGCTTCCCGGCCTTCTTCACCCGCGACAGCGGCTTCCAGGCCGACTTCCAGCTCGACACGCCGGAGGAACAGGCAGCCTTCATCCGCACCAAGTGGCAGCTCGGCCTGGCGGGCGGCGTGGTGGTGAGCAATCCGGTGCCCGCCCAATATGCGATGCCCACTGAAGAAATCGACACCATCATCCAGCAGGCGCTGGGCGAAGCGAGCCGGCAGGGCGTCAAGGGCAAGGCGGTCACGCCCTTCCTGCTCTCGCGCATCAAGGAGCTGACCGAAGGCCGCAGCCTGGCGACCAACATCGCCCTGGTCAAGCACAACGCCCTGGTCGGCGCGCGCATGGCGGTGGCGCTGAACGCCCTGCCCTCGGCCTGAGTCCCGGGCCGCCATGTCGATCGACCTGAAACAGCTGCGCTACTTCCTTGCGGTGGCCGAAGAGAAAAGCTTCTCGCGCGCGGCCGAGCGCCTGCACATTTCGCAGCCGCCGCTGAGCCAGCAGATCATGAAGCTGGAAAGCGAACTGGGGGTGCGCCTGTTTACCCGCACCACGCGCAGCTTCGAGCTGACGGTGGCCGGCAAGGCCTTGATGGGCGAGGCGGCCGAGCTGCTGGCCAAGATGCGCATGACGATCGACACCATCCGCCAGATCGACCGCGGCGAAGTGGGCCGCCTGCGGGTGGGCATCGTCGGCTCGGCGATGTGGGGACCGATCCCCGGCCTGCTGGAACAGTTCCAGAGCCAGTACCCGCGCGTGACCTGGACCATCCACGAGATGGGGCCGAACGACCAGTGGGAAGCGCTGCGCGCGCGCCAGATCGACGTCGGCTTCTGGCGCGAGCCGCGCATCGAGCCGGACGTGCTGAAACAGGCCAACCTGCGCCAGGACCTGTGCTCGCGCGAAGACGTGTGCGTGGCGATCAGCGAGCGCCATCCGCTGGCCCGGCAGGACGCCATCGAACTGATCGACATCGCCCATGAGCCGATGCTGACCCTGCACCTGGACCAGTCGGCCGAGCCGCGCTACCTGATCCAGTGCTGCGTGAACGCCGGCTTCGAGCCGACGATCTTCCAGGAGGCGGCCGAACCGCAGACCCTGCTGGCCATGGTCGGGGCGGGCCTGGGCGTGGCGCTGCTGCCGCAGACCACCAGCCGCATCGGCTGGCCGGGCGTGCGCTTCCTGCCGGTGCGCAGCAATGCGCCTTCGGCCAACCTGTATATCACTTACCTGGCCCAGGACGATGCGCCGGTGGTGCGGGCCTTCCTGAACATCCTGTTCCCGGACGCCGCGCCCCAGCCGGCATGAGGCCAGGCCTCAGCCTTCCTGGCGCTTGATCTCGACCGCGACGGTATTCAGGGAAGCGATCTGGTGGCGCCGCTCGGCGGGCCGGGTCAGCACCCGCATGGTCACTTCGAGGGGAACGCCGATGCCGGCCAACTCGGTCGCGGCGCGCGGGCGCCCTTCGCTTGCGGCCTCGTGGATGGCGGCATCGATCAGCAGTGCGGTTTTATAGTCGTTTCGTCGGTCCATCCGTAAATCCTACCATTCTTTGTGCATAGATAAAGTGCCAGTGCGCGCCTGTGATATGCCGAAGCGATGAACGGCATAGTTTCCATAAAACTTCGTAAAAAGGCCAACTTTCTTTATTCTGCGTTACTTTGCGCACCGTTCGCGGCCGGATCATGGGGCAAACTCTTGTCAAAACATGAATACTTAAATAACCCCCCCTTCCACAAGGAGCACACCATGAAAAACACCACCGCTACCATTTCCGCCCTGATGCTGGCCGTCGCCGTGATGGCAACCGGCTGCAAGAAAGCCGACGACAACCCGAACATGGGTCCTGCACAGGAAGCCGGCGCTGCCGTCGACAACGCAGGCGCGAAAGTCGCTGAAGAAACCAAGGAAGCCGCACAGGCTACCGAAGCCGCTGCCGACCGCGCCGCTGCCAACGTGGACGCTGCCGCCGAAAAAGCCGGCGACAACATCCAGGCCGCCGGCGCCGAAGTGAAAGAAGAAACCAAGGAAGCCGCTGCGGAAGTCCGCCAGGCGTCGGACAAAGTGGGCGACAAGACTGGCGCCGCTCTGGAGCGCGCCGGCGAGAAGCTGCAGGAAAAGCGTTAATCCGCTTTACTGGACAAAAAAAACCGGGGCCGCGGCCCCGGTTTTTTTACGCCTGTCTTCAGTGGGTGGCGCCGCCGGCCTGGGCCACATCCTGCTCGACCGTCAGCGCGGTGTCGACCGCAATGCGGATCGCGGCAATGATCTCGCCCAGCGCCATCGACGGCGGATCGTCCGCCCGGCCTGCGGCCTGTTCCGGCAGGTAGGGCACGTGGATGAAGCCGGCCTTGAGCGCTCGCCCTGCCGTGTGGTGCATCAGCCCATAGAACACATGGTTGCACACGAAGGTGCCGGCCGTCTGCGACACGCCGGCGCGCAAGCCGGCCGCGCGCATGGCCGCGACCATCGCCTTGATCGGCAGCGTGGTGAAATAGGCCGCCGGCCCGCCGTCCTGGATGGTGCGGTCGACCGGCTGGCCGCCGGCATTGTCGAGAATCGAGGCGTCGTCCACATTGATCGCCACGCGCTCGACCGAGATCTCGGCGCGCCCGCCGGCCTGGCCCACGGCGATGACAACGCTCGGCTCCAGCTCGTCGACCATCGCGGCCAGGGCCCGGTTGGCCTCGACGAAGACGCAGGGTAGCTGGCGCACTTCTACCCGGAAGTCCGCCCCGCTCCAGCCCTCCAGGGCGCGCACGGCCTCCCATGCAGGGTTGATGGTGGCGCCGTTGAAGGGCTCGAAGCCGGTCAGTAAAACGGTTTTCATCGGTTCATCAAGAAATACAGCAGGAAGATATTCGCTACCAGGAGCGGCAGCGCGGTCGGGACCTGGGCCCGGATCACGGCATTCTTGTCGGGCAGGTCGAGCAGCGCGGCCGGCACGATATTGAAGTTGGCCGCCATCGGCGTCATCAATGTACCGCAATACGCGCTGAACATGCCGATCGCCGCCATCACCGCCGGGTTGGCGCCATACACCCCCACCAGCACCGGGATGCCGACGCCGCCCGCCATCACCGGGAAGGCCGCGAAGCCGTTGCCCATCACGATCGTGAACAGGGCCATGCCGATGCAGAACACGGCCACCGCGACGAAGCGCGAATCCATGTCGATGTACGAGGTCGTCACATGCGCCACTGCCTTGCCCACGCCCGCCTCGGTGAACAGCAGGCCGAGTACCGCCAGCATGTGCGGCAGCACCACGGCCCAGCTCATCGCATCGACCAGCCGGCGCGCCTCGCGCACGCCCTGCAGGGGCGTGGCGCGCGTCATCCAGCAGGCAGCGCCCAGGGCCACGATCGCGGCGCAGCCCAGGCTCACCAGGGTCAGGTGCTTGGGGTCGAGCAGCGGCCCGCCGCCAAGCTGCAGGTCCGAGAACAGGGTCGCGCCCAGCATGGTCACCAGCGGCAGCAGCAGCGCCGGGATGAACAGGCGGTTGCCCAGCCGCGCGGCGCTGGCCCGGCGCGCCTCTTCCGGCAACGTGGCGGGCTTGCCCGCGGCGACACCCTTGAAGCCGGCAATGAGGGCCATCAGGATCATCAGTCCGCCCACCACAGCCGGCGGCAGGCGCTCGCCGGCCAGGTAGAGCAGCGCGTACAGGCCCCAGAACAGCGCGGTCGTGTAGCGGCGCGGAGTGGTCCGGTCGCGCAGGTTCATCACGGCGACGGCCACGAACAGCAGGCCCATCAAGATATAGAAGAATTCGAGCGTGATCATGCCGTCTCCACGACCTTCGCCATCTTGCGGCGGATCTCCGCATCGAGCCGCCGCAGGTTCCATGCATGGATGACGAAGGCCGTGATCGCCGTGGGGATGCCCCACAGCGCCATGTGCAGCGGGTCGACCGCGATGCCTTCGGCGTTCAGGATGGTCTGCATCAGCACGATGGCGCCGAATGCCACGAAAATGTCTTCGCCGAAGAACAGGCCGACGTTGTCGGTGGCGGCGGACATCGCACGGATGCGGTGGCGCACGTGGTCGGGCAAAGGACCGTACTGGGTTTCGGCCGCGGCTTCGGCCATCGGCGCGACCAGCGGACGCACCATCGAGGCCTGGCCGCCCAGGCTGGTCAGGCCGGCGGCGGCCGAGGTCTCGCGCGCGAACAGGTAGACGATCAGCAGGCGCCCCGCGGTGGCCGAGCGCACTTTTGCAATCGCGGTCTGGGCGCGCTCGCGCAGGCCGAAGCGCTCCAGCAGGCCGATGGCGGCGAGCGGCAGCAGCAGGATCAGCGGCAGGTTGCGGGTCTTGACGAAGGCGGTGCCGAGCGAGGCCAGGATGGCTTCGATGGGCATGAAGGCGGCCGCGCCGGTGACGCCGCAGGCCACCACCACCACCAGCACCGGATGGGCGCGCAGCAGGAAGCCGGCGACGATGACTGCGACGCCGAGCAGCGGCCACAGGTTGACTGCAGGTTGCATGGATACTCCGGCTCAGGTGGAAAGCCGGGGAATATTACCTCATCCGCAGTGCAAATTTGCTATTGGGAATGTCAGCCCGGGCGCACCGGATTGAAGGCGCCGTCGCCCACCACCGTATTCCACTGGCGCACATGGAAGGCACGCACCAGCCCGTTGGTCACATAGGGGTCGCGCGCGGCGAACAGCTGCACCGGCTCCGGCGTATCGCAGGAGAACATCAGCACCGCCTGGTCGGCCGGTTCCACCAGGGCGCCGGCGATCACCAGTTCGCCGCGCTGCTGCGCCTCCCAGGCCAGCTGCAAGTGCGCATCGCGGAATTCGCCGCGGCGCTCGAGGTAGTCGGGGGCGAGGTCATACATGAGCAGGTAGTGCACGGGGTCTCCAGGAAGGGGCGGCGCGGGGCCGGAACGACGATGGTACTTGATCGTGCCGGCTTCTGCCGACGCAATCCGCCATGGGGCCTGCCGCGGCCGCGCCGGCATGCACCGCGCATGAATTGCGTGCAATGAGGCCTTTTCCCGACAAAGCTGGCAGTTGACTATAGGCAACATTGTGGCCGGCACGGCATAATCCCCGGCTGTCTCCCTGCTCCCTGGCCCCCATGATGAAGCCCACCCCATTTGCCTCCCTTGCCCTGCTCGGCCTGCTTACCCTGGCCGGCTGCGGCAGCCCGGAAGACCCGCCGCCCAGCGCGCATGCCAGCGTCTCCGCGCAGCGTGCGCAACTATCGCCCGCGCAGGCCCGGCTCGACACGCACCTGACCCATGCGGATGCCCGCAAGGCCGCCGTCCATCCAGGCGCCGCTTACCAGCAAGGGCAATCGGCCCTGGTCGCAAGCGGCCAGGCACTGGCGGTCGATACGAGCGACCGGGAAGCCGTGCGCCTGTTCTACAACCGCCTCTACCTGGAGCCGCCGGTCCCGATCGGATGGACCGGCAATCATGCGAGCGGCACGCCCGGCGCCACCAGCGCGGCCTTCCAGGCTTCCACCTTGCAGCGCCTGAACTGGTACCGCGCCATGGCCGGGCTGTCCGCCGCCACCACCCTGTCGGCCGAACACGGCGCCAAGGCCCAGGAAGCGGCGCTCATGATGAGCGCCAACAACGCGCTGTCGCATACGCCGCCCTCCACCTGGAAGTTCTACAGCGCCGCCGGCGCCCAGGCTGCCGGTTCGTCGAACCTGGCGCTAGGCAACACCGGTCCGGATGCGATCACGGCCTACATGCACGACTACGGCGACAACAATGCCGCGGTCGGCCACCGGCGCTGGATCCTGTATCCGCAGACCCGCAGCTTCGGCACCGGCGACGTCCCGGGTGTGCCGCCCAGCGGCGGTGCGCCCGGCATCAACGGCGCCAACGCCCTGTGGGTCTTCGACGGCAACTACGGCAGCGCCCGTCCCCGGGTGCGCGACGACTTCGTGGCCTGGCCCTCAAAAGGTTACGTCCCCTACCAGGTGGTGTTCCCGCGCTGGTCGCTGTCCTATCCCGGCGCCGATTTCACGCATGCCAGGGTCGCCGTCACACGCGACGGCCAGCCGGTCGGCGTGACGCTGGAACCGGTCGCCAACAACGCCGGCGAGAACACGATCGTGTGGCTGCTGGCCAGCAGCGCCCCGAACGGCGCCCACGCCCGGCCCGAGGCCGACCTGGCCTACCGCGTCACCGTGTCGAACGTGGTGGTCGGCGGCCAGGTGCGCAGCTTCTCCTACGACGTCACCGTGTTCGATCCTGCGGTGGCCGCGCCGAGCGCGCTCAACCCGAGCGTCAGCGCTCCCCAGAGCGTGCTCCCCGGCCAGTCCTATACGGTGCAGGTCGGCCGTCTGCCCCAGGCCACCGGCTACAGCCTGCGCAGCTGGCTGCGCAAGCCGATGGGGGCGGCGAATGCGCCCGGCTTCGATGCGGGCAACTGGACCGTCGCACATGGCGGGACCCATTCCCTGTTCAGCCCCGGCGTGCTGAACTTCTATATGGAATCGGGTGGCGCCAACATGCAGGAGCAAACGGCCGTCCTGAACCGCAAGCTGTCGATCGGATCCGCCGGCGCCAGCGTGAGCCTGACCCGCACGGTCCGGCTCACCTCGCCCAAGCAGCGCTTCCATGTGCAGGTGTCGGTCGACGACGGGGCGACCTGGAGCGACATCCATATGGAGCCGGGCCGGGTCTCGAACGTGGACGCGACCGCGCAGCTGAAGGTATCGCTGGAGCGCTATGCGGGCCGCCACGTGCGCCTGCGCCTGATGGCCGACCAGGTGGGCGAAGCCTACCTGGGGCGCAACACCGGATGGACCGTCGGCAGCATCGCGTTCGAAGGCGTCGGCGAGCTCGCCGACGAACGCGAATACCGCAGCGCCGACGGCGTGTTCCACTTCACCGGGGGCCAGCCGGGCACCTATGTGTTCAGCCCGCGCATCGAGCTGCAAGGCCTGTATTACGGCGACGACGGCATGCCGGTCCAGACCATCATCGAGGGAGCGGTCCTGCACGGCCCGCGCGCGGCCTACACGCTCACGCGCCGCGACGGCGTGCTCACCATCGTCGACAACACGGGCCTGGACGGCACCCAGACCGTGCGCAACCCATTCCGCCTCGACTTCACCGACCTCACGCTGGCCTTCGACATCGATGGCAATGCCGGCAAGGCCTACCGCCTCTACCGCGCAGCCTTCAACCGCAAGCCCGACGCGGCCGGCCTGGGCTTCTGGATCCAGTCGATGGACGGCGGCCTGGCCCTGGAACCGATGGCGCGCGAATTCGCCACCTCGACCGAGTTCGCCAGCCTGGTGGGCGCCGCGCCGACGCACCAGCAGGTGGTCACCGCGCTGTACTGGAACGTGCTGCACCGGGTGCCGGACGCCGCGGGCGCCGCCTACTGGCTGGACCAGATGGCCAGGGGCATGCGCGTCGAGCGGGTGCTGGCCGAGTTCAGCGAAAGCGCCGAGAACAAGCAGCAGGTGGCGGCCGAAGTGGAAGGCGGCATCGGCTTCACCCGGCAGTGAACCGGCGCCAAGCGTGCGTGTCCGTCTCCGCCCCTATGTCACACTGGGCGGACAGCACAACAACCGCCAGGAGAACGCCATGCACCAGACCACCATCGCCGGCCAGCCGCTGCACACGATCCTGATGGCCGCGCCGGCCGTCCTCATTCCCTTCGGCTTCATCCTCGACGCGCTGCACAGCGCCACCGGCGACGAAGACTATGCCAAGGCCTCGTTCTACAGCATGGCCGGCGGCGTGGTCGGCGGGCTGGCCGCCAGCGCGGTCGGGGTCGCGGACTACGTGGCCGACAAGCCGCAGGGCGAGGCCAAGCAGGAGACCCAGCTGCACGCCGTGCTCACCGGCGCGGCCCTGCTGGCCAGCGTCGCCAACCTGATCCTGAAACGCAGCAACCGCCAGAACAGCACCGGCGCCCTGGTGCTGTCGGCGATTGCCGCGGCCGGTACGCTGGCCAATGGCGCGGTCGGCAAGCACACGGGGGGCGAGCACGCCGAGGCCGGCGTGCATACCGACGACGACAAGGTGCGCATCGACCACACCAATGTCGACGTCGAACAGTACGTCGCCGCCGGTCCCTCCACGCTCCACCCACCGCAGTAAACAAGGGGGCCGCCAGGCCCCTGCCTGCCTGCCCGTGAACTCGCTGTTGTAATAAGCCAACTGTTCCACATCTCATCCTTATCGCTGCTCACTTAGCGAAGTGCCGCACAGAACAACTCTGTACGGCAGGGGTAGACTGGAACCATGGACACTTCAAAGAAAATGGCAGCGGGGCTCACCGGGTTTGCCAGCTTTTTGTGGCTGACGATGACGGCCGCGATCGCGGCCAACCAGCGTCGCCTGGTCTTCAATCCCTGCATCACGCCCGAAGTCGAGAGCCCGCGCAGCACCGGGCACCGCACCCGGCCCATCGTCCTGCGCGCCAAGGACGGCACCCGTTTGTGCGGCTGGCTGCTCACCCCGCTGGTCCAGGGTCCGCGTCCGGCCGTCATGTATTTCGGCGGACGCTCCGAAGAAGTCTCCTGGGTCGCGCGCGACGCCGGCAAGCTCTTCCCCGGCATGACCGTGCTGGCCATGAACTACCGCGGCTACGGCCAGTCCCACGGCGCGCCCGACGAACTGCACATGATCGAAGACGGCTGCACCCTGTTCGACTGGCTGGCCGCGCTCGGCCAGGTCGACGCGGCGCGCATCGCCGTGGTCGGCCGCAGCCTGGGTTCCGGCGTCGCGGTGCAGGTGGCGAAAGAACGCCCGGCCAATGCGGTGGTCCTGATCACGCCCTACGATTCGATCCTCGCGATCGCCAAGCGGCGCTTCCGCGTGATGCCGATCGAGTACATGCTGCGCCACCGCTTCGAGTCGATCAAGCATGCGCCTTCGCTCAAGGCCCCGACCTACGTGCTGCGCGCAGCGATGGACGACGTGGTGCCGCATTCGCACACCGACCAGCTGGTCGAGAAGCTCGCCACCCTGGTCGGCGACGACACGGTGCCGGCCTCGGACCACATGAACATCCCCTATCTCGAGGCGACCCAGGCGCTGATCGCCAGCTTCCTGACGCGCCGCTTCGCCCAGCCGGTCGACACGGCGCTGGCGCAGGCCAGCGCGCTGCTGCCTGCCGACCCGGCCACCGTGGCCGAAGTCGGCATCGAGGTCGGTCCCAAGCCGGCCGACGCGCCCATCGCGCCCGTCGCGCCTGCGATTTCCCTGCCCAGGGCGGCGCTTCCGGCCGTCCCGCCCGCTGCCGCCGAGGACAAGATCGCCGCTATTGCAAAATAATTGGCGAAAATTGTCAGCAGTTATATTTCCTTGGAATAAATTGCCAAGTAAAATCGTATTTGTCATCAATATGCGGATTGATGCATATTTGACAGGTTGCGCTGCATAGGGCCGTTTGGCCCGGTATGCGGCGCCGCGGCGCTTCCACCTCCAGGCCCAGGCCATGTGACGGCCGGGTTCTGCGACTGTGATGTTGCAACTAGGCTACATGTTTCTGGCACTGTCGAGGGAAGCAAGGCCGCGATACAAATCGTAACCCCTCATGCTGTCCTTGGCTGACACAATGCGCTTCGCATGGTCGGCCGGTTGGCTGTTGACGATGCAGCTTGCGCAGCCCGTTCCAAGCTTACCGTTGTGCCGGGTACAATATCGAAATTCCAGGAGCCTCATTCATGAAACTCAAGCAATTCACCATGACCATCGCGGCGCTGTGCGTCGCCGGCAGCGCGGCCGCAGCCCCTGCCGCACCCAAGCTCGGCATGGTCTACGATGCGGGCGGCAAGTTCGACAAATCGTTCAACCAGTCGGCCTTCGAGGGCCTGCAGCGCTTTTCCAAGGAAACCGGCGTCAAGGTGTTCGAGGCGCAAGCCAGCAGCGACACCCAGGCCGAGCAGGTCATGCGCGGCCTGGCCCGCAAGAAGCTCGACCTGATCGCCGCCATCGGCTTCTCGCAGACCCAGGCCGTGGCCAAGGTCGCCAAGGAATTCCCGAACGTGCGCTTCGTGCTGATCGACAGCATCGCGCCGGGTAACAACATCAATTCGGTGATGTTCAAGGAACAGGAAGGCTCCTACCTGGTCGGCGTCGCCGCCGCCATGGCTTCCAAGTCGAAGAAGCTCGGCTTCGTGGGCGGCATGGACATCCCCTTGATCCGCGCCTTCGCCTGCGGTTACGCACAAGGCGCCAAGGCGCAGTTCCCGAAAGCCGAAATCGTCCAGAACATGGTCGGCACCACCGCCGCCGCCTGGAACGATCCGGCCAAGGGCGGCGAGCTGGCGCGCGCGCAGTTCGACCGCGGCGTGGACGTGGTGTTCGCCGTTGCCGGCGGCAGCGGCATGGGCACCCTGCAGATGGCCAAGGAAAAAGGCAAGCTGGCCATCGGCGTCGACTCGAACCAGAACTACCTGCATCCGGGCACCATGCTGACCTCGATGGTCAAGCGCGTGGACATCGCCGTCTACGACTCCTTCATGGCGCAGAAGAACGGCACCTGGAAAGCAGGCGTCACCCACAAGGGCCTGAAAGAAGGCGGCGTGGACTGGGTGCTGGACAAGGACAACCGCAAGGTCGTCACGCCGGAAATCGAGAAGCGCGTCATGGGCGTGCGCTCGGACATCATCAACGGCAAGATCAAGGTCATCGACTACCGCGCCGCGAGCAGCTGCCCGGTCTGATCTACTCCTCTCCATGAAAAAGCGCGCCGCGCCGGTCAATCCGGCCCGGCGCGCTTTTGAATGAAGCACACCCCTTTTTACTATTGATCGCAATGCAGCCAGCCGTAGAATTTCGCAACATCAGCAAGGCCTTCGGGGCCGTGCAGGCGAACGCTGACGTCAGCTTCCCGATCGCCAAGGGCTCGATCCACGGTGTGATCGGCGAGAATGGCGCGGGCAAGTCCACCCTCATGAGCATCCTGTACGGCTACTACAATGCCGACAGCGGACAGCTCCTGATCGATGGCCAGGAGCGCACCATCCGTACCTCGCACGAAGCGATCGCGCTGGGCATCGGCATGGTCCACCAGCACTTCATGCTGGTCGAGAACATGACGGTGCTCGACAACGTCATGCTCGGCACCGAGGGCGGGTTCAAGCTGGCTGCCAAGCGCGCCGAGACGGAAAAGGCGCTGCGCGAGATCTGCGCCCGCTACCGCCTCGACGTCGACCCGCTCGCGACCATCCACGATCTGTCGGTGGGCGCCCAGCAGCGCGTCGAGATCCTCAAGCAGATCTACCGCAGCGCCAACATCCTGATCCTGGACGAGCCGACCGCCGTGCTCACCGCCCAGGAAACGGCCTCGCTGTTCGAGATCCTGAAGCTGTTCAAGGAACAGGGCAAGACCATCATCCTGATCACCCACAAGTTGCAGGAGATCATGGACATCACCGACCAGGTGACCGTGATGCGCGCCGGCCGCGTGGTGGGCGCCGTGTCGACCCGCGAGACCTCGAAAGAGCAGCTGGCCAACATGATGGTCGGCCGCCCGATCGAGGGCAACCTGCCGCGCAAACCCTACCAGCCCGGCGCGCCGGTGCTGCAGGTGTCGAACCTGCAGCTGGAAGACAAGAACAAGGTGCGGCTGCTGGCCGACATCGACCTCACGGTGCGCGCCGGCGAGATCGTCGCCATTGCCGGCGTATCGGGCAACGGCCAGAGCGAACTGATGGAAATCCTGTCGGGCATGCGCCTGCCGACTTCCGGCAAGGTGGAATTCCTCGGCAAGGAACTGCCCTACGCGCGCCGCTCCAACGCCGACGGCCTGCCCGCCGAATTCCGCGAGCTGGGCATCGGCCACGTGCCGGAAGACCGCCTGCGCGACGGCGTCATCAAGGATTTCTCGGTGATGCAGAACACCGTGTTCGGCTACCAGGACCGCGTGAAGAACAAGCTCGGCCTGTTCGACTTCGAGGCCATCGCCAAGCGCTGCGCCCACCTGCTGGAAGCCTTCGATGTACGCCCAAAGAACCCGGACCTGCGCATCGGTCTTCTCTCGGGCGGCAACCAGCAGAAGGTGGTGATCGCGCGCGAAGTCTCGGCCGCGCCGAAACTGATGCTGGTCGGCCAGCCGACCCGCGGCGTGGACATCGGCACCATCGAAAGCATCCACACCCAGTTGCTGCGCCTGCGCGACGAAGGCGTGGCCATCCTGCTGGTCTCGACCGAGCTGGAAGAAGTGCGCGCCCTGGCCGACCGCATCGTGGTCGTCTCGAGCGGACGCGTGACCGGGGAACTGAACATCGACGAATTCGACACCACCCGCATCGGCCTGCTGATGGGCGGGATGCATAAATCCTGAGCGGGTGCACACACATGAAAACCACTGAACTTCCACGCTGGGCATCCGGCTTCGTCCTGCCCGTCCTGAACCTGCTCTCGGCCCTCTTGGTCGCGGCGCTGGTCATCCACCTGCTCGGCGAAAGCCCGGTCGAGTCGCTGCAGATCCTGGTCAACAGCGCCATCGTCAATCCGGAAGGGCTGAGCTATACGCTGTTCTATGCCTCCACCTTTGTCTTCACGGGCCTGGCGGTCTCGGTGGCGATGAAGGCGGGCCTGTTCAACATCGGCGCCGAAGGCCAGATGTACCTCGGCGGCCTGGGCCTGACCCTGGCCATGCTGGCGTTCGACGCCACGCTCTCGCCCTGGCTCCTGATCCCGCTGGCGATGGTGGCCAGCGCCGTGTTCGGCGCCGGCTGGGCCTTCCTGCCCGGCTACCTGCAGGCCAAGCGCGGCAGCCACGTGGTCGTCACGACCATCATGTTCAACTTCATCGCCGCCAGCCTGATGAACTACCTGATCCTCAAGCTCATTCCCGAAGGCGACCAGAATCCTGCCAGCCGCGTGTTCGCGGAAGCGGCGTGGATGCCGCGCCTGGGCGAATGGTTCCCGGCGCTGGGCGACACCCCGCTGAACATCGGCTTCTTCCTGGCGATCGCCGCGCTGGCGATCTACGGCGTCGTGATCTCGCGCTCGGCCTGGGGCTACAAGCTGCAGGCCACCGGCCTGAACGCGCATGCGGCCCACTACGCGGGCGTGCGCATCAGCCGCATGATCATCGTCGCGATGCTGATCTCGGGCGCCCTGGCCGGCCTGGCCGCGGTGAACTCGATCCTGGGGTCGACCCACTACCTGAGCCTGAACTTCCCGGCCGGCGCCGGCTTCATCGGCATCGCGATTGCCCTGATGGGCCGCCAGCACCCGGTGGGCATCTTCCTGTCGTCGGTGCTGTTCGGCGCCCTGATCCAGGGCGGCTTCGACCTGTCGCTGGAAAAACCGAACATCCCGCAGGAGACCTTCATTTTCATCCAGGGCCTGATCATCCTGTTCTGCGGCGCGATGGAGAATCTGTACGCGCCGGCAGTCCTTAAATTGATCAACGCACGCAAGGGTTAAGCCATGGAAGACTTCCAATTCGCCAGTATCGTCGTCTCGACGATCCGCAATGCGCCGGTCCTGATCTTCGCAGCCATGGCCGGCCTGTTCGCCGAACGCAGCGGCGTGATCGACCTTGGCCTGGAGGGCAAGATCCTCGCTTCGGCCTTTGTCTCGGCCGGCGTCGCCTATGCCTACCAGGACCCGTGGCTGGGCATCGCCGCCGGCATCCTCGCGTCGAGCGTGCTGGCCATGGTGCAGGCCTTCGTGTCGATCACCCAGCGCGGCAACCAGCTGGTCGCCGGCATGGCGATCAATATCGCGATGAGCGGCCTGACCTTCGTCGTGGCGCAGTACTTCTTCCAGCAGGGCGGACGCACGCCGGAGCTGGGCGCGGCGCGTCTCACCGACATCGTGCTGCCGGGAACCGCGCTACTTGCCGACATCCCCTTCATGGGCTGGTTCTATGGCCACGTGATCGGCGGCCATACGGTGCTGGTCTATGCCGCCTTCCTGCTGCTGCCGGTGATCCACTGGGTGCTCTACCACAGCCGCTTCGGCCTGCGCCTGCGCGCCTGCGGCGAGAACCCGCATGCGGCCGACGCGGCCGGCGTGTCGGTGCAGCAGACCCGCTATGCGGCCATGCTGATCGCCGGCGTGCTGTGCTCGTTCTCGGGCGCCTACCTGTCGATCGTCCAGAGCGGCTTCTTCCTGCGCGACATGTCGGCCGGCGCCGGCTACCTGGCCCTGACGGCCATGGTGTTCGGCAACTGGCGTCCCCTGCACACGGTGCTGGGCTGCCTGATGTTCGGCTTCTTCGGCGCGGTGCAGATCCAGATCGAGGGCGTGGACCTGCCGGTGGTCGGCCGCATCCCGGGCTCGCTGATCCAGATGATTCCTTACGTGCTGACCGTGATCGTGCTGGCGGGCCTGATGGCCAAGTCGGTGGCGCCCAAGGCGCTGGGACGGCCGTTCGTCAAGTCGCGCTGAACGCTTCGGCGTGAAACAAGGGCCCGCAATTGCGGGCCCTTTTTTTTGCCTCGTGAAACTGAACGTTGCCAGACTTGTTAGCAAATGTGACGGGCGTAAGCCAATGTAAGGACGGTCAACAGCCCGGTCCGGCAAGCCGTTATTGGCAGAGGTGAAACGAACCACGTACGCCAGAAACCGAACCAGAAAGGAACTTCACATGAAGAACACTATCGCTACCCTGATCGTCGCCCTGTCCGCTACCTCGGCCTTCGCCCAGACCACCACCACGGCCACCCCGACCACCACCGCGGTGCCGACCACGACCACCATGCCGGCGACCGGCACCGGCCCGACTACGGCCACCCCTGCCATTCCTGCCACGCCGGCAGTGCCGGCCACGGCGGACACCGCTGCTACCCCGGCCGTGCCGGCCACCCCGGCCGTTCCTGCATCGGCAACCAAGGCCGACATGACCGACAAGACCGACAAGGCGGCCATGAAGCACGACAAGCACACCAAGCACGACAAGAAGTCCAAGGACGCCAAGGACGGCACCAAGTAAGTCCCCTCACCCGGGCTCACGCCCGGGTTGCCGTCGCGCGGGCCCCCGCGCGGCGGCTACTCCGTCGCCGGATCGATTCTTTCCTCCCCGCTTGCACGGCGGCTGGAGCGCTTGAAGATCCAGGCCAGCCCGACGCCTCCCGACACCCCGTTGTCCTTCACATGCAGCGGACTCTCCCGGTTGGCCGCGCCACGGTAGGTCTCGTAGCGCAGGTAGCCGAACAGCCGCAGGTCTTCGTTGATGCGGCGCGTGCCGAACAGGCCCAGGCGCGTCAGCAACAGTCCGGCATCGGCCGCATAGGCCGGCCTTCCCGCCCGCGCAAACTGCGGCGCCACTTCATAGAAATGCCGGTTGATCTTGCGGTCGCCCACGACCACCGAAACATTTCCCTCCAGCGACCACAGCCCCCGCTCTCCAGCCAGCTCATAGGCCAGGCGCGGTTCAAAGGTATAGCCGCGATGATGCAGGCCGCTTCTCGCCTCGATCACTGCGCGCAGCGGCAGTTCGGCGCGCAGGCTGCGGTTGCCGCCCAGGTCCGCCAGCTTGACCTTCAGGCGCGGGCCGAACTCCACCAGCGGACCCAGGTCCGGCATGCCCGCGCGCTCGTCGACATCGTCCGAGTCCGAGGGCAGCGCGCCGGCAAAGCCGACATCGAGCTCGACCCGGTCGCTGCGAAACACCCGCGCCGCGATGCCGGAGCGGTCCGCACGCAGTACCTTGCCGCGGTAGACGATGTTGGGGAAGACCAGCAGCCGGGATTCGCGCTCGTCGGCGCCCGGGTAGGCAGGGGTGGAGATGGCGGCGGCGCCCAGGCCGATTTCCCAGAGCGGCAGGCCGCGTTCGGGGTCGGTTTGGGCAAGGGAAGCTAGCGGCAGCAAGCAGGCAGCGCAGCAGGCTGCCCTGGACAGAAGGGTCATGGTCCTGGATCCGGTTCGGTGGGTGAACCGGATTCTATCCAAGACCAGCTGCAGGGCGCGCCGCGCACGTGGCGTGCGCGCGGCCCCGCGGGCAATGCTGGAAGCGGATCAGGTCTTTTCCGGCCAGATCGCCTGCAACAGCGCCGCCAGGTTGTACCCGCCCTTGATCAATTGCTGCTTGGCGATCTCCGAGCTCGGCACCGGGTAGTTGGCCGGCACTTCCAGCGCAAAGGTGTAGTAGGTCTCGCCCTTACGGCTGGTCTGCGGAACCAGCTTGCCCGGCACCACGCCCTCGAAGGCCTGCTTGGCCACGAACAGCGAGTGGTTGGCCCACGCATACGGTGCGACGATCGGGTCGCCCTCGATCTTCGGGATCTGCATGTTGTTGCCGATGACCTTGGTGGCGAACTGGTCCGGGGTCTTGGTCTGGATGCGGCGGAAGGCGTAGTCGACCGTGGTGCTGTCCCAGTACGAGTGGAAGGGCTTGGTCAGCGCCTTCGGCACGCCTTCGCGCACCGGCATCGGCTCGCCGGGGCCGATCAGGCCATCGGCCAGCGAGGTGATCTTCGCGTCGTCCAGCAGCAGGTTGTTGCTGCCGCGCGAATCGAAGATCGCCACTTCGTTGACGTCGGCCTGGCTGGCCGGCACCACGAACTTGCTGTCCTTGCCGACATAGGCCGCGCCCACGTGCAGCGGCTGGTGGATGTCGCCGGCGAAGTGGGCGATCAGGATAAGGGCCTGGCGCTTGGTGAACTTGTGCGGGTTCAGCGCAGGGTCGGTCTTGCCCTGCAGGACCGCGATGCACTGGCGCAGGGTCTGGACGATGTCCACGCCCGTGCGGCCCACGCCGTGGTCGTCGTAGTGGTCCTGCTGGAAGGGCACGTTGGTGTAGTGGTACTTGTCGTGCTGCGGATTGGCGTTGACGTAGTCGACCATCTCGGCAGTCTGCTCGCCGCAATAGGTGCCCTTGACGCAATCGGCCCAGTTGGCCACCAGCTCGAGCGACTCGCCCGGCTTGAGCAGCAAAGCGATCTCCTTCTGCGCCTTGGTGCCCTTGAGCAGCTTGTCGGCGATGGCGCCGATGGCCTTGTGGCCGTCGCGGCCCCAGGCCATGGCGTCGAAGGAGGCGAATGCGCTGGTGAGCGCGAGTACGACTGCGAGTTTTTTCATGGTCGATCCTTGTTGGACAGTACTGCTTATCTGCTGTTTTACTTCGTCTTGACGATGCGCGGCGCGGCGGGCGCCAGCGAAGCGCCCTGCCCTTCGCTGGCGCGCAGGAATTCGGTAAAGGCGTCGAGGTCCAGCATGCCGGTCTCGAGGCGATTCGTGCCCTTGGCGAATTCGGGGAAGTTGTCGCCGCCCTCGGCCAGGAAGTTGTTGGCCACGATGCGGTAGCGCTTGGCGTCTTCCAGCGGCGCGCCGTTGATGCGGATGCTGCCCGGGACCACGCGGCTGCCGACCGGGCGCTTCTCGTCCCACTGGTAGCTGAAACCGTTCGACACCTGCAGGATCGACGGCGAGGACGATTCCGGGCGCGCCCACTGCTGCTCGAGCAGGCTGCGGATCTGGGCGCCGCTCAGGTCCATGACCACCAGGGTGTTCCCGAACGGGAGCACGGCCTGGGTCTGGCCAAAGGCGGCCACATTGTTCTCGCCCGCTTCCAGGTCCTTGCGGATGCCGCCTTCGTTCATGAAGCCGACCTGCACGCCGAGGTTGCGCGTGGCCGCCAGCACCGCGTCGGCAATCGTGCTGCCCAGCGCGGATTCGCCGGCCTCGTTCTTCTTGCGCAGCAGCGGCGCCGTCGCCAGGCGCGCCACCGGGCGCGTCAAGGCCGCGCGGCTGCGCTCCTTGACCGAGGCAATGAAGGCCGCCATCTTCGGGTCGGCCGGGAAGTCGCCCGGCTTGAGCACCACGTTCTCCACCCGCAGGTCGGTGACGGTGTCGGTGGCGGCATCGACCTGCATGGCGATGCGGGTGGCCAGGTGGCCATACGAGCCGGCCTGGGTCACGGTGCGGCCGTCCACCTTGCACAGGTAGCCCTGGTGCGAGTGGCCGGAAATGACCAGGCGAATCGCCGGGTCGAGTTTCTTGACGATGTCGACCAGCGGGCCTTTCAGGTTGCTGCAGCCGGCAGCCATCGGGTTGTCGGTGGTGGTGCCGCCTTCGTGCACCAGCGCGACGATGACGTCGGCGCCCTGCGCGCGCATGGCGGGAATCGCGCGGTTGATCGCCTCGGCTTCGTCGCCGAAGGTGAGGCCCGCGATCCCCGAGGCCATGACGACCGACCGGGTGTCCTGCAGGACCACGCCAACCAGGCCGACCTTCACGCCCTTGACGGTCTCGATCTTGAAGCCCGGGATGAAGGGCTGGCCGGTGGCGCTGTCGACCACGTTGGCGGCCAGGTAGGTGAACTTCGCGCCGCCGTAGTTCGGCGCCATCTGGCAGGCCTTGGCCGGGCGCACCGAATCGCAGCCGCCGTTCTGCTGGCGCAGCAATTCCTTGCGGCCGGCGTCGAACTCGTGGTTGCCCACCGCGCTGGCACGCAGGCCGAGCATGTTCATCGCCTCGATGGTCGGCTCATCGGCCCACAGCGAGGACATCGCCGGGCTGGCGCCCACCAGGTCGCCGGCGGAGACGAACAGCAGGTCCTTGTCTTCCTTGCGCCAGGCCTGCAGCGCGGCCGCCACGGCTTCGGCGCCGCCGGCGCGGATGGCGGCGGTCTTGGCGCCGTCAAGCCCGGTCGGCGTATAGCGGCTCGGCTCGAGGTTGCCGTGGAAATCGTTGATGGCAACCAGGTTGATGGTCACCGGCGCGCGGCTGGCGGTAGCAGCGCAGCCTGCCAGGACGAGGGCGACGGCGGCGCAGGAAAGGCGTGCCGGGGCACGAAGGGAAACGGTCATGGACTATTCTCGATCAGGGACGGGAGGCCGGCAGCGGCCCTCGGCATTATTGCATGGGCAAGCAGGGGCAGGCCATCTTTACAGGCGCGAAAAAACCCGCCCTCACCCATAAAAAAACGGCCAGTGTCGCCACTGGCCGTTCTTCACATCAGGCTACGAATCGCGCTGCTTAGAATTCGTACTTGACGGTTGCCTGGATGGCCCACTGCGACTCGCCCTTGGCCTGGCGCACGTCGAGGTCTTCGACGTTGTTGCGCACGGCGTAGACGTACTTGCCCTGGGCATTCAGGCCGACGTAGTCGACGAAGCTGCGAGCCTGCGCGCCGGCGGACTGGAAGCCCACTTCTTCGATACGGCCCCACTTCTTGTTCAGCAGGTTGCCGAAGTTCAGGATGTCGAGCGAGAAGCTGGCCTTGTGCTTGGCGGCGAAGCCAGGCAGTTCCTGGGTGACCTTCACGTCGAAGCTGTTGGTCCATGGCGAGAAGGCGCTGTTACGCTCCACCACGCCACCCTTGGCATTGCGCAGGGCCTTGTTCGCTTCGACGATGTCGAAGAACTTGGTCTCGTTGGCCTTGTTGGTCGCGGTGTCGCCGAAGAACACGACTTCGCCCGAACCGATGGCCGACGGGATGTACATCAGGTCATTGCCTGCCAGGCCGTCGCCGTTCAGGTCGTTGTTGATGGTCCAGCTGTACGGCTTGCCTTCGCGGCCTTCGTAGAAGACGCCCAGGCGGGTGCGGTAGTTGCCGAAGAAGCGCTTTTCCCACGACAGGCGGGCGTTGACGCGGTCACGCACCAGGTACGACGAGTTGGCGGCGACTTCTTCGTTCGGGTTGAAGACCGAACGGCCCGACCAGCTCGAGTTCGAGGTCGACGAGGTCAGCGGCGAGACTTCGGTCGCATTGGTGTGCGAATAGGCGACCGACCAGCCGAAGCCCTTGCGGGTCGGGCTGGTGACCGACAGCGTCACGATCTGGGCGTCGCCCTTGTCGGTATGCTGGGCCAGCAGCACGCGGTCGTAGCTCAGGTTCGACAGCGCCTTGGCGGTGTTCTGGCAGCCGGTTGCCGTACCCACCGCGTTGTTGGTGAAGGTGTAGCAGTTGGCGCTCAGGCCGTTGGCGTTGTAGTACAGCGCGCGGCCATCGGTGCCGGTGCGGGTCGGTGCGCCCAGGTTCAGGTGCTGGTAGAAGATTGCATCCTTGTTCTGGGTGGCCAGCAGCTCGGCGCCGAAGACCAGGCCGTTCCATGGCAGTTCATGCTCGAAGGCCAGGTTGGCTTTCCAGATCGATGGCTGCTTCAGGTCCGGCGACAGGATGTCGACGTTTGCCGCAGGCGTCGAGCCGGTCACGGTGCGCTGGGCGTTGACGTCCGGGGTGAACAGGCCGTCGGTGTTCGGGCAGCGGGTCGCGCCCGAGCCCGAGCAGGTGATGCTGCGGGTAGCCGCGCCCGGGTTCGAGAACGGGTTCGACATCCAGACGGTCGCCGCGGCGCCCTGGAACAGGCCTGCGCCACCGCGCAGCTGCATTGGACGGGCCGAGTCGAACTTGTAGTTGAAGCCGACGCGCGGCTGCCACAGCTTGTTGCCGTCGAAGGTACGGGTGTTGTCCAGGCTGTAGCCGCCGGTCTGGCGCGTGAAGGTGGCTGGATTGCCGGCGATGGTCGGCTGGGCCACGGCGTTGTTGCGCAGCGGGTTGTTGTCGACACTGGTCAGGTCGACGCGCACGCCGGCGCTGACGGTCAGGTTCTTGTTGACCGACCAGTTATCCTGCAGGAAGAAACCGGTGTTCTTCATCGTGAACTGGGCGATCGCGTTGCTCAGCGAACCACCGGCGACCGGCAGCTGCACGGTGTACGACGAAGGACGGCCGCGCGAGAAGTTCTCGTAGATCGCAGCATCGATCTGGGCCGCGGTCGCGGTTGCGCAGTTGATGGCGCCGGCAGCCGATGCACCCGGCACGGCGCCGTAGGTGAAGTTGTTATCGCACTGGAAGGTGTAGTTGCCGTACACGTTCTGCAGGAAGGCGTTGTAGACCTCGTTCGAGGTGTAGTCCGCGCCGAGCTTGAACTCGTGGTCGCCCCACAGGTAGTTGGCGCCGGCGTACAGGTCGAGGGTCTTGGTGCCCAGCACGTTGTTGTGGCGGCTGCTCTCGGTACCGGTGTTCAGGAAACGGCCACCGGTGCGGGTGCCGGCCGGTGCATCCGACGGCAGCGGGCCGGTGAACGAGAACGACATGGTCGGCAGGGTCGAGTTGTTGATCGGCACCGAATCATAGTCGCGCTGCGAGACCTTGAACTCGGTCGAGAAGTTCTGGGTCCAGTCCGAGAACACCTGGCCGACCAGGGTTTCGATGGTCTTGTCCTGGTTGTAGAACTGCGAGCTCAGCGCCACGCCGCTCTGCGAGAAGCCTGGGAAGATCGGCTCGTTCTGCGAGGTCTTCGAGTAGCGCAGGCTGGCGCGGTGGTCGTCGCTGATGTTCCAGTCGAACTTGATCATGCGCTCTTCGACCTTCATCTTGGTGCCGCTTGGCACTTCGGTGCTGCCCAGGTCGAAGTTGTAGCGGCTCTTGGCGATGTCGGTCAGGCGGGCGATCTGGGTCGGGCTGATGCCGACGGTGGTGCCGGAACCGGAGCCGATGGCGCCGAATTCAGGGCCGCTGCGGCTGCTTTCGTAGTTCTCGGCCAGGGCGAAGAAGAACAGCTTGTCCTGGACCAGCGGGCCGCTGACCCACAGGCCCTTGGTGTTGTCCTTGAAGTCAGGCGCGTCGACGTAGGCGTCGGTCGAGCGGTTGTAGCGCTTGCCGACCAGGCGGTCGTCGCGGGTCACGTAGTAGGCGCCGCCGTGGTACTGGTTGGTACCCGACTTGGTGACGGCGTTGATGTTGGCGCCGGTGTAGCCGCGCTGGGTCACGTCGTAGTTGGCGACGTTGACCTGCACCGAGGCGATGGCTTCCATCGAGATCGGCTGGCGGGCGGTCGGGCTGCCGTTGGCTTCCAGGCCGAAGGTATCGTTGATGGCCACGCCGTCGATGGTCATCGAGTTGTAGCGCGAGTTCTGGCCGGCCACGGACATTTCGCCGCGGTCCTTGTCGGTCTGCGAGATGCGCGGGTCGATACGCGCGAAGTCCTGCAGGTTGCGGTTGATCGATGCCTGGGTTTCCAGGTCGGCGCGCGAGATGGTGGTGACCGAACCCATCGCGTTGTTCGAGAAGATCTCCGAGCGGGCAGCCGAACCGGTCACGGTCACGGTCTGCATCGCCTGGCCCAGGGTCGCGTCCACGGCGGCGGTTTCCGCCAGCTCGATGAACACGTTCTCGCGGCGCTCGGTGACGCCATCCTTGCTGATGACGATGGTGTAAGGACCGCCCACGCGCAGGCCGCGTGCAACGTAACGGCCTTCCGCGTCGGTGACGACATTGCTGACAGAACCGGACTCAGCGTGAACAATCTGCACCTGGGCGCCGGCCGCAGGCTTGCCGTCCGCAGCCGAAATACGGCCGCCGATGGCCGAGGTGGTGTTCTGTGCGAAGACTGGCGCGGCAGCCAACGCAACCGACAAAGCCAGCGCGAGCTTGGTGAGCCGGATCTGTTGTTGAGTGATCATTGATAACCCCAAAAGGAACTTAATAGTTATAACGGGCAGCCGACGGTTGCCCCTCTCTTACAGTACTGCAATCTTTATTTGCTGCATGTAGCGCCGGCGGGCCTGCCGACTGGCGGCGGCAAGTTTAACCTGTCAATATTTCAACAAAATTACACGGCGGCGTTGGTGATAACGACTTCAAGAGCTACGGACATCGATGTCCAATATGCATGACCGTTAACATTCCGGCAAATTCGTTTTGGCTTCGCTATTTATACTTTCCAGCTATAAATACGGCTCAGCACCTTGATCTGACACTACAGGCTTGGGCTCAGCCCAAGCGAAATTACAAGGCGGAATTATACGGGGGGCATTCTTGGACGAAATTTTTTTGATATAAATTTCGCGGAAGCGCGCTGGGCGAGGGGGAATCTGTAGCAGGATGGCCACAGAATTTACGCGACGAAGCAGGCGTGATCGAAAAGTTACCGAATCCGGGTAACTGGCAGGCGATCCGGCGCGTTGCCGGACCGCCCGTGCAAACTTATTTTGCTGCCGTTTGCGTCTTGACGAGACCGGCGATCTTCGCCTCGAAGGCGGCAAACCGGGCATCCAGCTGGCGGGTCAGGCGTTGTTTTTCTGCCACCGGCAGGAATGCATAGCGGATGCTGTTGTACGAGGTCTTCTTCATTTCCGCATAGCCCGGCTTGTAGCGGCTGGCGAACAGCACGTACTCGTTCGACAGCGTGTGGCGGGTCACGCCGGCGTCGTCGGTCGAGATCACATAGGGCACGCCGTATTTGCGGTACAGGGTAACGGGATGGTTCGCCCCTTCGATGCCGCTAATAAAAGCGTTCGAGGTCAGGTTGACCTCGACCGGGATGTCGTCCTTGCGCATCTTGGCCATGATGGCCGCTGCATTGGTTTCATGGGCCAGGTCGATGCCGTGGCCGATGCGGTCGGCGCCGGCCACCACCAGGGCCTGGTCGATGTGGAATTTCAGGCCTTCCGGCGGCACGTCGCCCAGCGCCAGCTCGCCCGCATGCATGGCCACCTTCACGCTTGGATAGCGCGCCTTCAGGAAGCGGAACATCTTCATGTGCAGCGCGTAGTCGCGCATCGAGACCATGGTGCTTTCCTGGCCCACGATGTTCACGCCGACGATCTTGTCGCTCATCTTCGCGGACTTGAAGCCCGACACCATCGACGAGAACACCTGCGAAGGATTCAGCAGGCGCAGCACATAGGTCTGGTAGCGCATGGTGAAGCGCTCGTCGTCGATGCCTTCGGCCGACTCGTGGATCTTGGCGACGAAGTCTTCGGTCGACTTGCGGAAGGCGGCATCCTGCTCCAGCACGGCCAGCCAGGCGCCCATCTGCGCGTCGAACGCCTTGTCGTCGTTCGCGTTCTGCCAGGCCTGGGTGTCGAAGTCCTTGTTGACCACGAATGGCGACATCTTGAACATGGTCTCGATATAGCCGACGTTTTCCTCGATCGCGCGCTTCTTCAGCTCTTGCAGACCCTCGCGGAAGTTCGCGTTCGACACCGGGCCGAAGAAGCCGAAGGTCTGGAAGAACAGGCGGTCCGGCGGCGGCTGGATCGCGCCGTGGTTGTGGAAATCCTTGTTCGACCAGCGCTGCAGCACTTCGCGGTAGGTGAAGTCGTCGGCGAACACCTCGGCGCCCGACAGGCAGTTGCGCTCCTCGGCCGGCTTGGCGCGCTCCTGGGCGATCAGCTCCTTCTTGGTCTCGATGCGGTAGGTCTGCTTGTTGACGCACAGGCCCTGGCGGTCGACGAAGTCGAGGTACTGCTCGGCGTAGACCGATCCCGAATAATGGTGGTGCAGGTCGCCGCCCTTGGGCATCTGGGTGAAGAACAGGGTCAGCTCGGCCGTCTTCGGCTCGCCGGCGATCAGGCTGGCGTAATGACGCGCGGTCGCGGTTTCGTTGGCGGTGTTCGCGGGGCCTTTGGCCAGGGCAGGCGTGGCAGCGGCAAAAGCCAGGGCGAGCAAGGCGCTGCCGGTCAGTTTGATGTGCATGGGTGGTGACTTTCTGGTGCGGTTAAAAGCAAGCCAGGGGCTCGCGGTGACCGCGCAACTCTATACGGTTGAGTTAGGGTTGGCAATATGGCCAATGGTCGTGCCAGCGTAGTCGCGCATCGTAGGGTGGGCAGGTTTTCCTGCCCACCCTACGAGTCAGCAATGTTCACGCGTCGCGGCTATGAACCAGTGTACCCATCGAATACGTCGCCTGCACCGCCCGGTCATCCCCCAGCAGCGCCAGCGCAAACACCAGCTCCTCCAGCGAGGCCAGGTTCCTGGTCCGGCGCGCCAGCAGCGGCGTCGAGGCCGGGTCGAGCACGATGAAGTCCGCTTCCGCGCCCGGCGCGAAGCTGCCGATCGTGCCTTCCAGCTCCATGGCGCGCGCCGCGCCCAGGGTGGCCAGGTAGAACATGCGCAGGGCCGGCAGGTAGCTGCCCTTCAGGCGCGCCACCTTGTAGGCTTCGTTCATGGTCTGCAGCATCGAGAACGAGGTGCCGGCGCCCACATCCGTGCCCAGCGACAGGAGCGTCCGGGCGCGGTCGGCGCGGTCGAAGTCGAACAGGCCGCTGCCCAGGAACAGGTTGGAGGTCGGGCACACCGCCGCGGCCGAGCCGGTGGCCGTCATGCGCGCGAAGTCTTCGTTATCCAACCAGATGCAGTGGCCGAACAGCGCGCGCGGGCGCATCAGCCCGAAGCGCTCGTACACGTCCAGGTAGCTGCGCGCCTGCGGGTGCAGCTCGCCCACCCACTTGCATTCGTCCTGGTTTTCCGAAACGTGGGTCTGGATGAAGGTGTCCGGATAGGCCGCGGCCAGCTCGCCGGTGGCGCGCAGCTGGGCGTCGGTGGACGTCGGCGCGAAGCGCGGGGTGATCGCATACAGCGCGCGGCCGCGCTTGTGCCACTTCTCGATCAGGTCGGCGCTGTCGCCCACGCCGCCCTCGACGTCGCGCAGGAAGTCCGGGCAGTGGCGGTCCATCAGCACCTTGCCGGCCACCATGCGCAGGTTGCGCGCTGCGCTGGCCTCGAAGAAGGTGTCGACCGACTCGCGGTGCACGGTGCAGTAGACCACCGCGGTGGTGGTTCCGCAGCGCAGCAGCTCGTCCAGGAAGAACTCGGCGGTCTCGCGCGCATGGTCGCTCTCGCCGAAGCGGCGCTCGGTCGGGAAGGTGTAGGTGTCCAGCCAGGGCAGCAGGCCGGGCGCCGGAGAGGCGATCATGTCGGTCTGCGGGAAATGCAGGTGGGTGTCGATGAAACCGGGGGTAATCAGCTTGCCGCGATGATCGACCAGGGTCACGCCGTCGGGCAGCGTGCAGGCCAGCTTCGCGTAGTCGCCCGCGGCCTTGACGCGGCCGTCTTCGACAACTAGCAGGCCGTCCTCGTGCCAGGCGTGGGCGTCGGGATCGAAGGCCGGATCGGCGCGGAAATGCAGCAAGCTCGCGCGGTAGGCTTGCACCTTGTTTGGTACGGTGGACATCAATTTACTTCCGAAGAAACGTCAGGTTGGCGGGCGGCTGCTTCCCAGATGGCCAGCAGCTGCGCCGCCACGGAGGCCGCGATCACGGCCGGGGCCTTGCCCTTGATGCCGGGCAAGCCGATGGGGCAGGCCATGGCCTCGAGGCGGTCGGCCTCGACCCCGCGCTCGCGCAGGCGGTGCTCGAACTGGCGGCGCTTGGTCTCGGACCCGATCAGGCCGAACCAATCCGGGCCGGGGCGGCCCACGAGAGGCCGGCACAGTATCGCGTGCGACAGGCGCAGGTCAAGGGCATGGCTGTGCGTCATGACCAGGAAGCTGGTGCCCTGTGGCGCTTTTTCAACAAGCGCTTCGGGCGTGTCGGTCGCTTCCAGCGTCACGTTGGCCGGGACCGTGGACGGAAACAGGTCGTCGCGCTCGTCGACCCAGGTCACGCGGCAGGGCAAGTCGGCCAGCGCCCGCACGATGGCCGCGCCCACATGCCCGGCGCCGAACAGCATCAGGTGCGCGCGCGGCGCGAGGACCGCGTCGACCAGCCAGCGTCGCCCGCCCTCCTCCATCACATGGGTGCCGCGGCCGCGCTCGAACGCAGGCCCGGCTTCGCCTGCAAGAAGCCGTCCGGCCGCATCGACCAGGGCCCAGCGGGGTTCGCCGCCCAGCGCCACGAGGCGCCAGGTATCGTCGTTGCGGCGCGCATCGAGCAGCGCCAACTGCGCCGGATCGGCCGGCTCGAAGGCTAGCCAGGCGACGCCGCCGCAGCATTGGCCCAGGCTCGGGCCCAGCGGAAAACGCTCGACCTGCGCGGCGCCGCCGGTTTGCAGCATCGCACGCGCGATCTCCAGCGCGCGGTGCTCCAGGTGGCCGCCGCCGATGGTGCCGTGGAAGCGGTCGGCCTGCACCAGCATGCGTGCGCCCGGCTCGCGCGGCACGGAGCCTTCGACGCGGGCGACCGTAACCAGCACGGCCGGCGCCCGGGGCGCAGCGTTCAATCCCTCGATCATCACGCGTCCCGGGCCGCTTCGACGGCCGCCACCGCCTTGAGGATTTCCTCGCAGGTGGCCGGCGCATTCAAGGGCGGGTTGACGGTGTGCCCGCCCACGGCGGAGATCGCGTCGCGGATGGCGAAGAAGACCGAGAACGGCAGCAGCAGCGGCGGCTCGCCCACGGCCTTGGAGCGGTGGATGCTGTCCTCGGCGTTGCGGTTCTTGAACAACTGCACGCGGAAGTCTTCCGGACAGTCCGAAATGCCCGGGATCTTGTAGGTCGAGGGCGCATGCGTCATCAACTTGCCGGTCGGGTTCCACCATAACTCCTCGGTGGTGAGCCAGCCCATGCCCTGGATGAAGGCGCCTTCGACCTGGCCGATGTCGATGGCCGGATTGAGCGAATTGCCGGCGTCGTACAAGGCGTCGGCGCGCAGCAGCTTCCATTCGCCGGTCAGCGTGTCCACCACCACTTCCGACACCGCCGCGCCGTAGGCATAGTAGGAGAAGGGGTGGCCGTTCATGGTCTTCGGGTCCCAGTGCAGGCCGGGAGTGGCGTAGAAGCCGTCGGACCACAGCTGCACCCGCGCCAGGTAGGCCTTGGCCACCAGCTCGCCGAAGGGGACTTCGCGTCCCCCCACGAGCACGGTATCGGCCGCGAAGCGCACCTCGAGGGCCTCACCGCCATATTCCCCGGCCGCGAACGCAGCCAGGCGGTCGCGGATGGTGCGCGCGGCGTCCTGCGCGGCCTTGCCGTTCAGGTCCGCGCCGGTCGATGCCGCAGTGGCCGAGGTGTTGGACACCTTGCTCGTATTGGTGGCGGTGGCGCGCACCCGCGCCAGGTCCACGCCCAGCTCGTGCGCGACCACCTGCATCACCTTGGTGTTGATGCCCTGCCCCATCTCGGTGCCGCCGTGGTTGACCAGGATCGAGCCGTCCACGTAGACGTGCACCAGCGCGCCGGCCTGGTTCAGGTGGGTGACGTTGAAGGCGATGCCGAACTTCACGGGCGTGATCGCCAGGCCCTTCTTCAGCACGGGACTGGTGCAGTTGTATTCGGCAATGGCGGCGCGGCGCGCGCGGTAGCTGCTCGTTTCTTCCAGCTCGGCCACCAGCTCGTGGATGACGTTGTCGACGATGACCTGGCCGTAGGGCGTGACGTTGCGGTCCGTGCGGCCGTAGAAATTCAGGCGCCGGATGTCGAGCGGGTCGCGCCCCAGGTTGCGCGCGATCTCGTCGATCACGTATTCGATGGCGATCGCGCCCTGCGGCCCGCCGAAGCCCCTGAAGGCGGTGTTCGACTGGGTATTGGTCTTGCCGCAGGCGGCGCGGATCTCGACGTCGGACAAGTAATAGGTATTGTCGAAGTGGCAGACCGCGCGCGTGGCCACCGGGCCCGACAGATCCGCCGAATAGCCGGCGCGCGTGACCATGTCGACCTTGGCCGCGACGATGCGTCCTTCGCGGTCGTAGCCGACTTCGTATTCGTAATGGAAGCAGTGGCGCTTGCCGGTGACCAGCATGTCGTCGTCGCGGTCGGCGCGCAGCTTGACCGGGCGGCGCAGGCGCGCCGCCGCAATCGCGGCGCTTGATGCCCACAGCGCCGACTGCGATTCCTTGCCGCCGAAGCCCCCGCCCATGCGGCGGCATTCGACCACCACGTGGTGCGAATGCAGGCCGAGCGCGTGCGCGACCACGTGCTGCATCTCGCTCGGGTGCTGGGTCGAGCAGTAGACGTGCATGCCGCGGTCTTCGCCGGGAATCGCATAGGCGATCTGCCCCTCCAGGTAGAACTGTTCCTGGCCGCCGACGTAGAGCTCGCCCTTGGCCCGGTAAGGGGCCCGGGCAAAGGCAGTTTCGGCGTCGCCGCGCGCCAGGCGCATCGGCGGCAGCACCCAGGATTGGGCGGCGCGCGCGGCCTGCGGGGTCAGGATGGCCGGCAGGTCGTCGTAGTCGATCCTTGCCAGTCTGGCCGCGCGGCGCGCGTTGTCGTGGCTGTCGGCCACCACGATGAACACCGGCTGGCCGACATACTGCACCAGCCCATCGGCCAGGATCGGGTCGTCGTGGATGATCGGGCCGCAATCGTTGGTGCCCGGGATGTCCTGGGCCAGCAGCACGGCCACCACGCCGCGGCTGGCGCGGACCGGTTCGAGGTCGATGGCCGTGATGCGCGCATGGGCGCGGCTGGACAGGCCGAGCGCGGCGTGCAGCGTGCCGGCGATTTCCGGGATGTCGTCGGTATAGGTGGCCTGGCCGAGCACGTGCAGCACGGCCGATTCATGCGGCCGCGCGCGGCCCACTTCGTTCCACGCCGCGGTCGAGAGCTGTGGTGCGCCTGCGTCGTTCATGGTCGTTCTCCTCTCAGGCGCCGGCGGCGAAGGCATTGACGGCGGTGGCCGGCAGCGGATCGTCGATCCGCGTCTCCAGCCAGAAGCGGCGCAGCAGGTTCTGCGCGGCTTGCATGCGGTAGCTGCTGGAGGCGCGCATGTCGCTCAGCGGCGCGTAATCCTGGGCCATGGCTTCCATCGCTGCGCGCACGGCGTCTTCGGTCCAGCGCTGGCCGGCCAGCGCCGCTTCGGCGTGTGGCGCGCGCCTGGGCGTGGCCGCCATGCCCCCGAACGCGATGCGCGCTTCGCGCACGGTGTCGCCGTCGAGCGTCACCGCAAAGGCCGCGCACACGGCCGAGATGTCCTGGTCGAAGCGCTTGGCCAGTTTATAGGTGCGGAACCGCCTGCCTGCCTGCGGCAGCGGAATGCGCACCGCCTGCACGAATTCGTCGGCGCGCAGGTCTTTCTGCTGATAGCCGAGGTAGAAATCTTCCAGCGCCAGCGTGCGTTCGCCGGCGGCGCCGCGCAGCACCACCTGGGAGCCCAGCGCGATCAGCCAGGGCATCGAATCGCCGATCGGCGAGCCGTTGGCGACATTGCCGCCCAGGGTGCCGGCCTGGCGGATCGGCAGCGAAGCAAAGCGCTGCCACATCTCGCCCAGCTCGCTCGGATAGTGGCGGCACACCGCCGCATACGCATCGTCCAGGGTCGCGCCCGCGCCGATCTCCAGCGAGCCGTCCGCTTCGGCGATGGTTTTCAGCGCCTCGACCTGGCCCAGGTAGATGATGTCGTTCAGCTCGCGCATGTGCTTGGTGACCCAGAGGCCGACGTCGGTCGACCCGGCCAGCAGCAATGCGGTGGGGTGTGCGGCGCGTAACTGGACGAGTTCATCGAGCGTGCGCGGGGCGTGGAAGCGCCCGCCCCTTGCCTCGTAATGGAAGCCGTGCGCGCGCTGCAAGGCCTGCAGGCGCTCGGCCAGCGCTGCGCGGTCGAAGGCCGCGGGCGGCAGCTCGACCATGCGGCGGGCGGCGTCGATGATCGGGCGGTAGCCGGTGCAGCGGCACAGGTTGCCCGACAGCGCGTCGTCGATCTGGCAGCGCGAAGGCTGGCGCCCTTCCTGTTTCAGGTACATGCCCCACAGCGACATGGCGAAACCCGGGGTGCAGAAACCGCATTGCGAGCCATGGCATTCGACCAGGGCCTGCTGCACCGGATGCAGCCTGCCGTCCTGCTGTTGCAGGTCTTCCACGGTAAACAAGGCCTTGCCGTCGAGCGTGGGCGTGAACTGGATGCAGGAATTGACCGCCTTGAGCTGGAGCGTACCGCTTTCCATCGAACCGATCACGACCGTGCAGGCGCCGCAATCGCCCTCGGCGCAGCCTTCCTTGGTGCCGGTGCAATGCAGGTCTTCCCGCAGGTGCTGCAGGATGGTCTGGGTCGGCGAAACGTCCCGCACTTCCTGGACGGCCCCACGGTAGAAAAATCGGATCGGCTCTTGCATCGTGGGTCTCGTCTCGTTATCGGGTACTGGGGCTACTCACCAAGGGCGGAAGGCTACCACCCGCGGCACCGGCAAGTATAAGATTTTGCATATATTGCTTATCAATATATAAGCATATCTTATGAAAGGGCTCGCAGCTTCATTCTAGGAAAGGATGGACGCTTTTCCAATGATTGGCGATATCGATGCGCCGCGTGATCCACACATGGTTGTGGCGCTGCACGTAATCGAGGAAGCGCGCCAGCGCCGCCGCCCGCGCCGGCCGCCCCACGATGCGGCAATGCAGGCCGATCGACAGCATCTTCGGCCGGTCCAGGCCGTTCGGGTCGCCCTCGGCATACAGCACATCGAAGGCATCTTTCAGGTAATCGAAGAACTGGGTGCCGGAATTGAAGCCCTGCATGGCGGCAAAGCGCATGTCGTTGGTGTCCAGCGTGTACGGCACCACCAGGTGCGGCGCGACCCGCTCCTCGCCTGCCGGGCCGCGGACCGCCACGCGCTGCCAGAACGGCAGGTCGTCGCCATAGTGGTCGGCATCATAGGCAAAGCCGCCGTGCTCGACCACCAGCCTGCGGGTATTGGGCGAATCGCGCCCGGTGTACCAGCCCAGCGGCGCTTCGCCGGTGAGCTCGCGCATGATCTGCACCGCTTCGCGCATGTGGGCGCGCTCGGTCTCCTCGTCCATGTTCTGGTACGAAATCCAGCGCAGCCCGTGGCAGGCGATCTCGTGGCCAAGCTCGCGGAAGGCGCTGGCGGCCTCCGGATGGCGCTTGAGCGCCATCGCCACCGCGAACACCGTCAGCGGCAGGCCGCGCTCCTCGAACAGGCGCAGGATCCGCCACAGCCCGGCGCGCGAACCGTATTCGTAGAGCGACTCCATGCTCATGTGGCGCATCGGGAAAGCTTGCGCACCGATGATCTCGGACAGGAAGGTTTCCGAGGCCGGATCGCCGTGCAGCACGGAATTCTCGCCGCCCTCCTCGTAGTTGAGAACGAACTGCAGGGCGATCCTGGCCTGGCCCGGCCATTGGGCATGGGGCGGATTGCGGCCGTAGCCGGCCAGGTCGCGCGGATAGTTCGAATAGGTGTCCATGGGATCCATCAAGAGGCAGGTATATCGGCGATCATATATTGCAGGAAGCACAAGGGTATATGATTAGCCGCATACTTCAACTCATCCATCCAATATGGGAGCAGCATGGGCAAACTTTCCACCCACGTCCTCGACACCGCCCACGGCCGGCCCGGCGCCGGCGTCAAGGTGGAGCTGTTCGCCATCCACCAGGGCCTGCGCAGCCTGCTCAAGACCGAGCTGACCAATGCCGACGGCCGCTGCGGCGCCCCGCTGCTCGAAGGCGAGGCCCTGCGGGTGGGCGAATACGAACTGGTCTTCCATGCGGGCGACTATTTCGCGGCCCAGGGGGTCGATCTGCCGGCGCCGCGTTTCCTCGACCGCATCGCCATCGCCTTCGGCGTCTTCGACAGCAGCCAGAACTATCACGTGCCGCTGGTGGTTACGCCCTGGTCCTACTCCACGTATCGCGGAAGCTAGGCAGCTGTCCGTGCAGTCGTCCGCCAGCGATTTCGAGATGACCGGGATGCCCGGCATCGCCTCCACCCGCATCGCCATCGGCCTGGTCCAGGGCCTGCTGGTCTACCTGCTCTACCGCGCCGGGACCGGCATGGCCTGGCCGGCGACCGAACCCCTGCTCTTCCTGCCCCTGCTGATGGTAGCGGTGATGGTCCCGGTGATCGCGATCAGCAGCCTTGGCCAGCTGGCGCGGCGCCGCCTGCTGCCGTGGGTCGCGGGCGCCGCGGTCCTGGTCGCCGCGTTTGCCTTCTACGACGCCTGGCGCATGACAGGCGCCGGCTTGCCCCAGGCGGCGCCGCGGGCCGCCGAGCCTTCGTCCCAGCTGTGCGTGTTCCTTGCGGCCGGCTTCTTCATCGCCCATGCGCTGGTGCTGTCCGGGGCGCAGGAAGGGCGCCGCGTCGCCAGCTACGACGCGTATTTCGAGACCGCCTGGAAGCTGGGCGTGCAGCTGGCGTTCAGCGGCCTGTTCGTGGGCGTCACCTGGCTGGTGCTGCACCTCGGCGCCCAGCTGTTCCTGCTGGTCGAACTCGACTTCCTGCGCCGCGCGATCGGCCAATCCTGGTTCGCCATTCCCGTCACCACCTTCGCCTTCGCCTGCGCCATGCACCTGACCGACGTGCGCCCGGCCATCGTGCGCGGCATCCGCAACCTGCTGCTGGTGCTGCTGTCCTGGCTCCTCCCGGTGCTCACGCTGCTGGTCGGCGGCTTCCTGGCCAGCCTGCTGTTCACCGGGCTGGAACCGCTGTGGGCCACGCGCCGCGCCGCGGCCGTGCTGCTGGGCGCGGCCGCGGCCTTCGTGGTGCTGATTAATGCGGCGTGGCAAAACGGCCAGGTAGCAGTCGCGCGCCCGGTCGCGCTGGCGGCGCGCATCGCCGCCCTGCTGCTGGTGCCGGTGGTGGCGCTTGCCGTCTACGCCCTGGCCGTGCGGGTCGGCGAGCATGGCTGGACCGACGACCGGGTGATCGCCGCCGCCTGCCTGCTGGTGGCCGGCTGCTATGCCGGCGGCTACGCGGCCGCGGCATGGCGCCGGGGCTGGCTGGCCGGGCTGGCCGGCGTCAACATCGCGGCCGCCTTTGTCGTGCTGGGCGTGCTGGCGCTGCTGTTCTCGCCGCTGGGCGACCCGGACCGCCTGTCGACCAACAACCAGCTGGCCCGGCTGGCGGCCGGCAAGGTGACGGCCGCGCAGCTCGACGTCGACTACCTGCATTTCGACGCCGGCCGCTACGGGCGCGCGGCCCTGGCGCGGCTCGAGGCCGACGCCGCCCTGCCCCAGGCCGCCATCCTGCGCGCCCGCATCGCCGCAGTGCGCAAGCAAACCTACCGGCGCTGGGACAGGCGGCTGCAGGATCCGCCGGTGCTGGCCGACAGCTTGCGTGTCTGGCCGCAGGGCGCGCGGCTGCCGCAGAGCTTCATGACGATGGACTGGAGCGCAGGCGCGGGCGAATTGCCGGAATGCCTGCGCCGGGCCGGCGCCGTGTGCGACGCCTTCCTGCTCGACCTGGGCGGCAGTACCGCGCCGGAAGTCGTGCTGGTGGGCGAGGCCCGGACCCATGACACCGCAGTGTTGCAGGAAGCCGGCGGCGCATGGCGCGTGGTCGGCTCGCTCCCGCCCACCCTGACGAGCTGCCCACCCCTGCTGCAGGCCCTGCGCGAGGGCAGGTTTCAGGCCGCACCGGCGGCCTGGAGCGAGCTCGAGATCGCCGGCCAGCGGTTCCCGCTCGAGATGCAGCAGGTCCGGCCGTTTCAATGCGCGCCGGGGAAAGGCGCCGCTTCCCCGCCGGCGCCGGTCCAGCCGGACGCTGCACCACCGTGAATCTTGCTATGCTGGCCTTCAGCATCGGGAGAGCACATGGCATTGCACATCGTTCATTTCATCGGGCCCATCAACCATAGTTCCGCCAGCACGGTACGCAACCTGTGCCTGCAGGCGCTGCAAAATGGCGCCACCGAGATCGAACTCCACATGTCCAGCGAAGGCGGCAACATGACGGCCGGCTTCGCGCTCTATTTCTTCCTGAAATCGCTCCCGGTGCCGCTCACCACCCACAACATCGGCAGCGTCGAGTCAGTCGCCGTGGTGATCTTCCTGGCCGGGCGAAAACGCTATGCCTGCCCCGGCACCCGCTTCCTGATCCACCCGCTGCACTGGGGCTTCGGCAGCCTGGCCGCGGCCGACCACGCCCGCGTGTCCGAATGGCGCGACTGCCTCGACTTCGACGCCGAACGTTATGCCAAGGCCGTGCTCGACGCCACCACCGAGGCCGGCACCCCCACCGACATCCACGCCAACCTGTTTGGCAACGCGCGCATCTTCGACGCCGACGAAGCCGTCAAGGCCGGCCTTATCCACGAGGCCGTGCAGGCCCGGCTCCCGGCCGCCGGCACGACTTGTCATTGGTGGAATTAATTCTGACAATGCACTGTTTCAATCTAACAACAGTGTAGTACTAATCCTACAGAAATTCTCACTGATTCTCATCAATATGTTGCGGGAAAAATTGCCCACTGGATAGAATGATTTCCAGTGTTTCACGGTGCTGCCTGCTCGCTGCTTTGGCCGCACCGCCTTTCCCAAGCAGCTGTATGCAACATTGAGCGCAACAAGAATCATCATGAAAAAACGTTTGATTGCTACCCTGCTGGCGTTTCCGCTGGCAGCTTCCACGAGCTTCGCGCAGGAAAGCGCTGGCTTCCCATCCGTCAAGATCAGCGGCTTCGGTACCGGCGCCCTGACCTATGCCGATACCGACAAGGCCGAGTTCGCACGTCCGAACCAGGCCGAAGGCTCGTCGAAAGACTTCCGCACCGGTATCGATTCGAACCTCGGCCTGCAGGCCGACATGCCGGTCAACAGCTGGCTGTCGCTGACCGCCCAGGGCCTGGTGCGCAAGGACGCCGAAGAGAACTACGGCGCCGAACTGAGCTGGGCATTTGCCAAGGCCCGCATCTCGGACGAGATCAGCGTGCGCGTCGGCCGCGTCGGCCTGCCGGTCTTCATGATCTCGGACTACCGCAACGTCGGCTACGCCAACAACATGCTGCGCCCACCGGCGGAAGTGTATTCGCAGGTGCCGTTCAACAGCATCGACGGCGCCGACGTCACCTGGCAGCACAGCTTCGGCGACACCACCGTGACCTCGCAGCTGGCCTATGGCCGCGTGAAGTCGCCGATCTCGGGCAACATCCACGCCCAGGGCAAGGAGCTGGCCGCCGTCAACGTGAGCGCCGAACACGGCCCGTTCACCGTCCGCGCCGGCCACGCCACCGGCAAGATCACGATCGACGACTCGGTCTCGCTCAACACCCTGGTCGGTGGCCTGCGCGCCGCCGCCGCCGGCTACCGCTTCCCGGAACTGGCTCCGCTGGCTGCCGAGATCGAAGCCAAGGAAAAGCGCGCGCGCTTCAGCTCGCTAGGCCTGTCGATGGACTGGAATAACATCGTCGTCCAGACCGAATTCGCCAAGCGCAAGTCCGAGACCTATATCAACGACACCAGCGCCTGGTACGTGATGGGCGGCTACCGCATCGGCAAATTCCTGCCATACGTCACCCACAGCAACCTGAAGGTCGACAGCGCCATCGTCAACACCGTGCGCGCCGCCTGCCCGGCCGGCTTCCCGGCCGCCTGCACCCCGACCATGCAGGCGCTCGGCGCCGGCGTGCGCCGCCTGCCGAACACCGGCGTGGGACAGGGCGAGCAGTCGACCAACACGATCGGCGTGCGCTGGGACTTCGCCAGCTCGGTCGCACTGAAAGCCCAGGTCGACCGCATCAAGCCGAAGAACGGCAACGGCCTGTTCATCAATGCGCAGCCCGGCTTCAACGACACCGTGACCGTCGGCGCCGTCGCCCTCGATTTCGTCTTCTAAGGAGCGACCATGAACAAGATTATTGCAGCACTGTTCGCAGCCGCTACCCTGGGCTCCGCCGCGCCGGCCCTGGCCGAAGTAGTGGTCGTGGTCAGCCCGAAGGCCGCCGAATCGTCGATGACCAAGGAGCAGGTCGCCCAGTTCTTCCTGGGTAAGTCGTCGTCGATGACGCCGGTCGACCAGGCCGACTCCGCCCCGGTCCGCGCCGAGTTCTACAAGAAGGTCGCGGACAAGGACGCGGCCCAGGCCAAGGCCCTGTGGTCCAAGCTGGTGTTCACCGGCAAGGCCACGATGCCGAAGGAAGTCGCCGACAACGCCGCCGTCAAGGCTGCCGTCGCCGCCAACCCGAAGGCCATCGGCTACATCGAGAAGAGCGCAGTCGACGCGACCGTCAAAGTCGTCTACACCGCACCATAAACGGATCAACCGTCAGCATCACCCGCCGCCGGTATGACCACCCGCGGCGGTTTCTGCATTCTGGAGACAACCATGAGCATCAAGCGCAGGATCTGGGCACTGCCCGTCATTTCCGCCATTATTTTCGGCCTGGGTGCCGGCGCGAGCGCGATGATCGCGAACGGCGCACTCCGTTCGATCACCACGACCGCCAGCGTCGACTACCCGGTCCTGGACGCCGCCAAGGCGCTGACCCTGGACGTCGCGGCCGTGGCCGACGGCTTCCGTGACGCCGTCGCCGAGGGCGACAAGGAAAAGATCGGCCAGGTCGGCGAGCAGGCTGGCAAGCTGCGCGCAAAACTGGACAAATTCAAGGCCATCCCGGGCCAGCTCGAGACCGGCACCCGCCTGGGCAAGGAATTCGACGCCTACTACGCCCCGGCCCTGTCGGCCGCGCGCATCATGCTCGAGATGGAGCAAGGCGACCCGCAGGCGGTCGTCGGCAAGATGCAGTCCTCGCTGGCGGTGCTCAACACCGACCTGGCCAAGGTCAACGAAGCGGCCCAGCGCCAGTTCGCCACCGGCATCGAGGACAGCAAGAACAGCGTGAACAAGGTCATGATGTCGATGCTGCTCACCGCCCTGGTGGTGATCGCCTGCCTGGCCGTGATCTCGTGGTTCGTGGTGCGCACCATCTGGGCCCAGCTCGGCGGCGAGCCGGCCTATGCGCGCGAGATCGCACGCGCAGTGGCCTCCGGCGACCTGTCGACCGAGATCCGCATCGAAGCCGGCGACGACAGCAGCCTGCTGGTGGCGCTGAAGGACATGCGCGGCCGCCTGGCGACCCTGGTCGCGGAGATCAAGGCCTCGGCCGACACCATCGCGCTGGCCAGCGCCGAAATCGCCAGCGGCAATGCCGACCTGGCGCAGCGCACCGAATCGCAGGCCGCGAGCCTGGACCGCACCAGCCGTTCGATGGAAGAACTGACCGGCGCCGTGCGCGAGAACGCCAGCGCCGCCAACCAGGCCAACGCACTGGTGGAAACCGCGACCGATATCGCCACCCGCGGCGGCCAGGTGGTGGGCGGCGTGGTCACCACCATGGGCGACATCAACAGCTCGGCCAACAAGATCGTCGAGATCATCTCGGTCATCGACGGCATCGCCTTCCAGACCAACATCCTGGCGCTCAATGCGGCCGTGGAAGCGGCGCGCGCCGGCGAACAGGGCCGCGGTTTCGCGGTCGTTGCAGGCGAAGTGCGCAACCTGGCGCAGCGCTCGGCGGCGGCGGCCAAGGAAATCAAGGGCCTGATCGGCGACTCGGTGGCCAAGGTCTCGGCCGGCAGCGTGCTGGTGGACGAAGCCGGCGTCACCATGGGCCAGATCGTGGAATCGGTGCGCAAGGTGCAGGCGATCATGATGGAAATCAGCGCCGCCGGCGCCCGCCAGAGCGCCGGCATCGACGAAATCGGCCGCGCCATCGGCAGCATCGACGAGATGACCCAGCAGAATTCGGCGCTGGTCGAAGAAGCGTCGGCGGCGGCGGAGTCGCTCACCGAGCAGACCACCCAGCTGACCGGGGCGCTGTCGGTGTTCAAGCTGGAAGCGGGTGCGCCGGTGGGCGATGCCGCGGGCAAGCGCCTGGCGCTGCGTTAAGTTGTTCTCATCGTAGCGGCTACCGCGGGCGTTGGCGGCTTGCTACGAACCTGGGTCCCGGCGAAGGCCGGGACCCCATCTTGCCCGACTACCCCTGGCGCATCCTTGCACCACCTGCTTCACCCCCCCCGCTTGCCCCCCACCCCAGCTTGCCTTAAACTCAATACCCCGCAAGCTCCTTCACGGTGACCCTTGGATACCGTCCCTTTGTGGGTGCTCGTGCTGGCACTCGCGCTGCTGATCCTGTTTTCCGCCTTCTTCGCGATGACGGAAACGGCCCTGATGGCCGCCAATAAATACCGACTGCGCCACCTGGCCGGCCGCGGCAACCGCGGCGCCATCACTTCCCTCTGGCTGCTCGACCGCACCGACCGCTTCCTGTCCCTGGTGCTGATCGCGAACGTCCTGCTCAACGCCATGTGCGCCGCCCTGCTCACGGTGGTCGCGATCCGCCTGTTCGGCGCCGAGGAAAGCGTGATCACCGGGGCCGCGGCGGCCGTGGCCTTCCTGCTGATCGTGTTTGCCGAAGTCGCGCCCAAGGTGATCGGCGCCACCTACCCGGAACCGATCGCGGTGGCCACCAGCCTGCCGCTCAAGGCCTTGATGCGCCTGGGGCGTCCCTTGATTTCCTTCGTCAACCTGTTCGTGCGCGGCCTCTTGCAGCTGCTGCGCATTTCGACCGCGCCGGACGCCGCGCGCCAGCGCCTGTCGCGCGAGGAACTGCGCTCGGTGGTGCTCGAGGGCGGCAGCTTCATCCCGCAGAAGCACCGCAGCATCCTGCTCAACCTGTTCGACCTGGAATCGGTCAAGGTCGACGACATCATGACCCCGCGCAGCCAGATCGAAGCGATCGACCTGCATGACCCGATCGACACCATCCTCGCCACGCTGGCGACCAGCTCCCACAACGCGCTGCCCGTGTTCGAGGGCGAGATCAACCGCATCGCCGGCATCCTGCACGTGCGCAAGGCGCTCGGGCTGCTGCGCGAGCCGGGCGAGCTGGGTACGGCCCACTTGCGCGCCCTGCTGGCGCCGCCCTATTTCATCCCCGAGGACACGCGCGCCCTCGACCAGCTCCAGCATTTCCAGGAAGCGCACGAGCGGCTGGGCATCATCGTCGACGAATACAGCGAGGTGCAGGGGCTGGTCACGCTCGACGACATCATCGAGGAAATGGTCGGCAACTTCACCACGCCGCAGACGCAAGGCGAAGTGTGCGACGCGGCGAGCTGGGATGCGCATGGCGAATGCCTGATCGCCGGCAGCACCCCGCTGCGCGACATCAACAAGCAGCTCGGCCTGGACCTGCCGCTGGACGGCCCGCGCACCGTCAACGGCCTGCTGCTGGAAGTGCTGCAGGAAATCCCCGACGCGCCGATCGCCCTGAGGCTGGCCGATTGTGTCATCGAGGTGGTGCAGGTCGAGAACCAGGCCATCCGCCTGGTCAAGCTGATGCGTCCGGCGCCGTCAAGACCTTCCCTTGTCGCCTGAACCATAATCCTTGTCGGCCCAACCACAAGGCTTGTCGGGTGCACCATGAACGCGGCGCTGCCGGTGCGCCGGCGTGGCGCGCACGCATCTACAAGGGTACAAATCCTTTACAAAATTGATGCCTGTAGGCATCATCCAAACAATCCTTCCCGCATTGTTTCCCCTTTTCCGGCCCTCCTTCACACGGCGCATATGGCAGCAGTCCTCCCCAACACGACGACCGGCACGCAACTGTCCGGACTGGCGCGCGCGCTGGTCCAGGCCAGCCGGCTGAGCGTGGGGCAGGCCGACGCGCTGCAAAAGAAGGCGGCGGCCGACAAGACGGCCTTCATCGACGCCCTGCTCGAGAGCGCCATCATCGACGCGGGCGCCCTGGCCGCCTTCTGCGCCGAGACCTTCGGCTACCCCCTGCTCGACCTGTCGAGCTTCGCGCCGGAAGCCTTCCCCCTCACCGCCATCGACGCCAAGCTGATGCAGGCCCAGCGCGTCATCGCGCTGGCCAAGCGCGGCAACAAGATGTCGGTGGCGCTGTCCGACCCGACCAATACCCAGGCCCTGGACCAGATCAAGTTCCAGAGCGAAGCCTCGGTAGAACCGGTGATCGTGGCCCACGACGTCCTGCTCAAGCTGCTGGCCGGCCTGGCCAAGAGCGCCGAGCAGAGCCTGAACGAGCTGGCCGGCGAAGAAGCGGAAATCGAGTTCGCCGAAGAGGAAGCGCAGGCGCTGGCGCCGCCGGACGCCACCAACGAGGTCGAGGACGCGCCGATCGTGCGCTTCCTGAACAAGATCCTGATGGACGCGGTGCAGATGGGCGCCTCGGACATCCACTTCGAGCCCTACGAAAAATACTACCGGATCCGCATGCGCGTCGATGGCGTGCTGCGCGACCATGCCTCGCCGCCGCTGTCGATCCGCGAAAAGCTGGTCTCGCGCATCAAGGTGCTGGCCAAGCTCGACATCTCGGAAAAGCGCGTGCCGCAGGACGGCCGCATGCGCCTGGTCATGGGCCCGACCCGCACCATCGACCTGCGCGTGTCGACCCTGCCGACCCTGTTCGGCGAAAAGACCGTCATGCGTATCCTGGACGCCACCCAGGCCCAGATGGGCATCGACGCGCTCGGCTACGACCCGGACCAGAAGGCCCTGCTGCTGGACGCCATCTCGCGCCCCTACGGCATGGTGCTGGTGACCGGCCCGACCGGCTCGGGCAAGACGGTGTCGCTGTACACCTGCCTGAACGTGCTGAACAAGCCGGGCATCAACATCTCGACCGCGGAAGACCCGGCCGAGATCAACCTGCCCGGCGTGAACCAGGTCAACGTCAACGACAAGGCCGGCCTCACCTTTCCGGTCGCGCTGAAATCCTTCCTGCGCCAGGATCCCGACATCATCATGGTCGGCGAGATCCGCGACCTGGAAACCGCCGACATCGCGATCAAGGCCGCCCAGACCGGCCACATGGTGTTCTCGACCCTGCACACGAACGACGCGCCCTCGACCCTGACGCGCCTGATGAACATGGGCGTGGCGCCCTTCAACATCGCCTCGTCCGTCATCCTGATCACGGCGCAGCGCCTGGCGCGCCGCCTGTGCACCTGCAAGCAGCCGCTCGAGACGCCGCGCGAGGCGCTGGTCGCCGCCGGCTACCGCGAGGCCGACCTGGACGGCAGCTGGAAGCCCTACGGCCCGGCGGGCTGCGACCGCTGCCTGGGCTCCGGCTACAAGGGCCGCGTGGGCATCTACCAGATCATGCCGATCACCCCGGCGATCGAGTCGCTGATCCTGGCGCACGGCAACTCCATGCAGATCGCCGAACAGGCCGAGAAGGAAGGCGTGAACTCGCTGCGCCGCTCGGGCCTGATGAAAGTCAAACAGGGGCTGACCAGCCTCGAAGAAGTGCTCGGCTGCACCAACGAATAGGCAAATGACTATGGCAACCTCCCTACCCACCCGGAGCCGCAGCGGCGCGCAGGTCAAGGAATCGGTCTACGCCTGGGAAGGCAAGGACAAGACCGGCAAGACCGTGCGCGGCGAACTGCGCGCAGGCGGCGAGGCGATCGTCAACGTCACGCTGCGCCGCCAGGGCATCCTGGTCACCAAGGTCAAGAAGAAGGCCTACCGCAGCGGCAAGAAGATCACCGACAAGGACCTGACCCTGTTCACGCGCCAGCTGGCCACCATGATGAAGGCCGGCGTGCCGCTGCTGCAGGCCTTCGACATCGTCGGCAAGGGCCACGCCAACCCCTCGATGTCCAAGCTGATCATGGACCTGCGCAATGACGTCGAGACCGGCACCAGCCTGAACAACGCTTTCCGCAAGTACCCGCTGTATTTCGACCCGCTGTTCTGCAACCTGGTAGGCGCGGGCGAACAGGCCGGTATCCTGGAAGACCTGCTCACCCGCCTGGCGATCTACAAGGAAAAGACCCTGGCCATCAAGGCCAAGATCAAGTCGGCATTGATGTACCCGATTTCGATCATCGCGATCGCCTTCGTCGTCACGGCCGTGATCATGATCTGGGTGGTCCCGGCCTTCAAGGAAGTGTTCAAGACCTTCGGCGCCGACCTGCCCGCCCCGACCCTGATCGTGATGGCGATGTCGGAATTCTTCGTGACCTGGTGGTACCTGATCTTCGGCTCGATCTTCGGCGGCCTGTACTTCTTCTTCCAGGCCTGGCAGCGCTCGCTCAAGATGCAGCAGGCGATGGACCGCATCATGCTGCGCCTGCCCATTTTCGGCGCGGTGATCCGCAAGGCCACCATCGCCCGCTGGACCCGCACCCTGTCGACCATGTTCGCCGCCGGCGTGCCGCTGGTCGAAGCGCTCGACTCGGTCGGCGGCGCCTCCGGCAACGCGGTCTACCTGGAAGCGACCCGCAAGATCCAGAACGAGGTCAGCACCGGCACCAGCCTGACGCTGTCGATGCAGAACGTGAACGTGTTCCCCAACATGGTGATCCAGATGGTGCAGATCGGCGAGGAATCCGGCTCGCTCGACGCCATGCTGGGCAAGGTGGCGGACTTCTTCGAAGAGGAAGTCGACGAGGCGGTGGCGGGGCTGTCTTCCTTGATGGAGCCGCTGATCATGGTGATCCTGGGCGTACTGATTGGCGGCCTGGTGATTGCGATGTATATGCCGATCTTCAAGCTGGGTTCGGTGGTCTAGTTCTCCCCTGCGCGCGCCGCCGGCCCCGGCGGCGCCGCGCCCTCTCCCAGGCCGGCACGCGCCGGCGGCGAACACATCGAAAAACCTGTCTTATCTCGAAAGATTAATCGATTTTACTTTCGCATTGCCGATCCCTATAGTGATTTCACCAACCACTTGAGGAGATCGCCATGCAAGTCTACGCAGTCAACAGTCCGGAAGCCGTCAGCCGCATCCTTGCCCTGGGCATGATCGTCGACGGCCATCTCGATCCGTCCGAGGTGCGCGCCATGCACGCCTGCCCCTTTATCGGAACGGCCGGGGTCGACGACGCCACCTTCGACCGCACCTTGCGCCAGCTGTGCGAAGACCTGCTGTGCGCCGCGGCCAACCGCCATGCGGGCATGGTCGAGATCGACCCGGTCCTGCTCGACGGCTTGCTGGCCGAGATCCGCGATCCGCTGCTGCAGCTGCGCCTGTGGAAAGCCATGGTCGACATCATCCATGCGGACGGCCACCTGGACGGACGCGAAACCACGCTGGTGCGGCGCGCCGCCCGGGCCTGGTTCGGCCAGGCCCGGCCCGATGCCCCACTCCCGCTCGAGGAAGTTGCCGGCTAAGCGCCGGCCTGCAAGGAGATCGTCATGGACATGTTCAATGCTATCTGGTTGGGAACACCGGCCTGGACCTGGCTGGTGTTCCTGACGATCGTGGTGGTGCTGCTGGCCTTCGACCTCGGCGTACTGAACAAGCGCGACCATGTCATCGGGGTCAAGGAAAGCCTGAAGCTGTCGGCGCTCTACCTGACGGCGGGCCTGGCCTTCGGGCTGTGGGTATGGTTCGAGCTGGGCAGCGAGAAGGGCCTGCATTTCTACACGGGCTTCCTGATCGAGAAGAGCCTGTCGCTGGATAACATCTTTGTGATCTCGCTGATCTTCGCGACGCTGGCGATCCCGCCCCTGTACCAGCACCGGGTGCTGTTCTGGGGCATCGTCGGCGTGATCGTCACGCGCGGCATCATGATCGGCGCCGGCTCCGCGCTGGTGGAGAGCTATTACTGGACGCTCTATCTGTTCGGCGCCTTCCTGGTGCTCACCGGTATCCGCATGTTCTTCGTGACCACCGGCAGCAACGACATCCGCGACAGCGCGGTGCTGGCCTGGCTACGGCGCCACCTGCGCATCACGCCCGAGCTGCACGGCAATGCCTTCCTGGTGCGCCAGCCCGATCCGGCGCGGCCTGGCAAGACGCTGCTGTGGGCCACGCCGCTGTTCCTTGCCCTGTGCATGGTCGAGCTGACCGACGTGGTGTTCGCGGTCGACAGCGTGCCGGCGATCTTTGCGATCACGAGCGATCCGTTCATCGTGTACACCTCGAACATCTTCGCCGTGCTGGGCCTGCGTGCGCTCTACTTTGCACTGGCCGCCATGGTCGAGCGCTTCAGCTACCTGAAGTATTCGCTGGCAGCGGTGCTGGTGTTCATCGGCTCGAAGATCTTCCTGGGCGACTTCGTGTTCGGCGGCAAGGTACCGGCAACGCTGTCGCTGGCCGTGACCGGCGCGCTGATCGCATCGGGCATCCTGTACTCGCTCTGGCGCACCCGCAAGGGTGCGCACCCGGCCGCAGGCTGAACCGGGACGGGGAAGCAGGCGGCGCCCTAGCGCAGCGCCGCCTGCACCTGCCGCGTCATCTTGCCCAGCAAGACGCGCAGCAGGAAGCCGCCCATCGCCAGCGGCCGGTGGCGGTCGGCGCCGCGCCGGGCCATGCGCTGGGGCAGGAAGAAGCGCCCGAAGGCGGACAAGCCGCTGCGCCGCAGCGTCCAGAAGCACCCTCCCGCGTACACGGTATCGAAACCGTCTTCCAGGCGCAGCAGCTGCAGCGCGGTGCCCGAGAACATGGCCACGTGCGCCGCCGTTTCGCGCGGCAGCATGCGCAGGCCGTGGCGGTAGGACAGTTCGACGTTCTGGCGCAGGTCGGGCAGGTGTACCCGCAGCGGCCGCAGCAGGCCAAGGGTTTCCAGCAGTTGCGGCAGCAGGTGGGTGGCCGCCGCGACGCGCTCGCGGTAGCGGGTGAAGGCGGCCTTGAGCTCGCCCAGCGAGGCTTGCTGTGGTCCGGGCAGCGGGGCCGGACGCTTGCGCCAGCAATCGGTCCAGTGCGCCAGCGCCAGGTGGTGGATGGGCGCCAGCGATGCGGGCGTATCGCGCTGCAGGTCGATGCTGCCGCCCGGCGCCAGGAAGCGCAGCAAGCCGCGCACGCCCTCCAGGCGCGGCGCTTCCAGCAGGTCGGCCGGCGCCAGCCTGCCGCCGTTGAGCCAGGCATTGTCGGCCCGCGCGAAGCGGGCGAACGAGGCGACCGGCACGACCATCTTCGGCCGGAAGGCCTCGACCTGCAGCGCCAGGCGCTCCACCGCCGCGTTGCCGGCCGCTTCGCGCTCGGCGAAGCCATCGGGGTTGCCGCACCAGCCCATGCTGCCGAAGCCCGTGAGCAGCAGGTCGATGCGCGGGGCCAGCCGGGCGATGCGCGGCGCGGCGGCCTGGCAGGCGGCAGCCGTGACGAGCGCGCGCTCGCCCAGGTTCAGGATGGTGCGCCCGGCGCAGCCGATGAGGCAGGCGGTGTCGCCGTCGCCGTTGGCGATTGCCGTCAGGCGCAAGTCGCCGGCCAGGCCGACGGTGACGCCGTCGGGGCATTCGGCCACGGGCAGGCGCAAGCGCCGCAATTCGTCGCCGATGCGCATGTCGCGCCCGGGGCGGTAGAGGAAAGTGGCGATGCCGCGGAATTCGGCGCGGAAGCGTTTCAGGAAAGGCAGCGAGAAGCGGTCGGGCTGGGCGCGCGAGCACCATATATAGACCGGCACGCCGGCGGCGCCGAGCTCCTCGATCAGGGCGGCGCTGCTGGTCGAGCCGTCGACCAGGTCCCAGGCGCCGTCGAGGACGCTGCCCTCGCACCAGGGATCGGACACCAGGAGGGCGCCATCGGTGCGCACCATGAAGCAGGCGTGATTAATGAAGGTAAAGTTTGCGCGCGGCATCGCAGTCACCCGGCAGTGGCGGAAAAATCCAGCGTAGCCGCGCGCCACGTTTGTCCCATGATCCCCCACAATCAGGCGCCAGAGGCAGGCAGCCCGGCAGCGCTGTGTTCAGGCTTCGCCAAATCGCGGGGAAACCTCTACAATAGGTTGATGTAAAGAATCTTTTCGACCCTTATTGATCGGACCTCACCGCCATGCCCGTGGAATCCTTCCTGTTTGCCGCACCCGCCAACCTGGGCGCGACCATCGTGGCTGTCCTGTTCGGGCTGCTCATCGGCAGCTTCCTGAACGTGGTCATCCACCGCATCCCGAAGATGATGCAGCGCGAGTCCGACAATTACGTGGCCCAGGAAAGCGGCAAGGAGCCGCCTCATACCGGCCGCTACAACCTGATGGTGCCCCGTTCCGCCTGCCCGCATTGCGGCCACCAGATCACGGCGCTGGAAAACATCCCGGTCGTGAGCTGGCTGGCGCTGCGCGGCAAGTGCAGCAAGTGCAAGGCCCCGATCTCGGCGCGCTACCCGGCCATCGAGCTGCTCACCGGCGTGCTCTCCGGCGTGCTGGTCTGGACCTTCGGCAGCGGCATGGCGGGCCTGGCCACCCTGCTCTTCCTCTACCTGCTGGTGGCGATGACCTTCATCGACATCGACACCCAGCTGCTGCCCGACGACCTGACCTATCCGCTGCTGTGGGCCGGCCTCTTGGTGAACCTGCACGGCACCTTCGTGCCGCTGCAGGACGCCGTGATCGGCGCGGCCGCCGGCTACCTGGCGCTGTGGGCGGTGTACTGGCTGTTCAAGCTCGTCACCGGCAAGGAAGGCATGGGCTACGGCGACTTCAAGCTGCTCGCGGCGCTGGGCGCCTGGCTGGGCTGGGCGATGCTGCCGACCATCATCCTGCTGTCCTCGGTGGTGGGCGCGGTGGTGGGCATCAGCCTGATCGTGCTCGCCAAGCGCGGCCGCGACAAGCCGATCCCCTTCGGTCCCTACCTGGCGGCGGCCGGCCTGATCGCGCTTCTGTATGGCAGCCAGATCAGCCAGCAGATCCAGGCCGTGGTCGCCGGCTGACATGACTGCCTCGCTCGCGTTCTCGGTCGGGCTCACCGGCGGCATCGGCTGCGGCAAGACCACGGTGGCCGACATGTTCGCGGCGCATGGCGCCGCGGTCATCGACACCGATGCGATCGCGCATGCGCTCACCGCACCCCACGGCGCGGCCATGCCGGCCCTGGTAGCCGAATTCGGCGACGCGTTCGCCACGCCGGACGGCGCCCTCGACCGCGCCAGGATGCGCGCCCTGGTGTTCTCGGACGCGACCGCGCGCGCGCGCCTGGAAGCCATCCTGCACCCGCGCATCCGCGACGCGACCGCAGCGGCGGCCAGCATCGCCACCGGCGACTACGTCATCTATGTGGTGCCGCTCCTGATCGAATCGGGCACCTGGCGCGAGCGCGTCACGCGGGTGCTGGCGATCGACTGCCCGGAAGAGCTGCAGGTGGCGCGTGTCATGGCGCGCAACAGCCTGAGCGAAGAGCAGGTGCGCGCCGTCATGGCGGCCCAGGTCACGCGCGCACAGCGCCGGGCCGCGGCCGACGACATCATCGTCAACGACGACGGACTGGACCGGTTGCGCCCCCAGGTCGAGGCCCTGCACGCCCTGTATCTCGGCCTGGCCAGGGCCCGGACGCCATGAAAACCAATAAAGTCAATGCGCTATTTGTAATTTTGCGCTGCATGGTTCAGAATCACAGGGTTGCTCTCCAGCCCACATTCAGGGGAATGTTACTTTGATCGTCTACGAATATCCTTTCAACGAGCGGATTCGCACGTTGTTGCGGCTGGAAGATTTGTACGAGAAATTCAAGTTCTTTGTGCAGCAAGAACATCCCATGCAGCATCACGTGGCGCTCGCCACGATATTCGACATGCTGGAAGTGGCTGGCCGCGCCGACCTGAAATCCGACCTCTTGCAGGAACTCGAACGCCAGAAGCAAAGCCTGATGGCTTACCGGAGCAATCCGAACGTGGCGGCCGAGGCGCTCGACGCCGTGCTGGCCGAGCTCGACAGCGTCAGCAGCGCCCTGGTGGGCGCGCAGGGCAAGACCGGCCAGAACGTGCGCGACAACGAGTGGCTGATGAGCATCCGCGGCCGCACCATCATTCCCGGCGGCGCCTCCGAATTCGACCTGCCCTCCTACCACGCGTGGCAACAGCGTCCCGGCGCCCAGCGCCATGCCGACATCATGAAATGGTTCGCACCGCTGGCGCCGCTGTTCGAGGCGCTGTCGCTGGTGCTGCGCCTGCTGCGCGACTCGGGCGGTCCGGTGCCCATGGTGGCCAACGGCGGCAGCTACCAGCAGATGCTGCAGGGTAAGGTGTACCAGATGCTGCGCCTGTCGATCGACGACAAGCTGGGCGCGATCCCCGAGATCTCGGCCAATAAATACATGCTGTGGGTGCGTTTTACCAGCCAGGACGGCGACTGCAAGCCCAAGGCGCTGGAAGAAGACGTGCGCTTCGAGCTGACCCTCTGTAATTTCTGATTCTTGATTGGTAATGGTATGACTGTCGTTGCGTGCCCGACCTGTGGCAAGAAGGTCGAATGGACCCCCGCCAATAAGTTCCGCCCGTTCTGTTCCGAACGCTGCAAGCAGATCGACTTGGGCGCCTGGGCCGAGGAAAAGTACACGATCCCCGGTGCGGCGCCGAACGAGAACCAGGACGATCCGCTGGCCGACGACTGACGCGGGACACGCCCGCACATGCATTAGTGCGCGCGGGCCTCGGCAGCGGCCACATAGTCTTGCATGAGATGCCAGCCGCCGCGTACGCCGACACCGAACGCCGCCAGCGCGATGCAGGCCAGCACGATGCCCAGGATACGGCGCGGCGCCATCACCCCTGCGTCGGTGCGAAACGCACTCGGTCCAGCCACTCGAGCAGCGGAATCGTCGCCGGCAGCAGCGGCGCCACACTATAGGCGCCCTGCCAGGCAAAGGCCTGCCCTTCCAGGCTTTGCGGCTCGCCCGCCCACTCCCGGCAGATGTAGAAATACAGGCGCACGTGGGCGTGCTCGTAGACGTGCTCGACGCAGCACCAGGCCTCGCCGCTCACGACCTGCACGCCCAGTTCCTCGACGAACTCGCGCTGCAGGGCGTGGAAGATGTCCTCGCCCGCTTCGACTTTCCCGCCCGGGAACTCCCAGTAGCCGGCGTAGGGCTTGCCTTCGGGCCGCTGGCCCAGCAGCACGTCGCCGTTGGGACGCATCAGGATGCCGACCGCGACGTCGACCGGTTGTGCTTCTGCTTTACTCATCGTGTCCATTGTCCGGCAGGCGGCCGGCATAGTCTTTCGCAAACTGCCAGGCCACGCGGCCCGAGCGCGAGCCGCGCTGCAAGGCCCATTGCAGCGCCTCCGGCCGCGCCGCCTCGACCTGCTGCGGCGTACAGCCGAAGCTGGCCAGCCAGTACGCCGCGATGCCGAGGTAGTCGTCCTGCCGGAACGGATAGAACGACAGCCACAGGCCGAAGCGCTCCGACAGCGAGATGCGCTCTTCCACCGTCTCGCCCGGGTGCAGGTCGCCGTCCTCGCCAGGGCGGTAGCCGGCGTTGTCCGCATGCTTTTCGGGCAGCAGGTGGCGCCGGTTCGAGGTGGCGTAGATCAGCACATTGTCCGACTGCGCCGCGATGCTGCCGTCGAGCGCCACCTTCAGCGCCTTGTAGCCGGCCTCGCCCTCCTCGAACGACAGGTCGTCGCAGAAGACCACGAAGCGCTCGGGCCGGCCCGCCACCAGGTCGACGATGTCGGGCAGGTCGGCGAGATCGGCCTTGTCGACTTCGATCAGGCGCAGGCCCTGCTCTGCAAAGCCGTTCAGGCAAGCCTTGATCAGGGACGACTTGCCGGTGCCGCGCGCGCCGGTCAGCAGCACGTTGTTGGCCGGGCGGCGCAGCACGAACTGGCGGGTGTTCTGCTCGATCTGGCGCTTCTGCGCCTCGACGTGGTGCAGGTCGTCCAGCCGGATGGTGGACGCATGCAGCACCGGCTGCAGGTAGTTGCCGCCGCCATTGGCGCGGCGCCGCCAGCGGAAGGCGAAGCTGCGCTTCCAGTCCGGCTCGCGCGGCACGGCTGGCGGCAGCACCGCTTCCACCCGCGCCAGCAGGGCTTCGGCGCGGTGCAGGAACTGTTCCAGCGGCGTCATCGGGGCCGCTTACGAACGATAGTCGGCGTTGATCGACACGTAGTCGTGCGACAGGTCGCAGGTCCAGACCGTGGCCGCGGCCTCGCCCCGGCCGAGCGTGACGCGCACCGTGATCTCCGACTGCTTCATGACGCGCTGGCCGTCTTCTTCCTTGTAGTCCGGGTTGCGGCCGCCGTTCTTGGCCACCAATACGTCGTCCAGGTACAGGTCGAGCGTGGTGACGTCGAGGTCGTCCACGCCGGCATAGCCGACGGCGGCCAGGATGCGGCCCAGGTTCGGGTCCGAGGCGAAGAAGGCGGTCTTCACCAGCGGCGAGTGGGCGATCGAATAGGCGATCTTGCGGCATTCCTGGACGTCGCGGCCCTGCTCCACCGTGATGGTCATGAACTTGGTCGCGCCTTCGCCGTCGCGGATGATCTGCTGCGCCAGGTTGCGCGAGATGCTCGTTACCGCATCCTTCAGTGCTTCGTATTCGACGCCGCCGGCGGTATCGACCACCAGGGAACCGGCGCCGGTGGCGACGACGATGAAGGAATCGTTGGTCGAGGTGTCGCCGTCGATGGTGATGCTGTTGAAGGAGTGGTCGGCCGCGTGCTTGACCAGTTCGTCGAGCACCGGCTGGGCGACCTTGGCGTCGATCGCGAGGTAGCCCAGCATGGTCGCCATGTTCGGCTTGATCATGCCGGCGCCCTTGCTGATGCCGGTCATGGTGACGCTGTGGCCGCCGATGGTGACGGTGGTCGACGCGGCCTTCGGCTGGGTGTCGGTGGTCATGATCGCCTCGGCGGCGTTGAACCAGTTGTCGGCCTTCAGGTTGGCGCAAGCCGCCGGCAGGCCGGCGACGATCTTCGGCAGCGGCAGCTGCTCCAGGATCACGCCGGTGGAGAACGGCAGCACCTGCTGCGGCTCCAGGCCCAGCAGCCTGGCCACCTCGAGACAGGTGGCCTGCGCATTGGCCAGGCCAGTCTCGCCCGTGCCGGCGTTGGCGTTGCCGGTATTGACCACCAGCGCGCGGATCGGCTTGCCGCCGTTCCTGACGGCTTCGAGGTGGGCCTTGCTCACCTGGACCGGTGCGGCGCAGAAGCGGTTCAGCGTGAAGACGCCGCTCACGGTCGCGTCCTCGGCCAGCTTCATCACGAGCAGGTCCTTGCGGTTGGGCTTCTTGATACCGGCTTCGGCAAAGCCGATCTCGATACCGTTGACGGGTTTCAGCTCAGCTGCGACTGGCAGGGGGGAATTGACGGCCATGGCGATCTCGTGTTCGAAGAATGGTGAATTCGATATTGTACCGCCAGCCGCGCCGTGAACGGGTTAGCCAGCTTGCACCGGCCGCGACGCCGCCTGCGCGCCTGCCATTATGCGTATCGCATGGAGCGATAACCGCCCATTAAGGACCCTTAATGCGCGCTTATGTACCGACTTTCAGTGGCACCTTGCGCACGATTCATTTCTGAAGAAATATTGTTTTGAATCAAACGCTTAGCGTTTCTTATTGCTGAGTGTGCATATACTTCTCAGGCACGGAAACGGTATGTCATTTTGCCGCTCCGGAGCACCCTCCCCGGCCGTTCGCCGGGGCATAGCCAATAAGACTGGAGACAAGCAATGAAACTCACCACCAAGGCGCGGCTGCTGGTCGCGCTCTGTGCCTCGCTGGCCGGCGCGCCGCTGGCCTACGCCGACGGCAAGCCGGCCGAACTGACCGTCTCGGCCAAGCAGTACAAGCAGTATTTCAGGGATGCCTCGAACGAGTTCAACGTGCCGGTCGAGCTGCTGCAATCGATCGCGTATGCCGAGACGCGCTGGCACCCCCACGTCCCCAAGGGCCAGCTCAAGAAAAACGGCGAGCCCGAAATCGAGGTCGAGTCGCACCACGGCATGCCGATCAGCTACGGCATCATGGGCCTGCGCAACGACACCCACTTCGGCCAGTCGCTGGTCCAGGGCGCGGCGCTGATCCGCGTCACGCCGGAACAGGCGGCCTCGGACACCCGCACCAACATCCGCGCCGCCGCCGCCCTGCTGGCCCAGCACGGCACCCGCAAGAGCAAGTCCTTCCCGCTCGCCGACTGGGAAGGCGCCGTGGCGCGCTACAGCGGCATCCCGCAGCCCGAGATCGCACAGATCTACAGCTACGAAGTCCTCACGGCCATCCGCCAGGGCCGCCGGAGCGACAAGTTCGAGATCGACCAGAAGCACGTCGAGATGGAAAAGGCCTACGGCCGCGACAAGCTGAAAAAGCTGTCCGCCCGCCGCATCGTGGTCGAAACCGGCACGCCGGACCCGAAGATCTCGGCGCCTGATTTTTTCGATACCCCGAATAAAAAATAAAGCAGCATACGGAGACCAAATCCATGAAGACCTTCTTGAAAGGCTTGCTCGCAGGCCTGTGCATACTCGCTTCGGTGCAGCCGGCGCTCGCTTCCACCGACTATCCTCCCGCCATCTGGAACCCGGCGGCCAGCTGCAATTATTCGGCCCGCACCGCCGCCATCAGCCACGTTACCGTGCACACCACCCAGGGCTCCTACGCGGGCTCGATCTCGTGGTTCCAGAACTGCAGCGCCGGCGTCAGCGCCCACTACGTGATCCGCTCCTCGGACGGCCAGGTCACCCAGATGGTGAACGAGTCGGCCAAGGCCTGGCACGTGGGGAACTCGAACGGCTACACGGTCGGCATCGAGCACGAGGGCTATGTCGCCAACCCGTCGGTGTGGTACACCACCGCGATGTACACCGCCTCGGCCGCGCTCACGCGCGACATCCTGGCGTCGCGCAGCCTGGCCCAGAAGGTCTACGACGGCGCCGGCGGCTGGAATGCGGTGCCCTCGGACTCGCTGTACAACGTCAAGGGCCACGTCAACTTCGCCAGCCAGAGCCACACCGACCCGGGTTCGGGCTGGGACTGGCCGCGCTATAAATCGCTGGTGGCCGGCAGCACCGGGGGCGGCAGCAACGCCACCTGGCCGCTGGTCCAGTACGGGAACACGGGCGAGCGCGTACGCACCATCCAGTACCTGCTGCAGCAGTGGGGCTATTCGCTGACCGTCAACGCCAGCTTCGACACCGCCACGCAGAACGCGGTGAAGAGCTTCCAGTCCTCGCATGGCCTGGGCTCGGACGGCATCGTCGGCAACGCCACCTGGCCGGCGCTGGTCATCCTCACCCAGCAGGGCGATTCGGGCGCCAAGGTGCGCGCGGTGCAAAGCCAGCTCAATGAGAGCGGCGCGGGCATCACGGTGGACGGCGCCTTCGGCCCGGCCACGGCGACGGCGGTGCGCAACTTCCAGAGCTCGAAGGGATTGAGCGCGGACGGCATCGTCGGCGACGACACCTGGAACAAGATGGCCTGGTAAGCCGTTCTTCCAAGCATGCGCGCCGGCCTTTATGGCAGGCGCGCATGCCCTACTAGTTCAGCGCGGGATCGACAACGCCAGCGTTTCCTTCAGCTCTTCCATCACCACATAGCTCTTCGACTGGCCGGCATCGGCCACGTGCAGGATCTCGCCGAGCAGCCGGCGGTATTCCGACATCTCGGGGATGCGCGCCTTGATCAGGTAGTCGAAGTCGCCCGACACCAGGTGGCATTCCATCACCTCGGGAATGCCCAGCATCGCGCGCCGGAAGCGATCAAAAGCCTTTTCGGATTTCTGGTGCAGCGTGATCTCGACGAATACCAGGATCTGCAGGCCCATCGCCTGCGGGTTCACGCGCGCGTGGTAGCCGGCGATCACGCCATCGCGTTCCATGCGCTTGACCCGCTCGATACAGGGCGTCAACGACAATCCCACCTGCTCGGCCAGGTCCTTCATGACGATGCGCGCATCAATCTGGAGGATGGACAGGATGTGCAGGTCGATCTTGTCGAGGACGCGGTTGGAATTCTTTTGGACGCGCATGATTTTTCACTGAAAACCGCGTTAATAACAGAATCAATTATTCCACTTCCCGCGGTAGGATGGCAATCTTTTCTAAATCCGGCTTTTTTACTCATCCTTTCGGGATTCAAGGGACAACATGCGCGTTCTCGTACTGGGCAGCGGCGTGGTCGGCGTGACCACGGCATACTATCTGGCCAAGGCCGGCCACGACGTCACCGTCATCGACCGTCAACCCGGCCCCGCCCTGGAGACCAGCTTCGCCAACGCCGGCCAGATCTCGCCCGGCTATGCCTCGCCCTGGGCCGCACCCGGCATTCCCCTGAAGGCCGCGAAATGGCTGTTCCAGCGCCACGCGCCGCTGGCGATCCGCCCGGACGGCAGCCTGTTCCAATTGCAGTGGATGCTCGAGATGTTGCGCAACTGCACCGCCGACCGCTATGCGGTCAACAAGGAGCGCATGGTGCGCCTGGCCGAATTCAGCCGCGACTGCATCCGCGAACTGCGCGCCGAGACGGGCATCGAATACGAAGGCCGCAGCCTGGGCACCGTGCAGCTGTTCCGCACCCAGAAGCAGCTCGACAGTGCAGCGAAAGACATCGAGATCCTGAAGCAGGCCGGCGTCGAATACGAACTGCTGGCCGGCCGCGCGCTGGGCCAGGCCGAGCCGGCGCTGGGCGAGCACGCCACTCTAGTGGGCGGCCTGCGCCTGCCGAACGACGAGACCGGCGACTGCCAGCTGTTCACCAGCCGCCTGACCGCCATGGCGCGCGACCTGGGCGTGCGTTTCGAATTCGATACCGCGATCAAGGAGCTGTTCACCAGCGGCGGCCAGGTCACCGGCGTGCGCACCGACAAGGGCGTGATGACGGCCGACCGCTACGTGCTGGCGCTGGGCAGCTATTCGCGCCTGCTGCTGAAGAACCAGTTCAAGCTGCCGGTGTATCCGCTCAAGGGCTATTCGATCACGGTGCCGATCACGGACGCCAGCCGCGCGCCGGTATCGACCATCCTGGACGAGACCTACAAGATCGCGGTCACCCGCTTCGAAGACCGCATCCGCGTGGGCGGCATGGCCGAAATCGCCGGCTACAGCAACTACCTGAACCCGGCCCGCCGCGAAACGCTCGAGATGGTCGTCAACGACCTGTTCCCGGGCGCCGGCGACACCAGCCAGGCCTCCTTCTGGACCGGCCTGCGCCCGATGACCCCGGACAGCACCCCGGTGGTCGGCGCCACCCCGCTCTCCAACCTGTTCCTCAATACCGGTCACGGCACCCTTGGCTGGACCATGGCCTGCGGTTCGGCCAGCGTGATCGCGGATCTGGTGAGCGGCAAGAAGCCGGCCATTCGGGCGGATGACCTGGCGGTGTTCCGTTATGCGGGCGGGGAGCCGCGTGGGATGCAGCCGGAGCTGGTCAAGGCATAAGCCGGCGTGTGGGCCGCGGCTGCGGCTGCGGCGGACAAGCATGAAAAAAACGGCCGGGTTTCCCCGGCCGTTTTCCGTTAACACTGCCAGCAAGCCCTTACGCCAGCTTCCCGTGGCACTGCTTGAACTTCTTCCCGCTGCCGCAAGGGCAAGGATCGTTGCGGCCGACCTTCACGCCCATGTAGGTGCTGTGGTCTTCCGCCGATACCGGCTCGGCGCCCGCGCCCACCGGGTTCGGGTTGAACAGCTCTTCGGGCGCGGCCGACGGGTTGAAGTCGGCGTGCTGGTAGTTGATGTTTTCCAGCTGGGCCGCCTGGGCCGCCATGGCCGCTTCGGCGGCGTCGACTTCCTCGCGGCTCTGGATGCGGACCGTCATCACGGTGCGGATCACTTCGTTCTTGATCATGTCCAGCATGCTGGAGAACAGCTCGAAGGCTTCGCGCTTGTATTCCTGCTTCGGGTTCTTCTGGGCGTAGCCGCGCAGGTGGATACCCTGGCGCAGGTGGTCCAGCGCTGCCAGGTGCTCGCGCCAGTGGGTGTCGACGCTTTGCAGCATGACGTTGCGCTCGAAGCCGCCGAAGGATTCCTTGCCGACCACGCCGACCTTGGCGTCGTAGGACTGCTCGGCCGCCTTGAGCACGCGCTCGAGGACGTCGTCGTCGTTCAGGTTCGGGTCGTCCTTGAGCATCTGCTCGAGCGGCACGTCCAGGCTCCATTCGGCCGCCAGGGTCGATTCCAGCGACTTGATGTCCCACTGTTCTTCGACCGACTCGGCCGGCACGAAGGCGCGCACCACGTCGGTGAAGACGCCGTTGCGCAGCGAGACGATCAGGTCGGTCATCTCGGTCGATTCGAGCAGCTCGTTACGCTGGGTGTAGATCACCTTGCGCTGGTCGTTGGCGACGTCGTCGTATTCCAGCAGCTGCTTGCGGATGTCGAAGTTGCGGGCCTCGACCTTGCGCTGGGCGGTCTCGATCGAACGGGTCACGATGCCCGCCTCGATCGGCTCGCCTTCCGGCATCTTCAGGCGTTCCATGATGGCGCGCACGCGGTCGCCCGCGAAGATGCGCAGCAGCGGATCGTCCAGGCACAGGTAGAAGCGCGAGGAACCCGGGTCGCCCTGGCGTCCCGAACGGCCGCGCAGCTGGTTGTCGACGCGGCGCGATTCGTGGCGCTCGGTGCCGATGATGTGCAGGCCGCCGGCGTTTACCACATGGTCGTGCAGCGACTGCCATTCGTCGCGCAGGGTCTGCGACTGGGCCGTCTTGTCCGGGTCCGCCAGCGCGGCATTGGCTTCGATCAGCTGGATCTGCTTCTCGACGTTGCCGCCCAGGACGATGTCGGTACCGCGGCCGGCCATGTTGGTGGCGATGGTGATCATCTTCGGACGACCGGCCTGCGCGATGATTTCCGCTTCGCGCGCGTGCTGCTTGGCGTTCAGGACGTTGTGCGGCAGGCTGGCCTTGGTCAGGATGCCGGACAGCAGTTCCGAGTTCTCGATCGAGGTGGTACCCACCAGCACCGGCTGGCCGCGCTCGTAGCAGTCGCGGATGTCGATCAGCATCGCGTTGTATTTTTCCTCGGCCGACTTGTAGACCTGGTCCTGGCGGTCCTTGCGCTGCGACGGCTTGTTCGGCGGGACGACCACGGTCTCGAGGCCGTAGATCTCCTGGAATTCGTAGGCTTCGGTATCGGCGGTGCCGGTCATGCCCGACAGCTTGCCGTACATGCGGAAGTAGTTCTGGAAGGTGATCGAGGCCAGGGTCTGGTTCTCGTTCTGGATGCGCACGCCTTCCTTGGCTTCGACGGCCTGGTGCAGGCCGTCCGACCAGCGGCGGCCCGTCATCAGGCGGCCGGTGAATTCGTCGACGATCACCACTTCGTTGTTCTGCACCACGTAGTGCTGGTCCTTGTGGTACAGGACGTGGGCGCGCAGCGCCGCATACAGGTGGTGCACCAGCGTGATGTTGGCGGCGTCGTAGAGCGAAGCGCCTTCCGGCAGCAGGCCCCACTGGGTCAGGATGCCTTCGGCCTTTTCGTGGCCCGCTTCGGTCAGCAGCACGGTGTGCGCTTTTTCATCCTTGGTGTAGTCGCCCGGCACGTCGATCTTGCCCTTGCCGTCCGGGGTTTCCTCGCCGATCTGCAGGGTCAGCAGGGTCGGCAGCTCGTTCAGGCGGTGGTACAGGTCGGTGTGGTTCTCGGCCTGGCCGGAAATGATCAGCGGAGTACGTGCTTCGTCGATCAGGATCGAGTCGACCTCGTCGACCACGGCGAAGTTCAGGCTGCGCTGCACGCGTTCGCGCGCATCGTAGACCATGTTGTCGCGCAGGTAGTCGAAACCGAATTCGTTGTTGGTGCCGTAGGTGATGTCCGAGGCGTAGGCTTTCTGCTTGCTGTCGTGGTCCAGCTGCGACAGGTTCACGCCGGTGGACAGGCCCAGCCAGCCGTACAGGCGGCCCATCGACTCGGCATCGCGCTGCGCCAGGTAGTCGTTGACGGTAATGACGTGCACACCCTTGCCGGCCAGGCCGTTCAGGTAGACCGGCAGGGTCGCCATCAGGGTCTTGCCCTCGCCCGTGCCCATTTCGGCGATCTTGCCCTGGTGCAGGACCATGCCGCCGATCAGCTGGACGTCGAAATGGCGCATCTTCATGACGCGCTTGGCGGCTTCGCGGCAGACCGCGAAGGCTTCCGGCAGGATGTCGTCGAGCGACTCGCCCTTGCCGAGCCGGTCCTTGAATTCGGGCGTCTTCGCCTGGAGTTCGGCGTCGGACAGCTTTTCCATCTGCGGCTCGAGCGCGTTGATCTGACGCACGGTCTTGTGGTACTGCTTGAGCAGACGCTGGTTACGGCTGCCGAAAATCTGGGTCAGGAATGACATGCTAACTCTACAAAAAATACGCCGCGAAAAGAGCCCGGGAGGACGGTTGAACACATCCGCCGAAGACCGCCTATGGCAAAAAGCTACTGATTTTATCATGCGATCCGGCCACACTTGGGGACAATGGGCAGGATAACAAGACTGCTGAGCAGCAGAATGTTATCAAATTGCACTGAATGCGACAGTGGCGGGGCCTGCCGTGCGGCCCCCGGGCCTGCTGGACGGCGCCGGCCGCTCGCCGGCAAGGAGCTAAGCAGGTGGGAAAAAGGTGGTGGCTTGCGCCGGATCGGGCCAGGCCGGCACAGGGTTTGTGCGAAGTCGGGGCGGTGTTTATGCTATCGTGCACGTACTCGACTTCCCCTTCCCACTCCTTCCAGTGCACATCTACGGTACCAAAAATCGGCAGACATCCATCGTCGCGACCGACTTCCTACGCGGCAATGAACGCATGGCCAGCCTGCTGCCGGCCGCCATGCGCATGGCCCGCCTGCAGTCGGACTGCGCGGCGATCCTGCCTGCGCTGGCGGGCAATACCGATGTGATTTCGTTCCAGGATGGCGCGCTGGTGCTGGCCGTGCCGAGCTCGGCCGTTGCGGCGCGGGTCAAGCAGATGGCGCCCAAGCTGCAGGCCGCCCTGCTCGGGCGCGGCTGGCAGGTGGAATCGGTCAAGCTGAAGGTGCAGGTGGCGCGCGCCGTGCCGCAAAAGCCGGAGATGCGCAGCCTGGAGCTGCCGCCCACCGCGGTGCAGGCGTTCGAGGAGCTGGCCGCATCGCTGGAAGACACGACCCAGAACAAGGACCTGGTGGCGGCGCTGCGCCGGCTCGCCGAGAAGCGGAAGTAGCGGCGGGAAGTAGGCCGATGCCTGCCACGCATGAGCCGCCGCTTACCCGTAGGGTGGGCAAGTTCCTTGCCCACGCGGTGATAGCCCAAGTCGGATCAGCCACACGGGTAGCAGCACTGTACTTTGAACGCGTGGGCAGGAAACCTGCCCACCCTACGACTGACGAGCGACTCTCAAGTAGCAGCCGTTCAGGTCTGCGCCCACTCCCGCGTCATCTGCCGCACGTACGACGGCGGCGCATCGCCCAGCGATTCGAAACTCACCAGCTCGTAGGAATCCGGCTGGGCCAGCAGCTTGCGCAGCAGCTCGTTGTTGAGCGCGTGGCCCGACTTGTGGGCCGTGTAGCTGGCCAGCAGCGGATGGCCGACGATGTACAGGTCGCCGATCGCATCCAGGATCTTGTGGCGCACGAATTCGTCTTCGTAGCGCAGGCCGTCGGCATTGAGGATCCGGTATTCGTCCATCACGATTGCGTTCTCCAGCGAGCCGCCGCGCGCCAGCCCCAGGCCGCGCAGGGTTTCGACGTCCTGCATGAAGCCGAAGGTGCGCGCGCGCGCCACGTCGTGCACATACGAGACATCGCCGAAGTCGACCGAGGCGCGCTGCATGGTGCCGTCCACGGCCGGGTGGTTGAATTCGATGAAGAAGTCGAGCTTGAAGCCTTCGTAGGGCGACAGGCGCGCCCATTTCTCGCCGGCGCCGGTTCCCTGGCGGATCTCGACCTCCTTGAGCACGCGGATGAACGTCTTCGGCGCGTCCTGCTCTTCCAGGCCGGCCTGCTGCAGCAGGTAGACGAAGGAGGCGGCCGAGCCGTCCATGATCGGGATCTCTTCGGCCGTCACGTCGACCACCAGGTTGTCGATCCCGAGGCCCGCGCAGGCCGACATCAGGTGCTCGACGGTGGACACGCGCGCGCCGTCCTTGATCAGGACCGTGGCCATGCGGGTCTCGCCGACCACGTCGGCGGCGCTCGGGATGGAGACGATCGGGTCGTAGTCGACGCGGCGGAAGGTGATGCCGGCGCCCGCGGCGGCCGGACGCAGGGTCAGCTCGACCTTGGTGCCCGAGTGCACGCCCACACCGGTGGTGCGGACGACCTGCTTGATGGTTCGTTGTTTCAGCATCCGGCGATTATAGCCCAGCGCTTTTGACGGCGCTGACGGCCCCTCCCCGGCTAGGGATGCTCGGCTTCGACGTGGTCTTTTTCGTGGCGCAGCAGATACAGGCCGCTGCCGATGATGATGGCCGCGCCGACCATGGTGTAGCCGTCCGGGAGGGTTTGCCACAGGAGCCAGTCCAGGCCCACGGCCCAGGCCAGCGCCGTGTACTCGAAGGGCGCGATGCTCGAGGCCTCGCCCCTGGCGAAGGCTTCGGTGATCGCCAGCTGGCCGATGAAGCCGGTCAGCGACAGGGCGCCCAGCAGCGGCAGGTCGGCCATGCCCATGGGCACCCAGCCGGGCGCGGCCAGCGCACTGGCGCCGACCGCCACCATCACCATCAGCCAGAACACCATGTGCTCGTTGCGGTCGGTGCGCGCCAGGATGCCGACCGTGATCGCCGAGATGGCGTACATGGCGGCCGCTCCCAGGATGGCCAGCCCGCCGATGGTCAGGAAGCCGGCCCCGCTCGGGCGCAGCACCACCAGCACGCCGCCCAGGCCCACCACGATCGCGATCCAGCGCGCCGCGCCCACGCGCTCCTTCAGGATCCACACCGACAGGGCGGTGATGAGGGCCGGCGACACGAAGAAGATGGTATAGGCCTCGGCCAGCGACAGGTTGCGGATGCCGAAGGCGAAGAAGGTCAGCATCGCGATGCCGAGCACTGCGCGCAGCAGGTGCAGCGGCCAGCGCACGCGGAAGATGTCGCGGTAGCCCACCCGCACGCCGACATAGATCGCCACCAGCGGCAGCGAGGTGAGCGAGCGCAGCGCCGCGACCTGGATCGCCGGATAGCGCGCGGTGAGCAGCTTCATCACCGTGTCCATCAGGGCGAACATGAAGACGGCCAGCGCCATCGCGTAGATGGCGTACAGGTTGCCGGCAGGCCGCTTCACAGCTGTTTTTCCATGAACAGGCTCAGCGGATCGGGCTGGTAGTCGCCGAACGGTTCGCAGCGGATGAAACCGAAACGCTCGTACAGCGTGATGGCTTCCGGCTGGTGGATGCCGGTTTCCAGCCTGAGCACGCCCACGCCGGACATGCGGGCGAACATCGCCAGCTGCTCGAGCAGCTTGTGGCCGACTCCGCGGCCGCGCCGCTCGCCCACCACCATCATGCGCTTGATCTCGCCGTAGCCTTCGCGCCGCACCAGCGCCGCGCAGCCGCAGGCCACCCCGTCGACGTCGCGCGCGACCAGGAACAGCACGCCGTCGGCCAGCAGCGAAGCGATGTCCATCAGGTGGTTGGACTCAGCCGGATACAGCGACGCGCAATAGGCATCGAGCTGCTCCAGCATGGCCTTGACTTCCGGCTGGTCGGGGGTTTCGGCGTTGATGATCATGGGATGAAAAACGGCGCCGCAGCGCCGTTGGAAGTAGCGCGGGCGATCAGCCCAGTTGTTCCAGCATCTTCTCGGCGCTGGAGACTTCGAAGCCGGCGGTTTCGACGTTCAGGGCCTTGACGACACCGTCTTCGACCAGCATCGAATAGCGCTTCGAGCGGGTGCCCATGCCGTGCTTGGAGAAGTCGGCGTCCAGGCCCAGTGCCTTCGAGTAGGCCGCGTTGCCGTCGGCCATCATGCGCACGGTGCCGGTGGCCTTCTGGTCGCGGCCCCAGGCGCCCATCACGAAGGCGTCGTTCACCGAGATGCACCAGATTTCATCGACGCCCTTGGCCTTCAATGCCTCGGCGTGCTGGACGTAGCCCGGCACGTGCTGGGCCGAGCAGGTCGGGGTGTAGGCGCCCGGCAGGCCGAAGATGACGATCTTCTTGCCCTTCGCCAGTTCGCTGACCTCGAAGGTGTTCGGGCCCAGCGAGCAGCCGGCGGTTTCGGTCTCGATGAATTCCGCGAGGGTGCCTTCCGGCAGGCGATCGCCGATCTGGATGGTCATGGGTGTACTCCTGTGTGTTTTGAGAATCCGGCAATTATCGCCGATCCGAGGGGAGCTTGCAGGCAAGGCCGTGAAAACAAAAAGGCCAGCTTGCGCTGGCCTCTTCACTTCCCGACCGGCTCGACGATCAGTCGGCCTGCTTGCGCAGGAAGGCCGGGATGTCGTAGGTCTCGACACCGTTGCGCTGCATCGCCTGGACCTGCTCGGATGCCTGCTCGCGGCGCCACACGGCCGGCTGCTTCATGCCGCCCATCGCGTCGCCACCGGCCTGGCCCATGGTCAGGCCGCCGGCCACGGTCGATGCGCCGGCCATCACCGGTGCATTGTAGGTACCGGTGCGCAGGACCTGCTGCGGCTGGACCAGTTGCATCTTCTTGGCTTTGCCCAGGCCCGTCGCGACCACGGTCACGCGGATCTCGTCGCCCATCGAATCGTCGTAGGCGATGCCCTGGGCGATCGACGCGTCCGGCGCGGCGAAGGCGCGCACGGCGGCCATGACCTCCTTGATCTCCTTACCTTTCAGGCCACGGCTTGCGGTCACGTTGACCAGCACGCCCTTGGCGCCCGACAGGTCGATACCGTCGAGCAGCGGCGACGCCACGGCCTGTTCGGCGGCGATGCGTGCGCGGTCGACGCCGGCGGCGGTCGCGGTGCCCATCATGGCCTTGCCCTGCTCGCTCATGATGGTTTTCACGTCGTTGAAGTCGACGTTGATGTGGCCCGGGACGTTGATGATCTCGGCGATACCGGCCACCGCGTTGTTCAGGACGTCGTCGGCATGCTTCATCCACTCCAGCATGCTTTCGTCTTCGTAGATGTCTTCCAGCTTTTCGTTCAGGATGACGATCAGGGAGTCGACGTGCTTGCTCAGTTCTTCCAGGCCCGCTTCCGCGACCTGCATGCACTTGTCGCCTTCGTAGGAGAACGGCTTGGAGACCACGGCAACAGTCAGCGCACCCATGCTCTTGGCCACTTCGGCCACGATCGGCGCGGCGCCGGTACCGGTGCCGCCGCCCATGCCGGCCGCGATGAAGACCATGTGCGCGCCGCGCAGTGCGTCTTCGATGCGCGAGCGGGTCTGCTCGGCCAGCTGGCGGCCGACTTCAGGACGCATGCCTGCGCCCAGGCCGGACTCGCCGATCTGGATGATGTTGTTCGCGCCGGACACTGCCAGTGCCTGCGCATCCGTGTTTGCGGCGATGAACTCGACACCGGACACACCCTTGTTGATCATGTGCTGAACCGCGTTGCCGCCGGCGCCGCCGACGCCGACCACTTTGATGACGGTTCCCAGTGCTGCGTTATCGACCATATCGAACTCCATGATGTCACTCCCAATATTCAGTGCCGCTTCCGTTGCGGGGATTTGCCAGGCCCCTGACAGGCCCCGCAACCGGAAACAGCGATTGTATTTAAAAAATCTTTACCCGTGAACGCTTTGTTGCTGACGTACTGAAAATTTAATGCTGTATTCCGACACTTAACTCGTAATTCAGAAATTCCCTGCGATCCATTCCTTCATGCGTTGCCAGACTGCCTTCACCGAACCATCCTGACGCGTGACGATGTGACCGCGCAGGTATTGCTTCTTCGCTTCCAGCAACAGGCCGAGCACCGTGGCGTAGCGGGGGCTGCGCACGACGTCGGCCAGCTGGCCGCGGTAGTCCGGCGTGCCCAGGCGCGCCGGTTTGAGGAAGATGTCTTCGGCCATTTCGATCATGCCGGGCATGATCGAGCTGCCGCCGGTGAGCACGATGCCCGACGAGAGCACGCCCTCGTAGCCGGACTCGCGCACCACCGTGTGCACCATCGCAAACAGCTCTTCGACGCGCGGCTCGATCACGGCCGCCAGCGCCTGGCGCGACAGCGCGCGCGGGCCGCGGTCGCCCAGTCCCGGCACCTCGAGCGTCTCGCCCGGGTCGGCCAGCACCTGCTTGGCCACGCCGTAGCGGATCTTGATGTCTTCCGCTTCGCCGGTCGGCGTGCGCAGGGCCATCGCGATGTCGCTGGTGATCTGGTCGCCGGCGATCGGCAGCACCGCGGTGTGGCGGATCGCGCCGTCCGAGAACACGGCGATGTCGGTGGTGCCGCCGCCGATGTCGATCAGGACCACGCCCAGTTCCTTTTCGTCGACCGTCAGCACCGAATCGGCCGAGGCCATCGGCTGCAGGATCAGGTCCGACACCTCGAGGCCACAACGGCGGACGCACTTTACTATGTTCTGCACTGCGGACACCGCACCGGTGACGATGTGCACGCGCACTTCCAGGCGGATGCCGCTCATGCCGATCGGCTCGCGCACGTCTTCCTGGTTGTCGACGATGAATTCCTGCGGCACCGTATGCAGCAATTGCTGGTCGGTCGGGATGTTCACCGCCTTGGCGGTCTCGATCACGCGCGCCACGTCGGTAGCGGTGACTTCCTTGTCCTTGATTGCAACCATGCCGCTCGAATTGAACGAACGGATATGGCTGCCGGCGATGCCAGCATAGACATTGCGGATCTTGCAGTCGGCCATCAGCTCCGCTTCTTCGAGCGCGCGCTGGATCGACTCGACGGTGGCCTCGATGTTGACGACCACGCCTTTCTTCAACCCTTTCGACTCGTGCTGACCGAGGCCGATCACCTCGTGGCGTCCGTCGGACATCACTTCGGCCACGACCGCCACCACCTTCGAGGTGCCGATGTCGAGGCCGACGATCAGGTTCTTCGCGTCTTTTGTCATTGCTGTTGCCTGCTTATGTTTGCTTGGTTGTCTTGTTGATCGGAGTTTTCGGTTTCTTCGCCGGCTTGACCGGCTTGGTGGCGTCCTGCGGCACGCTCAGGGCCGCCGACGACAGCGCCAGGCCGTTCTGGTAGCGCATGTCGATGGTGTCGATACGCCCTTCCTGCAGCCGCGCGACCAGCTGCGGGTAGACGCCGACCAGGCGCTGCACGCGTTTCTTCAGCGTGTCGCGGTCCTGCTCGCGCCCCAGCGCCACGCTCATGCCGTTGTCCAGCTTCACGGTCCAGGCATAGCGGCTGGACAGCGACAGTTCGAGCGGCGCCAGCTTGACCGGCGCGAACAGCGAACGCAGCTCGGTAAAGCGGGCCAGCACTTCCTTCTCGGTCCCCAGCGGTCCGTCGAAGGCCGGCAGCGGATGGTCGTCGTCGGCCTCGGCCAGGTTGGCGGTAAAGACGTCGCCCTTGACCGACAGCAGGCGGCCATCCTCGCCCCAGGTGCCGAGCGCCTCGTGCTCTTCGACCTCGACGATCAGCTGGTTCGGCCATTCGCGGCGCACCGTGGCGCGCCGCACCCACGGCACGGTCTCGAAGGTGCCCCGCACCTGTTCCAGGTCCGTGGTGAAGAAGTTGCCGCGGATCTTGCCGATGACGCCATTGCGCACCGTGAGTTCGTTCACGTGGCGCAGATCCAGCCCGTACATGCTCTCGACGGTCACCGCGCGCAGCGAGAACATGGGGCGCTGCGACAGCCACCACACGCCGGACGCGAGCGCGGCGAGCACCGTCAGCGCCACCAGCGAGCTGGCGGTTGCGTTCAGGGCGCGGACGTCATGCCACATGCGCGATTAACCCTTCGCCTTCGGCATCGGCATCTTCAGGCGTGCGGACGCCAGGATCTCGATGCACAGGTCTTCGTAGCTGATGCCCACCGCACGCGCGGCCATCGGCACCAGCGAGTGCGAGGTCATGCCCGGCGAGGTATTAACTTCCAGCAAGAACGGACGCATGTCGTTCTCCCGCACCAGCACGTCGATCCGGCCCCAGCCTTCGCAGCCGAGCGCACGGTAGGCGTTCACGGCGTGGCGCTGGATTTCCTCGGTCAAGGCCTCGTCCAGCACGGCCGGGCAGTGATACAGGGTGTCGTCGGTGAAGTACTTGTTCTGGTAGTCGTAGTTGCCTTCCGGCGCCACGATCTCGACGATCGGCAGCGCGCGCGCCGTGGCGCCCTGCCCCAGCACGGCGACGGTGAACTCGCGGCCGGTGACGAATTCCTCGGCCAGCACCACTTCGTCGAAGCCGGCGGCCAGCTCCACCGCGGTCTTCAGGCCGGCGGCCTCGGTGACCTTGGTGATGCCGATGGTCGAGCCCTCGAGTGGCGGCTTGACGATCAGCGGCAGGCCGAGCGCGACCAGGACCTCGTCGAGGTCGGTGGTCTTGTCGATCGAGACATAGTCCGGGGTCGGGATCTCGTCGATCTTCCAGATCTTCTTGGTGGTGATCTTGTCCATGCCCACGCTTGATGCCATCACGCCGCTGCCGGTGTAGGGAATGCCGAGCTGCTCGAGGGCGCCCTGCAGGCTGCCGTCTTCGCCGTAGCGGCCGTGCAGCGCGATGAAGACGCGGTCGAAACGCTGCGCCGCCAGGTCGGCCAGGCTCTGGGTGCCCGGATCGAAAGGATGGGCATCGATGCCGCGGCTCTGCAGCGCGGCCAGCACGCCGGTGCCGGACATGATCGACACGTCGCGCTCGGCGGAGCGGCCGCCGAACAGCACGCCGACCTTGCCGAAGGATGCCGGGTCGAAGGTAGAGGTGGTTGCGTTCACGTGATTCAAGCCTTTGCGTTGGTCAGTTGGTGGGGAATGCCGCTGATCGAGCCGGCGCCCATCGTGAGGACGACGTCGCCGTCGCGCGCCGCATGCAGGATCGCGGCCGGCATGTCGGCAATCGATTCGACGAAGATCGGCTCGGTCTTGCCGCCGGTGCGCAGCGCGCGCGCCAGGGCGCGGCCGTCGGCAGCGACGATCGGCGCTTCGCCGGCCGGATACACGTCGGCCAGCAGCAGCACGTCCGGGGTCGCCAGCACCTTCACGAAGTCCTCGAACAGGTCGCGGGTGCGGCTGTAGCGGTGCGGCTGGAAGGCCAGCACCAGGCGCCGGCCCGGGTAGGCGGCGCGCGCGGCGGCCAGGGTCACTTCGGTTTCCACCGGGTGGTGGCCGAAATCGTCCACCAGGGTGAAGCTGCCGCCCGATGGCAGGGCAACTTCGCCGTAGCGGGTGAAGCGGCGGCCGACGCCGCGGAATTCGAGCAGGCCGCGTGCGGTGGCGTCGTCGCCGATGCCGATCTCGCGCGCAATGGCGATCGCCGAGCAGGCGTTGAGCACATTGTGCATGCCCGGCTGGTTCAGCACGAACTTGGTGTCGGGGTAGCCGCGCTGGCGCACCATGAAGTGCATGTGCACGCCCTCGGCATGGGCGTCGAAGGCGCGCACTTCGGCGTCTTCCGAGAAACCGTAGGTGGTGACCGGCTTGGTCACCTGCGGCAGGATCGAACGCACGTGCTGGTCGTCGATGCACAGCATCACGCGGCCGTAGAACGGCAGGCGGTGAGTAAAGTGCACGAAGGCAGCCTTGAGCTTGTCGAAATCGTGCTCGTAGGTCTCCATGTGGTCGGCGTCGATGTTGGTGATCACTTCGATCATCGGCGACAGGTTCAGGAAGGACGCATCCGACTCGTCGGCCTCGGCCACGATGTAGTCGCCCTGCCCGAGCTTGGCGTTGGCGCCGGCGGCGGTCAGCTTGCCGCCGATGACAAAGGTCGGGTCCATGCCGCCTTCGGCCAGCACCGAGGCGACCAGGCTTGTGGTAGTGGTCTTGCCGTGGGTGCCGGCGATCGCGATGCCGCGCTTGAGGCGCATCAGTTCGCCCAGCATGATCGCGCGCGGCACCAGCGGGATCTTGGCGGCGCGGGCCGCAACCACTTCCGGGTTGCTTTCGTTGACGGCGGTCGAGGTCACGACCACGTCGGCGCCGATCACGTGCTCGGCGCTGTGGCCGGTGTAGACGCGCGCGCCCAGGTCGGCCAGCCGCTGGCTTGCCGCATTGCTCGACAGGTCCGAGCCCGACACGTTGTAGCCGAGGTTGACCAGCACTTCGGCGATGCCGCTCATGCCGCTGCCGCCGATACCGACGAAATGGATGTTCTTGATCTTGTGTTTCATGCGTTCGCCAGTTTCTCGCTCAGTTTCTCTAGTTCGCGCGCGATCGCTTCGTTGGCGTCGCGCTTGCCCACCTTTGCCGCCGCCCGGGCCATGGCCAGGCAATCGTCGCGGGTGGTCTTTTGCAGCAGGCTTGCCAGCCCCTGCGGATTGAGTTCGCCCTGCGGCAGGTAGACGGCCGCTTGTTGCCCCGCCATCCAGACCGCGTTGTCGCGCTGGTGGCTGGTGGTGCTGGCGACAAACGGCACCAGCACGCTGGCCACGCCGGCCGCGGTCAGTTCCGACACGGTGATCGCGCCGGCGCGGCAGATCACGAGATCGGCCTGGCCATAGGCCGCCGCCATGTCGTCGATGAAGTCCACGACCTGCGCTTGTACGCCTGCCTGCGCATACGCGGCGCGCAGTGCATCGATATTCTTCTTGCCCGACTGGTGGGTCACGACCGGGCGCACGCTTGGGTCGATCTGCGCGAGCGCCGCCGGCACGCTGTCGTTGAGCACCTTCGCGCCCAGGCTGCCGCCGACGACCAGGATGCGCAGCGGGCCGCTGCGGCCCGCGAAGCGCAGGCCTGGTTCCGGCAGGTCCAGGATCTGCCGGCGCACCGGGTTGCCGGTGACGACCGCCTTGCCGGCCGCCTTGCCGAAATCGGCCGGGAAGCCGAACAGCAGGCGCTGAGCGATCGGGGCCAGGGTCTTGTTCGACAGCAGCAGCGCGGCATCGGCATTGACCAGGGCCAGCGGCACGCCGCGGGCGCGCGCCATCATCCCGCCCGGCACCGTCACATAGCCGCCCATGCCCAGCACCACGTCGGGTGTGCGCTGGGCGAGGTAGCGGCGGCAGGTCAGGAAAGCCGCCGCCATCTTGAAGGCGCCGGTGACGGTATGGGCCAGGCCCTTACCGCGCAGGCCGGCGAAGTCGATGGTATCCATCGGAATGCCGGCCTTGGGCACCAGGTCGGTTTCCATGCCGTGCGCGGTGCCCAGCCACGACACTTCCCAGCCGCGCGCGCGCATGGTCTGCGCGATCGCGATGCCGGGGAAGATGTGGCCGCCGGTGCCGGCCGCCATGATCATCAGCTTCTTCATGTGCGGCCTCCGCGCATGCGCACCCGGTTTTCGTAGTCGATCCTCAGGAGGATCGCCAGGCCGACGCAGTTGAACAGCACGCCCGAGCCGCCGAAGCTCATCAGGGGCAGGGTCAATCCCTTGGTCGGCAGCAGGCCCAGGTTCACGCCCATGTTGATGAAGGTCTGCACGCCGATCCAGATGCCGATGCCCTTGGCGGCCAGGCCGGCGAAGGTCTGGTCCAGGGCGATCGCCTGGCGGCCGATGTCGAAGGCGCGCTTGACCAGCCAGTAGAACATCGCGATCACGACCAGCACGCCGGCCAGGCCGAGTTCTTCGCCGATCACGGCCATGATGAAGTCGGTGTGCGCTTCCGGCAGGTAGAACAGCTTTTCCACGCTGCCGCCCAGGCCCACGCCGAAGAACTCGCCGCGCCCGAAGGCGATCAGGGAGTGGGTCAGCTGGTAGGCCTTGTCCAGCGCATTGCCCTCTTCCCATGGGTTGAGGTAGGCGAACATGCGCGCGCGGCGGAAAGGCGACAGCGCGATGATGGAGGTGAAGATCACCACCAGCAGCGCGCCGATGCCGCCGAACCAGACGATGTTGATCCCGCCCAGGAACAGGATCCCCATGGCGATGCAGACGATCACGCCGAAGGCGCCCAGGTCCGGCTCCATCAGCAGCAGGCCGCCGACCAGGCCGATCGCCACCATCATCGGCAGGAAGCCCTTGGTCAGCTTGTGCATGTATTCCTGCTTGCGCACCGTGAAGTCGGCGGCGTACAGGACCACGGCGATCTTCATGATCTCGGACGGCTGCAGGTTCATGATCTTCAGGGGCAGCCAGCGGCGCGCGCCGTTGACCGTCACGCCGATGCCCGGGATCAGCACGATCGCCAGCAGGAACAGGGTCGCGATGAACATCATCGGCGCGTATTTCTGCCAGACGGCGACCGGCACCTGGAAGGCGACGGCGGCGGCGGCCATCGAGACGATGATGTACATCGACTGGCGGTACAGGAAGTATTCGTTCTTGTCGCCCAGGTAGGCGAATTTCGGCGAGTCCGGCAACGCGATCGAGGCCGAGTACACCATCACCAGCCCGAACAGCATCAGGAGCACGGTAACCCAGACCAGCGGCTGGTCGTAGTCCATCATCTTCGACGGACGGCTGCGCGGCGACGTCAAGGCGTCGCTGCTCGATCCGGAAAATTTGAATGGAAGCTGGAAGGCCATCAGATCTCCTGGCCCTTCTCGAGCGCGATCTCGCGCACGGCGTCGACGAACACCTGGGCGCGGTGCGCGTAATTGGTGAACATGTCCAGGCTCGCGCAGGCGGGCGAGAGCAGCACGCAGTCGCCCGGGCGCGCCAGGCCGCTGGCCCGGTGCACCGCTTCCGGCAGGCCGGGCAGATCGAAGACCGGCACGCCGGTCGGCTCGATGGCGGCGCGCACGCTTGGTGCATCGCGGCCGATCAGCAGCACGGCGCGCACGTAGCGCGATGCGGGCAATGCCAGCGGTGCGAAGTCCTGGCCCTTGCCGTCGCCGCCGGCGATCAACAGGATTTGCTGGTCTTCGCCCGCGAAGGCCTTGCCCAGGCCCTCGAGCGCGGCGACGGTGGCCCCGACATTGGTGCCCTTGCTGTCGTCGTAGTAATCCACGCCGTCGATACTGGCGACCAGCTCCACGCGGTGCGGCTCGCCGGCGTATTCGCGCAGGCCGTGCAGCAGTGGAGCGAGCGGCAGGCCGCAGGCGCGGCACAGGGCCAGCGCCGCCAGCGCGTTCGAGGCATTGTGCAGGCCGCGGATCTTGAGCGCGTCGGCCGGCATCAGGCGGTTGACCGTGACTTCCACCGGCGCCGGCGCCTCGCCTTTCTTCAGTTTCTTCGCAGGTTCGTCGTCGTTGGCGACGGCATTGGCCAGCCACAGCACGCCGCGCTCGCTGATCAGGCCAAAGCTGTCCGGCTCCGTCGGCTCGCCCGTGCCGAAGGTAAAGGCAGGCGCGCCTGGCATGGCCATGCGCATGACGCGCGCGTCGTCGCGGTTCAGTACGCGCAAGGTCTCGCTGCCGAAGATGCGCGCCTTGTCCGCCGCATAGGCATCCATGCTGCCGTGCCAGTCGAGGTGGTCCTGGGTCAGGTTCAGCACGGTGGCGGCGTCGGCCTGCAGGCTGGAAGTCGTGTGCAGCTGGAAGCTGGACAGCTCGAGCACCCAGGCCTGCGGCAGCGCGTCGCTGTCCAGGCTTTCCCTCAGCACGTCCAGCGCGGCCGGGCTGATGTTGCCGGCCACGCGGGTCGACAGCCCTGCGCGGCGGCACAGCAGGCCGGTCAGGCTGGTGACGGTGGTCTTGCCGTTGGTGCCGGTAATGGCGATGACCTTCGGCGCGTAGCCGCGTTCGGTCTTCAGGTGCGCCAGCGCCTGCGCGAACAGTTCGATCTCGCCCCAGACGGGGATGTCGCGTTCGGCTGCGGCCGGGCGGATGGCGGCCAGCTCGCGCTCCGGGGCCAGGCCCGGGCTGACGGCGACGAAATCGACGCCCTCGAGCAGGGTCGCGGCAAATTCGCCGCCGACGAATTGCGCATTCGGCAGCGCCTGGCGCAGGGCGAACAGGCGCTGCGGCTCGGTGCGCGTGTCGGCCACGCGCACGCGCGCGCCGCAGCGCGCCAGCCACTGCGCCATCGCCAGCCCGGATTCACCCAGGCCCAGTACCAATGCGGATTTGCCGTCGTAGATCATTCTGTTAGCGCAGCTTCAGGGTGGACAGGCCGACCAGCACCAGCATCATGGTCACGATCCAGAAGCGGACCACGACCTTGGTCTCTTTCCAGCCCTTTTGTTCGAAATGGTGGTGCAGCGGCGCCATCAGGAACACGCGGCGCCCGGCGCCGTAGCGCTTCTTGGTGTACTTGAACCAGGTGACCTGGATGATCACCGACAGGGTCTCGGCCACGAACACGCCGCCCATGATGAACAGGACGATTTCCTGGCGCACGATGACGGCGATGGTGCCCAGCGCGCCGCCCAGCGCCAGCGCGCCGACGTCGCCCATGAACATCTGGGCCGGGTGCGCGTTATACCAGAGGAAGGCCAGGCCCGCGCCGGCCATCGCGCCGCAGAAGATCAGGAGTTCGCCGGCGCCCGGGATATACGGGATCAGGAGGTATTTCGAGAAGGTCGCGCTGCCGGTCAGGTAGGCGAACAGGCCCAGGGCGCCGCCGACCATCACGGTCGGCATGATCGCCAGGCCGTCCAGGCCGTCGGTGAAGTTCACGGCATTGCTCGAGCCGACGATCACGCAATAGGTCAGCGCGATGAAGCCCCAGACGCCCAGCGGATAGCTGATCGACTTGAAGAACGGGACGATCAGGTCGGCCTTGGGCGGCAGGGTCATCGAGAAGCCCGACTGCACCCAGGCGTAGAACAGCTGCAGCACTTCCCACGGGTTCGCGGCCGAGACCGAGAAGGCCAGGTAGAGCGCCGAGGCGATGCCGACCAGCGACATCCAGAAGTATTTTTCGCGCGAACGCATGCCTTCCGGGTCCTTGTAGACCACCTTGCGGTAGTCGTCGACCCAGCCGACGGCGCCGAAGCCCATGGTCACGACCAGCACCGGCCAGATCAGGCGGTTCGACAGGTCGCACCACAGCAGGGTCGAGATGCCGATCGCGATCAGGACCAGCACGCCGCCCATGGTCGGGGTGCCGTGCTTGGCCAGGTGGGTCTGTGGACCATAGGTGCGCACCGCCTGGCCGACCTTGAGGGCGGTCAGCTTGCGGATCACGGCCGGGCCGCAGACCAGGCCGATGGCAATGGCGGTGATGGTGGCGAACACCGCACGGAAAGTGATGTAGTTGAAAACACGCAGTGGACCGATGTAGTCCTGGAAGTATTGGGCGAGCCAGAGAAGCATTTAGTGGGCGTCCTTGCTAGGTGTTGATCCGGTCAGGTGCTGGACCACGCGTTCCATCTTCATGAAACGCGAGCCCTTCACCAGCACAGTCGCGCTGCTATTGCCGCCCAGTGTGGAATCCAGTGCTGCCAATAAGTCGTCGAACTGCTCGTAATGCCGTGCTCCCGACGCGCTCATCGAGCGGGCCAGTTCGCCAGTGGCGAGCACGTGCTCGATGCCCTGCTGCTGCGCATAGGCACCGACTTCTTCGTGAAATTCTTTTCCCTGCGTGCCGACTTCGCCCATGTCGCCCACCACCAGGATGCGCGGGGCCGGATAGGCGGCCAGCACGTCGATCGCGGCGCGCATCGAGTCCGGATTGGCGTTGTAGGTGTCGTCGATGACGGTGGCGCCGCCCGCGGCCTGCTTCTGCTGCAGGCGTCCGCCCACCGGCACAAAGGCTTCCAGACCGCGCACGATGGCGTCCACCGGCACGCCGGCGGCCAGGGTGCTGGCGATCGCGGCCAGCGCATTGCGCACGTTGTGCTCGCCCGCGGCGGCCAGCTTGATCGCGAACTGCCCGCCGCGCGCCGTCACCTGCAGCGCGTTGCCGAAGCCGCTGGCCGTGTAGGTCGCGCGCACGTCGCATTCCTCGCCCAGGCCGAAGGTCAGCACCGGGCACGGCGCCAGGCCGCGCCACAATTCGGTATATGTGTCGTCGCCCGGGAACACGGCCACGCCGTCGGGCGGCAGGGCCTGCAGCACCGCGCCGTTCTCGCGCGCCACGGCTTCCACGGTGTGCATGAATTCCTGGTGCTCGCGCTGGGCGTTGTTCACCATGGCCACCGTCGGGGCGGCGATCGCCGCCAGGCGGGCGATCTCGCCCGGATGGTTCATGCCCATCTCGATCACGGCGGCGCGATGCCACATCCCCAGGCGGAACAGGGTCAAGGGCACGCCGATCTCGTTGTTCAGGTTGCCCTGGGTCGCCAGGCGGGCGTCTTCGCCCACGAAAGCGGCCAGGATGGACGCGATCATTTCCTTGACCGTGGTCTTGCCGTTCGAGCCGGTCACGCCGATCACGGGAATCGCGTGCTGGCTGCGCCAGAAGTTCGCAATGCGGCCCAGCGCCACCAGGGTGTCGGGCACCACGATGGCCGGCAGGGTCCAGCCTTCCGGCAGGGCGTGCACCACCACGGCGGCCACGCCGCGGGCCTCGACCTGGCCGAGGAAGCCGTGTGCGTCGAAGGTCTCGCCCTTGAGCGCGACGAACAGCGCACCGGCCGGGGCGCTGCGGCTGTCGGTCGAGACGCCCTCGATCCCGACATTGCCGCCGACGAGCCGGGCGCCCGGGATGGCCGCCGCCAGTTGTGCGAGGGTTGCGCGCATCAGTGAGTCCTCATCATGGTAAGCCGCGCGCTCAGGGCGAGCGTGGCATGGTCGGCATCGGAGAACGGCATCTTCTTGCCCTTGATCTCCTGGTAGGGCTCGTGGCCCTTCCCTGCCAGCAGGATGACGTCCTGCTTGCCGGCGTTTTTCACGGCCGACAGGATGGCGGTGGCGCGGTCTTCGATGGCCTGCACGTCCTTGTCCATGCCGGCGACGATCTGGGCGATGATGCTGGCCGGGTCTTCGCTGCGCGGGTTGTCGCTGGTGACCACGACCTGGTCGGCCGCTTGCGCGATGGCGCCCATCTGCGGGCGCTTGCCCGGATCGCGGTCGCCGCCGCAGCCGAACACGCACCACAGCTGGCCGCCGCGTTCCAGGGCCACCTGGCGCAGCGCCTCCAGGGTCTTTTCCAGCGCGTCCGGCGTATGCGCATAGTCGATCACGACCATCGGCGCATCCTGGCCGCCCACCTGCTGCATGCGGCCCGGGGCCGGCACGAGGGCTTCGATGGCTTCGACCGCGTGTTTGAGCGCCACACCCTTGGCCAGCAGCGCGCCCAGCACCGCCAGCGCATTGCTCACGTTGAAGTGGCCGACCAGCGCGGTCTTGACGACCGCGTTGCCGGCCGGCGTTTCGACGGTGAATTCGGTGCCCGCATGGCGGCTGCGCAGGTTCGCGGCGCGCAGGATGCCCACGCCGTCGATGGCCGGCTGTTCGGCTTCGCTTTTAAGCGTGTAGCCGGTGACCGGCAGCGACGCGAAGCGCGTGCGCAGGTGCGCGACCAGGCGCTGCCCTGCCGGGTCGTCCAGGTTGACGATGGCCGACTTGAGGCCTTCCCATTCGAACAGCTTGACCTTGGCCGCTTCGTAGCTGTCCATGTCGCCATGGAAGTCGAGGTGGTCGCGGGTCAGGTTGGTGAAGATGGCGGCGTCGACATGCATGCCGGCCATGCGGTCCTGGACCAGGCCGATGGACGAGGCTTCGATCGCCAGCGCGGTGGCGCCCTGCGCGCGCAGCTCGCCCAGGGTCTGGGCCAGCAGCACGGCGTCCGGGGTGGTGTAGCCGGTGGCGTCGAACTGCGGTTCGGCCTTGCCCTTGGCGATGCCCACGCCCAGGGTGCCGATCATGGCGGCGGTCTCGCCCAGGCGCGCCAGGGCCTGTCCCAGCCATACCGCGCAGGACGTCTTGCCATTGGTGCCGGTGACGGCCACGGTGAACATGCCGGCATCGGGACGCTCCAGCACCGCATGGGCGATCGGCCCGGCGTGCTGCTTCAGGCCGGCGACGGCCAGGTGGGCGACTGTGTGCGCTTCACTCCAGGCATGACCGTTTTCTTCGTACACCACGGCAGCGGCGCCCGCGTCGATCGCGGCGCCGATGTAGGCGCGGCCGTCGGCGCCCTCGCCCGGATAGGCAAAGAACACATCGCCCGGCGCCACGCGGCGCGAATCGGAAACGAGACGGCCGCCTGGTGCGGCGGCGCGGATCCACTGGGAGATGTCGTGCAGGCGAACGGCCATCACATGCTCTCCTCGAGGGGTTCTTCGGGAATGATGATGTCGGTCACCGAGGAATCGGGCGGCACGTTGGCGGCCCGCAGCGCATTCGACGCCAGGTCGGCCGCGGTCGGGGCGGCGACGCTGCCGCCGGTGCGCAGGGCGCCGCGCGGGTTGTCGATCATGACGGCGATCACGAAGCGCGGCTTGGACATCGGCGCGATGCCGACGAAGTAGCCGATGTTGTCGGTCTTCGAATAGCGGCCGTTGACGATCTTTTCCGCGGTGCCGGTCTTGCCGCCCACGCGGTAGCCGGCCACCTGGGCCTTGGAGGCGGTGCCGTCCGGGCCAACCACGGATTCGAGCATGGTGCGCACCTGGGCCGCGGTTTTCGGCGAGATCACCTGCTGGCCGACCGGCTGCTCGTCCACCTTCAGGAAGGACAGCGGGATGATGTCGCCGTCGCGCGCGAACACCATGTAGGAACGCGCCAGCTGCAGGAGCGAGACCGACAGGCCGTGGCCGAAGGACATGTTGGCATATTCGATCGGTTTCCAGGATTTCCATGGGCGCACGCGGCCGGCGACGGCGCCCGGGAAGCCGTAGCGCGGCGCCTGGCCGAAACCGAGCTTGGTGTACAGCTCCCACATGTCCTGGGGCTGGAGCATCTGGGCGATCTTGACGGTGCCGACGTTCGAGGATTTCTGGATGATGCCGCCGACCGTGAGCGCGTCCTTCGGGTGCATGTCGCGGATGGTGCGCCCGCCCACGACGATGCGCCCGCCCGAGACGTCGAACACGGTGTCGGGCGTGATGCGTTTCTTCTCCAGGCCGAGCGCGATCGTGATCGGCTTGAGCGTGGAACCCGGCTCGAAGGTATCGGTGATGACGCGGTTGCGCAGCTGCGCGCCGGTCAGCTTGGAGCGGTCGTTCGGGTTATAGGTCGGGTAGTTGGCCATGGCCAGCACTTCGCCCGTCTGCACGTCCAGCACCACGGCGCCGCCGGCCTGGGCGTTGAATTTCTCGACCGCGTTCTTGACGCTGGTGAAGGCGATGTACTGCAGCTTGCTGTCGACCGACAGGGTCAGGTCCTTGCCCTGGTGCGGCTCGCGGAACATGCCCAGGTCTTCGGCGATATGGCCCAGGCGGTCCTTGATCACGCGGCGGCTGCCCGGCACGCCGACCAGGGCCTTCTGGTGGTACAGCTCCATGCCTTCCTGGCCGATGTCCTCGACATTGGTGAAGCCGACCATGTGGGTCATCACTTCGCCCTGCGGGTAGAAGCGCTTGTATTCCTTGCGGGTATCGATGCCGTCGATCTTGAGCTTCTCGATCTGGGCGATGACCGGCATCTCGACCTGGCGCTTGAGATAGACGAAGGTGCGGTCCGAGTCGAGCTTCTTGCGCAGTTCGGCTTCCGGCATCTCGAGCAGGCGCGCCAGTTCGGTGATCTTCGCGCCCGGGGACTTCAGCACGTCCTCGGGAATGGCCCACACCGCCTTGACCGGCAGGGAGGACGCCAGCACCGCGCCGTTGCGGTCCATGATCTTGCCGCGCGTGGCCGGCAGTTCGAGCGTGCGCTCGTAGCGGCTCTTGCCCTGCTTTTGCAGGAACTGGGTCGACATGCCCTGCAGCCAGAGCGCGCGCGCGCCGAGCGCGGCGAAGGCCGCGAACAGCACGAACAGCACCAGGCGCGAGCGCCAGCTCGGCACGTTCACGGCCAGCACGGGGCTCTTCGAGAAGGCCACGCCCTTGGAGGCGGCAACCCGCGAGGTGGCACGGCGTTCGACGCGCGCATTCGGCCGGCTCATCGCGCCCCTTCCGTCAGGTACTGGGTACGGGCCGGGCTCAAGGGAACCATGTCCAGGTTGGTGCGGGCGATCTGCTCGATGCGCTCGTTCTTGCCGAGCGTGGACTGGTCGAGCTGGAGCTGGGCCCAGTCGATGTCGAGCTGGCGCGACTGCTGCTGCAGGCGTTCGAGTTCGATCAGCAGGTGGCGCGCCTTGTAGCGGGCGTTCACGACCGACAGCGCGCACAGGACCAGCGCGGCCGCGAGCAGGGCATTGAGCTTGCCGCTCATGGCGTGCCTCCCAGCCGTTCGGCCACGCGCAGCACGGCCGAGCGGGCGCGCGGGTTGGCGCCGACTTCTTCGTCCGATGGCTTGATCTTGTCGACCAGTTTCATCAGCGGCTGCGGCAGGTCGACGGCGCGGATCGGCAGGCGGCGGTCCGGCTGCTCGACTTTCGCCTTGGACGCCAGGAACTGCTTGACCATGCGGTCTTCCAGCGAATGGAAGCTGATTACCGACATGCGGGCGCCGGGGGCGAGCATGGCATAGGCCGCACTCAAGCCTTGTTCGAGGTCTTCAAGCTCTTTATTGATGAAAATCCGGATAGCCTGAAAGGTCCGGGTTGCCGGATCCTTGCCTTTTTCCCGAGTCTTGACCGCGTTTGCCACGATTGCGGCAAGCTGTCGTGTGGTCGAAATTGGTTCGATTGCCCGGCGAGCTGCAACCGCCTTTGCAATCTGGAAAGCAAACCGCTCTTCTCCATAATCTCGTATAACCTTTTCCAATTGTTGTTCCGGCGCGATGGCCAGCCAGTCGGCCGCCGACATCCCGCGCGTGGTGTCCATGCGCATGTCGAGGGGCCCGTCCTGGCGGAAGCTGAATCCGCGCGTGGCGTCGTCCACCTGGGGCGACGAGATACCAAGGTCCAGCAGGATGCCGTCGACCTGCTTGACGCCGCGCGCGGCCAGCGCGTCCTGCATCGTGGCAAAACTGTCATGCACGATCGTGAAACGGGGGTCGTCGATCTGCCCGGCGGTGGCAATCGCCTGCAGATCCTTGTCGAAAGCGAACAGGCGGCCCTGCGGCCCCAGGCGCGAGAGCAGCAGGCGGCTGTGGCCGCCGCGGCCGAAGGTGCCGTCTATATAGATACCGTTGACGCGCTCGCCCGTCAGGTCGAGCGCATCGACTGCTTCGTCGAGCAGTACGGTGCGATGCTGGTATTCGGATACCGCGCCTTGTGCCGGCGACATGTCGGTCATCAAGGCCTCAGAAAGAGAAATTGGAAAGCACATCGGGCATGCCGCCGGCAACGGCCTCGGCTTCGCTGTCGGCGAGCTTGGCGGCGTCCCAGATCTCGAAATGGGTACCCATGCCGAGCATCATGACTTCCTTTTCCAGCCCGACGGCGGCGCGCAGCTCGGGCGAAATCAGCACGCGGCCGGCGCTGTCCACCTCGACATCGCAGGCGTTACCAAGGAAAATGCGCTGCCATGCACGTGCCGACATCGGCCATGCGGCGATCTGGTCGCGGTGCTGTTCCCAGACCGGGCGCGGGAAGAACAGGAGGCAGCCGTGCGGGTGCTTGGTCAGCGTCATGCGGCCTTCGCACTGGACCGTCAAGGCGTCACGATGCTTTGCCGGAATCGACATCCTGCCTTTTGCATCGAGATTGATCGCTGACGCGCCCTGGAACACAGATTACCTAGCTTGGAGAGTTATCAATTTAGAATTTTTTAGCCGTCCGGGGTTCCGAAAATCCCCCACAAAACGACACTTTTTCACACTGTTTCCCACTTTATTGGAATCAATGTTGGTGGTCAAGCGAATTCACGTCCGGCAAATCTTAAATTTTCTAATGAAACCAAGGACTTAGCTTCATCTCTTGACCCTATGTCAACCTAAAATGTCTCCTAAATCAGTCACTTAGGAAATACAGTGAAGGTTGTGCATCACTTGTAATGACAATAATTTCTCTTGATAAAGATCACGGCATGCATGGTGTTTACATATAGAAACTAATCTTCCCTTGCAGCATTGACCCTTCCAAAATTGCGGCACTCTTCAGGACGCGCTAGCATCAAGCCAAGGCAAGCACCCATCCCGCATATGACTCAGCCGGCAACAAGCCGCTCCAAGGGATACGGACATGCCAGGCTGAACCTTGTTTGCTACCAGGGAGTCCGCAGTGAGCATCACCCTCGCCCGCACCTGTTCGGTGTACGACCTGATCGAAGTCCAGGAAGCGCTCGACCGCAGCCGCGGCCGCTCTCCCGAGCTTGAGGCCTTCTACGAGCGCATGCTCGAGACCGGTGCCGAGCGCTTCGTCACCACTCCGTCTTCGACAAGTGCACTGGATCCATTGTTCGAGGAATGTCCGAATTTCGATGAAGTGCTGGGCGACCTGGCGCGCTACCTGCGCCTGGCCCATGCCGGCAACAAGGGATTCAATGTGATGCCCATCCTGCTGCTGGGCGGCCCGGGCGTGGGCAAGACCCACTTCGCGCGGCGGCTGGCGCGGATGATGCAGACCGAATGCGAACTGATCAGCATGAATGCGCTGTCGGCCGGTTTCGTGATCACCGGCAGCTCGGCCAGCTGGCGCGGCGCCAAGTGCGGCAAGGTGGCCGAGCGCCTGGTGCGCGGACAGTATGCGAACCCGGTGGTGGTGCTCGACGAAGTGGAAAAGGCAAGCGGCTCTTCGCAATCCGATCCGCTGGCGGCCTTGTATCAGTTACTGGAACCGGAGACCTCGCGCAGCTTCCGCGACGAGTTCATCGACGTGGAGCTCGATGCGAGCCGGATCTTCTGGGTGCTGACGGCGAACTCCACCGAGGGCATCCCTGCCCCGCTCCTGAATCGCATGGCGGTATACGAGGTGCCGGCCCCGACGCCCGAGCAGGCGGCCGGCATTGCGCAGCGCATGTATCGTGCCCTGGTGCGGGAACTGAACCTGGGCGGGTTCGACGATGATTTGGCCGACAAGGTCCTGGACTGTCTGGCGCCAGTCTCGCCGCGCGACTTGCGCAAGACGCTGCTCGATGCGCTGGGCTATGCGGTGGCGGCCGGGCGCGGGCATGTGGCGGTGGGCGATATCCGCATGCGGCCGGTGCCGGGCAAAGCGCGCATCGGTTTCTGAAGCGGATAACGGCGCAGCCGGGTTCAGCGAAGGTAAGCCTTCAGCACATCGGCGCTGCGGTCCATGCCTTCCTTCAGGCGCCGCTCGGCGCGCGCCGCGTATTCCTCCGGGGCGCCGCCGCCCTGGCTGGCGGCATTCGCGGCGATCGCCTTGCTGGCGACCCCAAAAGCGAGAATGGCCTGGTCCCAGCTCAGGCCCGACGCCAGCGCGTCTTCGACCGCGCGCGCGGCGAGTCCACCGAGCTTCTGGACCAGGCGCGGGTCCGCATCTCCCATATTCAACATGTCCGGCCTCCTTGGCGCGTGCTGTATCAGGCGGAGTGCAGGCTGCCCTCCTCGTGCGGATCATACGTTATCGCGGCCGGGTCGCCGAACACGCTTGAAGCCGGAGGGCTCGATGACAGTCGCGCACATGAAGGCCGGCAGCGCGCCCGATGCAAACACCAGCCGTGCAGGACCGGCATGGCTGCTTCATGGTGTTGCGCCAGGATGTTCTGGGGCCTCCCAGGCCTTGGCATGCGCCACCGCCCTGCCCCAGCGCGCCATCAGTTCGCCGCGCCGGCCGGCATCCATCTGCGGCTCGAAACGCCGCTCGACCTGCCACTGGCTGCCGATGTCCTCGACCGTTTCCCAATAGCCGACCGCCAGTCCCGCCAGGTAGGCCGCGCCCAGCGCCGTGGTTTCCAGCACCTGCGGCCGCACGACCGGGATGCCGAGCAGGTCGGCCTGGAACTGCATCAGCAGGTCGTTGCGCGCCGCGCCGCCATCGGCGCGCATCTCGAGCACGGCGCAGGCCGCGTCCTTCTGCATCGCGCCAAGGAGTTCGGCGCTCTGGTAGGCGATGGCTTCGACCGCGGCGCGCGCGATGTGGGCGGCCGTGGTCCCGCGCGTCATGCCGACGATTGTCCCGCGCGCGTAGGGGTCCCAGTGCGGGGCGCCCAGGCCGGTGAAGGCCGGCACCAGCATCACGCCCCCGCTATCGGGCACGCTCATGGCCAGCGGCTCGACGTCGCTGGAGTCCTTGATGAACCCCAGGCCGTCGCGCAGCCATTGCACGGTGGCGCCGCCCATGAAGACGCTGCCCTCCAGCAGGTAGGTGGTGGCGCCCTGCACGCTCCAGCCGACGGTGGACAGCAGGCGGTTGTGCGACACGGGCGGCGTATCTCCCGCATGCATCAGCATGAAGCAGCCGGTGCCATAGGTATTCTTGACCAGGCCCTTGCGATGGCAGGCCTGGCCGAAGGTGGCGGCCTGCTGGTCGCCGGCGATCCCGGCGATCGGGATCGCATGGCCGAACCAGGCTTCGGCGGCCAGACCCACCACTTCGGAACTGCCCACCACCTCGGGCAAGACGGAAGCAGGTATATCAAACAACTCCAGCAGCGCATCGTCCCAGCACAGCGTGCGGATGTTGAACAGCATCGTGCGCGCAGCATTGCTGCTGTCGGTGACGTGGCGCCCGCACAGGCGGAACACCAGCCAGCTGTCGACGGTGCCGAAGGCCAGCTCGCCGCGCTCGGCGCGTGCGCGCGCACCGGGCACGTGCTCGAGCAGCCATTGCAGCTTGGTGGCGGAAAAATAGGCGTCCAGCTCGAGTCCGGTGCGCTGCTGGATATCGGCGGCCTTGCCCTGCGCGCGCAGGCGGTCGCAGATATCGGCGGTGCGCCGGTCCTGCCAGACGATGGCGCGGGCGACCGGCTCGCCGCTGGCGCGGTCCCACAAGACGGTGGTCTCGCGCTGGTTGGCGATGCCGATGGCGGCGACCTGGGAGGCGTGGATGCCGGCTTCGCGCAGGGCGTGGCGGGCGCAGGCAAGCTGGGTATGCCAGATGTCGAGCGCGTCGTGCTCGACCCATCCCGGCTGGGGGAAATGCTGGGGATATTCCTGCTGGCTGCAGGCGAGCGGCCGGCCCTGGTGGTCGAACACGATCGCGCGCGAACTGGTGGTGCCCTGGTCGAGGGCAAGGATGTATTTCATCAATGGCTCACCAAGGCAGGGTCCATGAGGGACCGGCAAAATTCAATGTAAAGCAGGCCGATAGGCCGGATTCTGTGTAGCGGTTCCCCTTGCGGGTCGCCGCCTGGACAGCCATTCCTCTAGGCGCTGGATTACTCCAGCGCTCAAGCTTCCTACCCGCACGCTCCGCGAGCAACATCAACGCGTGCCTATTTGGAATTGCTCCGAGTGGAGGTTACCGCGTTTCACCGTAACTGAATACGCTCGTCTCTGTGGCCCTATTCCTCGCCTTATACCACCCCACTTGCGCGTGGCGGCTTTCAGCGGACGGCCGTTAACCGTCACCCTGCTCTATGGAGTCCGGACCTTCCTCCCGCCAGTACCTTGACGATACCGGCCAGCGGCTGCCTGGCCTGCTTCACGGGGGGCATTGTAACCGATCGGGGCAGTCGAGCGCCGGGTCAAGGGCGCGCTTGTGGTTTGCAGGCACAGCGCCTGGCCCGCACCGCGTCGCGTTTTCTGAAATTTTGTGTCGCCATTTCAAAAGCCCGCGCAGGCCTGCTGGCATAAAATCATCCGTTACCCAACCAGCAAGGATGACCGAACCATGACGCACCCTTCCCGCACCGGCGGCCAGATCCTGGTCGATGCACTCGCGATCCACGGCGTGGATACCGCCTTCGGCGTACCCGGCGAGAGCTATCTCGACGTGCTGGACGCGCTGCATGACTCGGCTATCCGCTTCGTGATCAACCGCCAGGAAGGCGGCGCGGCCTTCATGGCCGAAGCCTACGGCAAGCTCACCGGCAAGCCGGGCATCTGCTTCGTCACCCGCGGCCCGGGCGCGACCAATGCCTCGATCGGCGTGCACACCGCCTACCAGGATTCGACCCCGATGATCCTGTTCATCGGCCAGGTCGGCAACGACTTCATCGACCGCGAAGCCTTCCAGGAAATCGACTACCGCCGCATGTTCGGCGAGATGGCCAAGTGGGTCGCGCAGATCGACCGCGCCGACCGCATTCCCGAATACCTCGCGCGCGCCTTCCAGGTCGCCACCAGCGGCCGTCCCGGCCCGGTGGTGCTGGCCCTGCCGGAAGACATGCTGGTCACGACAGCCCAAGTTGCCGACACCCGCCGCTACCAGCCGGTGCAGGCTTCGCCATCGGCGGCGCAAATCGACACGCTGCGCACCATGCTGGCGGAAGCGAAGCGCCCGGTCGTGCTGCTGGGCGGCGGCACCTGGAACGACCAGGCCTGCGCCGACCTGGCGCGCTTTGCCGAAGCCAACCACCTGCCGGTGGGCTGCACCTTCCGCTTCCAGGACCTGATGGACAACGCGCACCCGAACTACATCGGCGACGTCGGCATCGGCATCAACCCGAAGCTGGCCGCGCGCGTGGCGCAGGCGGACCTGGTGATCGCCATCGGCCCGCGCCTGGGCGAGATGACGACCGGCGGCTACACGCTGCTGGCCTCCCCGGTGCCACGCCAGCGCCTGGTCCACATCCACGCGGACGCGGAAGAACTGGGCAGCGTCTACCAGGCCGACCTGATGATCGCCAGCGGCGCGCCGCAGGCCTGCGCCATGCTGGCGGCCATGGAGCCGGTCGATGCGACGGCGTGGGCCGGCAGCGTGCTGGAGGCGAAGCAGGAGCTGGCGGCCTTCCAGGCGCAGCCGCCGATCTTCAAGGACGGCGCCGCGCCGCTCGACTTGTGGCAGGTGGTGCAGGACCTGATGGCCGTGCTGCCGCGCGACGCCATCCTCACCAACGGCGCCGGCAACTACGCCTCGTGGGCGCACCGCTTCTACCGCTATGGAGGCATGCGCACCCAGCTCGCGCCGACCAATGGCGCGATGGGGTATGGCGTGCCCTCCGGCGTCGCGGCCAAGATCGTGCACCCGGAGCGCGCCGTCGTGACCTTTGCCGGCGACGGCGAATTCATGATGACGGGCCAGGAACTGGCGACCGCGGTGCAATACAAGGCCGGCGTGGTCATCCTGGTCTTCAACAACAGCATGTTCGGCACCATCCGCATGCACCAGGAAAAGACTTATCCGGGCCGCGTGTCGGGCACCGAATTGCGCAACCCGGATTTCGCGGCCTTGGCGCGCGCCTACGGCGGCCATGGCGAGGTGGTCGAGTCGACCGAGGCGTTTGCGCCTGCCCTGCAGCGGGCGCTCAGGCATGCAAACGAGCAGCTGCTGCCGGCCCTGATCGAATTGCGCTATGACGGCAACCTGATCACGCCGAACGCGACGCTGGAAACCCTGCGCCAGGCGGCGCAAGCGGCCCAGGCCGGGCGCTAGTCCAGCCGCTCGGTCGCCTTGCCAGGGAATCGTAGCGTGGGCGGATTCCGCCCACGCGGTGATCGTTGCGAGGTAACCAGCCGCACGGGCAGCAGCACGGCCGCCTGAACGCGTGGGCAAGGAACTTGCCCACCCTACGGGTTAGCGTCGGCTCTTGAGAAGCCGGCAAGCGCTTACCGCTGTTCCAGGCCGAGCTCGGCCGGCAGCGGGATCGGTTTGTCGAAGAAGCTGACCGGTTCGCCCGACGGTTTAGTGAGGAAGGTTGCGACGAGGGCGATGAAGGCCCACACAATAATGTTGCGCAAGGTTGCGGCGCTGCCATCGGTGGCGTTGTCGCCGTAGATGAGCCGCTTCAGAAAGTTGGTGATTTTCACGGTGGCCCCGTTGTTCGTTATTTATGGTTTTCTCTCTGCGCTCAATTTAACGCAACTCGCCATCGATTTCCAGAACCGCACTGTTGAGTAGCCTATCGGTTTCATCAATAATGCAACAAGAAATTTACCCTACGCATGTTTACGGGCCATTCCCGTCGCTTGGGGGAAGAATCTTGCTGCTCTGGTAAAATATTCGCACCTTTTTTCATCGCCGGAATCCTCCGGCATGCGCGCGCAGGAATCGCTACCCCCACTATGTTTAGTTTCTTCAAAAGAAAGAAGCCGGAGACCCAGGTTCCCGAGCCGGCCGTCGAAGCCGTGCCCGCCCCATCGCCTGCCACCGCTCCTGCTGCTGCACCCGCACCTGTTCCAAGCCCTGTACCGGCGCCGATGTTCGTCCCCGGCGCGCTCGATGCGCCCGTATTCGACACCGCCGAGCTGTTCCCGGAAACCGCCGAGCGCCCGACCACGGAAGCTGAGAAAAAACAGTCGTGGATGACGCGCCTGAAGGCCGGCCTGTCCAAGACTTCGAGCAACTTGTCGCTGCTGTTCGTCGGCGCGCGCATCGACGAAGACCTGTACGAGGAACTCGAAGCGGCGCTCCTGATGTCGGATGCCGGGATGGATGCCACCGACTACCTGCTCACTTCCCTGCGCCGCCGGGTCAAGGAAGACAAGCTGGTGGACGCCGCCGCCGTCAAGGTCGCGCTCAAGGAACTGATGATCGAGCTCCTGACGCCGCTGCAAAAGCCGCTCGAACTGGGCCGCCACGATCCGCTCGTGATGATGATCTCGGGCGTGAACGGCGCCGGCAAGACCACCACCATCGGCAAGCTGGCCAAGCACATGCAGCGCTTCGACCAGTCGGTGCTGCTGGCCGCGGGCGACACCTTCCGCGCCGCCGCGCGCGAGCAGCTGATGGTCTGGGGCCAGCGCAACAACGTCACCGTGATCTCGCAAGCCTCGGGCGACCCGGCCGCCGTGGCCTTCGATGCGGTCCAGTCCGGCAAGGCGCGCGGCCTTGATGTGGTCATGGTCGATACGGCCGGCCGCCTGCCGACCCAGCTGCACCTGATGGAAGAACTCAAGAAGATCAAGCGCGTCATCGGCAAGGGCATGGAGGGCGCCCCGCACGAACTGCTGCTGGTCATCGACGGCAACACCGGCCAGAACGCGCTGGCGCAAGTGAAGGCCTTCGACGATGCGCTGCAGCTCACGGGCCTGGTGATCACCAAGCTCGATGGCACCGCCAAGGGCGGCGTGCTGGCCGCGATCGCGCGCACGCGCCCGGTGCCCGTGTACTTCATCGGCGTGGGCGAAAAGCTCGACGACCTGCAGCCCTTCAATGCCGAAGAATTTGTCGAAGCCCTGCTCGGATAAGCCTTGATGATCGAATTCCAGTCCGTCTCCAAGCAGTACTCCAGCGACGCCTACGCGCTGCGCGACCTCACGATCAACATCGCCAAGGGCGAGCTGGTCTACCTGGCCGGCCCCTCGGGCGCCGGCAAGTCGACCCTGATGAAGATGGTGGCCGCGGTCGAGCGTCCCACCAGCGGCGTCGTCACCGTCAACGGCCAGGACATCGGCCGCATCAAGAAGGCCGGCATTCCTTTCCTGCGCCGTAATCTGGGCCTGATCTTCCAGCACCAGCGCCTGCTCAACGACCGCAACATCCTGGCCAACGTGATGCTGCCGCTGCTCGTCACCGGCGCGCCGCGCGCCCAGGCCGAAGGCCGTGCCCGCGCGGCCCTGGAAAAGGTCGGCCTGCTCGACCGCACCAAGGCCCTGCCGCTGGAATTGTCCGGCGGCGAGCAGCAGCGCGTGGCGATCGCCCGCGCCATCGTCAACCGCCCGCAGATCATCCTGGCCGACGAGCCCACCGCGAACCTCGACCGCGCCGCGGCCGACCGCGTGCTCGACGCGCTGCGCGCCTTCCATGCGGTCGGCGTGACCTGCGTGATCTCGACCCACGACGAGCAGGTGCTCGATACGGCCGGACGCGTGATCCGCCTGGAGCACGGCATGCTCGCCGACGCCGGCCGCACCGGAGGTGCGCAATGAGCCCATGGATCCGCCAGCACCGCTTCGCCTTCCGGGCCGCGCTGGGCAGCGTGCGCAAGGCGCCGGGCAGCTTCCTGTTCAACGTCCTGGTCGTCGCGCTCGCGCTGACCCTGCCCTTCGCCGGCATCACCCTGCTCGACAACGTGCGCCCGCTGTCCCAGCAGCTCTCGGTCGATCCGGAAATGAGCCTGTTCATGAAGCTCGAGGCCACGCGCGAGCAGGCTGCTGCACTGGCGCCGCAGATCCGCAGCATCGCGGCCGCCAACGTGGGCGGCAACGGCCAGGCCAAGGTCAATTTCGTGGCGCGCGAGGATGCGCTGGCCGCGCTGAAAGACAAGAGCGGCCTGAGCGACGTATTGGACACGCTGGGCGAGAACCCGCTGCCGGACAGCTATGTGCTCAAGCTCGAAGGTTTTTCGGGCAATGCCGCCAGCGGGGTCGATGCGATGGTCGAGCAGCTGCGCGCACTGCCGGGCGTCGAGACCGTGCAGGTCGACTCGGCCTGGGTCAAGCGCCTGGCCGCCCTGCTGGCCATCCTGCGCCTGGCCCTGCTGCTGCTGGCCGTCACGCTCGGCATCGTGGTGATCGCGGTGGTGTTCAACACCATCCGCCTGCAGGTGCTGACCCAGAAGGAAGAGATCGCGGTGTCCAAGCTGCTAGGGGCGACCGATAACTTCATCCACCGGCCCTTCTATTACACCGGCGCCCTGCTCGGCCTGTGTTCCGGCGCGGTGGCCCTGGGCGTGGTCTTGCTGGGACTGGCGCCCTTGAACGGCGCGATTGCCGAATTCGCCCGGCTGTATGCCTCGGAATTCCAGTTGGCCCCGCTCGGCGGCCTCGAAATCGCAGGCCTGCTGGCCATCAGCGCAGGCCTTGGCCTGATTGGCGCCATGCTGTCGGTGCAGCGCCACCTGGCACGCGTAAGCTGAACCAGATGTGGACGGCTCCCGCCGTCCACAAGTCGCTTCCCAACGGCTTAGCCGTCAGACCCTACGTCCAGACGCGCCCTCCTCCTACAGGGCATGGCCGGCTTACGTGCGCCATTCAACAGAAGCCATCTCCGCCCCCCCTTAACCTGTGTTCAAGGATTTTCCAGCGCTTCCGGGCTCACTTTTGAGCTGTATCAATCAAACGGGGAGTAGCTGCTCTACAGTTAAAACGAAACGCGATTCTGATTCCTGCGGGCAATACTTTAGCCAAACTTAATCGACTTCGGCAAACCGATGGGTCGTCTAGCACTCCCACCACGAGAGTGCTAATATATGGCTTGAATACAGCGAAAAATCAAGTGACGCATCCCTGTAACAGGCAGTTAACGGTGTCCCGAGACATGGGTCTGCGACACTGTGAGGATGCAGCAAGACAACTACGAGGAAATGACTATGTCCGCACAATCCGCATTGGTTCCAGCCGGCAGTCGTGCCCTGAACCTGGGTTTTACCGGCAATCTGGGCAATATCGACGCCTATATCTCGGCCGTCAACCGCCTGCCGATGCTAACCCACGAGGAAGAGCAATCGCTGGCCAAGCGGCTGCGCGACGACAACGACCTGGACGCCGCGCAGAAGCTGGTGCTGTCGCACCTGCGCCTGGTGGTGTCGATCGCCCGCGGCTACCTCGGCTATGGCTTGCCGCACGCCGACCTGATCCAGGAAGGCAATATCGGCCTGATGAAGGCGGTCAAGCGCTTCGATCCGAACCAGGGTGTGCGCCTGGTGTCGTACGCGATGCACTGGATCAAGGCCGAGATGCACGAATACATCCTGAAGAACTGGCGCCTGGTGAAGGTCGCCACGACCAAGGCCCAGCGCAAACTGTTCTTCAACCTGCGCAGTAACAAGGTCGGCCTCGATGCGATGACGCCTGGCCAGGTCGACGACCTGGCCAAGATGCTCGACGTCAAGCGCGAAGAAGTGATCGAGATGGAAACCCGCCTGTCGGGCCGCGACATCGCCCTCGAATCGCCGACCGACGACGAAGACGACAAGTTCTCGCCGATCGCCTACCTGTCGTCCGACCTGGCCGAGCCGACCAAGGTACTGGAAGCCGAGGCTGTTACCCGCCTGCAGTCCGAAGGCCTGGAAACGGCGCTGGGCAAGCTGGACCCGCGTTCGCGCCGCATCGTCGAAGCGCGCTGGCTGGCCAACGACGACGGCTCGGGCGCTACGCTGCACACGCTGGCCGAGGAGTTCGGCGTGTCGGCCGAGCGTATCCGCCAGATCGAATCGGCTGCCTTGAAGAAGATGAAAGGTGCGCTGGCCGCCTTTGTCTGACGCGCCTTCCCGCTCCACGACAACCCGCTTCGGCGGGTTTTTTCTTTGCCGCCTGGGCAAGGAACAGCGCAGCGCATATTTTTTCAAAAATCGCTTGCTATTAAATAGCGCGCTATATATAATTTTTTCCATGGACGGCAGACAAGGGAAACCACCCTGCATCTTCTCTCCATTTTTTTGAACATGATACATAGCGCACTATTTAATATCACACACTAGAAAGGCTCCACCATGAAAACCATCGCCACCATCGCCCTCGCCTTGAGCACCGCCGCATCGGCCCATGCCGCGCCTGCCGCCACCGTGAAGCCTACCGTCATCCTGGTGCACGGCGCCTTTGCCGATTCGGCCAGCTGGAACGGCGTCGCGGCCAAGCTGCGCGCCGACGGCTTCCCCGTGATCGGCGCCGCCAACCCGCTGCGCAGCGTCAAGGGCGACGCCCAGGTCGTGTCGGACATCGTGAAAGGCGTCCAGGGACCGGTGGTGCTGGTCGGGCACTCCTACGGCGGCGCGGTCATCTCCACCGCCGCCAACGGCAACGCCAACGTCAGGAGTTTGGTCTATGTGGCCGCGTTCGCGCCGGAGCAAGGCGAAACCGCACTGGAACTCTCTGGCCGCTACCCGGGCAGCACCCTCGGACCGGCCCTGGCTGCACCGGTTGTCCTGGCCAGTGGCGGCAAGGACTTCTACATCCAGCAAGACAAGTTCCACAAACAATTTGCTGCCGACCTGCCGAAAGCCCAGGCCGAACTGATGGCATTCGGCCAGCGCCCGATCGCGGAAGCCGCGCTGACCGAAGCCGCGGGCGCCCCGGCCTGGAAAGCGCTGCCGTCCTACTTCATCTACGGCACCGCCGACAAGAACATCCCGGCGGCCGCCCTGGGCTTCATGGCCGAGCGCGCGCAATCGAAGAAAACCGTCGCCATCCCCGGTGCGTCCCACGTCGTGATGACCTCGCATCCAGCGGCAGTCGCCCGCCTGATCGCAGAAGCCGCACAGGGCAAATAAACCCAGCCTATACATAGCGCACTATCCAATCGCACACTTAAGGAGTCCATCATGAAAACCACCGCCGCCGCCCTTGCCCTTTCCCTTCTCGCCCTGTCCCACAGCGCCACCGCCGCCAGTCTCCCGGGCGTCGAACGCCATACCGCCGCCTTCCTGAAGGCCATCGAGGGCGGCAAGCCGCTCGAGCAGATGAGCCCGACGGAGGCACGCGCCGTGCTGGTCGGCGCGCAAGCGGGCGCAGGCGTGGCACTTCCCAAGGCCGACGTGAGCGAGAAAACCGTCACCCTCGATGGCAAGCCGGTGCAGTTGACCATCGTGCGCCCAGCAGGCGCCAAGGGCAAGCTGCCGGCCTTCATGTTCTTCCATGGCGGCGGCTGGGTACTGGGCGATTATCCGACCCATGAGCGGCTGGTGCGCGACCTGGTGGCAGGCTCGGGTGCGGTGGCGGTATTCGTCAACTACACGCCCTCGCCTGAAGCCGGCTACGGCGTGGCGGTGAAGCAGGCCTATGCGGCGACGCGCTGGGTGGCCGAGCACGGCGCGCAGATCGGCATCGACGGCAAGCGCCTGGCGGTGGCCGGCAACAGCGTCGGCGGCAACATGGCGGCGGTGGTCAGCCTGATGGCGAAGGAACAGGGCGCCCCCGCCCTGCGCGCCCAAGTGCTGCTGTGGCCGGTTACCGACGCCAATTTCAATACGCCGTCCTACCGTGAGTTCGCCAATGGCCACTTCCTGACACGCAACATGATGACCTGGTTCTGGGACAACTACACCACGGACGGCGCCGCACGCCGCGAGATCCACGCCTCGCCCCTGCAAGCCACCATCGCGCAACTCAAGGGCCTGCCGCCGACGCTGATCCAGACCGCCGAATTCGATGTGCTGCGCGACGAAGGCGAAGCCTACGGCCGCAAGCTGGACGAAGCCGGCGTCGAGGTCAAGACGGTGCGCTACAACGGCATGATCCACGACTTCGGGCTGCTCAACGTCCTGGCCAAGCTGCCGGCGACGCGCAGCGCACTGGACCAGGCGGCGCAAGAGCTCAAGCAACGCCTGCAATGATTCACTAGCGCGTCGCTTGCTATTCGATAGTTCGCTACTTATACTGGTCCACATGAACGACACATCGAAACCGAAGGCCGCGGTGCCCCAGCTGGATGCCCAGCTGTGCTTCTCGCTGTACTCCACTTCCCTCGCCATGGGCAAGGTGTACCGCAAGCTGCTCGGCAAGCTGGGGCTCACCTACCCGCAGTACCTGGTCCTGATGGTGCTATGGGAGCAGGACGAGCAGACGGTGTCGAGCATTGGCGAACGCCTGTTCCTCGATTCCGCCACGCTCACGCCCCTGCTCAAGCGCATGGAGCAAGGCGGCTTGCTGACCCGTGCCCGCGCCGCCAGCGACGAGCGCCAGGTCATCATCTCGCTGACCGAACAGGGCAGCCGACTGCGCGAGGACGCCGCGGCATTCCAGCCGCAACTGCTTTGCGCGACCGGTTGTGACGTGGACCAGGTCATGGCCATGAAAACACAGCTCGATGCCCTGCGCGGCAACCTGAACGCGGATACCTGAGCCCCATCCGGCCGCACCATCCCGGCAAGCAGACACCCCGCTCCGGCGGGGTGTCGCATTTCATTGGCTCCAGGCAAGCCTAGCGTTGCGCGAGCAGCGTGACGAATGCGCCCGGCAATGCCGTACTCGACAACATCCGCGCCGGCATCGTCAGGGTGGCGTTGATCCGGTTCGACGACGAGATCGCCGGATCCTCGACGACAATCCGCAGTTGCTCGTCGCGCGTGACGAACACATAAGGCGAGACCGCGATCAGCTGTACCCTCCCGATGCTGCCCATGCTGGCATACATGCGGTTGCCCCACATGCTCAGCTGCATGGACTTGCCGTTCGACAGGGCATAGCTTCCCTTGATGCGGTCGAACTCTTCATGCCAGACGTTGCGCAGTTGCTGAGGCAGAACGATGCGCTCCGGCGGCGCGGTAATGCGCACTTGCCCTGGCGAGGGTGTTTCCTGCGCAGTGGCGGCCGCCGACAGGGCGGCCACGACCGCGGCACAAGCAATGGCTTTCATGATTGGCTCCTGATGCACAGCCCTCGACCCACGGGCCGTTATCTGAGTATAGGAAGCGCCGATGCAGAAGCGAGAATAATCTTGAACAACTGTTTGTCGGGGACAAGGCCGAAAACCGGGCGCGCCTGGAGCACAGGCGCGCTGCCGGGGGTCCGGCTCCGTTCGAAAGCCTGTCTCGAAGGAGCCGGACGTCGAGGTGCTTGCCGGGAAAGCCGCTCAGGCTCCGAACGCACCGTCGATCGTGTGCATCGCCCCGGTCACGAAGCCCGCCTCCGGCCCCGCCAGCCAGGCCACCATCGCTGCAACCTCGTCGGGACGGCCGTGGCGCTTGATCGCCATGAAGCTGTGCATCAGGTCCTTCATCGGGCCGTCCGCCGGGTTGGCTTCGGTGTCGATCGGTCCTGGCTGCACGATATTGATCGTGATGCCGCGGGGACCGAAATCGCGGGCCAGGCCGCGCGCCATGCCCTGCAAGGCGGATTTGGTCAGGGCATAGGACGCCAGGCCGGGCATCGGCATGCGGTCGCCGTTGACCGAACCGATCACGATGATCCGGCCGCCTTCCGGCATGTGACGCGCCGCTTCCACCGACGCGTGGTAAGGCGCCTGGACATTGATGCGGAACATGCGGTCGACCGCGTCGGGGTCCTGCTCCAGCGCATCGCCGAAGATGGCGATGCCGGAATTGACTACCAACACATCCAATGGACCGCTCTCACGAACCCGGGCGATCACCGCGTCCCGGTCGGCGCTGTCCGTCGAGTAGGCCGTGCTTCCCGTTTCGGAAGCGACGAGCTGGGCCGCTTCCGGCGAGCCCGAGTAAGTGAACGCTACCTTCGCGCCATCCGCAGCAAAGCGCCGTACGATAGCGGCCCCGATACCACGGCTACCGCCCAGCACCAGCACCGATTTGTTTGAAAAATCTGTCATGACCACTCCTTTTTGATTAATGTAGCACATGATACAATAAGCCCCATCAGACCTGTCAAGGAATTTTTTAGTCATGACTACAAATATAAAATCGCCACGGGGCCGGCCGCGCCAGTTCAATCCCGACGAAGCGGTCACTACTGCCCAGCGCCTGTTTCATGAGAAGGGCTACGACGCCGTGAGCGTTGCGGATGTCACCAAGGCACTGGGCATCAATCCGCCCAGCTTCTATGCAGCGTTCGGCAGCAAGGCCGGGCTGTATGCACGCGTACTCGACCGTTATGCGACGACCGGTGCGATTCCCCTGAAACAGATCCTGGGGCAGGACCGGCCCATGGCCGAGGCCCTGGCCGAGGTGCTGGAAGAGGCAGCGCGCTGCTATGCCGCCGATGCGGCCGCTACCGGCTGCATGGTGCTGGAAGGAACGCGCTGCAATGACCCGAAAGCGCGCGACGCTGCCCGTGGCTTCCATCTCGCCGCGCAAGACTTCATCCGCAACGCCATTGCCGAACGTTATCCACAGGAAGCGGATCAGGTGGGGGATTTCGTGTGCACCACCATGGCGGGCCTGTCGGCCAGCGCCCGCCATGGACAGGACCTGGAGCGCCTGCTGGCGACTGCGCGCCTGGCGGGCAAGGCGCTGGTGCAGGTGCTTCCCGCCTGACGCATCGGGACGGACGCGGCGCACTATCCCCGGCCGCCTGCACGTCCCGGACGCCCCCGATAGAATGGGTCTTTCATCCGGCACAACAAGGAGAACCCGATGACCAATCAATCAAGCTATGTTCCACCCGAGGTGTGGACCCCGCCTGCCGCTTCCGGCGGCGCCTTCGCCAGCATCAACCGCCCCGTCGCCGGCCCCACCCACGAGGCCGAACTGCCGGTCGGCAAGCACCCGCTGCAGCTGTACTCGCTGGGCACGCCCAACGGCGTCAAGGTGACCATCATGCTCGAAGAGCTGATCGCGCTGGGCTATGTCCAGGCCGAATACGACGCCTGGCTCATCCGCATCAACGAAGGCGCCCAGTTCTCGAGCGGCTTCGTCGACATCAACCCGAACTCCAAGATCCCGGCCCTGGTCGACCGTACCGGAGCGCAGCCGGTGCGCGTGTTCGAATCGGGATCGATCCTGTTCTACCTGGCGGAAAAGTTCGGCGCCTTCCTGCCGAAGGAAGGCGCGGCGCGCGCCGAGACCATGAACTGGCTGTTCTGGCAGATGGGCTCGGCGCCTTTCTTGGGCGGCGGCTTCGGCCATTTCTACGCCTATGCGCCGGAAAAACTGCAGTACCCGATCGACCGCTATGCGATGGAAACCAAGCGCCAGCTCGACGTGCTGGAGCGCCAGCTGGCCGGCCATGCTTATGTCGCCGGCAGCCAGTACACGATCGCCGACATGGCGATCTGGCCGTGGTACGGCGGCATGGTCCTCGGCGAGCTCTACGAGGCGGGCGAATTCCTGTCGGTGCACGAGTACAAGAACGTGCGCCGCTGGGCCGAGGAGATGGCGGCGCGCCCGGCCGTGATCCGCGGCCGCAAGGTCAACCGGGTGCGCGGCAAGCCCGAAGAGCAGGTCGCGGAACGGCACGACGCATCCGACCTGGACTGATCGTTTTCCCGGCCGGCGCCTCCGCAAAAAGGCGCCGGACGATCATCGAAATTTTCGATTGTAGATCTGCAAATTATCCGGTTTTCAATCTTGCTACCACCGCACATAATGACTCCATCGAATCCCAACCGCCGCAGCAAACGGCCATTCAAAGGAGCATGTCATGCACAACCCAAAACTCGAAGTCCTGACCCCGCATAACTCCCAGCTGATCATCATCGACCACCAGCCGCAGATGGCGTTCGGCGTGCAGTCGATCGACCGCCAGACCCTGAAGAACAACGTGGTCGGCCTTGCCAAGGCAGCCAAGGCCTTCGGCATCCCGACCATCATCACCACCGTGGAAACCGACTCCTTCTCGGGCAAGACCTATCCCGAAATCCTGGACGTGTTCCCCGGCCACCCGATCCTCGAGCGCACCTCGATGAATTCCTGGGACGACCAGAAAGTGCGCGACGCGCTGGCAGCAAACGGCCGCAAGAAAATCATCGTGGCGGGTCTCTGGACCGAAGTGTGCAACACCACCTTCGCGCTGTGCGCCATGCTGGAAGGCGACTACGAGATCTACATGGTGGCCGACGCCTCCGGCGGCACCTCGAAGGATGCCCACGATTTCGCCATGCAGCGCATGGTGCAGGCCGGCGTAGTCCCGGTCACCTGGCAGCAGGTGCTGCTCGAATGGCAGCGCGACTGGAAGAACCGCGACACCTACGACGCCGTGATGAAGATCGTCACCGAGCACTCGGGCGCCTACGGCATGGGCGTGGACTACGCCTATACGATGGTGCACAAGGCCGCCGCGCGCAACCTGGGACAGAACGACGTGCTGGCGCCGGTCGCGGCGCCGGTCCGCTAAGCGAGGAGCCGACGCCATGCACGCCCAGTCCACCGCACCGCTCATCCTGATCAACGGCGCCTTCGCCACCCTCGACCGCAAGCAGCCCAATGCGAATGCGGTCGCCATCCAGGATGGCCGCTTCCTGGCCGTCGGCGACATCGAGCACGTGATGCGTTTCAAGCAGGCGGGCAGCCAGGTCATCGACCTGAACGGCCGCACCGCGATCCCCGGCCTGAACGACTCGCACCTGCACCTGATCCGCGGTGGACTGAACTACAACCTCGAGCTGCGCTGGGAAGGCGTGCCCTCGCTGCTTGACGCCCTGCGCATGCTCAAGGACCAGGCCGACCGCACCCCGAACCCGCAGTGGGTGCGCGTGGTCGGCGGCTGGAACGAATTCCAGTTCGCGGAAAAGCGCATGCCCACGCTGGACGAGATCAACGCCGCCGCGCCGGATACCCCGGTGTTCATCCTGCACCTGTACGACCGCGCCCTGCTCAACCGCGCCGCGCTGCGCGCCGTAGGCTATACCAGGGACACGCCCAACCCGCCCGGGGGCGAAATCCAGCGCGACGCACAAGGCAACCCGACCGGGATGCTGATCGCGCGCCCGAACGCGATGATCCTGTACGCGACCCTGGCCAAGGGCCCGACCCTGCCCTACGACCTGCAGGTGAATTCCACGCGCCAGTTCATGCGCGAACTGAATCGCCTCGGCATCACCAGCGCCATCGACGCCGGCGGCGGCTTCCAGAACTATCCGGACGATTACGCCGTCGTCGAAGAGCTCGACCGCAACAAGCAGCTCACCATCCGCATCGCCTACAACCTGTTCACCCAGAACAAGGGCGGCGAGCTGGAAGACTTCCAGCGCTGGACCGACATGGTCACGCCCGGCCAGGGCAGCGACTACTACCGCCACAACGGCGCCGGCGAGATGCTGGTGTTCTCGGCCGCCGATTTCGAGGACTTCCTCGAGCCGCGCCCCGAGCTCGCGGCCGGCATGGAAGACGAACTCGAAAAGGTGGTGCGCCACCTGGTCGAGCACCGCTGGCCCTTCCGCCTGCATGCCACCTACGACGAATCGATCACCCGCATGCTCGACGTGTTCGAGAAGGTGAATCGCGACATCCCCTTCAATGGCCTGCACTGGATGTTCGACCACTGCGAGACCATCAGCGAGCGCAATATCGAGCGCGTCAAGGCGCTGGGCGGCGGCATCGCGATCCAGCACCGCATGGCCTTCCAGGGAGAGTATTTCGTCGACCGCTACGGCGCCCAGGCCGCCAGCGCCACCCCGCCGGTGAAGAAGATGCTGGAGACCGGCGTGCCGGTCGGCGCCGGCACCGACGCCACCCGCGTGGCCAGCTACAACCCGTGGACCGCGCTGTACTGGCTGGTGACGGGACGCACCGTGGGCGGCCTGCCGCTGTACGGCGACAACGGCCTGCTGCCGCGCAGCGTCGCGCTCGAGCTGTGGACTGCGGGCAGCGCCTGGTTCTCGAACGAGCAGGGACGCAAGGGCCGCATCCAGGAAGGCATGCTGGCCGACCTGGCGGTGCTGTCGAACGACTTCTTCAGCGTGGACGACGAAGCCATCAAGTCGATCGAATCGGTGCTGACCGTGGTGGGCGGCCAGGTGGTATTCGGCGCGGCCGAATTCACCAGCCTGGGGCCGCCCCCGATTCCGGTGCTGCCCGAGTGGTCGCCGGTGAACACCGTGCCGGGCCACTGGCGCCGTGCAGCCCCCCAGCCGCAACAAAAGATCGCCCTGCCCCACCAGTGCGGCGGCCCCTGCGGCGTGCACGCCCACCAGCACGACCGGGCCCGCAAGTCGGCGGTGCCGGTGTCGAATTTCGGCGGCTTCTGGGGCGCGCTCGGCTGCAGCTGCTTCGCATTCTGACGAGGAGACCGGCATGAGCATCTTGACGACCACTTCGATGACGACGCCGCAATTCCAGCGCCTGCAAGGCATAGGCATGGGCTTTATGGCCGGCTATGTCGACACCCTCGGCTTCATCGCCCTGTTCGGCCTGTTCACGGCCCATGTCACGGGCAACTTCGTGCTGATCGCGGTGTCGCTGGCCGACCCGGCGCAGACGCCCTCCTTGCTCAAGCTGCTCGCCTTCCCCGCCTTTATCCTGGGCGTGGCGGCGGCCAGGCTGCTGGTGGCGCGCTGCGAGCGGCGCGGCAGGCCGGCGGTGAAACCGTCCTACCTGCTGCAACTGGTGCTGCTGCTTGGCTTCATGGTGTGCGGCATGCTGGCCGAGCCGGTCGCCGACGATACCGCGCCGCTGGGAATGGCGGCCGGCCTGCTGGGCGCGGCGGCGATGGGCGCGCACAGTGCGGCCAGCAAGCTGCTGCTGACCAATCTCGCGCCGACCTCGATGATGACCGGGAACGTCACCCAGCTCGTGATCGACACGGTCGACCGCCTGCGCGGCGCGGCCGACGCGGCCACCCGTGCGCGCTGCGCCAAGTTCTTCTGGCCGGTGCTGGCCTTTGCCCTGGGCTGCGCGGCAGCAGCATTTGCCTATCTCGCATTCGGTTTCGTGGCCCTGATCGTGCCGGTGGCGATCCTGTGCCTGCACCTGGTGCTGCCCGAGCCGGCGGCGCCATGAACAAGAACCGCCTGGAAGCCTTCAGCGACGGCGTGATCGCGATCATCATCACCATCATGGTGCTGGAGCTCAAACCGCCGCATTCGACCGACGCCGCCGGCCTGGCCGAGGTGCTGCCCGGCTGGCTGCGCTACGCGCTCAGCTTCGTCTATGTGGGAATTTACTGGGTCAACCACCATGCGCTGCTGGACCGGGTGGCAAAAGTGGACGGCGCGGCCCTGTGGGCCAACCTGCACCTGCTGTTCTGGATGTCGCTGATTCCGTATGTGACGGCATGGGCGGGCGAATATCCGATGGCGCCGGCGCCGGTGGCGCTATACGGCGCGGTGCTGCTGCTGTGCTCGATCTCGTTCATGCTGCTGTCGTGGCGCCTCGACATCGGCGCCGGCGGCCATGCGATGGCCTGGGGCAGCCGCAAGAACCGGGTCTCGATCGCGCTGTATGCGCTGGCGATCCTGCTGTCGCTCTGGTATGCGCCGCTCGGCGCCCTCATCCACGTGCTGCTGGCGGTGCTGTGGCTGATGCCGGAGGTGCGCGCCCCGCAGCGCGTGAACTAGGCCGGCGTTCAGGCCGACAGGTGTTCGATCAGGATGGTGGTGCCGACCAGGATCAGCACCACGCCGCCGACCCGCTCCGCATTGCGCCCGACGACCGCGCCCAGGCGCTGCCCGAGCAGCACGCCGATGGTGACCATCACCGTGGTGGAGACGCCGATCGCCAGCGCCGCATGCACGATCGACACATCGACGAAGGCCAGGCCGACCCCGACCGCCATCGCATCGATGCTGGTGGCCACCGCGGTGAGCACCAGCACCAGCAGCTTCTGCGAGCCGGCCGCTTCTTCCTCTTCGTCCTCGCCGAACGAGAGCCAGATCATGCGCCCGCCCAGGCCCAGCAGCAGGAAGAAGGCGATCCAGTGGTCCCACTGGCGGATGGCGTCGGCCGCGAGCGAGCCGAGGGCCCAGCCGATGACGGGGGTGATGGTCTCGATGCAGCCGAACAGCAGGCCGATGCGCAGCGCCTGCGGGAAGGTCGGCCGGCGCAGGGCGGCGCCCTTGGCGATCGCCGCGGCAAAGGCGTCGGTCGACATGGCAAGGGCGAGAAACAGGAGAGCGGTGTAGGTCATGCAGGGATCCGGTCAAGCCGGGGCGCCTGCGCATGGCGCGAAGCAGGCCCAGGGGCGCAGGCATTCTAGGCGCAAACTCCCCTCGGTGCAACCGCGGCCGGCGGGGGCGGGTTCTCTAGCAGGAAGCGCCGCCGCATCATCTCCAGCATGTCCGCGGCCGGCACCGGCCGCGCGATGAAATAGCCCTGCACTTCGTTGCAGTCCAGGCCCTGCAGGATCGCCAGCTGCTCCGCGGTCTCGACGCCCTCGGCCACCACCGACATGCCCAGCGCGTGCGCCATCGAGACGATCGCCTGGAAGAACACCGTGCCCTCCTTCGAATTGCCCAGCTCCATGGTGAAGGCGCGGTCGACCTTGAGCACATCCATCTTCAGGCGCTGCAGCTGCGACAGCGACGAATAACCGGTGCCGAAATCGTCGACGTGCAGCTTGACGCCGAGTGCGCGCAGCGAGGCCAGTTCGGCCAGGATGTCGTCGTGGTCGCCCATCATGGCCGACTCGGTGATCTCGACTTCGATCAGGCTGGCCGGCACCCCGTGCCTGCCGAGCGCCGCGCTGAGCTGGCGCCCCACCCCGCCGCGCAGGAACTGCTTGGGCGAGACGTTGATCGAGACCGGCACCAGCGCCACCCCGGCCGCGCGCCAGGCCGCCAGCTGGGCGCAGGCCTTGTCGATCACGATGTCGCCGATGCGCACGATCAGGCCGGTGCTTTCGGCCAGCGGGATGAATTCGCCCGGGGACACCAGGCCCAGGTCCGGATGCTGCCAGCGGATCAGCGCTTCCATGCTCAGCAGCTCACCGCTGCGGGCGTCCACGCGCGGCTGGTAGAACAGCGTGAACTGGTCGCGCTCGAGCGCTTCGAGCATGTGCTGTTTCAGGCGCGCGCGCGACGTGAGGGAATTCGACAGCGCAGGGTCGAAGAAGCGGTACTGGCCCTTGCCATCGTTCTTCCCGGCGTACATCGCGATGTCGCTGTGGCGCACCAGGGTCTCGGCATCGAGCCCGTCGCGCGGGTACATGCTGATGCCGACCGAGGCGCCCACCGCATGCATCTCGTCGCCGACCAGGAAAGGCACCGCGAAGGCCTCGACGATGCGCGCCGCCACCGAGGCGGCCTGGCGTTCGCCGTCCACGGGGTGCAGCAACACGAGGAATTCGTCGCCGCCGAAGCGCGCCACGCGGTCGGTCGGGCGCAGCAGCGACAGCAGGCGCCCGGCCGCCGACTTGAGCAGCGCGTCGCCCACCGCATGGCCGTGCGAGTCGTTCACATGCTTGAATTCGTCGAGGTCGATGAACAGCAGCGCCAGGCCGGCGCCGGTGTCCCGGGCCTGCGCCAGCATCGCCGGCATCGCGCCCAGGAAGGCATGGCGCGTGGACAGTCCGGTCAGGGCGTCGATGTTGGCCATGTGTTCGAGCTGGGATTCGTGCTCCTTGCGCTCGCTGATGTCCTGCAGCGTCACCGCCAGGCCGTTGCCGACCCGGACCAGGCGCCGGTGGCCCCAGCTGATATTCAGGCGGTTATCGCTCGGCATGCGCCGGTCGTCCTCGTAGAAGCCGGCTTCCATCGCCTTGCGGTAGGTCTCCATCAACTCTTCGCCGAACAGGCCGGAGTCGATCTGCGACAGGCTGCGCCCGACCAGCTGGTCGCGCGTCATGCCATAGAAGAAGGCGCCGCGCTCGTTGCAGTCGACGATGCGGAAGTCCTCGATCCGTCCGTCGCGCCCGCGTACGGCGGCGGCCATGTAGAAGCCGTCCTTGCCGCTTTCGGTGGCGGTGCGGTAGGCGCGCTGCACCTCGTCCTGCTCGCGCTCGCGCAGCACGGCGCGGCGCGCCATGACGCAACCAAGGCCGCCGAGCAGCACCAGGCAGAAGCTGGCGGCGATGGCGCGGTCGCGGCTCTCGCGCCAGTAGCTTCCGGCGGCGTCCAGGGCCGCATGATGCGACAGCGCGACCAGGGCCACCAGCGGGTAGGCGGCCGAATGGCGCCAGCCCAGCACGCGCGTCTGGCCGTCGGCGAAGCCGCTTGCGCCCTGCACCAGCTGCACGCCATGCTCGCTCGCCCACAGGCTGTCGTTGGGCGGCAGCACCTTGCGCACGCTGTCGAGCCAATCGTTGCCGCCGCTGCGCTGTTCCACGCGCAGCGAGTTCTCGAGGCCGGCCAGCGCCACCACGCCGCCCGCGCCCAGGGTGGCGGGACTGACGAAGGAGGTGAAATAACGGGCGTCGACCGCCATCAGCACGATGCCGTCGAATTCGTCGTCGCCGGTATCGAGCCGGCGCGTGAACAGCACCAGGTCGCCGCCGTCGCCGAGCCGGGAAGGCGCGGCGCCGATGCGCAGCGCCGTCGAGATGTGGTTGCTGTGCTCGACAAAGGACGGGCTGGCGGAGACATCGCTGCCGATCAGCGCCGCACGGGTCGAGGCGCGCACGATGCCTGCGCGGTCGGCCACGGCGACGGTGGCGAAAGCGCTGTCGGTGAACATGCCGTTGCGGCGCAGTTCGTCGAGCAGGCCGGTATCGCGTGCGCTGGCGCGCCCGTTTTCCCAGCTGAACTTGAGCTGCATGGTGATCTGGTCCATCTGGCCGACCGAACGGGTGACGACCTGCTCGTAGGCTTCGACATAGGCGCCGGCGTCCTTGCTCGCCTGGGCGCCGGCGCGTTCGTGCTCGGCATTCGCACGCATGACCGTGGCGATCCACAGGGCCGCGCACAACAGCAGGGCCAGGGCCGGCCAGACGAAGACCAGGGTGCGGTTGGTGCGGGAGGTGGCCTGGCCGGGGTGGGAGCTCATGCTGGTTGTTTCACTGTGGCAATGTGCCGACAGTCTAGCCTGCATTCATGTCATCCGCATGACATGTATGCCGCGCGGGTTCACGCCGGCGCCAGCATGTAGCCCGCCCCGCGTACGGTCTTGATGACGGTCTTGGCCCGCCCCAGCGCCTTGCGCAGCCTGAGCACGTGCACGTCGACGGTGCGCTGGTCGAGCGTGCCGTGGGCGTCCCACAGCTGTTCGATGAGCTGGGCGCGCGAGAATACCTGGCCCGGATGGCAGAGCAGGAAGCGCAGCAGCCGGTATTCGGCATGGCGCACCTCGACCTGGTGCTTGCCGACCCGGACGCTGCAGCTGAGCGGGTCCAGCACCAGGCGGCCGGAGCGCAGCAGGCGCTCTTCCATTGCATCGTCGGGCGGCTGCGGAACGAAGGCGGCCGGGGCCGGCGCGCCTTGCTGTCCGTCGGCGCCGGCGGCGAGCAGGATCACGGGGCGTTCGCGCAGGCCGCTTGCGCCGCGCAGGCGCGCCAGCAGGCGCATGCCGCCATCCTGGCGCAGCATCGATTCCTGCAGCAGCAGCTCGGGGCGCTCGCGCCCGATGAATTCCCAGGCCTGGGCCAGGGTCGGGACGCTGTGCCAGATCCATTCGTCTTCGTGCAGCGCGTACTTGAGCAGCTCGGCGATGGCCGGCTTGTCGTCGACCACGAGAACGATGGTATTGGCCATGGAAGGAAAGTCCAAAGAACATCCGGCAGCCAGGCTGCCGGATCGTGACAGGTCGAACGGATTAGTAGATGGCCTTGCCCGATGCATCCTTGAGCTGGGCTTTCCAGTTGGCCTGCACCAGCTTGACGACCGATGCCGGCATCGGCACGTAGTCCAGTTCAGCCGCGGCCGGGGCGCCGTTCTTGAAGGCCCAGTCGAAGAACTTCAGCACTTCCGCGCCCTTGGCGCCGTCGGCCTGGGTGCGGTGCATCAGGATGTACGACACACCCGTGATCGGCCAGCTCTGCTTGCCTGCGGCGTCGGTCAGGATCACGCCGAAGCCAGGGGTCTTGGTCCACTCGGCGCCGGCGGCGGCGGCCTTGAAGTGCTCGTCGTCCGGCTGCAGGAAGACGCCGTCCTTGTTCTTGAGCTGGGTGTGCGACAGCTTGTTCTTCTTGGCGAAGGCCCACTCGACGTAGCCGATCGAACCCTTGATGCGCTGCACGTTGGCGGCGACGCCTTCGTTGCCCTTGCCGCCCACGCCCACGGCCCACTTCACCGCGGTGCCGGCGCCGACGCTGCTCTTCCAGTCGGCGCTGGTCTTGGACAGGTAGTCGGTGAACAGGAAGGAGGTGCCCGAGCTGTCGGCGCGGTGCACGACGGTGATGTCCAGGTCCGGCAGCTTCACGCCCGGGTTCAGCGCGGCGATCGGCTGCGCATTCCACTTGGTGATCTTGCCCAGGTAGATGTCGGCGACGACCGGGCCGGTCAGCTTGAGCTGGCCAGGGGTGATGCCTTCGACGTTGACCACGGTGACCACGCCGCCCATGATGGCCGGGAACTGCATCAGGCCATCTGCGTCCAGGTCTTCCGCCTTGAGCGGCATGTCCGACGCGCCGAAGTCGACGGTCTTGGCCTTGATCTGCTTGATGCCGGCGCCCGAACCGACCGACTGGTAGTTCAGGCCGTTGCCGGTGGCAGCCTTGTACGACTCGGCCCACTTGGCGTAGATCGGGTACGGGAAGGTCGCGCCGGCGCCGGTCATGTCAGCAGCGAACGAGGTCGACATCATGAGCGCGGCAGCAGCACCGGCGAGGATCTTCTTGAACATGGGCTTGTTATTCCTATTCCTGGTTGGGGGAGTGTGTGTTGGACCACGCAGCAAAGTCTAGACCCCGAATGTGACGTGTTTATGACTCGATCGACACGACCGTGCGCGCCCGCCGCCGCCAGCTTTGCTATGATGGGAATTCCAAAAAAACAACAGGACGACCCGTATGCGCCCCCTGCTCCGCGTCTTCACCCTCGCCGGCCTGGCTGTGCTGCTCGGCGGCTGCGCCACCACCCACGACCGCCTGCCGGAGGCGCGCTACACCATGACCGAGCGCCAGACCCTGCCGCTGGCCGAGCGCCTGTCGATCACCTACGAAGGCGCCGAGGACAGCCGCTGCCCGGACAACGCCCGCTGCATCTGGCCGGGCCGCCTGAGCTACCGCTTCACGATGCGCATCGGCAGCGTGGCGCAGGCCTTCTACCTGGTGCCGGGCCAGGCCGGCTACATGTCGCCGGCGCTGCGCGGCTCGCGCATCGAACTCGACCACCTGACCCCGCTGCCGCCGCGCGGCATGGCCGGCGAACCCGGGCCGGTGATGTATCCGGTCACCTTCAACATGTACGCGCAGTAAGCGCGTTGTTCGGGATCGTTCGCATGAAAGCGACTGTGGGCGCTTGCGCCCTTGCCGTGTCCATCGTCCTGCAGGCGCCGTCGGCACTGGCCAGGCCCCCGGTCGCCACCGGCACGGGCGGCGCGGTCGCCACCATCAGCCAGCAGGCCTCGCAGTCGGCCATGGCCATCCTGAACCGGGGCGGCAATGCCGTCGATGCGGCCGTGGCCGCGGCCGCGACGCTGGGCGTGACCGATCCGTTCAGCTGCGGCATCGGCGGCGGCGGCTTCATGCTCGTCTACCTGGCCAGGGACAAACGCGTGATCACCATCGACCACCGCGAAACGGCGCCCGCCAGCTATACGCCCGCAGCCTTCCTGGAAAACGGCAAGCCGGTCGACTTCGACACGGCGGTCGCCAGCGGCGCCTCGGTCGGGGTGCCGGGCACGGTGCGCGGCTGGCACGAGGCGCTCGAGCGCTACGGCACGATGCGCTTTGCGCAGGTGCTGGCCCCGGCCATCGAGGTGGCCGATAAGGGCTATCGGGTGACTGAAATATTCAGTCATTTGACAGCCCAAAATGAAAGAAAATTTCAACTGTATGCGCCCACCAGCGCGCTCTACCTGCGTGATGGCAAGGCGGTGCAGCCGGGCGCCCTGATCCGCAATCCGGGCATGGCCAAGGCCTACCGCGAGATTGCGGCCGGCGGCGTACGCGCCTTCTACGAAGGCCCGATGGCGCGCGCCATCGTCGACGCCGTGAACAAGCCGCCGCTGGCGCCGGGCAAGACGGCGCGCGCCGGGCGCATGACGCTGGCCGACCTGGCCAACTACGAGGCGCGTATCCGCCAACCGCTGCGCTCGACCTACCGCGGCTACGAACTCTACGGCATGCCGCTGCCGAGCAGCGGCGGCGCCACCGTCGCCGCGGCGCTCAACATCCTCGAAGGCTACGATTTCAAGAGCATGCCGCGCGCACGGGCCGAGCACCTGTATCTGGAAGCGAGCCGCCTGGCCTTCGCCGACCGCAACGCCTACCTGGCCGACCCCGAATACATCGACGCGCCGCTCGCCGGCATCCTGTCGAAGGACTATGCGGCCCAGCGCCGCACCCTGATCGGCGCCCAGGCCGCGCGCAACGTGGCGCCAGGCGATCCCTATGCCTACCAGGCCGACCAGAGCGTGCCGCTGCGCCCACAGTCGGTGAAAATGCAGCGCGAGAATGCCCACACCACCCACCTGACGGTGTCGGACAAGGACGGCAATGTCGTGTCCTATACCTTCACCATCGAGTCCTGGGGCGGCAGCGGCATCGTGGTGCCGGGCTACGGCTTCCTGCTCAATAACGAGCTGACCGATTTCGATTTTTCCGGCCCGCACCCGAACGTGCCGGAAGCGGGCAAGCGCCCGCGTTCGAGCATGGCGCCGACCATCGCGCTCAAGGACGGCAAGCCCGCCTTCACCATCGGCAGCCCGGGCGGCGCGACCATCATCACGACGGTGCTGCAGACGATCTTCAACTACATCGACCTGGGCATGCCGATGGACCAGGCGGTAAACGCCCCGCGCCTGTCCGAGTGCAACTGCGAGGCGACCTCGATCGAGCCGGGCTTCGCCGGCAGCGAGCAGGCGCGCGCACTGGAAAAATTCGGGCATCGCTGGGACGCCTTGGTGGAAGAAATCGGCGCAGCCAATGCGCTGGTGTTCAACCCCGACGGCACGGTGACGGCCGTCAGCGAAGGCAAGCGCCATGGCGTGGGCACGGCGCTGGTGCAGCGCCGCGGGCACTGAAGGGGTTCTTTGCCGGCGCGGTGAGTTTCGGTGACGCTACAGGCGCAAACGAGGACTATACTCATCGGTTTCCCCCTGGAGACGCCATGAGATCACTCTTCGCAGCAAGCGCACTGGCCCTCGGCCTGTTGCTGGCCGCACCGCAGGTGCTGGCGCAAACGCCGGCGGCCGACAAGCAGCAGATCGATGCGATCGTCGAGACCTTCCGCACCGCGATCATCAAGAAGGACACGGCCAGTTTCCTGCCGCTGTTCCTGCACGAGGGCATTACCTGGACCGGCGTGACCACCGACGCCAGCATCGAGCGCCTCTACGCCAACCGCCCCGATCCCAAGCTCAAGCGCCCTGCGAAATACCGGAACAGCTCCCCGCGCAGCTTCATCGAGAGCATCGTCAAGGACCCCGAGCAGCTCGAGGAAACCTTCGCCAACCTGCGCATCGACAGCGATGGCGACGTGGCCCAGGTCTGGTTCGACTACAGCTTCATGGCCGGCGGCTACAAGCAGAACTGGGGCAAGGAAAGCTGGCAACTGGTCCGCACCGACAGCGGCTGGAAGATCGCCGCGGTGGTGTGGTCGATGGAACTCAATCCGGCGCCGCGCGTGGCGAAACGCGGCGCCCAATAAGTTTTAACCCGCCTGCCCATACCTACAATAACGGAGACAACCCATGAGCAATTTCATCACCCTCTTGCCCACCCTATTGATCGCAGCGCTGGCGCTGATCATGTTCGGGCTGGGCCTGTCCCTCACCCTCGGCGACTTCCGCCGCCTGCTCGGCCACCCGAAGGCCGTGATCCTGGCGCTGGTGCTGCAGGCCGCGGTGCTGCCCGCCATCTGCTACGGGCTGATCGTGTTGCTGGACGTGGCGCCGATCTATGCGGTCGGGCTGATGCTGCTGGCCGCTTCCCCGGGCGGCGTGTCGGCCAACCTGTTCAGCCACCTGTTCGGCGGTAACGTGGCGATGAACATCTCGCTTACCGCGATCAACACGGTGCTGTCGATCGTCAGCCTGCCCCTGATCGCCAACTTCGCCATCGACACCTTCGCCAACAGCGGCCAGGTGGTGCCGATGCAGACCGGGAAGGTGATCGAGGTGATCGGCATCGTGCTCATTCCGGTGGCCATCGGCATGCTGGTGAAAAGCCGCGCGCCCGGCTTTGCGGCGCGCATGGACAAGCCGATGAAGCGCTTCTCGATGGTGGTGCTGGCGGCGCTGGCGGTGGTGGCCATTGCCAAGGAATGGGATGCGCTGGTGGTCTCGTTCGCCTCGATCGGCCTGGCCGTCATCCTCTTCAACATCGCCAGCCTGGGCCTGGGCTACACCGTGCCGCGCATGATGGGACTGGACCGGCCGAACGCCATCGCCATCGGCTACGAGATCGGCATCCACAATTCGACCCTGGCGATTTTCGTGGCCGTGTCGGTGCTGGGCGACTTCCAGCTGATGCTGCCGGCGGCGATCTATTCGGTCAGCATGTATGTGTTCGCGACCGCCTTCGGCCTGATCGTGCTGGGCAAGAAGCAGCACGCCGGCGCCGCGGCGCCGACGTCGGCCTGAGCGTCGCCTTCAGTCCATTCGCCCTGCCGGGAAGGCGCAGGGCGAGCCTGCCATCACGCGCAAGCCGCGCGTGATGGCCCAGGCCGCGATCGCGATGCTAACGATCGCGGCAACCGGCAGCGCCGGCAGCCCGGCCAGCGCCCGCAGCGCAAGACCGATGGCCATGCTGGCAGCGATCGATGCCCCCAACAGCAGCAGCGGCGCCAGCACGGAAGCCGGACCCGCCGCATGGTTGCGCAGCGGCGCCGCCAGTACCGGCAAGACCAGGCAGCAGATGCTGGCCACGCTGACCAGGGTGGCCGCATCGGCCCTGCCCAGGGCAGCCAGCAGCAGGCTGGCGCCGGCGGCGAAGCACCAGCCCGTGAACGCCAGCCGCAGCAAGCCGCGCGCGAGGTAGCGGTTGAAGGGGCCGGCCGATCCCGGCATCGCCGGGGCCAGCCGCACCAGCGACTGCTCGCCCGGAAAGGCAGCGACCAGTGCGCTCGAGCGCACGGCGACAGCGATCGGGGCAAACAGCAAGGTGCAGGCCATCAGCCAGCCGACATCCTGGACCACCTCGGGGCTGGTACGCCAGGTGGTGAAGACACCCAGCACCAGCAGCACGCCGGCGAACAATCCCAGCCCGAGCAGCAGTTCACCGATGTGATGGGACGGACCGAGCGCATGCAGCACCAGCCAGCGGGAATTCCGGCGTGCGCAATCGCGGCGCAGCGAGACGGCGTACCAGCTCCTGGCCTGCTTGCCGGCCAGTTCCTCCAGCAGCGGGTCGGGCTTGCCCGCTTCCGGGAAGATGCGGACGCGCCCTCCGATCATGCGCCAGTGGCGATCCCCTGCTTCGGGGAAGATGGCGCGCGCCGCGGCGACGATCACGCCGGCGCATGCCAGCAGCGCCAGCGCCACGGCCGCTGGATGGGCCAGGGCCGCCTGTACCGATTCGCTCAGACGGCCGAGGAAGGCTCCGCCCACGCATCCCGCGAAGAGCATCGCGCCGCCAGCCTGGTGCCCGGCGGCGCTCAGGGCGCTGCCCACCGTGCAGAGCATGATCCAGAGCAGCCACATGCCGATGGCGCCGTTGTCCGCATAAGCGATCAAGGCGATGGCGGCCATGGAGGCGAACCATACCAGGCAAGCCAGCTCGATCAAGCGCCGGCGCAGGCCGGGAACCAGTTTTGCGTCGGCGGGCGCAGCGAGCCTGAGCGCACCCGGGACGAAGCGCCACGCCCACGTCAGCAGCAGCACGCCCCATGCCATGCACCAGGCCAGCGCCAGCGCGGCTCCGATGCCCCGGCTGTACCAGACCGGGACGCAGAATGCGAGGGCGATGAAGGCGCCGCCCCAGCGCACGATGGCCGAATCGAAGGCGCCAGTCAGCGACAGTGCGGCGCGCCACAACACATGGTAATCGTGCAGCCGCGCATTCATTGCGTCACCTTGATGAACAGGTCTTCCAGGCTGACCGGCTCGGCGATGCGCCCATCGACGGCATGGCGCGCGCCCTCCAGCAGCTCGTCGAGCGGGCCTTGCAGGGCGATCCGGCCATCCTTGAGAAAGGCCACGTCCAGCGCCACCCGCTCCAGGTCGGTCAGGATGTGGGTCGAGAACACCACCGTGGTGCCGCGCTCGATGACGCCGTCCACCAGCTCGGAGAGAAAAGCGCGCCGGCCGGCCGGATCGAGCGCCGACACCGGCTCGTCCAGCACCAGCAGTGCCGGGTCGTGCGCCAGCGCGCGGATGATCGACAGGCGCTGCTGCTCGCCGCCGGACATGCGCCCGATCGGCTTGGCGAGCATGAGGGCGTCGAAGCCCCAGCGTTCGAGCAGCGCCTCGACCTTGACCGTGTTCCAGCGCGGGTACATGGCCTTGAAGTAGTCGAACATCTGCACCGGGGTCATCCACTCGAAGAGGCCGCACTTCTGCGGCACGTAGCCGATGCGGGCCCGGGTGGCGTCGGACAGCGCCGCAACGTCCTCGCCGAACAGGGTCACGCTGCCGCCATCGGGTTCGCGCAGGCCGAGCAGGCATTCCATCAGCGTGGATTTGCCGGCGCCGTTGCGGCCCAGCAGGCCGATGACCTGGCCCTGGCGGATGTCCCAGTCGAGGCCCTGGAGGACGATGGCGCTGCCAAAATGCTTGGCCACGCCGCGCATCTGGATGATGGGTGCGGTCACGGTGCTTCCTTCAAAATGTGGGTGAAAAGGGCGAGAACGGTGTCGGGATCGAGTTCGAGTTCGCGTGCTTCGCGGGCGGCCCGCTCCAGGGTCGGGCGCAGCAGGGCTTCGCGCCCGGCGCTGCCTTGCGTCGCGCGCGGGCGCTCGGCAACCATCATCCCCAGGCCGCGGCGGCGCTCGACCAGTCCCTCGACTTCGAGCAGGCCATAGGCCTTGGAGACGGTCATCGGGTTGACGGCCAGCGCCTGCGCCACTTCGCGCACCGAGGGCAGCGCGTCGCCGGGCGCCATCTGGCCGCCGGCCACGAGGCGGCGAACCTGGTCGATCAACTGGCGGTAGATCGGGTCGGCCGAGCCGGGCGTGATCGAAAACAGCTGGGGCAAATGGGTGGGCATGGGGCGTATATGTGTATTAATTGAGTAATACACTACGCTTGCTTTAATGCATCGTCAACCGTTTTGTGCAAGGAAGGACACAACTTATGCAGCCTGCGTGGAAGCCTGGTGCGGAGCAGCCCGCGGTGACGCAAAACCTCGTCCGGCGGGAGCGAATTTGTGACATCATTCCGAACGCCATAATTCGGCCGCCCTCCCCTCCAGAAAAAGAACAAGACATGCCGCCCAGCGCAGACACGGTTACCGGTTCCAGCGCGGAACTCCTCTCCAACCCTGAAGTCAGGTTCAGGGAACTGTTCGAGCAGGCGCCTACCAGCTTCCAGCTCCTGACGCCTGCCGGCTACACGGTGCGCGTGAACAAGGGCTGGGAAGCGCTATGGCATATCTTCGAAGGCAGCCCCCTGTACCGCCACGTGCTGAGCACCGAGTACAACGTGCTGCGCGATCCGCAACTGCTGGCGGCGGGCATCACGCCCTACCTGGAACGCGCCATGGCGGGCGAATCGGTCCAGGTGCCGGCCATGCTGTACGACACCTCGGCCCTGGGGCCGCCGGGGCGCAAGCGCTGGGTGACTTCGCTCGCCCACCCGATCAAGGACGCCCAGGGCCGGATCGTCGAGGTGCTGCTGATGCACGAGGACATCACCGACCGGGTGCATGCCGAAACCGTCCTGCGCGAGAGCGAAGAACGATTCCGCTCGCTGGCAATGGCGACGTCGCAGATCATCTGGACCAATACCGCCGACGGCTACGTCCTGGAAGACTCGCCCTCGTGGCGCGCCTTCACCGGACAGACCTACGAGCAGTGGAAGGGCTTCGGCTGGCTCGACGCGCTCCATCCCGACGACCGCGCGCCGACGCAGCGGATCTGGCTGCAGTGCGTTGCCGACCGCTCGCTGTTCGAGACCCGCTACCGCCTCCGCCGGGCCGACGGCGTCTACCGCTGGACCGCCGTCAAGGGCATGCCCATCCTCGGTCCCGACGGCGCCGTGCGCGAATGGATCGGCGCCAACCGCGACATCCACGACAGCGTGATGGAACAGGAAGGACTGGCCCAGCGGCTGGACCGCGAGCAGCGCCAGTCCGCCCTGCTGGCCAAGGTCGCCGACGCCGCGCGCACGCTGCAGACGGCGCTCTCCAGCGGCGAGATCGCCGCGGCCCTGGAGCAGGAGGTGCGCGCCATCCTCGGGGTCGGCCGGGCGGCGGTGACGCTCGCCGATGCCGAAGGCCAGCCGCAGCCGGCGGACGCCGGCGGCGGCCTGAGCGTGCCGCTGATCGACCGCAAGGGCCGGCAGATCGGCCGCATCGAGGTCGCGGACAAGGCCGCCGGCGCGTTCGACGAGCAGGACGAAGCCATCCTGGTGCAACTGGCCGCGATCGCGGCGGCCGGCTTCGACAATGCGCAGCTGTACGCCTCGCTGCGCGAGCAGGACCGCCGCAAGGACGAGTTCCTGGCCATGCTGGCGCACGAGCTGCGCAACCCGCTGGCGCCGATCGCCACCGCCGCCGAGCTGCTGAAGATGGCGGTCAGCCCGGAGCACATCCGCAGCTCGAGCGAGGTGATCAGCCGCCAGGTGCGCCATATGACCTCGCTGGTGGACGACCTGCTCGACGTCTCGCGCGTGACGCGCGGCCTGATCAAGCTGGACAAGACCCGGGTCGCGGTCGACGCGCTGGTGTCGAGCGCCACCGAGCAGTCGCGTCCCCTGATCGCGGCGCGCGCCCATGTGCTGTCGGTCGAGATCTATGCCGCCGGCGCCCATGTCGACGGCGACGCGACGCGGCTGGTGCAGGTCATCACCAACCTGCTCAACAACGCCGCCAAGTACACGCCGCGCGGCGGCATGATCGTGCTGCACGTGGCGCGCCGCGACGGCGGCGTGGACATCAGCGTGACCGACAACGGCATCGGCATCGAGGGCGGCCTGCTGCCGCACGTGTTCGACCTGTTCACCCAGGCCGAGCGCACGCCGGACCGCTCGCAGGGCGGGCTCGGGATCGGGCTGGCGCTGGTGCGCAATATGGTGGCGCTGCATGGAGGCGAGGTGCAGGCGCGCAGCGAGGGGTTGGGCAAGGGAAGTACGTTCACTGTCTGGCTGCCGCTGGCCTGAGGTCTGCCGCGCACCGTAGGGTGGGCAAGTTCCTTGCCCACGCGGTGATAGTTGAAGGTAAGGTGCTGCGCAGGTCATTCAGGCGTCATTTGAACGCGTGGGCGGGAGACCCGCCCACCCTACGGGCCAACGGATGCTGGCCAAACGACTGCGGCAAAAAAAAAGCCGGGCAACGCCCGGCTCTTCTCACATCGGTACAGCAGATTACAGGTGCGGCGTAATCAGCGGCATCAGGTCGTCGAAGGTGCGGCCCGAGCCGTTCTCGCCGATCGCATGCATCTTCCACTCGCCGCCATGGCGGTACAGCTTGGCCATGATCTGCGCGGTGTGCGAACCCTGGACCGACAGGTTGAAGCGCGCGACTTCCTGGTTGTTGCCGGCGTTGATCAGGCGGCAGTAGGCGTTTTCCACGGTCGAGAAGTTCTGGCCGGTGAAGCTGTTCACGGTGAACACCAGCGACTTGACGTTGGCGGGCACGCGGGACAGTTCGACCGAGATCTGTTCGTCGTCGCCGTCGCCGGCGCCGGTGCGGTTGTCGCCGGTGTGGGTGATGCTGCCGTCCTTGCTCTTGAGCTGGCGGAACCAGACCGTGTCGACCGGGCGGTTCGATTCGTCGAACATCACCACCGAGGCGTCGAGGTCGACCGCGGCGCCAGAGCCGCCGCCGAAGCCGAAGAAGCCCTTGGACTTGGCCACGTCCCAGCCCAGGCCCATGGTGACGCGCGAGAGCGCGCCGCCGGCTTCCTTGTCGAGCGAGATCTTCTGGCCTTTTTGCAGATTAACTGACATAACTGTATTCCTCCTATTAGCGCGCCGGCTGCTGCATCCAGGCTTTGAATGCATTCCGGTTGCGTGAACATACGTAAACCTTCCCTTTGCCCGAGAAGCGCAACACCATGCCCTCGCCGCTGGTCTGGCTGTTGATCAGGTTGCCCAGGAAGCCGCCGCTGGTGCCGGTCGTGATCGAGATCTCGTAGCGCAGCGTGCTGTCCCAGCACACCACGTGGGCGTTGTCGATGATCGCATCCTTGCCCGGCTCGACGTCCAGCACCGACATCGACCCGAAGCCCGACACCACCACCTGGCCGCTGCCGGTCGTCTCGGTGACGAAGAAGCCGCCGCTCTGCGCGAACAGGGCGTTGCCGATGTTCTGGGTGCGCACCTTCAGGTCCACGCCGCTGGTAGCCGCGACGAAAGCGCCGTCGCTGATGATGTACTGGTTCGGGCCGCAGTCGACGGCCTGCATCGCGCCCGGCAGGGTCGGCGAGAGCAGGCAGTCGCCGTCGCCGCGGGTGGCTTCGATGTGCTGCTGGAAGAAGGACTCGCCGTTGGCGAAGGTGCGCATCAGCGCGCTGCCCAGGCCGCCCTTCATCTTGCCCTTCAGGTCGAGCGTCGATTCCATCATCACCATCGCATCGGATTCGCAATAGATGGTTTCGCCGCGTCGCATCGAGACATGCAGGAAGGGATCGACATCCCCGGTCACGGTAAATACTGGCATTGCTGGCTTCCTTTCAAAGCGGCCCGCCTGCAGGCAGGCCGCGCCTGTTGAATTAGACGTTCACGCCGTAGTTCTTGGCCAGTGGGCCCAGGCCGCCGGCGAAGCCCTGGCCGACAGCGCGGAACTTCCATTCGGCGCCGTTGCGGTACACCTCGCCGAAGATCATCGCGGCTTCCGTCGAGCTGTCTTCCGACAGGTCGTAGCGGGCGATCTCGCTGTTGTTGCCGGCGTTGACGCAGCGGATGAAGGCCTTGCCGACCATGCCGAAGTTCTGGCGGCGGGTTTCGGCGTCGTGGATGGTCACGCCCAGCACGACCTTGTCGACGTCGGCCGGTACCTTGGTCAGGTCGATGGTCACGGATTCGTCGTCGCCTTCGCCCTGGCCGGTGGTGTTGTCGCCCGAGTGGACCACCGAGCCGTCCGCGGACTTCAGGTTGTTGTAGAAGATGAAGTCGCTATCCGAACGCACTTTTCCCGACGAATTGAGCAGGAACACCGCGCCGTCGAGGTCGAAGGCTGCGCCGTCGGTGGCGCGGGTATCCCAGCCGAGGCCGACCTTCAGCTGGGTCAGGCCAGGAGCTTCTTTCGACAGGTTGACGTTGCCGCCTTTTTGCAGACTGATTGCCATGATGTTGAATCTCCTAAAAATAGAACTGCTTGTGAACACCGGGTAGACGCACAGCGAGCTGGTGTTCTGCCACTCGCCGTGCGGTTCTTGCGGGGCGATCCGTATGGACCGCCTTCGTGCTTATGCCACTTTTTCTGCGGCCGACCCGTTCAGCTTCTTGTGCTGCAGCGAGCTCCACAGCGAAGCGGCGATGAAGGCCACGCCGATCAGGCCCGTGAACAGCTCGGGCACGTGGTACTTCATACTCACCAGCATGATCACGGCCAGGATGCCGATCGCATAGTGCGCGCCGTGCTCCAGGTATACATACTCGTCCAGCGTGCCCTGGCGTACCAGGTAGACCGTCATCGAACGCACGAACATCGCGCCGATTGCCAGGCCCAGCATGATGATCACGACGTCCTGGGTGATGGCGAACGCGCCGATCACGCCGTCGAAGGAGAACGATGCGTCCAGCACTTCGAGGTACAGGAAGCCGCCGATACCGCCCTTCTTGACCATGTCGCCGACATTGCTGTTCGCGTCCGACTCGCTCTTCTCGAGCAGGCTGCTGAGCATGTCGACGCCGATATACACCAGGATGCCCCACAGGCCGGCCATCAGCACGACCATCTTCTGCGCTTCTTCCACCCAGCCCATGGCGAACATCAGCGAGCCGAGGGCGATCAGCACGGCGATCGACGAGACCTTGCCGAGCGAGCCGAGCTTGCGCTCGATGTTGCCGAGCCAGTGGGTTTCCTTTTCATCGTCGAGCAGGAAGTTCAGGAAGACCAGCAGCAGGAACATGCCGCCGAAGGCCGCCACTTCCGCATGGTGGTTGGTCAGGTGCGAGGAAAACGCTTTCGGGTTGGTCAGCGCCAGGTTCCACACTTCCGTCATGCCCAGGTCGGCCGCGACGGCGACGATCACCAGCGGGAACACCAGGCGCATGCCGAACACGGCGATGATCATGCCCAGGCCCAGGAACAGCTTGAGCCAGAATTCGTCCCAGCCCTTGAGGACCGATGCATTCACCACCGCGTTGTCGAAGGACAGCGAAACTTCCATGACCGACAGGATGGCGGTGATGCCAAGTGCGGTCAGCATGCCGGAAACGCCGCCATGGTCGTATCCCCACCACCCCGCCAGCGCCATACAGACGGCGGTGACGACAAATGACCAAGTAAAGTGCTTCATGCTGGATTTCCTCTTTGATCGAAATGCTTCATATGCAGATTTCCCCTTGTTGTTGAATTAGCAGAGTGTAAGCTCATGCAGGATATTGAAAAAGCGAAGATAATCGAAGAGTTACTTCGCAAAAACAGAATACATGAACCATACGCCCCAAAACTTCCGCCACCTGTACTACTTTTGGGTGGTTGCGAAGGAAGGCAGCATCACCCGCGCTGCCGAACGCCTGGGCCTGGCCATCCAGACCGTCAGCACCCAGTTGTCGCAGCTCGAGCAATCCATGGGCAAGGCCTTGTTCACACAACAAGGCCGGCGCCTGAATCTTACCGAGGCCGGGCGGCTCGCGCTATCCTACGCCGACCAAATCTTCCTGCTCGGCGAGCAGATGCAGGAAGCCATGGCCGAGTCGGACAGCACGCGCATCCGCCTGACGGTCGGTATTTCCGATTCGCTACCCAAGCTTACCGCGTATCGCCTGCTCGAGATCGCCACGCAGCTGCCGCGCCCGGTACGCCTGGTCTGCTACGAGGGCGAATTCGACGGCTTGCTGGCCGACCTGGCCCTGCACAAGCTCGACGTGGTCCTGACCGACCGCGCGGTGCGCTCGGGCACCACCCTGCGCGTGTTCAGCCACTTGCTGTCGGACAGCGAAACCATCGTGGTCGGCGCCCCGGCCCTGGCCACGGCCTATGGGCAGGACTTCCCGCGCTCGCTGAACGGCGCGCCGTTCCTGCTGCCGACACGCAATAATGCCCTGCGCGGCAAGATCGACGAATGGTTCGAGCTGCAGGGCGTGCGCCCGGACGTGGTCGGCGAATTCGAGGACAACGCCCTGCTCACCACCTTCGGGCGGCGCGGCCTGGGCCTGTTCTTCGCCCCGGCCGCCCTGGCGCACGACGTCGAGGAGCAGTTCGGCGCCCTCCAGCTGGGCCGCGTGCCCCAGGTGCGCGAGCACTTCTACGCCGTCTCGAACGAGCGCAAGATCCAGCATCCGGCCGTCGAGGCCATCCTCTCGGCAGTACACCAGGGCGTGCTCGCCGGGACGTGAGCTGTACAATGGACCCCGGCTTTGCCACTTTTTTAACTTAACTCTCTTCAATGGAAAACCTTTTATTCGTCGTTCTCGCCCTGTTCCTGGTGGCGCTGAACGGCTTCTACGTGGCGGCGGAATTTTCCATCGTCACGTTGCGCAAGACGCGCGTGCGCGCGATTGCCAAGACTTCCGGCCTGCGCGGCCGCATCCTGGGCAAGGTCCACAACCAGCTCGACGCCTACCTCTCCGCCTGCCAGCTCGGCATCACCCTGGCTTCGCTCGGCCTGGGCTGGGTCGGCGAGCCGGCCTTCGCCAGCCTGCTCGAACCCCTGTTCGCCATGCTGGGCGTGACCTCGCCCGAGCTGATCCATGGCGTGTCCTTCGTGGTCGCCTTCTCGGTGATTTCTTTCCTGCACATCGTGGTCGGCGAGCTCGCCCCCAAGACGCTGGCGATCCGCCTGCCCGAAGTGGTGGCGCTGTGGACCGCGATCCCGCTCTACGCTTTCTACTGGTCGATGTACCCGGCCATCGCGCTGCTCAATGCCAGCGCCAACCTGGTGCTGCGCATCGCCGGCCTGGCCGGCGCCGGCAGCCACGACACCCACTATTCCACCGACGAGCTCAAGCTCATCCTGCGCACCAGCACGCCGGGCGAGAAGTTCACCACCGACGAGCGCAACATCCTGGCCCAGTCGCTCGACTTCAGCCAGCTGGCGGTGTCGGACCTGATGCGCCCGATCAACGAGGTGAGCGCGCTCTACGCCAGCCGCACCCACGAGGAAAACATGGAGACGGTACGCCGCAACCGCTTCTCGCGCTACCCGTATTTCGACGAGGAAGGCGAGGAAGTGCTGGGCGTGATCCACCTGAAGGACCTGTTCTTCGCCCAGCAGGCCGGCCGCCCCGTCACCGACCTGAAGCAGCACCTGCGCCCGGTGGAGACGATTTCCGCGCGCACCCCGGCCCAGGACATCTTCCGGCGCTTCCGCAGCGGCGCGCCGCACTTCGCCCTGATCGGCGAAAAGGGCAAGCGTCCGGTCGGCTTCATCACGCTCGACAACCTGCTGGGGGCGATGGTCGGCGAGATCCGCGACGAATTCCGCATGAACGAGAACGACTGGATGGCGCAGTCCGACGGCACGTGGATCGGCAAGGCCAGCCTGCCGATCTTCTCGCTCGAGCGCCTGCTCGGCATCGACATCGACAATGAAGAGATGGGCCTGGACGACGTCGAATCGGTCGGCGGCCTGCTGATGGAAAAGCTGGGCGACATCCCGAAGCAGGGCCAGCGCATCGAGTTCCCGCAGTTCGACGTGGTGGTCAAGAAGATGAACGGGCCGCGCATCCTGCTGGTGAAGGTGCTGCCGCGGCGCGAACGCGGGCTCGAGGACGACGACCACGATTGAAGAAGTTGTTGCGCATGCAACATCTGCAGCGCATAATTGTCAAGATTTAAACGAAGAGCCGGAAACATTTTTCGGTTTCACCAGAGGAGCAGGGATGTCGATCCAGGTCAGGAACAACGTGCGGGTCTCGGGTACGGGCGAAGCCACCATGGTGTTCTCGCACGGCTTCGGCTGCGACCAGGCAATGTGGCGTCTCATCACGCCCGCCTTCGAGGACCGGTTCCGCATCATCACCTACGACCTGGTGGGCAGCGGCGGCTCCAGCCTGGAAGCATATGACCGCACGCGCTACGCCTCCCTGCAGGGTTATGCCGACGACCTGCTGGAGATCCTCGAGGAGTTCGCGACCGGCCCGGTGATTACCGTCGGCCACTCGGTGAGCAGCATGATCGGCATGCTGGCCACGATCAAGGCGCCCGAGCGCTTCCTGGCCCAGGTGATGGTGGCGCCCTCGGCCTGCTACGTCAACGATCACGATACCGGCTACCTGGGCGGCTTCGACCGCGCCGACATCGACGAGCTGCTCGAGACGATGGAAGCCAATTTCATCGGCTGGTCGGGCAGCCTGGCCCCGGCCATCATGGGTGCGCCGGCGCAACCGGAGTTACGCGAGGAACTCACCGAGAGCTTCTGCCGCAACGATCCCGACACCGCCAAGCACTTCGCACGCGTGACCTTCCTGTCCGACCACCGCGATGACGTGGCGCAGTCACCGACCCCGGCCTTGATCTTGCAGTGCAGCGACGACCTGATCGCGCCGCTCGGCGCAGGCGACTACCTGCACCGCCACCTGCCGCGCAGCCAGCTGCACCTCATCGACAACATTGGGCATTGCCCGCACCTGAGCGCGCCCGTCGCCAGCGCGCGCGCCATGGACGCGTTCCTGGCCACGCTCCCGGACTGAGCGATGGACGGCGTACTCCCCTCCGCCGAGGTCCTCTATGAGAACGCCCCTTGCGGCCTGATGGTGACCGACAAGCACGGTCTGCTGCTGCACGTGAACGCCACTGCCTGCGGCTGGCTGGGTTTTGCCCCGGCCGAGCTGGTCGGCATCCGGCGCATCCAGGAGCTGCTGACGGTCGGCGCACGCCTGTTCCACCACACCCACTGCCAGCCGGTGCTGCAGGTGCGCGGTTCGGTAGCGGAACTGCAGATCGACCTGCGCCACCGCGACGGCAGCCGCCTGCCGATGCTGGTCAATATTGTCCGCCGTCTCCATGCCGGCCAGGTGCATGACGAGTGGGCCGTGTTCATGGCGACCGAGCGCCAGTCGTACGAACGCGAACTGCGCAGCGCGCGCAAGGCGGCCGAGGAAGCGCTGGAAGCGCGGCGCGGGGCTGAAAGCCAGCTGCAGGCCATGAACGCCACCTTGTCCGCGGCCGACCGCCGCAAGGACGAGTTCCTCGCCACGCTCTCGCATGAACTGCGCAACCCGCTGGCGCCGATGCGCAGCGCGCTCGAAGTCATGAAGCTGCGCTTTGCCCCCGGTGCCGACGACGAGCGTCTGCTGGGCGTGTTCGAACGCCAGCTGCACCACCTCACCCACCTGGTGGACGACCTGATGGAAGTGTCGCGCATTACCCAGGACAAGATGGAATTGCGGCGCCAGCCGATCGACCTGGCGGTCCTGGCCCGCGCCGCGGTCGCCGACACGTCCGGCCTGATGGACGGCGCGCGCCACCGGCTCGCGCTCGACCTGCCTGCCCTGCCGGTCATGGTCGACGGCGATCCGACCCGGGTCAACCAGGTCATCGTCAACCTGCTCACCAACGCCGCCAAGTACACCCCGGACGGCGGCGCCATCGCGCTGCGCCTGCACGTCGAGAACGGCATGGCGGTGCTGGCCGTGATCGACGACGGCATCGGCCTGCCTCCCCAGGCGCTGGCCACCGTGTTCGACATGTTCTCGCAACTGGAGCCGGCGCTCGATCGCGCCAAGGGCGGCCTGGGCATCGGCCTGGCGCTGGTGCGCGGCATCGTCGAGCTGCATGGCGGCAGCATCGCGGCCGACAGCGAGGGCGAAGGCAAGGGCAGCTGCTTCACGGTGCGCCTGCCCCTGATCGCGGGACTGCCGGACGCGGCCCCGGCGGCGGCGCAGTCGCCATCCATGCCGCCCCTGGCGGAGGCGCCGAAGGCCATGCGCATCCTGGTGGTGGACGACAACGCCGACGCTGCCGAGATGATGCTGATGGCGCTGCAGCTGTTCGGCTGGGAGGCGCGCGCGGTCTACACCGCCGGCGCTGCGCTGGACATCGCGGCCGAGTACGCGCCCCACGTCGCCCTGCTCGACATCGGCCTGCCCGACCTGAACGGCTACGAGCTGGCGCGCCGCCTGCGCGCCCTCGATGGCTGCCGGGGCATGACCCTGATCGCCGCCACCGGCTGGGGCCAGGAAAAAGACCGCCAGCGCGCCTTCGACGCCGGCTTCGACCACCATCTCACCAAGCCGATCGACTTCGAGCGCCTGCGCAGCGTGCTGCCGGGCAGCCTCGCGTCCTGACAAGCAAGCGGAACCAGCATGGATAGCCACCTCGACCGAAAGCGGATTGCCTGGAACCCGCGTCCCCGCACCCGCCCCGGACTGCACCTGAACACGGAGAAGCTGCCCTACCACCGGCCGGTCATCTCGCAGCTCCAGTTCGCGGCCAGCGCCATCATGGCGGCCGAGCGCATCGACGTGCGCGCCATTTCCGGTTTCGAAATCGTCGGCAAGTCGCCGTTCACGATCCGGCTGGCCGCGGGAGGCCTCGCCGCGATCTTCCGCTATGGCGCCATCGTCTTCTTCAACGCCACCGACGAGGAAAAAACCCAGCTGCTGGCCAGCATCGCGCCGCATGCCTCGGGCGCGGCCGACCTCAAGGCCGAAGAATCCGCGCGCGTGTGCGTGAGCCCCGACGAAGAAGAAGGACCGTCCGGACCGGACATCAAGATCAAGAATGCCGACCGGCTGCGCCTGCAGCTGATCGCCGAAGTCATGGCCAAGGCGGCCATGCTGTCCTTCCAGGAACGCCGCGCCGCGCGCGACTTCGACCTCAGCGAGCCGCTCGCGCGCGACCTGGCCGAGGACGGGCGCTTTTCCGCGAAGCCTTCCGAGCTGCTCAAGACGGTCGGGAACATGCTGCTGGCGGAAAACCGCCTGAACGGCCGCGCCGGCGTGCTCGACCGCCCCGACCTGCTGTGGGATAACCCCAGCCTGTCGGGCCTGTACGCCATGCTCGAGGGCGACTACGAACTGCACGACCGCGCCGCGGCGCTGGACCGCAAGCTCACCACCCTGTCGCATACCTCCGAGACGCTGGTGGAAACCATGCGCTACCACAGCTCGCACCGGCTCGAGCAGGCGATCCTGCTGCTGATTTTTGTGGAGCTTTGCCTTGGGCTGTACGGGCACTTCGGACGCTAGCATCGCGCAGGGCGCCGCCCCCCCCTTGCGCACGCCCGGCCGCAGGCCTACCTGCGCTTGCCGCGCGGCGGCAGCGCAAAGACATCGGCCACCAGGGTGCTTTCGCCGATCTGGCGGCTGGGCGAGGCCGAATCGTGCACCACCAGCAGCGCTTCGGTGGCGCCGCCGTCGGAGGTGAACAGGGCCATGCCTTCCGGATGATCGACGCCCTGGCCGAAAGGCAGGTCCAGCACCCGTTCCAGTTCGGCGGCCGGCACCACGCATTCCTTGCCGGGCGCGGCGCCGCCGCGCCAGCACAGCACCGACACCGGCCCGTCCAGGTCCATGGTCGGCCCGGCCAGCACCAGCAGGTCCTTGCCGCGGATGCACATGTCGCGGATGCCCAGGCCCTTCAGGTCGAGGAAATGCTTGCGGTAGAGCTGTCCTTCGCCGTCCACCGGCGCCAGGCGCAGCCAGCCTTCTTCCGCATCGTCGACCGGCGCCACCTCGATGATCACGGCCCATCCGCGCAGCACCGGTCCGCGCAGGCCGAGCAGCAGGTGCTTGCCGGCGATGGCCAGGCCCTCGATGTCGAAGCCGTTGTCCTTGCCGGGAATGGCCAGGAAAGGCCCCAGGTGCTCGTCGTTCTTCAATAGCGCGGTCAGCTCGTTGCCGTGGGCGTCGCAGCGCAGCAACGCGGCGCTGCGGCGCTTGTCCTTGTGGGCGCTGCTGCGGGCCAGCGAAGGGACGCCGTCTTCCTCGACGATGGGGATGCGCCCGAGCAGGTAGCGGTTGCCGTCGACGCTGACCGCGGCCAGGCGCTTGTGCGCCTTCTTCACGCCGTCGCCCTCTTTCGGCTGCTTGCGGCGCAGGCTGTGCGAGCCGGTCACCCACAGGTATTTGCCGTCGCTGGCCAGGCCCTCGATATCGGCTTCGTTGATGTCGTCCGGCGTCTCGCCATGCGGCGGCAGCGGCAGGGAGAAGTAGTCGTGCAGCGCATATTGCCGGTGACCCTGGGTGAAGCTGCTGCGGCCGGTGCTGTCCTCGTCGCACAGGCTCAGGCGTTCGATGCTGATCGATTCATCGTTGGCGACCCACAGGGTATTCCCCATGCGCAGCACCACCGACAGGCCGTCGCGCAACTCCTTGCCGGGACAGAGGTCATCGCGTTCGGGATGGAATTCGAGCAGGACGATATTCGAGGGATGCATGGCTTCCTTTACGGGCGTGGGCGGTAGCGGGATCGACGCTCAACGATACCATGCCGCGCCGGCGCAGTCCGCCACCGATGGGCCGGCGCGGCCCGTCAGGTCATCGGTGACGCACGGGCGGATCGGCATGCGCTATGCTGTTTTCGGAACGGTCATGCGGACATGGAAGCTACCGGCGCGGGCACGATGTAACACGCCTGTCATCTTTGGCAACGACACTGGTATTCTCATATGAAATCGCGGCGAAAAATGGACAAGAAGGTCAAACACGAAGAAACGGAAGCCGCCCCTGCGCTCGAACGCGGCGCCCAGTTCCTGAACCGTGAACTGTCTTTGCTGGAATTTAACCGCCGCGTGCTGGCCCAGGCCGAGGACGAGCGGGTCCCGCTGCTCGAACGGCTGCGCTTCCTGTGCATCGTCAGCAGCAACCTGGACGAATTCTTCGAGGTGCGGGTTGCCAGCCTGCTGGCCCAGCACGCGATCGAACGCGGCCTGGAGCGCATGCCCGAGCCCCTGGCCGCGACACTGGAGCGCGCCGCCGAGGAATGCAGCCGCCTGATCGCGCGCCAGTACGCGCTGCTCAACCGCGAGATCCTGCCGCGCCTGTCGGAGAACGGCATCCACATGCTGCGCCGACCTGACCGCAATCCGGCCCAGCGAGCCTGGGTCAAGCAGTATTTCGACAAGGAGGTCCGGCCCCTGCTCACGCCGGTCGGACTCGATCCGGCCCACCCCTTCCCGCGCGTAATCAACAAGAGCCTGAATTTCATCGTCGAGCTCTCCGGCAAGGACGCGTTCGGGCGTGGCACCGCGATCGCCATCATGAAGGTGCCACGTGTGCTGCCGCGCGTGATCCGCCTGCCGGATGAATTGTCGGACCAGAAGGGCGCCTCGTATTGCCTGCTGTCCTCGGTCATCCAGGCCCACCTGCCCGACCTGTTCACCGGGCGCGAGGTGGTCGCTTCCTCGCAGTTCCGCGTTACCCGCAACAGCGACCTGTGGGTCGACGAGGAAGAAGTCAAGAATCTGCGCCAGGCCCTGCAAAGCGAACTGCACAGCCGGCAGTACGGCTTTGCCGTGCGGCTTGAGGTCGGCCTCGATTGCCCGGCCCACCTGTCGAGCTTCCTCAGCCAGCAGTTCGGCATCGACGACAGCCGTGTGTTCGCGGTGGACGGCCCGGTCAACATGGGCCGGCTGCTCGAGATCGTCAACGGCAGCACCCAGCCCGAGCTGAAATTCCCCCCTTACTCGCCGGGCTTTCCGGCCAAGCTCAATCCGAACGACATTTTCGGCACGCTGGCCCGCCAGGACGTGCTGCTGCACCACCCCTTCCAGTCGTTCCAGCCGGTGATCGATTTCATCCACGCCGCCTCGAGTGACCCGAGCGTGGTGGCGGTCAAGCAGACCATCTACCGGGCTGGCATGAATTCAGAACTGGTCGAGGCGCTGATCAGCGCCGCCCAGCGCGGCAAGGAAGTGACCGTCATCGTCGAACTGATGGCGCGCTTCGACGAGGAAGCGAACATCAATTGGGCCGAGAAGCTCGAGGCGGCCGGGGCCCAGGTGGTGTATGGCGTGGTCGGCCTGAAGACGCACGCGAAGATGGCGCTGGTGCTGCGGCGCGAAGCGGCCGGCCTGCGCCGCTACGCCCACCTGGGCACAGGCAACTACAACCCCGCCACCGCGCGCCATTATTCCGACTTCGGGCTGCTCACCTCGGACGCGTCGCTGACCGCCGACGTCAACGAAGTGTTCATCCACCTGACCAGCATGACCAAGCCCAAGCAGCTCGGCTGCATGTGGCTGGCGCCGTTCTCGCTGCAGAAGGAACTGGTGCGCGCAATCTTGCAGGAGGGCGCGATCGCACGCGGCGGCAAGCCGGGGCGGATCATCGCCAAGATGAATTCGCTGACCGACGAGACCGTGATCCGCGCGCTCTACGACGCCTCCTGCGACGGCGTCAAGATCGACCTGATCGTGCGCGGAGCCTGCTCGCTGCGTCCCGGCGTGCCGGGTATGTCGGCCAACATCAAGGTGCGCTCGATCGTCGGCCGCTTCCTGGAGCACACGCGGATTTTCTACTTCCGCAACAACCTCAAGCACGACATCTACCTCAGCAGCGCCGACTGGATGAACCGCAACCTGCTGCGCCGGATCGAGGTCACCTTCCCCGTGTCCTCGCCGGCGCTGAAGAAGCGCCTGCTGCGCGAAGGCCTGCAGCCCTACCTGAACGACAACGTCAGCGCCTGGGAACTCGACAGCAACGGCCACTACCGGCGCCGCAAGCCGCGCTCCGGGCAAAAACCCTACGACGCCCAGAAGACGCTGATGGAGATGCTCGGCGCCGGCGCCGCGGAAGACACCTTAAAGGAGAACGAACATGGACCTGATCCTGTGGCGCCACGCCGAAGCCGAAGCCGGGGAACCTGACGCCAAGCGGGCCCTGACCTCGAAGGGCAGCCGCCACGCGGCCCGGGTCGGCGCCTGGCTGGCCCAGCAATTGCCCGAGCAATGCCGCGTGCTGGTGAGCCCGGCCAAGCGCTGCCTGCAGACCGCGGACGGGCTGGGACGCCGCTACACGGTCCATGAGTCGCTGGACACCGATTCCACCCCGGAACGCATGCTGGCGACCTGCGGCTGGCCGGACCACCGCTTTCCCGCCCTGCTGATCGGCCACCAGCCGCAGCTGGGCGAATTGGCGGCCCTGATCCTGGCAGGCGAAAAACAGCCCTGGAAGATACGCAAGGCCGGCGTGCTCTGGATCGCCGGCTCGGACGCCGAAGACAGGCGGCCCTTCATCCGGCTGGCGGTCGGTCCGGAGCTGATCGGCAAGCTGCGCTGAGAGCCGGGCTGCGCCCGGCTCCGACTCAGGCTTCCCTGAACTGGAAGGCCACCCCGGCTTCTTCCCAGGCCTTGCTTTCGCGGTCCAGCCAGAAACGCATGGTCGGGTGCGCGTACAGCCAGCCCGGCGCCAGGTCGACCTCGATACGGTGCTTCATGCGCAGCCGGAAGCCGTCCAGGTCATCGTCGACGCGCGCGTGCATGCAGGCCACGGCCAGGCGCAGCGCCAGCACCATGCGCGCCAGCGCCGGCTCGGACAAGGCCTCTCGGATCTTGCGCAGGTTGCCCTTCTGGCCCAGCACCAGGGTGGCCATCAGGCGCTGCTCGCGGGTGGTAAAGCCCGGCAGGTCGACGTGCTCGACGAGGTAGGCGCCGTGCTTGTGCGCGCCCGAGTGCGACACCGCCAGGCCGATCTCGTGCAGCATGCAGGACCAGCCCAGGTAGTGCAGGCAGCTGGCGTCGCCGGCGCCGAGCTGGCCATACAGGTGCAGCGCCATGGTTGCGGTACGGCGGGCGCGCGACGCGTCGACGCCGAAGCGCTCCATGCAGGCCACGATCGCCAGCTCGCGCCGGTCGTGCTGCCGGGCGCGCATTTCCAGGTCGGACAAGGCGCCCAGGCGCAGTCCGGCGTTGACGGTGCCGACCCGCTCGATGCCGAATTCTTCCATGGCTCCGGCCAGGATGCTCACGCCTCCCAGCACCGCCACCACCCGGTCGCGCTTGAGGCCCGCCATGTCGACCAGGTCGACATGGCCAAAGCCGACCAGGGCCTGGCGCAGCGCGCGCACGCCTTGCAGCGACATCGCGCCGTCGCCCAGTCCGTTGCGGGCGATGGCCTCGGCCATGGCCCGCATGGTGCCGGACGAGCCGTAGGCCGCGCTCCAGCCCTGCGCGCGGTAGGCCGGCGCGACGTCTTCGAACATGGCGCGCGCCATCGTGGTGGCGGCGTCGAACCGGGCATCGTCGATGCGCCCGTCCGGGAAGAAATTCGATGCCTGCGGCTGGGTCCCGATGCTGAAGGACTCGACCAGCGCGATCTCGTCGCCGCTGCCGGCGATGACTTCGGTCGAACCGCCGCCGATGTCGATGACCAGGCGCTGTTCCTGAGGGTCGGCCAGGGCGCGCGCCACGCCCATGTAGACCAGGCGGCCCTCTTCTTCGCCGGAGATGACTTCGATCGGGTAGCCGATCGCCTTCTCGGCCAGCGGCAGCACCTGGGGGGCATTGCGGGCCACGCGCAGGGTATTGGTGGCCACCACGCGCACGCCGTCGAGCCGGTACTGGCCCAGGATGTCGGCGAATCCGGCCAGGCTGCGCAGGGCCGCGTCGATGGCGGCGGCGGTCAGGTTGTTGTTGGCGTCCAGGCCGGCGGCCAGGCGCACCGGGTCGCGCGCAGTGCGCACGATGCGCATCTCGCCATCGACCGGTTCGCCGATGTGCAGGCGGAAACTGTTCGACCCGAGGTCGACTGCTGCAAACATAGGGGTGGCTTTCAAAAGATTGACAGGCAGAGTGTACAGCCGCCGACGCGCCGCCGGATACCCGGATGGGGTAGCATGAAACCACATGACAATCTGACTCCAACTGAATGCACGAAACCGGGCTCATGCAGAAGTTCCGGGAAAGGACCGATATGGAAACCGAATTGAAGTTGCAAGTTCCACCCGCCCAGCTCGACCAGATGCGCCAGCATCCGATACTGGCCGCGCAAGCCCCCGACGGCGCGCACGAACACCAGCTGGTCGACACCTATTACGACACCGCCGGGCACGACCTGTGGAAGCGCGGCCTGACCCTGCGCGTGCGCGAATCGGCCGGCGCCTGGACCCAGACCGTGAAAACCGCGGCCGCGACCTCGCCCGGACTGCACCAGCGGGGCGAGTGGGAATGCGCGCTGCCCGATGCTACGCCACAACCGGCGCTGCTGGCGCGCCAGATCAAGCCTGCTGCGCTGTCCACGCTGCTCTCGGGCGTCCAGGTGGAGCAGTTGGTCCCGATCTTCCGCAACGTCACCCGCCGCACCAGCTGGCTCCTGACCTGGCCCGACGGCGACCAGGTGGAATGCGTGCTCGACTCCGGACGGATCGAATCGGGCGGCAACCATGCCGAGATCGCCGAACTCGAACTGGAGATCAAGCGCGGCTCGTCGACCCACCTGTTCGAACTGGCGCTGGCCCTGCATGCCGATATTCCCTTGCGCATGTCGAACGACAGCAAGGCCGCGCGCGGCTTTGCCATGCTGAGCGAGAAAGCGGCGCAACCCGTCAAGGCGCAGGCAGTCAGGCTCGGACGGCATGCCACGCTCGAAGACGGCTTCCAGCAGATCGGACTGAACTGCCTGGCCCAGATGGAGGCGAATGTGCCGGGCGTGCTGCAGAAAGACGTCGAAAGCCTGCACCAGATGCGGGTCGGCTTGCGGCGCCTGCGGGCCCTGGTCGACATGTTCGACGAGCTGGCTCGGGCGCCGGCCCACATTGCCGAAGGACTCGACTGGCTGGCCGGCGCGCTCGGCGCCACGCGCGACTGGGACGTACTGGCCGACTCCACCCTGGCGCGGGTGCACGGCATCGACCCCGGCGCATTGCGCCTGGCAGCGCGGGCCAGGGCCGACAAGCTGCACCAGGCAATGCTGCACACCCTGCAATCGGCACGCTTCACCGAGGTCTTGCTGGGGGTGAACGGATGGCTGCACGGACGGCAATGGCGCACCGACGCCAAGCTGCCCGCGAAATCGCCGCTGGCCAAACCGGCGGCAAAGGCCTGCATCCCCTTGCTGCGCAAGGCCGAGAAGCGCCTGAGCCGCCGCATTGCAGACTTCGACGGCCAGGAAGCGCACCAGCGTCATCGGATCCGCATCGCGGCCAAGAAGGCACGCTACGGGGCGGAATTCTTCCGCGACCTGCTGCCGGCCAAGGAGGTCAAGCGCTATGTGGCGCGGCTGTCCGAGCTGCAGGACCACCTGGGCATGCTGAACGATTTCGCCGTGGCTGGCCAGCTGCTGCCGGAACTTCAAAAAGGCAATGGCGAACTGGGACGCCAGGCGGCGTATGCACGCGGCTTCCTGGTCGCGGCGTCCGAAGCCGACAGCAGCGAGCTGGCTGCATCGCTCAAGGCGGTGGCCAAGCTGCGCCTGCCGCGCTGAAGGCGGGGGCGCCGGGCGGCCCGCCGGGGCCGCGTCAGTTCTTGCGGATCACCCGGTCCGGCGTACCGGTCCACTCGCTCATCAGGCTGTAGCCCACTGCCAGCAGGGTCGGGCCGATGAACATGCCGACGAAGCCGAAGGCGATCACGCCGCCCAGCACGCCCAGCAGGGTGAGCAGGAAAGGCAGGCTGCTGCCGCGGCTGATCAGCATCGGGCGCACGATGTTGTCGACGCCGCTGATCAGGAAGGCACCCCAGATCACCATGAAGATGCCCCATCCGGTTTCGCCGTGCAGGAACAGCCAGATTGCCGCGCCGCCCCAGATGACGGGCGGCCCGACCGGGATCAGGGAGGACACGAAGATCATGACCGACAGCAGCGGCACTGCCGGCACGCCTGCGATGGTGAAACCGATGGCCGCCACCACCGCCTGGGCCAGCGCGGTGCCGAGCATGCCGTACATGACGCCGCGCACGGTCTGGCTGACCGTCGTCGACACCGACTCGGCGCCCTCCCCCATCATGCGGCGCATCGCCACGGTGACGACCTCGCGCAGCGTCGCGCCGTCGCGGTAGAAGAAGAAGCTCACGAACGCGGCCAGGCTGAGCTGGACCACGCCGGTGCCGAGCATCAGGCCGCCGGCCAGCAGGTAGCGCCGCGCCGGTTCCAGCATGCGCTGGGCCAGCGCGATCATCTGGTCGCGGCTGGCCACCAGCTGGCGCAGGTAGGTATCGATGGTGTCGCCCACCAGCGGAAGCTCGCGTACCCAGGGCGGTGGCAGCAGCTCGCGCTGCTCGATGGCGTGGCGCACTTCGGTGAAGCCCTTGGCCACGTCGTCGGCCAGGTTGTAGGCGACCATCGCCAGCGGGATGATGATCAGGAGGGTGAGCGTGAGCGTCATGGTCAGGGCCGCCAGCGAGCGGCGCCCGCGCATGGCGCCGAGCAGGCGCAGGTAGAGCGGCCAGGAAGAAATCACGACGCAGGCCGCGAACACGATCGCGGCCAGGAAAGGCCTGAGGACGTAGAGGCAGCCCAGCGTCAGCAGGACGACAATGGCGATGCGAGGGTAGTTCCTGCCTGCGCGTTGTTCCATGCCGTCCCTGTTAGTTGGTGTTACACCATCATAACAGCTCGGTTACTGCATGGATGAGATGCGGCTTAAAGCAGCTGGCGCAGGTCCGCCGCGATCGGGCCGGGGCCGGCGTTATGGCGCACGAACAGGCGCAGCTTGCCGTCGCGGTCGAACACATAGCTGCCGGCGGTGTGGTCCACCGTATAGCTGCCGGGTTCGGCGCCGGGCACCTTGGAATAAAACACCTTGAATTCCTTGGCCGTGCGCGCGGTGGCTGCCTGGTCGCCGTACAGGCCGATAAAGCTCGGGTGGAAGGCCGGCACGTAGGTAGCCAGCAGTTCGCGGGTGTCGCGTTCCGGGTCGAGCGTCACGAACAGCACCTGCACGTCCTTGGCGGACGGGCCGAGTTCCTTCAGCACGGCGGCCATCTCGGCCATCGTGGTGGGGCAGACGTCAGGGCACTGGGTGTAGCCGAAGAACAGCACCACCAGCTTGCCCTTGAAGTCCTGCAGGGTGCGCGCCTTGCCGGTATGGTCCGTCAGCGAAAAGCCCTTGGCGTAATCGAGGCCGGTGACGTCGGTGTTATTGAAGCTGGGGGTCTTGTTGGCCAGCTTGTCGCAGCCGGCGGCCAGTACCGCCAGGGTCATCGCCAGCACGCTCAGGAGTTTTTTCATGTAGTGCCCGTGATCGGAAAGCTGCGCAGCGACACGCCGCGCAGTCAGAACTTGAAGTAATGGTCGATCAGCAGCGCTGCGAACAGCAGCGACAGGTAGACGATCGACCAGGTAAAGGCATTGCGCGCGGCCATGTCGCTGTAGTGCTTGTGCACGCGCCACGAATGGCGCAGGAACAGGACGTTGAGCACGACGGCGGCGGTCAGGTAGATCAGGCCGCTCATGCCGACGGCGAAAGGCAGCAAGGTGGTGGCAGCCAGGGCGATGGTGTAGAGCCAGACCTGCAGGCCGGTGTATTGCATGCCGTGGGTGATCGGCAGCATCGGCAGGCCGCTGCGTGCGTAGTCGTCGCGGCGGTACATGGCCAGCACCCAGAAATGCGGCGGGGTCCAGACAAAGATGATCAGCACCAGCAGCCAGGCCTGCATCGGCACGGCGTCGGCCACCGCGGCCCAGCCCAGGGCCGGCGGCATGGCGCCGGACAGGCCGCCGATGACGATGTTCTGCGGCGTGGCCGGCTTGAGCAGCATGGTGTAGATGAAGGCGTAACCGACAAAGGTCACGAAGGTCAGCCACATGGTGAGCGGATTGACGAACACGTACAGCACATACATGCCCAGGCCGCCGATGATGCTTGAAAACAGGATGGTCTGGGTCGTGGTGAGCTCGCCCATCGCGGTGGCGCGGCGGGCCGTGCGCGCCATCTTGGCGTCGATCTTGGCTTCGACCAGGCAGTTCACGGCAAAGGCGGCGCCGGCCAGCAGCCAGATGCCGGCGGTGCCGGCGACGAGCACCTGCCAGCCGGGGAAGCCGTCGGTGGCGAGGAACATCCCGATCACGGCGCAGAACACGGCCAGTTGCGTGACCCGTGGTTTGGTCAGGGCCCAGTATTGGGCAACGCGGCTCGGAGGTTTGTGGAGGGCGGTCTGGGTCGTCATCAATGGGGTGCTGGCTGGCGTGGGCGCGGCACATGCCGCGGTTCACGTCGCGCGGTTCAGGTCGCGCCGTTCACTTCAATCTGGTACTTCACCCGGTAGTTTAACATGGTCACCAGCAGTACCAGCAGGGCGGCCCCGGCGTTATGCATTACTGCAATGGCGAGCGGGAAGTCCAGGTAGACGGTGGCGATGCCGCTCAAGAGTTGCACCCCCAGCAGGATGGCCAGCCAGCGCGCGTGCCTGGCCAGGTAAGGCTGGCGCCAGGCGCGCCAGGCCAGCAGGCCGAGCACGCCGACGACGACGATGGCGAAATTGCGGTGCACCCAGTGAATCGCGACCAGGGCCGGGAACGGCAGGTACTGCCCTGCCGCCGTCTTGCCCAGTTCGCGCCACAGGTGGAAGCCGTGCTCGAAGTCCATCTCCGGCACCATGCGACCGTCGCACAGCGGGAATTCGTCGCAGGCCATGGTTGCATAGTTAGTGCTCACCCACCCGCCGAGCGCGATCTGGACGGTGACGACCACGGCGGCCGCGAGGGCCAGGCTGCGGATGCCGCGCAACGCAGCGGCGCCGCCCTGCCCTGCGCTCGAGCGCGGCGGCGGATGCAGCAGGTAGTCTTCGCGCCCGCCCAGCCAGGCCAGCATCGCGAGCAGGCCCATGCCCAGCAGCAGGTGGATGGTCACGATGATGGGTTGCAGCTTGAGCGTCACGGTCCAGGCGCCGAAGGCGCCCTGGATGCAGACGAACACGAACAGCGCCAGCGGAATGCCGGGCTTGAAGGCCTGCGCCTTCGTTTTGCGCCATTGCACGATCGCGGTGAACAGCAGCGCCATGATCAGCACGCCGATGCCCATGGCCAGGTAGCGGTGGATCATCTCGATCCAGGCCTTGACCACGGTGACCGGCCCGGTCGGCATGGCCGCTTCGGCGGCCGAGATCTGCTCGTGCGCCAGGAAGGGGTTGGCCATGCCGTAGCAGCCCGGCCAGTCCGGGCAGCCCAGGCCCGAATCGGTCAGGCGGGTAAAGGCCCCGAACACGATCAGGTCGAAGGTCAGGAAGACCGCGATCCAGACCAGCTTGCGGAACTTGTTGGCGTCGGACGACATCCAGACCATGGCCAGCGGCAGGGTCGCGACCAGCACGCCCATCAGGGCCAGTTGCAGCAGCGTAGAGGTTTGCATGGTGTAGTCCGACCGCTCAACCGATGGCCGAGGCCTTGAGCAGCTTGGCGATGTCCTTGTACACCTTGCGCGGGTCCGGATTGACCGGGAAGCGCATCATCAGGTTGCCCAGCGGGTCGATCAGGTAGATGTGGTCGGCCGGCACGGTGCCGCTCTCGGCCGGCAGCCAGCTGGCGACCGCGCCGCCAGGCGCGCGCAGCAGGCGCATGCCGTCGTACTGGCGGATGGTCATGGTGTCGAGCGGCTGGTCGTCCGTGACGAGCCAGACGCGCTCGACCCGGTCCATGTTCTTGCCCTGCATCAGGCGCCATTGGCGCATCGCGAACAGCTGCTTCTGGCAGGCGTCCAGGCATTCGCCGCCGCCGACCTTGAGCATGATCCACTTGCCGGCGTACTGCTCGAGCTTTGCCGGACGGCCGTCGAGGGTCGTGCTGCCCATCGCGGGAATCGGGTGCTGGCGCGGGTCGATCAGGGTGCCGTAATTGGTGCGGCCGGTCGGCTTGATGACGTAATAGGTCAGGTAGGACAGGATCAGGGGCGCCGCGCACACCATCAGCACGGCGAACAGCTTCCAGCGGCCGCGGTTGCGCTTGCGCGCCTGCGCGGGGTCAGCCTGCTTCAGATTTTCTTGTTCCACTACGAAATCCTGTAATCACAAAGAAGAGGATGGCCATCGCCGCCAGTGCATACCACTGGAAGGCATAGCCGCGGTGCTTGTCGATGCCGCCCGAAGGCGACGGCCAGACCCGCTGCAGGGTCTCGCCCGGCTGCGCAGGCCCGGTCTGCTGCACGAAGAAGGGCTGCAGCGCCAGGCCGGTGGCCCTGGCCGCGGCGGCCGGGTCGATGTTCTGGACAATCGCGTTCGGGGCCAGCGGCGCGGCGTCGCCCAGGTCCATCACCTGGCCGGCGGTTGCGACCACCGTGCCTTCGATCGTCACCGTTCCCCGGGGCGTGTCGAAAGCCGGGAGCTTGCCGTATTCGGCCGCGCGCGGCAGCCAGCCGCGCAGCACCAGCACGTGGGTTCCCGCGTTCGACGTCGCATCGGCTATTTTAAACGGCATCACGAGGTAATAGCCGGGACGGCCGGCCATCGGGCGGTTGGCCAGGAACAGCGGCCACCTGCCGACGAATTCGCCGGTGACGGTGACGCGGCGATAAGCGAGCCCTGCGGCGGGCGTGACGGCGGGGCCGAGCGCAACCGGGGCTTCGGCGGCGCGGGCGTCGAGCTGCTCCTGCACGGCCTGCTTCTGGGCCGCCCTGCCCGCCTGCCAGTTACCCAGAACAATACCCAGGATGGCGAGAACGAGTGCGGCAATGAAGGGAATGGGGCGAAAACGGAACGCGAACCGCATTACAATGATGCCTCAACCTTTCCCTTGCCAACTATGAAACTGCTCGTTGCCATCGCTTTCATCCTGATCCTCGCCAGCCTGGGGTCGGCCCTGTTCTTCCTGATGCGCGACAAGGGGCAGAGCAACCGCACCGTGCATGCGCTGGCGATGCGGGTCGGACTGTCGATCACCTTGTTCCTGTGCCTGCTGGGGGCCTACAAGATGGGGTGGATCGCGCCGACGGGGATACGCTGAGAAAACTTCTTGACGTAGGGTGGGCAAGTTCCTTGCCCACCTACGCGATTCGACATGCATGCCGCAGCGATCAATGGCCGGGCCCGACCCGGCCACCCAGCTTTACAGCCAGTACACCACCACGTACAGCCCCAGCCACACGACGTCGACAAAGTGCCAGTACCAGGCCGCGCCTTCGAAGCCGAAGTGGTTGTCCGCCGTGAAATGCCCCTTCAGGACGCGGTACAGGATCACCGACAGCATGATCGCGCCCATCGTCACGTGGAAGCCGTGGAAGCCGGTCAGCATGAAGAAGGTCGAGCCGTAGATGCCCGAGGTCAGCTTCAGGTTCAGTTCCTGGTAGGCGTGCATGTATTCATAGACCTGGAAGCCCATGAAGATCGCGCCCAGCAGGATGGTAGCGGCAAGCCAGATCGCAGTCTTGGCGCGGTGGCCTTCGCGCAGCGCGTGGTGCGAGATGGTCAAGGTCACGCCCGAGAGCAGCAGCAGCGCGGTGTTGATGGTCGGGATCGGGAACGGACCCATGGTCTGGAAGCTGTCGGTCACGCCGGCCGGGCCGCCGTTGCCCCAGGTCGGTGCATAGTCCGGCCAGATGAACTTGTGGTCCAGGTCGGCCAGCCACGGCATGGAAATGACGCGGGCATAGAACAGCGCGCCGAAGAACGCGCCGAAGAACATCACTTCCGAGAAGATGAACCAGCTCATCGACCAGCGGTAGGACACGTCGATGTTGCGGCTGTACATACCGGATTCGGATTCGCCGATGGCGTCGCCGAACCAGAAATACAGCACGGCCAGCATTGCGGCAATGCCCACCAGGCAGACAGCCGGCCCCCAGGACACGCTGTTGACCCATGCGGACGCGCCGAGCATGGTCACCAGCATCGAGATGCCTGCGGCCATAGGCCACTTGGAAGGGCCTGGCACGAAATAATGTGGCACGGTATGTGGCGAACTCATCTTCATCTCCTCAATCTGACTCTTTGAATTATCGGGTGATTCTTGTGTCGCTAAAACGTTAATGCCGGCACTGGATCCTGGCCGGGGCCGGGATGACCTTGTTGCCTGGACCGATGTCGCTACCTGCGACGACTCCGTTACAACTTACTGCGCTACCGCGAACCTTACCGCCAGCACGATCAGCCCAATAAAAATCGCCGCCCCGATCAGCCCGGCAATGATCACGTGCACCGGGTTCAGGTTGGCCGCATCCTGTTCGTAGTCGCTGCGCTTGCGCACGCCGAAGAACGACCAGAACACTGCCTTCATCGTGGCAAGGAAACTCGCCTTGCGCCTATGCGGCTTTTCCATCATTACTGCACCGCCCCTTTGGCGGGCGCCGCGGCCGCCTTCATCGCGCCGCCGATCTCGAAGAAAGTGTACGACAGCGTGATGTTCTTCACCTCGCGCGGCAGGGCCGGGTCGATGAAGAACACCACCGGCATCTGGCGCGCCTCGTTGGCCTGCAAGGTCTGCTCCTGGAAGCAGAAGCATTCGACCTTCTTGAAATGCGGCGTGACGACCTGCGGGGCGTAGCTCGGAATGGCCTGCGCCTTGACCGCCCTGGCCTGCGTGTTGACCACCTCGTAGGTCACGGTGGCCAGCTCGCCCGGATGCACTTCGATGCTGCGGGTGGTCGGGCGGAAGCGCCACGGCCCCTGCGAGTTGCCGTCCAGCTCGACGATGATGGTGCGCGTCTTGTCGATCTGCGAATTGACCGGCGCCGCGACGAACTCGCCCTTCTGCGTGAGCACGTTAATGCCGAGCACTTCGCAGATCTGGCGGTACACCGGCACCAGCGCATAACCGAAGCCGAACATCATGACCGCCACCACGACGAGTTTCCCCAGCGTGGAGCGGTTCAGGCGGCGAATACGGCTGCTCAGTACGCTCATGTCAGTCCATTATCAGGAACTTGACGATCACGCTGGCGAAAAAGAACAGCGCGATCCCGCCCAGTACCAGGGCGGTCTTCAGGTTGCTCTTTTTCCGTGCGTCGCGGCCCATGATTACTTCACCAGCGGCGGGGTTTCGAAGGTGTGGAACGGCGCCGGGCTCGGCACGGTCCACTCCAGGCCTTCCGCGCCTTCCCATGGCTTGGCGTCGGCCTTCTTGCCGCCACGGATGCATGGCAGCACCACCGCGAACAGGAAGTAGACCTGCGACAGGCCGAAGCCGAAGGCGCCGATCGAGACGATCATGTTGAAGTCGGTGAACTGGGTCGCGTAGTCCGCGTAACGGCGCGGCATGCCGGCCAGGCCCAGGAAGTGCATCGGGAAGAAGGTGATGTTGAACGTGATCAGCGAGAGCCAGAAGTGCATCTTGCCGCGCCCTTCCGGATACATGTGGCCGGTCCACTTCGGCGCCCAGTAGTAGAAGCCGGCAAACAGCGCGAACAGCGAGCCCGCCACCAGCACGTAGTGGAAGTGCGCCACCACGTAGTAGGTGTCGTGCACCACGATGTCGATCGGGGTGACGGCCAGGATCAGGCCGGTGAAGCCGCCCATCGTGAACACGAAGATGAAGCCGACCGCGAACAGCATCGGGGTTTCAAACGTCATCGAGCCCTTCCACATGGTGGCGACCCAGTTGAACACCTTCACGCCGGTCGGCACGGAGATGAGCATGGTGGCGTACATGAAGAACAGCTGCGAGGTCACCGGCATGCCGGTGGTGAACATGTGGTGGGCCCAGACGATGAAGGACAGGATCGCGATCGAGGCGGTTGCATACACCATCGAGGCGTAGCCGAACAGGGGCTTGCGGGCGAAGGCCGGGATGATCTGCGAGACGATGCCGAAGGCCGGCAGAATCATGATGTAGACCTCGGGGTGGCCGAAGAACCAGAAGATGTGCTGGTACATCACCGGATCGCCGCCGCCGGCCGCGTTGAAGAACGAGGTGCCGAAGTGGCGGTCGGTCAGGGTCATGGTGATGGCGCCAGCCAGCACCGGCATCACGGCGATCAGGAGGAAGGCGGTGATCAGCCAGGTCCAGCAGAACATCGGCATCTTCATCAGGGTCATGCCGGGGGCGCGCATGTTCAGGATGGTGACGATGATGTTAATCGAGCCCATGATCGACGAGGCGCCCATGATGTGCATCGCGAAAATCGCCATGTCCATGCCGGGCCCCATCTGGGTCGACAGCGGTGCGTACAGCGTCCAGCCGGCGGCGGTGGCGCCGCCCGGCGAGAAGAACGAGCCTGCCAGCAGGATCGCCGCCGGCGGCAGCAGCCAGAACGAGAAGTTGTTCATGCGCGCGAACGCCATGTCCGAGGCGCCCACCTGCAGCGGGATCATCCAGTTGGCGAAGCCGACGAAGGCCGGCATGATCGCGCCGAACACCATCACCAGGCCGTGCATGGTGGTGAGCTGGTTGAAGAACTCCGGACGGAAGAACTGCAGGCCCGGCTGGTACAGCTCGGTGCGGATCATCAGCGCCAGCACGCCGCCCGAGAGCAGCATGATGAACGAGAACCACAGGTACAGGGTACCGATGTCCTTGTGGTTGGTGGCGAACAGCCAGCGGCGGTAGCCGGTCGGCGTCTCGTGTGCGTGGTCGTGACCGTGGTGATCGTCGTGTGCGTGATCGATGGTGCTGGTAGTCATGTCGATATCCCTGAAGCTAACTGAGCTAACTTACTTGCTGCGTGCAGCCAGCACTTCTGCCGGTTGTACGATATTTTCCGCAGCCTTGTTCGACCAGGTGTTGCGGGTATAGGTGATCACTGCGGCGATCTCGGTGTCCGACAGCTGCTTCCAGGCCGGCATGGCCGAGGCGTAGCGCGGGGTGTCCTGGCCGTTGAGCAGGACGTCGATCTGCGGATGCTTCGGACCGTTGACCAGTTCCGAGCCGTCCAGCGGCGCGAAGGCGTTCGGCACGCCCTTGCCGTTGGCCTGGTGGCAGGCCACGCAATTGGCAGTGTAGACCTGTTCGCCCTTGGTTTTCAGTTCGTCGATGGTCCAGACCTTGGTCGGGTCGTCGGCCAGCGCGGCCATTTCTTTTTTCTTGGTCCCGACCCAGGCGGCGTAGTCTTCGTTCGAGACGACGCGCACGACGATCGGCATGAAGGCGTGGTCCTTGCCGCACAGCTCGACGCAATTGCCGCGGTAGGTGCCGATCTTGTCGGCCTTGAACCAGCCGTCGCGCACGAAGCCGGGGATGGCATCCTGCTTGATGCCGAAGGCCGGGATGGTCCAGGCGTGGATCACGTCGTTGGCGGTGAAGACCATGCGAATCTTCTTGCCGACTGGCACGACCATCTCGTTGTCGACTTCCAGCAGGTAGTTCTCGCCGCGCGCTTCGGTCGATGGCTCACCTGGCAGGCCGATCTGGGCGCGCGGGGTGGACAGGTTCGACAGGAAGGAAATGCCCTCGCCCTCGCCTTTCAGGTAGTCGTAGCCCCATTTCCACTGCATGCCGGTGGCCTTGATGGTGATGTCGGCGTTCGAGGTGTCTTTCAGCGCGACCACGGTCTTGGTGGCCGGCAGCGCCATGCCGATGACGATCAGGAAGGGGACGATGGTCCAGGCGATCTCGACAGCGGTGGATTCGTGGAAGGTGGCGGGCTTGTGGCCGAGCGACTTGCGGTGCTTGAACACCGAATAGAACATGACACCGAACACGCCGACGAAAATGACCAGGCAGACGATCATCATCCAGTTGTGCAGGTCGTAGATGTCGGCGCCGACGGCGGTCACCGGGGTCTGCATGTTCAACTGGTGTTCCACCGGCCGGCCGGTAATTTCCGGAGCCGCCCATGCTGGGATGCCGGCCGTTGCTGCGAGCCCGAACATCCAGGCCCCAAGTCGCGTTGCGTATGTCATGTTGTCCCCAACCACCCAAAATAAAATATTTTTAACGGTCGACAATTCCATGAACGAACTGCCGCCGCTCCGAATCAATGCCGCAGAGAGGCCACCCCTTCCGCGATATTGCGCTGCGAAGCGGTGGTAAAACCATACGCCGGCCCGGGTGACACCTTCGTCACCAGAGGCCGGCGGCTCTGCGGATGCTGCAATTCATTTCGTAGTTCATTCTATTTATCGCCGCTTCTGCTGCTTTTTTCAGCGGTTTTCGCGTCTGGACGATAAAAATAGCCACTGATTATAATCAAACCAGTAATTTTTATTCAAGGAAAATCGGGCAGTGTTGTTGCCGCACGTTATTGAGGCTTGCGCGGCTGGAAACGCACGATCGCTTCGCCGGCCGCCGTGGTCTTCGGCGCCGGGCGGAAAGCGTGGCCGAAGATGACTTCGAAACTCAGGCCCAGCTTGCCATCCGGGCGCCGCCCCGCTTCGAGCGCAGCGCGCATCCGTGCCCAGGCCGCCCGCCCCACCAGGCTGCGCCGGCGCGTGTCGAGGGGGTTGCCACCCAGCGCGCGCACGTCGGCCAGCAGCGCCTCGGGCGTGTCGTAGGTGACGGTAATGCGCTCGACATCCATCACCGGGGTGGAAAACCCGGCTTCGACCAGCTGGTCGCCAAAGTCGTGCATGTCCACGAAAGGCAGCGTGTGGGGAGTGTCGTCCATGGCGGCGAAGGCGGTGCGCAGTTCGGCAAATGTATCCGGACCGAAACTCGAGAACATCAGCAGGCCGTCCACCCGCAGCAGGCGGCGCCATTCGGCAAACACGCGATCCGGCTGGGGATGCCAGTGCAGCGCCAGGTTCGACCACAGCAAATCGACCGAGTTCACGCCAAATGGCAGGTTGGCGAAGTCGCCGCACAGGATATCGACGCCGGCCTTGGCCGGCAACAGGCGGCTGAGCATCTGGTTGAGCGAACGCATGCCCGGCGCCGAGCCAGGTGCGGCACTGGCCAGCGCGGCCATGGCGGGCACGGCGTCGATGCCCAGGATCTGGGCCGCCGGATAGGTTTTCTGCAACAGCGCCAAATCGGCCCCGGCGCCGCAGCCGGCATCGAGCACCTGTTTCGGGACAATCTTGACCAGTTGCAGGCGCTCGTGCATGCGCGCGGCGATCTCGCGGCGCAGGAAATCGGAAGGGGCGATGCGTTCCGGCCGGGCAAAGAGCCGGCGCACGCGCGCGCCGTCGATCGGCGCGCTCATCTTGGAAGGGGGTTGCGGTGATGCCATGGTTGTGGAGCGGACAAATGAGATAATGGCGGGAGTGTACATGGTTGCGTGAGCCCCAACCGATGCGTGAGCCGAAGCCCCAGACGATGCCCCTGCCCCCTGGCCTGCGTTTCCTGCCGCGCTGGCCGCGCGCCCTGCCCGGCGCGCTGCTGCGCAGCCTGCTGCCATCGAGCTGCGTGCTGTGCAGCATGCCCGGGGACGAGGCGGTCTGCCCGGCCTGCGCGCTGGCGCATATCGACGACAGCGCCGCACGCTGTGCCTGCTGCGCCAACCCGGTCGGCGTCCAGGATGCCGGACGCCATTGCGGCGCCTGCCTGGCCGACCCGCCGGCCTTCGACGCCACGGTGGCCGCCTGCGACTATACGGCCCCAGCCGACCGCCTGGTGCTGCAACTGAAATTCGGCGCCCGGCTGGCGCTGGCGCCCTGGATGGCGCGGCGGCTGGGCGACGCGGCGCAGGCTTGCCAGGGCCTGGCCCTGCCCGCGCTGCTGTGCCCGGTGCCGCTGGGCCCGCGCCGCCTGGCCGAGCGGGGCTATAACCAGGCGCTCGAGGTGGCGCGGCCCCTGGCACGGGCGCTGGGCGTCGCGCTGGCGCCGCGGCTGGTGGAACGGGTGCTCGAGACGGCTGCCCAGTCGGGCGTGGCGCCGGGCGCGCGGCGCAGCAACGTACGGGGGGCCTTTGCCCTGCGCGATGGGCAAGCCAGCCTGCACGGCCTGCACGTCGGCGTGGTCGACGACGTCATGACCAGCGGCCATACACTCGACGAACTGGCCGGCGTGCTCAAAGCGGCCGGCGCGGCGCGCGTGACGAACTTCGTGTTCGCGCGCACGCCACCGCACTGATATGCCAACCAAGGAGAACGCGTTGTTCCATGTCGTACTGGTCGAACCAGAAATCCCGCCGAATACCGGCAATGTCATCCGCCTGTGCGCCAATACCGGCGTGCAGCTGCACCTGATCGAGCCGCTCGGCTTTCCGCTGGACGACGCCAAGATGCGCCGCGCCGGGCTGGACTACCACGACTACGCCACCATGAAGGTGCACAAGGACTGGGATGCCTTCCTGGCCGACCTGCGGCCCGACCCCGCGCGCATGTTCGCACTGACCACCCACGGCTCCTCGCCCTTCGCGAACGCGCAATTCCGGCCGGGCGACGTGTTCGTGTTCGGTCCCGAATCGCGCGGCCTGGATCCGGCGCTGCGCAACAGCTTCGACCCGGCGCAGCGCATCCGCCTGCCGATGATGCCGGACAACCGCAGCCTCAACCTGTCGAATACGGTGGCCGTGGTGGTCTATGAAGCCTGGCGCCAGAACGGCTATCTCGGCGGCGCCTGAGCTCGCTGTCTACCTCGAACGTGCCTAACAGCAATGTTACATTACTGTGGCTGGCCGGCGACACATTATGGAAATATTTGCACCGTAACGCGACCATATCGACCGCGCAGGAGTAGGCTGAATGCATCGGTTCCATCGCTGCACCCTGCACCTGTTCGAGGTAATACATGAAGAAGCTTCTCCCAAGCGCCGTCCTGGCGCTCTGCTGCACCGCGGCCCACGCCGATCCCATCTCCTGGGGTTTTTCCTTCAACGGTTTCTACGACAGCGTCACCGACAGCTTCCTGCCGCAGGAAGTCATCAGCGGCTCGTTCCGCGGCGACGACCTCAACGGCGACGGCCTGCTGGCCAGGGAGGAGCTGGTGTCCCTGGTGGTCGGCGAACTCGACTACATCGCCTGCGCCTCCTCCAGCAACGCCTACTACCAGTGCGGCGCCACCAGCTTCTCGTTCTCGCAGGACAAGGGCCTGAACTTCAGCGTCGGCAGCTACGGCAGCGACCCCGAAGGCTGGGTCGGCGGCGGGCGCCTGATCACGACCGGCGACCAGCACTATGCCTACGACTTCAATCCGTCCATGACGGTCGAGCGCCACCTCTACTGGACCAGCGACACCCGGCTGTCGATGAGCTCGATGATGGCGGCGGTGCCGGAGCCGCAGACCTGGACCATGTTCGGGCTGGGGCTGCTGGGACTGGCGTGGCGGGCGCGGCGCAGCAGCCAAGCCAGCTAAGGCGGGCGGCATGCGGCATGCGGGCTGCCGGGGGTGATGGCGGCTTGCTGTATCATCGCGGCTTGAAAACGAAAGCCGCGCATGCTCATCATCACCATCAAACAGGGTAAGGAAAAAGGCCTGCTGGCCGGCGACCCCTGGATCTATCTCTCCGCCATCGACAAGGTCGACGGCAAACCCTCCGAGCGCAACAAGCCCGGCGCCACCGCGATCGTGCAGTCGTCCTCGCGCCAGTTCCTGGCCCGCGCCGCCTACAACGCCAAGTCGCAGATCGCCGCCCGCGTCTGGACCCTGCGCGAAGACGAGCCGGTCGACCACGCCATGATCAAGCGCCGCGTGCAGTCCGCCATCGCGCGCCGCGCGGTGGCGCTGGACATCGCCGACCCGCAGGCGCTGGTCCTGCTCGTCGATGGCGAAAAGGATGGCTTGCCGGGGCTGCTGGTGCACAGCTATGGCGGCCGCGCGGGCTACCTGGTGTGCCAGTTCAATGCCGGCGGCGTCGACCAGTGGAAGGTGCCGGTCGTGCAGGCCCTGCTGAAGGCCACGGGCTGCGCCAATGTGTACGAACGCTGCGACCCGCTGGTGCGCAAGAGCGAAGGCTTGCCCGTCACGCCGGGCGCGCTGGCCGGCGACGAGCCGCCAAGCAAGCTGATGGTCCGCGAAGGAAACCGCCTGGCGCCGATGGATATCCGCACCGGCTTCACCTACCCGCGCTGACGCGCCGGTTCACCAGAACAGACAAGGAGCCGACATGGCCAAGAAAGAAGAAGCACTCGACGAAGAAACGCTGGCGTTCATCCACTGGTGCATCGAGGTGGAGGGATTCCTCGTTGCCGGCGGCGCCACCGTCAAGCAGGCCCAGGACCATATCGAAGAACAGGTCGAATGGTTCACCGACCAGTTCTACGACGGTTTGACGCCCGAAGAAGCGGCCAAGGAAGCACTGGCCTGAATGCCGATCGGCCCGCCCTGGCGGGCCGATGCGTTTTACCCGCGGATCTTCGCCACCAGTTTCGTGGTCGAGCGCTCGTGCTCGAAATCGATTGCCACGGCGCGCCCGCCATAGGCCAGCACCGCCTGCCCTTCCGGAATCGCGGTCATGTCGTAGTCGCCGCCCTTGGCATAGATTTCGGGGCGCGCCTCTTGCACCACTTCCAGCGCCGTGTCCTCGTCGAACTCCACCACCAGGCTCACCGACTCCAGCGCGGCCAGCACCGCCATGCGGTCGGCCAGGGTATTGTGCGGCCGGTCGTCGCCCTTGCCCAGGCGCTTGACCGAGGCATCGGTATTGGCGGCCACCACCAGCGAGGCGCCCAGTTCGCGCGCCTGCGCCAGGTAGGTCACGTGCCCGCGGTGCAGAATGTCGAATACCCCGTTGGTCAGCACCACGGGTTTGGGCAGGTGGGCGATACGCTGGGCCAGTTCGGCGCGCGTGCAGATCTTGTTTTCAAATGAAGGCATGGATATTCAGGTAGGTGGTGCATCTGGATCGGGTTCTTCTTCCACGGCCATCGACAACTCGGTGGCCTTGCCCCCGCCGCCGTCCGGCCCCTTGCGCTCGCCCGAGAGCTTGATCTGCAGGCGCAGGCCGTTGGCCGAATCGGCGTTGCGGATCGCCTCGTCGTAGCCGATCAGCCCCTTGTTATACAGCTCGTAGAGCGCGCCGTCGAAGGTGACCATGCCCAGCTCGCGCGACTTGTGCATGATCTCCTTGATGTTCTGGAAGTTCCCTTTCAGGATCATCTCCGAAATCGTCGGGGTGTTGAGCAGGATCTCGATGGCGGCCTTGCGGCCCTTGCCGTCCTCGGTGCGCACCAGGCGCTGCGAGACCACGGCGCGCAGGTTCGACGACAAATCCATCAACAGCTGGTTGCGGCGCTCTTCCGGGAAGAAGTTGATGATCCGGTCCAGGGTCTGGTTGGCATTGTTCGCGTGCAGGGTGCCCAGGCACAGGTGGCCGGTCTCGGCAAAAGCGATCGCGTGCTCCATGGTTTCGGTGTCGCGGATCTCGCCGATCAGGATCACGTCCGGCGCCTGGCGCAGCGTGTTCTTCAGGGCGTTGTGCCAGGAATGCGTGTCGACCCCGACTTCGCGGTGGGTCACCAGGCAGCTCTTGTTCTTGTGGACGTACTCCACCGGGTCTTCCACGGTGATGATGTGGCCGGCCGAATTGCTGTTGCGGTAGTCGATCATGGCCGCCAGCGTGGTCGACTTGCCCGAACCGGTGCCGCCGACGACCAGCACCAGGCCGCGCTTGGTCATCACGACATCTTTCAGCACCTCGGGCAGGTCGAGCTTCTCGAAGTTCGGGATCTCGGAGGCGATGGTGCGCACCACCATGCCCACGCTTTGCTGCTGCACGAAGACGTTGACGCGGAAGCGGCACACGCCCGGCAGCGAGATCGCGAAATTGCATTCCATCTCGGCTTCGAATTCCGCGCGCTGGCGCTCGTTCATCAAGGACAGGGCGAGTGCGCGCGTGACTTCGCCGGACAGGCGCTGCTGGCTCAGCGGCTTCATGGCCCCCTGGTGCTTCATGCTCGGCGGAAAATCGCTGGAGATGAACAGGTCGGAGCCGCCCTGCTGGTGCATGACCGTCAGGAGCTTGTGGATATAGGCCTGGGCTTCCGCCGGGCCGAAGGTTGAAGACATGGGTACCTCTCGAGAACGCAGGCGAAAATCCTGCCGGGCAATTATATCGACTATGATTTCACCTATACCCACTGAATGAAAATCTTGGCTGACTAAAAGCCAACATTGTGTCAGGATGCACGTCAATACGGCCGCAACATCCTGGGACCGATACCTATGACATTGACCGAGCTGAAATACATCGTCGCCGTTGCGCGCGCCCGCCACTTCGGCCATGCCGCCGAAGCCTGCTTCGTGGCCCAGCCCACCCTGTCCGTCGCCATCAAGAAGCTCGAAGACGAGCTGGGCGTGACGCTGTTCGAGCGCGGGGGCTCCGAGGTCTCGGTGACGCCGCTGGGCGCCCAGATCGTGGCCCAGGCCGAGCGCGTGCTGGAGCAGACCGCCGCCATCAAGGAACTGGCCAAGCAGAACAAGGACCCGCTCGCCGGTCCGCTGCGCCTGGGCGTGATCTACACCATCGGGCCCTACCTGCTGCCGCCCCTGGTGCGCAACCTGATCGACACCGTGCCCCAAATGCCCCTGGTGCTGCAAGAAAATTTCACCCACAAGCTGCTGGAACTGCTGCGCCAGGGCGAGCTCGACGCCGCCATCGTGGCGCTGCCGCTGCCGGAGCACGGGATGTCGATGCAGACCCTGTACGACGAGCCCTTCGTGGTGGCCATGCCGCGCACCCACCCCTGGGCCGGCCGCAAGGAGATCCCGGCCGACGACCTGAAGCTGGAAACCATGCTGCTGCTGGGCGCGGGCCACTGCTTCCGCGACCAGGTGCTGGAAGTGTGCCCGGAGATGGCGCGCTATTCGTCGCCGGGCAACGGCATGCAGCGCACCTTCGAGGGCTCTTCGCTCGAGACCATCCGCCACATGGTGGCCAGCGGCATCGGCCTGACCGTGCTGCCGCGCGCCTCGGTGGCCGACATGCACGATCCCCACGGCCTGCTGACCTATGTGCCGTTTGCCCACCCGACGCCCTCGCGCCGTGTCGTGCTGGTCTGGCGCAAGAGCTTCACGCGGCGCGCGGCCATCGATGCGGTGGCGCGCGCGGTCGGCGAATGCCGGCTGCCGGGCGTGGAAATGGTCAGGCTGGAAGTGGCTGCCTGAGGCTGCTTTTTAAGCTTATCAATCGTAAATACAAGCGCCATAGCAATGACCGACTGTCGGTAGTATTTACAATGACTACCGGTTTTGATTACCCATTTTTCATAAGCGCTTGAATCCACGCCTTATTTTGTGAATGGCCCGCTTTATGCTTACAGCATTGGAGCTTCATTCATAACTAAAGGGGGATTTCATGAAACAGTTCATCGGTCGTCTATTTTTCGGTGTGGCACTTCTGGCAGGTTCGGCACAGGCTACGCAGCTGAGTTTGCCCGCCGCCAATGAAATGTCGGTTACTACTTATAACGGCTTCAACATCTATTCGCTCGACCTGCTGCGGCAGTGCGCGGCAGCCGGCGATCCACGCTGCCTGCCCGCTTCCGGCCTGCCGGTCCAGTCTTCTCCAGGGCAGATTGCAGACCAGGCGATCGTGCTGGTGGGGTCGAACGGTCCGGACAACACCCCGCCCTTCAATGTGGGCGATCCGGTCGACGATCCTTTCGTGACGCCCGAGGGCAACCAGAGCTCGACCTACGTGATGACGGATGCCGCAGGCCAGTTCACCGGCGATCGGGCAAACACTTGGGAAATTTCCCTTAGCCTGCTGCGCACTTACCTCGACGGCAACGACCTGGTCTTCCTGTTCGATAACAACCAGCGAGGCTCGGGCATGAGCCAGTGGCTCAATGTCTGGGGCCAGGCCCGCATCATCGATGCCGCCGGCAACACCGTCAACGACCTGTGCTTCGAGCTCAGCACGGGCAGCGGATGCAGCGCCGCCTCGCTCGCGAACTACCTGCCGGTGGCAGCCAATTTCTGCGTGAACAAGACCACGGGGGTGTCGTATAACATCGGCACGGCGTCCAATGCCAATTCCTGCGGCCCGCAAGGCTATTACGTTGAAAACAACCTGAGCACCAGCGTTGCGGAGTTTGCCGCGTTCAACCAGACCCTGAGCGACGCCGTGTATAACCTCGTCAATGGAAACTACTTCCTGTCGCTCGACGTCCGCTATACGGGCAACAACGGTGGTTCCGAAGCGCTCTGGATCTGCAGCGATTGCAACGTCGCCGGTCCCAACCAGATTCCCGAGCCGGCAACCCTGCCGCTCATGCTGATGGGCTTCGTTGCAGCCGGCATGTTCGCCCGCAAGTCGCGCAGCTGACTCGTCCGGTGCATACGACAAAGGAGCCTCGCGGGGCTCCTTTTTCTTGGCGCTGTCACCGCAAGGTGTAGAAATTGAACTGTTGAGTTCTTGCGAAGTCCAACCTCCCGTCTGATCGAGCGTTGGATGGGATATGAACGGGACAGGGTTTAGCAGGTGGCTGAAGAAACTGCCCTCGCTGACGCGCCGCCAGCGAGGCCAACTGCTGGACGCCTTGCAACCTGCAATCGGGTTCGAGCGCGTCTGCGCGGCAATTGCGCAAGCCCAGCCCAAGCCATGCTGCCCGGCTTGCAGGGCCGACAAGTCCTACCGCCATGGCTTTACCCGCGGCATCCAGCGTTACCGCTGCCGCGCTTGCCGCAGAACCTTCAGTGCGCTGAGCGGCACGCCCTTGTCGCGATTGCGCCATCGCGCCAAGTGGCTTGACTACCTTGAAAGGATGCTCGAGACGCAAAGCGTGCGCGCGGCCGCCAAGGCAGTCGGCGTACACCGCAACACCAGCTTTCGCTGGCGCCACCGTTTTCTTGCATTGGCCAAGCACGACCGGGCCGAGCGCCTGACGGGCATTGCCGAAGCCGATGAAATGTTTTTACTGGAGTCGCAAAAGGGTTCACGCACCCTGGACCGGCCTGCGCGGCGACGCGGTGGGGTTGCCTCCACGCGCGGGATCACGCACGAACACGTCTGCATCCTGGTGGCGCGCGACCGCACCGGGCAGACGCTCGACTTCATCACGGGCCGCGCTGCAGTGACCAAACGGCAGTTGCACCGTCACCTCGGCGCCAGGCTCGACAAGGATGTGCTCCTAGTGACCGATGGGCATCGCGCCTACCGGGCTTTTGCGCGCGAAGCAGGCATTGCTCACGCTTTCGTGAATCTGCGACTTGGCGAACGGGTGCGCGGCGTCGTCCATGTTCAGAACGTCAATTCCTACCACCAGCGTTTTCGCCAATGGCTCACCCGTTTCCATGGCGTTGCCTCCCGCTACCTGTCCAACTACCTGGGCTGGCGCTGGGCACTCGATGGCGAGCGGATTACTTCAGCAGAGCGGCTGCTGCGAGCGGCGCTGGGCATCTTCCACACATAACGAGGACAGCGCCGTTTTCTTGCTGGCGCAGGTCGGCCGGCGCCCACAGCCACTGTAAGATTTTCCGACCTCGACAGTACCCGACCGCTCAGTTGCCGGCCGCGCGCACCCGCGCCAGCTGGCGGTCGAGCGCGTTGGCGAAATTGCGGCTGTCGGCCTGGCTGAAGGCGGCCGGCCCGCCGGTATCGACGCCGCTGCCGCGCAGCTCTTCCATGAAGGCGCGCATGGTCAATTGCTGGGCGATCGTATCCTTGGTGTACCACTCGCCGCGCGGGTTGAGCGGCAGCCCGCCCTTGTCCAGCACCAGCGCCGCCAGCGGAATGTCGCCGGTCACGACGATGTCGCCGCTACGCACGCGCTCGACGATCTCGGCATCGGCCACGTCGGCGCCGCTCGGCACCTGCAGCGCGCGGATGAAGCGCGAGCCCGGCACGCGGATCAGCTGGTTGGCGACCAGCGTCACGTTGATCTGCGTACGCTCGGCAACGCGAAACAGGATGTCCTTGATGACGCCGGGACAGGCATCGGCATCGACCCAGATGTGCATGATGAAAATGGAAGAGGTTGTCGGCTGTCGATTGTACGGCAACCCCTTCCCTGTCGCACGAGCGAACGATGCGATCAATCGTCCCGGCGGCGGCGCGCCGCCAGCAGGCCGGCCAGGCACAGCATCGGCAGCATCAGCATGGTCGTCGACGGCTCGGGCACGCTGGCCGTGATGGTGAAGGCGTCGCCCACGCGCAGGCCGGCCGTATCGAGCAGCCAGTCCTGGCCGCCGCCCAGCACGTTCCCGAACTGGAACTCGGCATATTCCGGCGTGGCGAAGCTGATCGCCGCCGCGAGCTCGCCCGCCTGGACCGTGCCGAGCGTGCCGAAGGCCGGCGTGACGCTGCCGGCGCCGGCAAAGCGGACGCCCTGCAGGCTGAAGGTAAACCGGTCCAGGCCGGCCCCGGCCAGGTTGCGCACCAGGGCGTTGAAGCTCAAGGGGCCGGCCAGGTCGCCCTGCTCGAGCACGAAGCCCAGGGTCGTGGTGGAAAAGTCCTGCAGGTCGAGGTCGAAGGAGACGACGCCGGCGCTGCTGTAGTCGGTGACGGTATTCGAACCCGTCGTGCCGGTCAGCAGCGCTGCCTGGGCGGACACGGACAGGACCAGCGCGGCCAGGCCGCCGAAAAGTTTAGTGAAATTCATGAAGTTCCCCTATCGATTAATTTAATTGAATTACAGCGGACCCTTGGCCCACGGACCGGTAATGGCGAAGGTCACGCCCGGCGTCTGGATGTTCACGAACAGGTAGCGCCCGGTCGGGTCGAAGCAGGCGCCGGCGAATTCGTTGGCGCGCTGGTCGCCCGCGAGCGAGGCCAGCTTGCCGGCGGTCTGCAGCTGGTTGGCGGTCAGGTTGATGTTGTTCTTGGCGAAGATGTAGGCGTCGCCCAGGCCGGTCAGGCCCATCAGGCGCTGGCCGAAACCGAAGGAGTCGGTGGCGGCGGTCGAGGCGTCTTCGCAGATCAGGATGGCGTTGCGCGGGCTGACGGTCAGGTTGTCGCCCATGTTCCCCACCAGCTGGCTCGGGCTCGAGTAGATGCAGGTGAGCACCTGGCTGGCCAGGTCCAGCTCCCAGATGCTGCCGCGCTGCACGGCGCCGCCGGAGGTGTCCATCACGTACATCTTGCCCTGCGCATACCAGATGCCTTCGCCGCGGTTCATGCGCGCCGCGCCCTGCAGCCAGCCCTGCACGAAGGGGCCGGCGGCATTGGTGATGCGCACGCCGCTCGGACCGGTGGCGTCGCCGCGGTTGGCGTCCGGGTTGGCGATATCGACCCACTCCAGCTCGTATTTCGCGTCGACCGGGACATTGGCCAGGTTGACGTTGTTGACGCCCTTGACCTTGGCCATCTGCAGCACGCCGCCCATCGCCAGCGTGCCCGGCGCACCCGTGCGGATGTCCGGCACGTAGCGGTAGAAGCCCGACTTGCCGCCCGAATCCTCGGTCTGGTAGACGATGCCGGTGAGCGGATCGACGGCCGCGGCCTCGTGGCCGAAGCGGCCCATGCCGATGATCGGCTGGCCGGTGGTCAAGGCCGGGTCCGAGTGCACTTCGAACACGTAGCCGTGCTTCTTGCCCGAGGCGCTGACCGCGTCCGAGCTGACCTCTTCGCAGGTGAGCCAGGTGCCCCAGGGCGTGATGCCGCCGGCGCAGTTGGTCTGGGTGCCGCCCAGGCTCGGGGTCATGCTGACCCAGTTACCGTCGCGGAACAGCAGATTGGTGGTGCCGCCGCCGAACTTGTTGGTGCTGCCGCTGCTCACCGCGCCGTTGTCGAACACGCCGGGCGCGTTCAGGAAGTTGACCGGCGCGGTGCCGCCGAGTTCGTGGTTACGCACCAGCACCAGTTCGGTGCTGCGGCCGACCTTGCGCGTCAGCACCACGCCCATGCCGTCGTGGCCGCCCGGGCAGGTTTTACCGTCGGTCATCAGGTCGCCGCGCCAGCCGAAGCTCTTGTAGGTAAAGCCGGCCGGCAGCTGCAGCAGCGGCAGGCCGGTGGTGATGTCGTTGGTGGGTGCGATTGGGCCGTAAGGGCTGGCAACCAGGGTGGTGGCGCCGTTGGCGGCGCTCGCCTGTTGCGCTTGCAGCGCGGCAAAGGCGCCGACGAAAGGCAGCGCGGCGGAGCCGGCCAGGCCCTTGAGCAGGTTGCGGCGTTGCGGCGAGGTATGCGTGTCAGTCATGCTGGGCTTCTCCAAAGGGTGAGGGAGCCGGACGGCGGATCGATCTGCCCGGCGGTTGCAGGGTGCGCCGATGCATTAAAACAAACGAAGATGTCCGTTCCATGACAACAAAATGGCAACATTGCCGGAACGGCTGGATCGACCGGGGGAATGGCCGGGATGCGCCCGGCGGCGCGCAAGCGGGACAAAGGCTTTAGAATCGCTGTCTTCTGCTCAACAGTTCTTGCACGCCAAGACAAGGAATCAATGAACAAGCTGGCGCTCTATTTCCGCCTGGTGCGGGCCGACAAGCCGGTCGGCATCCTGCTGCTGCTCTGGCCTACCCTGTGGGCGCTGTGGATGGCGTCGAGCGGCGTGCCCGCCCCCCTGGTGCTGCTGATCTTCGTGCTCGGCACGGCCTTGATGCGCTCCGCCGGCTGCGCCATCAACGACTACGCCGACCGCGACTTCGACAAGCATGTCAAGCGCACGGCCGAGCGGCCGCTTACCAGCGGCAAGATCCGCGGCTGGGAAGCGGTGATGGTGGCGGCCGTGCTGTCGCTGCTGGCCTTCCTGTTGATCCTGCCGCTGAACACGCTGACCAAGCAGCTGTCGGTCGCGGCCCTGATCGTGGCGGGCACCTATCCCTGGTTCAAGCGCTTCTTTGCGATCCCCCAGGCCTACCTGGGCATCGCCTTCGGCTTCGGCATCCCGATGGCCTTCGCCGCCGTGCAGAACACGGTGCCGGCCGTGGCCTGGTGGCTGCTGGTGGCCAACGTGTTCTGGGCGGTGGCCTACGACACCGAGTACGCGATGGTCGACCGCGACGACGACCTGAAGATCGGCATCCGCACCTCGGCCATCACCTTCGGACGCTTCGACGTCGCCGCCGTCATGCTCTGCTATGGCGCCGCGCTGGCGATCGACCTGGTATGCGGCTGGTACCTCGGGCTGCGCTGGTGGTTCGTGGCCGGGGTCGTGGTGGCGGCCGCCCTGGCGCTCTACCACTACACCCTGATCCGCCGGCGCGAGCGCATGGATTGCTTCAAGGCCTTCCGCCACAACAACTGGCTGGGCGCCGCACTGTTCGCAGGTGTCGCACTCGACTATACATTCAGGTAATATTGCACAAAAGGCATTCATTCACCGCATCCACTTACCTAAGCGAGGCTCGTCATCATGATGGAAAAGATCCCTACCCAAACCGGCACCCGTGACCAGCTGCTGTCGGACCTGAAGACCGTGATCCAGGACGCCGAAGCCTGGCTGCGCAATGGCGGCCACCTGACCGGCGACGAGCTCAAGGCCGCCAAGGCCAAGTTCGAACAGACCCTGGCCGGCGCCAAGGAAAGCCTGGGCGAATACCAGCAGACCGTGGTCGAGAAGACCAGGGAGGCCGCCAAGGTCACCGACGAATACGTGCACGAGAATCCATGGAAGTCGGTGGGCCTGGGCGCCGCCGTCGGCGTCGTCATCGGCCTCTTGATCGCTCGCCGCTGATCCCGGGACGGCGCGCATGAGCCTCATCGCGAACGTCAAGGCGCTCGGCGCCAGCACACTGGATCTGCTGCGCACGCGGCTCGAACTGGCGGCCATCGAGCTGCAGGAAGAGACGCGGCGCCTGTTCGGCTACCTGGCCTGGGCGCTGACCGCGGCGCTGCTGGCCTTCGTCGGCCTGCTGCTCGCCGTGCTGTTCGTGCTGGTGCTGTTCTGGGACAGCCACCGCCTGCTGGCGGTCGGCGGCATGACCGCTTTGTTCGCGCTGGGCAGCCTGTTCGCCGTCTCCCGGCTGCGCGCCGGCCTCAAGGCGCGCCCGCCCGTGATGGCGGCGACCCTGGCCGAGCTGCGCAAGGATGCCGGTTCGCTCAAGGGAGAATCCCTCCATGAAGGCTGACGCCAATACGCTGGCCGCGCGCCGCGCAGCGCTGGTGGAACGCTGCGCCGACCAGCGCGCGCAGGTGGCTTACGAATACGCCGCGCTGGCCTCGCCCGCGACGCTGGGCGTGGTGCCGGCAGTACTGATCCGGCACCGCAAGACCGCGCTGGTGGCTGCCGGCGTGGCGGCCGGCCTGTTCATCGTCAAGCCGAAATGGGCGGTCGGCATCGCCACCGGCGCCGTGTCGGCCTACCAGCTGGCCCAGCGCCTGCTGCCGATCCTGCGCTGGAAAGGCTTCGAGATTCACTGACGCACCCGCCCCGTCCTCGACGGGGCGCTCCCCTCCTGCTGCACTCCCCCGCCTAACACATCAGTTCGCCCGCACAATTGCGTATTGGTGCAAATACGACAATTTTTGCCATTTGTAAAAATATTTTCGAGACGTATGTATGCACGTTTGACCTCTTGATCTCCCAAAAGGAATACTCATCAGGCGGCACCACGGAAATGCCGTGTTCCAGCTGAGCATCCCGGAGACAACAACATACCAAGAGGAGCATCATCGTGAGACCATCCCGTCGTCGTTTTTCCCTCGTTGCAGCACTCGTCATGGCCCTGGGCGCCCAGGGCCACGCCACCGCTGCCGTCACCAGCCTGGTGCCGGTCGTCACCGGCACCCTCGCCTCGGCCAGGACCGACAGCCAGTTTGCCCAGGAGCTGAACAAGCAGCTCGCCAACGTCTACTACGACGTCATCGTCGTCTTCGACAAGAAGGAGAGCGCGGCGCGGCTCTCGGTCCTGGGCCGCAAGTTCAAGACCTATAAAGTGCTGCCGATGGCGCGCGTGCTGCTGACCAAGGCCGAGATCGGCCAGGTGGCCGGCTGGGCCGAGACCCGCTTCATCGAGCCGAGCCGCACCCAGCGCCTGCTCAATGCCGAAGGCCGCGCGATGACCCGCGCCGAGGAAGTGCAGCGCGTACTGGGCCTGGACGGCACTGGCGTGACGGTGGCCATCATCGACACCGGCGCCGACGGCCTGCACCCCGACATGGGCAACGTCAGGAAGAACTACGAGGTGGCGGGCGCGCTCGGCAACGATCCGACCCAAGTGTACGTGTCGCTCACGCCGAACGGCATCGATGTGGGGACCTCGATCGTCGAACGCCATATCGACGGCATCGGCACGCAATGGAACACCGACGAATACGGCCACGGCACCCACTGCATCGGTACCATCGCCGGCACCGGCGCCGATTCGGACGGCAACCTGCGCGGCATGGCGCCCAAGGCGACCATCATCAGCTACGGCGCCAGCGCCGGCATCAACCTGCCCTTCACGCTGGAAGCCTACGACCATGTCATCGCCAGCAAGCGCGACGGCGTTGCCGACATCCGTGTGCTCAGCAATTCATGGGGCAGCTCGAGCTACGGGCCCTTCAACCCGAACCAGGCGACCAACGTCGCCTCGCGCCTGGCCTTCGAACAGGGCGTCCTGTCGATCTTTGCGGCCGGTAACGACGGCGCGGGTCCGAACACCATGAACCCGTATTCGAACGCCCCGTATGCGCTGGGCATCGGCGCCACCAACAAGGCCTACGGCATGGCCGGCTTCTCGTCGCGCGGGCGGCCGGACGGCAACCACGACCGCGAGCTGGCGCTGGCCAACCTGACGCTGTTCCTGGCCGCCAGCGCCGATGAGCAGGCGGCCTGGGACCACGCCGCCAAGCCGCTCGGCATCGACCGCCCGGCCATCGTCGCGCCGGGCGAGAACATCGTCTCGGCCCAGAATCCGGTGCATCCGATGACCGCCTCCGGCACCAACTACGGCGCCGCCTCCGGCACCTCGATGGCGACCCCGCACGTGAGCGGCATCGCCGCGCTGGTGCACCAGGCCCAGGACAAGAAAGGCGGAGCGCGCCTGGCGCCGCTGGACGTGATCCGCCTGCTCGAGGTCACCGCCAACAAGCAGGTCATGGCCGGCTACGACACCCATGACGCGGGCGCCGGCTTCGTCGACGCGCGCAAGGCGGTCGATGCCGTGAACGCCGGCGCCATCCCGGCCGCCGTCACGGCCGGCGACCTGGTGAGCTTCAATCCGGGCCCGATGCGCGTGGCCAGCGGCACCTATGCCGGCGCCGCCACGCTCAACTCCTTCCAGACCAATACCGGCTACGGCCTGCACAAGGTCACGGTCGAACCGGGCGCCATCAAGCTGTTCGCCGATGCCGCCTGGGCGCTGGAAGCGAACAACCTGTACGTCAGCCTGTACGCGCCGGGCGTGGACCCGGCTACGGGCGTGGGCTTCGCGGCCCAGTCGGCCGGCCTGACGACGGTGCAGAAATACCGCTCGGTCGAGGTCAAGTTCCCGCAGGCCGGCGTCTGGCATGTGCGGGTGGATGGACGCGTGAACCTGGTCTCGACCGACTACACCGGCAAGTATGAAGTGACGGTGCCGGACAACGTGCCGCCCACCGCCGAACTCACGCTGGGCAGCACCCGCGTGGCCAGCGGCCAGCCGGTCACGATCGGCGCCAGGGTGATGGACGCCAACGGCGTGGCCAGCGTGGCCGAGGTGCAGGTGAAGGTCGTGACCAGCGACGGCAAGGTGCTGCAGTCCTTCGACAAATCGGGCTTCGTGCAGCAGGGCGAGGCCCTGGTGTTCTCGAAAGCCGTGACCCTGTCGGGCAAGGCGCCGTGGACGGTGGAAGTGCGCGCGGTGGACGATGGGGCCCAGGCCGCAGTGAAGCAGGCGACGATCGGCCGCAAGTAAGCCGGCGTGCCGTTGGGCGATGCGGCTTGGGCCGCATCGCCTTGCGTTCAATCCTTTCCGAGCTCGTCGCCCAGCTCGCGCCCGCGCGCGCTGGCGGCCTGCATGGCCTTGACGATCGCCCCCTTGACGCCCGAGGCGTCCATGCTCTCGATCGCCGCATGGGTGGTGCCGCCTTTCGAGGTGACGCGCTGGCGCAGCAGCTCCACCGGATCGCTCGACTGCGCCGCCAGCTGCGCGGCGCCGGTGAAGGTGGCCAGCGCCAGCTTGCGGCCCTGCTCCGCATCCAGCCCCATGTCGACAGCCGCCTGCTGCATCGCTTCCAGGAAGTAGAAGACATAGGCCGGGCCGCTGCCCGAGACCGCCGTCACCGGGTCGATCAGCTCTTCGCTGTCCAGCCACACGGTCTGGCCGACCGCGCGCATGACATTGTCGGCGGCCTGGCGCTGCGCCGCATCGACGTCCGGCTGCGCCACCATGCCGGTGATGCCCATGCCGATCAGCGCCGGCGTGTTCGGCATCGAACGCACGATGCGCCGATAGCCTCCCAGCCAGCGCGACAAGTCGGCGATCCGGATGCCGGCCGCGATCGACAGCACCAGCGGCTGGCCGCCCAGCTGCGGCTTCAGGCTTGCTGCGACCTCGCGCATCTGCTGCGGCTTGACCGCCAGCACGACGATGTCGCAGCCGGCCACCTGCACGTCGATGCCGCCGGCCGTGCTCACCCCGTACTGGCTGGCCAGGCGATCGAGCGCCTCGACATTCGGGTCCACCACGTGCAGGCTGCCGGCGCCGGTGAGTTGGCCGGCCAGGCCCGCGACCAGGGCCGTGGCCATGTTGCCGCCGCCGATAAACGCAATTTTCATTCGATTCCTTGATGGGACTTATTCATAGTGGCGGGCGCCGAAGATGGCGCTGCCGACCCGCACGATGGTCGCGCCTTCCTGCACCGCCGCCGGCAGGTCGCCCGACATCCCCATCGACAGCGTGTCGAGCGCCAGGCCGCCGGCGCGCAGGGATTCGAACAGCTTGCGCAGGCGCGCAAAGGCGGCGCGCTGCTGGGCAGGGTCGGTGCTCGGTTCGGGGATCGCCATCAGGCCGCGCAGGCGCAGGTTGGGCAGCTGCATGACCTGGCGCGCCAGCTCGGGCAGCTCGGCTTCGCCGGCGCCGCTCTTGGTGGCTTCGCCGCTGATGTTCACCTGCAGGCAGATGTCCAGGGGCCCGAGCTCGGGGGGGCGCTGCTCGGACAGGCGCTGCGCGATCTTCAGGCGCTCGACCGTGTGCACCCACCGGAAGCTGGTGGCGATCGGCCGCGTCTTGTTGCTCTGGATCGGGCCGATGAAATGCCATGCCACCGGAATGGATGGTTGCAGGCGCGCCACTGCCTGCATCTTGTCGAGCGCCTCCTGCAGGTAGTTTTCGCCGAAGGCGCGCTGCCCCGCGGCAATGGCTTCGACCACCGCCTCAGGGGGAAAGGTCTTCGACACGGCCAGCAATTGCACCTCGTTTTGCCCCCTGCCGGCCAGGGCGCAGGCCGCCTTGATTGTCGCTTCGACAGCTTGCAAGTTCGCGGCGATTATGGACATAATGATTTTCTATAGGAAATATTTTGAGTCGCAGCGCGGCAGGTCGCCAGGGCGCCGCTCATCGCACAGGGATTATAAATGGACATTTCGGAACTTCTCGCGTTCTCCGTGAAGAACAAGGCCTCGGACCTGCATCTCTCGGCCGGCCTGCCGCCGATGATCCGGGTGCATGGCGACGTGCGCCGCATCAACCTGCCGCCGCTGGAGCACAAGGACGTGCACGGCATGATCTATGACATCATGAACGACGGCCAGCGCAAGCAGTACGAAGAGATCCTCGAGTGCGACTTCTCGTTCGCGATTCCCGGCCTGGCGCGTTTCCGCGTCAACGCCTTCAACCAGGAACGCGGCGCCTCGGCCGTACTGCGCACGATTCCTTCGAAGATCCTGTCGCTGGAAGAACTGAACGCACCGAAGATCTTCGGCGAGCTGGCCATGCGCCCGCGCGGCCTGGTGCTGGTGACCGGCCCGACCGGCTCGGGCAAGTCGACCACGCTGGCGGCCATGGTCAACCACCTGAACGAAAACGAGTACGGCCACATCCTCACCATCGAGGACCCGATCGAATTCGTCCACGACTCCAAGAAATGCCTGATCAACCAGCGCGAAGTCGGCCCGCACACGCTCTCGTTCAGCAACGCGCTGCGCTCGGCCCTGCGCGAAGACCCGGACGCGATCCTGGTCGGCGAATTGCGCGACCTGGAAACCATCCGCCTGGCGCTGTCGGCGGCCGAGACCGGCCACCTGGTGTTCGGAACCCTGCACACCTCGTCGGCCGCCAAGACCATCGACCGTATCGTCGACGTCTTCCCGGCCGAGGAAAAAGAGATGGTGCGCGCCATGCTGTCGGAGTCGCTGCAGGCGGTGATTTCGCAGACCCTGCTCAAGACCAAGGATGGCTCGGGCCGCGTGGCGGCGCACGAGATCATGATCGGCACCCCGGCGATCCGCAACCTGATCCGCGAAGCCAAGATCGCCCAGATGTACTCGGCCATCCAGACCGGCAGCAACGTCGGCATGCAGACGCTCGACCAGAACCTGACCGACCTGGTGCGCCGCAACGTGATCTCCAGTGCCGCCGCCCGCGGCGCCGCGAAGATCCCCGAAAACTTCCCCGGCTAAGGATCAGCGATGGAACGCGACCAGGCATCCAAATTCATGTTCGACCTGCTGCGCCTGATGACCAGCAAAGGCGGCTCGGACCTGTTCATCACCGCAGGCTTCCCGCCCGCGATCAAGATCGACGGCAAGATGACGCCGGTCTCGAACCAGCCGCTCAACGCCACGCACACGAACGACCTGGCGCGCGCCATCATGAACGACAAGCAGGCGGCCGGCTTCGAGCTCTCGAAGGAATCGAATTTCGCGATCAGCCCGGGCGACCTGGGGCGCTTCCGCGTCTCGGCCTTCATGCAGATGGGCTGCGTGGGCATGGTGCTGCGCGTGATCACCACCACCATCCCGAAATTCGAGGACCTCGACCTGCCGGACACGCTCAAGGACGTGATCATGTCCAAGCGCGGCCTGGTGATCATGGTCGGCGCCACCGGTTCGGGCAAGTCGACGACGCTGGCCGCCATGGTCGGCTACCGCAACGAGAACAGCTACGGCCACATCATCACGATCGAAGACCCGGTCGAATTCGTGCACCCGCACCGCAACTGCGTGATCACGCAGCGCGAAGTGGGCGTGGATACCGACAGCTTCGAGGCGGCCCTGAAGAATTCCCTGCGCCAGGCCCCGGACGTGATCCAGATCGGCGAGATCCGCGACCGCGAGACCATGGAACATGCGATCGCCTTCGCCGAGACCGGCCACCTGTGCCTGGCCACCCTGCACGCCAACAGCTCGAACCAGGCGCTGGACCGCATCATCAACTTCTTCCCCGAGGAGCGCCGCCAGCAGCTCCTGATGGACCTGTCCCTGAACATGAAGGGCCTGATCTCGCAGCGCCTGATCCCGAAGAAGGAAAGCAAGGGCCGCGTGGTGGCGATGGAAATCCTGCTGAACTCCCCGCTCATCTCCGACCTGATCTTCAAGGGTGACGTCCATGAGATCAAGGAGATCATGAAGAAGTCGCGCGAGCTGGGCATGCAGACCTTCGACCAGGCCCTGTTCGACCTGTACGAGGCGGACAAGATCTCGTACGAGGACGCGCTGCGCAATGCGGATTCCGTCAACGACCTGCGCCTGAACATCAAGCTCAACAGCAAGCACGCGAAGAACCGCGATTTCTCGGCGGGGATGGAGCACCTCGGGATCGTCTGATCCTAGCCGGGACCGGGATGGGGCGGAGGGCGTGCGACGCCTCCGCCCCGTTTTCCGTTATGGTGGATCCCCATTCAAGGAGATTCGCCAACGTGAGTATGCGCGACGAGTCGCCGCCCCCGTGCGAGCTGCTGCCCATCACCGAAGTCGAGCGCCAGACCGGCATCCGCCAGGCCACCTTGCGCATGTGGGAAAGACGCTATGGCTTTCCCCAGCCCTCGCGCGACCGCCACGGCGACCGCGTCTATCCGCCGCACCAGGTCGAGCGCCTGCATGCCGTGCGGCGCCTGATCGATCAGGGTGTCAGGCCCGGCAAGATCTTTTCGGGCGCGGTCGCCATCGAAACAGCCGCCCCCTGCACGGCGCGCGTCCACGCCGCCGCACCCCACTACCAGCACGTCGTCACCCTGCTGCGCGACTACCGCCTGTCCGAACTGCACGCCTCGTTCCGGCGCCGCTTGCTCGAACTCGGGCTGCGCCGCTTCGTCATCGAATTCCTGGCCCCGTTGTCGGTCGAAGTCGGGCTGGCATGGAACCGCGGCCAGCTGCCGGTGCGATGCGAGCACCTGTTCGGACAACTTGCCGCTGCGGTGCTGCAGGCCGAACTGGCCGCCGTACGCCTGCTGGAAGGCGGACACCCGAAAGTCCTGCTCGCCACTCTCGGAGGCGAAACCCATGCCCTCGGCATCCTGATGGCCGAAGCGGTGCTGGCCTCGTTCGAGGCGGCCTGTATCCCGCTCGGGACCGATACCCCACTGCTGGAGGTCACCGCGGCGGCGCGCGAGACGGGCGCCGACATCGTTGCCCTGTCCTTCAGCTCGTATTTCCCCCGGCGCAGCCTGGCGCACGACGTGCCAGCGCTGCGTACCGCCCTGCCTCCCGCCACCATGCTGTGGATCGGCGGCGATGGCGCGCGTCACTGGGCCGTGCCCGCAAGCGGTATCGAGACCTTCGATACGCTCGAAGCGATCGAACCAGCGCTGGAGCGCTGGCAGGCATCGCGCGTCCAGCCGGCGGCGCTGCGGCGTCCCATGTAGACCTGTTCAATATCTTTCGGCCATCTTTTCGTTGCGCCGAAGAAACAACTTAAAATCACCTTTCGTTGTCGGTGAACCGCTTTGTATTGCACAGTCCGTTAAGTGTGCACCGGTCACCCATTCCGGGTAAGCGTGCTGTGCTGTACAAAGCAGCCGGATCGTGAACTTGCACCCTCATACGGTATTTACTTGCCGCTTGGCACTGCCATCATGCACTGATATCGTGCATTGACGGACTGCCCGACAACGGGCGAAGACTCAACGATAAACAGCGCGTCGCGGGGAGACCACCATGGCGCGCGAACCCTCTATTTTCTGGATTCATCATGTTCAACAGAATGAAAGTCGGCACCCGCCTGATCGCGGGCTTCATGGCCCTGACCATGCTGGGCGCCATCGTCGCAGCCATCGGCATCTACAACATGTCCACGCTGGCAGGCCGCACCCAGACCCTGTACGAAAAGGACTTGCTGGGTGTGTCGTATGTCAAGGAAGCCAATATCGACCTGATCTATATCGCCCGCGCCATGCGCAATGCGCTGCTGGTTTCGACCGAGGCGGAGCGCGCTGCAGCCTTGGCCAACGTCGAGAAGTCCAGCCGCTCGCTCAAGTCCAACCTCGACAAGGCGCGCCCGCTGTTCTACACCGACACCGGTAAACGCCAGTTCGCCGAGATGGAAACCATGCTCGGCGCGTACGACATCCAGCTTGCCGAGGTGACCAAGCTGACCTTGGCCGAGCCGCCGCAGCAAAACCGCGCCTCGGTCGACTACCTGTTCAAGAACGTGGCCCCGGTGGCCAATACGGTCGACAATGCCTTGACCGCGCTCACCAAGCTCAAAGAGCAGAATGCCGCCAACGCCGCCGCCGAGGCGAGCGCTCTGTATCAGTCGAGCCGCAGCCTGATGCTGCTGCTGGTGCTGGGCAGCGCCGCCGCCGGCGTCGGCCTGGGCGTACTGATCACCCGCGGCCTGACCCGCCAGCTCGGCGGCGAACCTGCCTATGCCAGCGATATCGCGACCCGCATCGCCGCCGGCGACCTGACCGTCGATGTCGCCGTGCGCAAGGACGACACCAGCAGCCTGCTGCACGCCATGAAGACCATGCGCGACAGCCTGGCGCAGATCGTCGGCGACGTGCGCCGCGGCACCGACGCCATTGCTTCGGCATCCGGTCAGATCGCCACCGGCAACCTGGACCTGTCGGCACGTACCGAGGAACAGGCCAGTTCGCTGGAAGAGACCGCGTCTTCGATGGAAGAACTGACCTCGACCGTGAAGCAGAACGCCGACAATGCCCGCCAGGCCAACCAGCTCGCGTTTTCGGCGTCGGAAGTGGCCGAGCGCGGCGGCACGGTGGTCTCGCAGGTGGTCGACACCATGGCCTCGATCAACGACTCGTCCAAGAAAATCGTCGACATCATCGGCGTCATCGACAGCATCGCCTTCCAGACCAATATCCTGGCGCTCAACGCCGCGGTCGAAGCGGCCAGGGCCGGCGAGCAGGGCCGCGGCTTCGCCGTGGTGGCCTCGGAAGTGCGCACCCTGGCGCAGCGCTCGGCGGCGGCGGCCAAGGAAATCAAGGGCTTGATCGACGATTCGGTCTCGAAGGTGGACATCGGCGCCAAGCTGGTGGACAACGCCGGCAGCACGATGGACGAGATCGTGGCCAGCGTGCGCCGCGTCACCGACATCATGGGCGAGATCTCCTCCGCCAGCCAGGAGCAGACCTCCGGCATCGAGCAAATCAACATGGCGGTCAGCCAGATGGACCAGGTGACCCAGCAGAATGCCTCGCTGGTCGAGGAAGCCGCCGCCGCGGCCGAATCGCTGCAGGAACAGGCCGGCAAGCTGGCGCGCCTGGTGTCGGTGTTCAAGGTCGACGCCGGCGGCGGCACCGGGGCGACCGCCAGCCCCGCCCCTGGCGCCGCTCACGCCAAACGCACTCAGCCGGCGAAGCGCCTCGATGCGCCGCGCGCGGCGCCCGCCACCCGCGCCAAGGCCGCGCACAAGGCGCCGAACGACACGGAGTGGGAAACCTTCTGATGCCGGGGCGGTAGGCCGGCAAAGCACCCGGGAACGAAAAACGGGGTCAGGTCCGCATGCTGGACCTGACCCCGTTGTCGATGGCGCTGTCACTGCAAGCTGTAGAAATTGAACTGCCGAGTTCTGGAGCGGTCAAACGATGATCTGATCGATTGTCGA